>SUYR01000032.1 GCA_015060335.1 Bacteroidales bacterium | reverse complement strand
TTCCTTACCAAGGAAGCGCTCTACCCCTGAGCTACACTGGCGTAGTTTGAGCGGAAGACGAGGTTCGAACCCGCGACCCTCAGCTTGGAAGGCTGATGCTCTACCGACTGAGCTACTTCCGCTTTTTTCGTTTCTTTTTGGTGATTTCTTCGTTGGCCTTCGCTCGTCTGTCGGTCATTACCGAAAGGTAACTCCCTCTTTCCTCGCTCGTCCGCCTCGAAATCCCTCAAAAATAAACTTCAAAACTTTGTGGGCGGTAAATTCCGCTCTTCAAAGTAAAAGCCCGATCGGTTATTTTGTCGGGCTTCTGGTGGGAGAAGATGGATTCGAACCACCGAAGGTATAAACCAGCAGATTTACAGTCTGCCCCATTTGGCCACTCTGGTATTCTCCCAAAATTCCTAAGAACTTTTGAGCCGATGGAGGGAATCGAACCCACGACCCCGAGATTACAAATCACGTGCTCTGGCCAACTGAGCTACATCGGCATTGTTGTTTTCCCTTATCTTGAGAGAGGCTCTCTTGATTTGGGATTGCAAAGATAGATATAATTTTTACAACTCCAAAACTTTTTTAGTTTTTATTGAAGTTTTTTCTGAATTCCCATTTTATCGTCAGCATGAAATACCGTCCTACTGTAGGCTTCCATTCTTGTACATAGCTGTTTCCGGTATATTTGATTGTATAAACAGGTTCTTTGTTAAGCAGATCATGACCAGATGCAGTCATATACAGTCTTCCTTTCAGTATTTCTGCTGTAAACGAACATGTCAGGGTGTTCTTGTGATATAGATAGTCAAGATTCAATACGTTATTCGCAACAAACGTGTTTCTTGCTTCAAGTTCGTATCTGTTCAGGAATTTGTATGTAATCCGGACTGATGCTTTGCCGGTTATTGAATTGTTTATAAGGGTTCCGTCATTGTTTTTTGCATTAATATATCCTATATTTCCATTTAGAGACAATCTGAATCCTTTTCTTGATCGGTAACTGAAACGTCCTTCCAACGATGGTGTGTGTTCGTGGAGGTTTATCAGGTTGCCTTCAGACATTTGTGGCAGCATTCTGTAGGCGTATCCTATTGATATATGATAAGGTGACCTGATTTTCCTGATTTGATCGGATACTCTGAAAGTCCAGGATAACTGAGCAGCCAATGGTGCATTGTCGTAGGTGGTGAGCAGAGCATTTATGGGTGCTGTGTAGTCGTATCCGCCTATCATCGTCCCTGCTGTGATATAATTCATGGCGGAAACGATAGGATTGAATGTAAGTGTTCCTGTAACGCCGGATTCTATTACAGGCTTGTCTATTTCCGGTTTAGTGCTGTATTTGACAGATAGTGAGGATTTGTATTCCTGGTCGAGCTCCGGATTGCCTGCAATGAGCCGGTTCTGTATCCTGTCATCTATTTTCTTTCTTGTCTGCATCATTGACGGGGCGTAGGTGTCCGTACTTATCTCGGCTTTTATTCTATTGTTGTAGCTGAATGAGAATGAGGGGCAGACAGCGAAATATCTCCGCTTGTTTTCGTATTCTTCAGGGAAGACGTCAGAATCGGATATGACCTTCAATGTAGGTTTCAGTGATGTATGGATGCTTATGCTGCGAGTGTCGTAACTGAATCCGCATGAGATCGAATGGAAGGCCGCTGCGTTGCGGTAATTAAACGTATTTATGGTGTCTGTCACAGGTGCAGATGGGATAAACCAGTCAACTGTATTATGTCGGTCGTGCAGATTCTCATATGACAGATAGTAGTTGAGCCTGAGCATCATGGTGCGTTTTTCCTCGTTCTTCAGGAATATGTTTACACCGCTGTCCCATGCCAATGTAAAGTCTCCTTCTTTGCCGGTCCCTTGAAGATCTCGTTTCGGATATGATGCGGGACCGAGAGTGTCGATGACCGACAATTGTTTTCTGTCATGGGAGTACCCGATATTTATCAAGCTGTAAGGTTTGACTGTTTTCAGGTTATTGTGTTTCCATTCAAGGAATCCGTGTAACTCTTTGAACTTTGCACTATTTACATTGTTGTCTTCTGTGAAGTTATTGGAGTCTCCGAAGGTTTCATGATGACTTTGGACTGTTTTATTCTTATTGTTTCTGAAAGTGAGGCTTAATGAGGCCCTGAGGTGTTTAAGCCGTGTATCAGGCATGGTTATCTGGGCTCTTATCGAATGCTCTCCGTAAAAACTGTTGTTTGCGGATGAATCCCTGAAGCTCAAGGGAATATCGTTTTCTATATTGAGAAAATCCGTCTTTGATAATGTTGAATAACTGGTTTTTGTGGACTTGTATATGTAGGATAAATTCAGTTGATTTCCAAATATCCTGTCTCCCCAATATTTGGAAATACCCAATTTCGCATCGGACATAGTGCTGTTGGCTCCTATCGTGTTCCATATTGTAGGAGATGTGGGATCTTCGGGATCAGTGTTCAGGCTGTTACTGCCAGCTTGAAGATTTATCTGGAGATATTCTGAATGGAGATTGGTCGATGCGTGACCAAGGTATAGAGGAGATACTTTACCTTCTGAATCGTTATTTGTGTTGGCTCCGCCTGCAGCCAAGGCCAGACCTCTTATTTGGGATGTTATAAGATCTTTGGTGATAATGTTGATGATTCGTTCTTTTCTTCCATTCTTTTTACCAATCCGTTGATCTTCTATGGAAAGCTCGTCGTACACCTTGATCTGTTTTACATCAGATGCCTTGAGTGCATTGAATGCGGTAATCGGTTCGTCACCGAATATGAGCTTGCCGTTTACAAAAGTTCTGGCGACAGTCTCCCCGTTTATGGTTATCCTGCCGTTTTTTACGTCGGCTCCCGGAATCTGTTGAAGAATCGCGATGGCATCATCCCATTCGTCTGTCCGTATGGCGGAGGCGTTGAATATGGTTGTATCCCGGACTCTCCGCATAAGCGCGACTTGTGCAGTGACAGAGGATGCCTCGATGCGTTCGGAACTTGCTTTCAGTTTGACATATACTATGCAGTTTCCCGGAGTAAAATCATATTCAGTGCTAAAAGGTTCATATCCGAGATGAGTGACCTTCATCTTGAAGACACCGGGATGTAGGTCTTTGAATATGAAGTTTCCGGAATCATCAGATGCGGTCAGGACATTCCTTCCGGCAGAATCGGTTATCCTTATCCTTGCATTTGCTATAGGGAACGGATTAGTGGCAGAATATACTTTTCCGGTAATCTGGCACAACGAATCTGCAGGACCAGGCAATTGACAATATTCAGCCCAAAGATGCTTCGGGCTGAATATGATGAAGAATGCTACCAGTATGTGAATCCGTAGTTTCATTATGAGGTTTTCTCCTTTCTTTCTCTCTTGCTGGTTTTTTCTTCGAAGTCTGTGTTTTTGTTATCAGGAGTCGTTATTGGCCAATCTCCATCGTCTTCGAGAATAAAATACAGCACAGGCCGATATTTTTTTTGCTGAGTTATGTATCCTAAACAACTGGCCTCTATATAGGAGTTGCAATCGGATACCTCAAGGGTATAGCAGCCGTCGATGTCTGTCATCGTTCCATTTAAAGTGCCGACTTCAAGTACGCAAGCACCAATAATGGGTTCACCGTATGTGTCCATAACTACACCTGTGACTCTGTACTTTGTCTGTGCGTTTGCTGCAAATGATAACAAAACAGCTAACAGTACGATTAATGTGCGTTTCATATCTAAAAGTTTAGAGGGTTACTATCATAAAGGTAGCGTTATTATAGATATGAAGTACATTGTGTGGTGCTTTGGGAAATAAATTCATCCTTTGGATAATACTTTGTATATCCTTTCCGCTGTCAGGCTGCATTCTTCCCTCTGCTGGGCCTGGGTCGCCTGACTGATGTAGATGTCCGGTATTCCCAAACCCTGTATGGATCTGCGGTATCCTGCTTTTGCGGCGAATTCGGTCACGGCTCCATAGAGTCCGCCTATGATGGTGCCGTCCTCGACAGTGATTATATTTTCATGACTTTCGAATATCTCTGTCAGCAGATTCTCGTCGAGCGGTTTTATATACCTTATATTATATATAGAAGGATTCCAACCCTTTTCCTCTTTCAGCCTCGCCGCGGCTTCCATTGCGCGGTAGCAGTACGGACCGGCGCAGATAACTGCCGTAGTCTTTCCTTCCATGAGTCTTTCGCCCTTGCCTGCTTCCAGAAGATTGAACTCGTCTTCCTGCCATGGTGTTCCTTCGCCATATCCGCGCGGATACCTTATTATATAAGGACCGGTCTTGGCATGCAATGAAGAATACATCATGTCTCTGAGCTCCACCTCGTCCTTGGGTACAGCTATCACGGCACCAGGTATTGTCCTGTAAACGGCCATGTCATAGCATCCGTGATGTGTGGCTCCGTCCTCTCCTACAAGTCCCGCCCTGTCCAGACAGAGTGTCACAGGCAGTCCCTGAAGGGCTACGTCGTGTATTATCTGGTCGTAGGCTCTCTGTGAAAATGATGAGTATATGTTGCAGAAGGGCTTCATGCCTCCGGCTGCAAGACCGGCTGCAAATGTCACTGCATGCTCTTCCTCTATACCTACGTCGTAGAACCGTTCAGGCATCTGTTTCGCCAGCGTGTTCATTCCGCATCCCGATGCCATGGCCGGGGTAATGCCCACTACCTTGCTGTCAAGCTTTGCGAGTTTCAGCAGTGTCTGACCGAATACATCCTGATAGCGGCTGACTCCGTTGTCGCTCTTGATTCTTTCTCCGGTTTCCGGGTCGAATGCACCTGGGGCATGCCATACTGTCTGGTTGGCTTCAGCCGGGGCATATCCCTTACCTTTTTTTGTAAGCGTGTGCAGAAGAATGGGACCGCCCATCTCCTTGAGCCTGTTCAGTGTGTCTATTACCTGAGCGATATCGTTGCCGTCGATAGGTCCGAAATATCGGAATCCCATTGCCTGGAAAAGATGACCGCCGTTGTCGCTGACAAGATGGGATTTGGTCGTTGTGACAATTTTCTGTATGGTCTTGCGGAACCAGTTGTCTCCGAGTCTGTCCCAGATCTTCTTTTTTGCCTTGTTGTAGCGCGGGTCTGTGGTCATGCGGAGCAGATAGTTGTGGACGGCTCCTACATTTCTGTCAATCGATATGTTGTTGTCGTTGAGTATCACCAGGATGTCCGCCTTGCTGGCTCCGGCATTGTTGAGACCTTCGAATGCGAGTCCTCCTGTAAGGGAACCGTCTCCGATAAGGGCAATCGATTTGTGGCTCTGTCCAAGCATCTTGGCTGCTTCTGCAAATCCGAGTGCGGCAGATACAGAAGTGGAGGAGTGTCCTGCTCCGAATGCATCGTATTCGCTTTCGGACCGTTTGGGGAATCCGCTGATGCCTTCCCTTGTACGGTTGAGTCTGAATGCCTCCCGACGTCCAGTAATGATCTTGTGGGCATAAGCCTGGTGGCCTACATCGAACACGATCTTGTCCTCGGGAGCGTCATATACATAATGCAGTCCTACGATAAGTTCGACGGCACCGAGGCTTGGCCCGAGATGACCCGGGTTTACGGCACAGCACTCTATCATGTATTGACGGATTTCTCCGCAGAGTGTGCGCAGCTGGTCCATGCTGAATTTCTTGATGTCAGCAGGGGAGTTTACTTTTTCGAGGAGTGTATATGCCGTATTGCTCATTATGTACATGCTGTTTGAATTTGCTAAGGTACTAAAAAACGTTATCTTTGCAAAGATTTCGCAGATTCAATAAATTATACAAATAATATGACACAGACTATCAAAAAGTATCTTAACGACAGCTTTGCCGCAAGGTGGGCTGCTCTCATTCTCATTGCTTTGGCAATGTTCTTTGCCTATATGTTCGTGGACGTGATGTCTCCGCTTCAGTCTCTCATTGAGAAGACAAGGGGATGGAACGGATCTGTTTTCGGGACATATGCCGCTTCCGAGTACATTCTCAACGTATGCGGCTTCCTTATTCTTGCGGGTATCATCCTTGACAAGATGGGAGTACGTTTTACAGGAATCCTTTCCACTTCTCTTATGGTGGTGGGAGCTGCAATCAAGTTTGTAGGTATCTCAGAGTGGTTCCAGACTACAGCTTTCTGCGCATGGCTTGATTCATGGTGGGTGGCACTTCCTGGTAGTGCGAAGCTTGCATCTCTCGGATTCATGATATTCGGATGCGGCTGCGAAATGGCAGGTATCACAGTGTCAAAGGCTATTGCAAAGTGGTTCAACGGTAAGGAAATGGCTCTGGCAATGGGTCTTGAGATGGCTATCGCACGTCTCGGCGTATTTGCAGTACTTTCAGCTTCTCCACGTCTTGCAGCGCATTTCGGAAACATCGAGGCACCTATTCTTTTCTGCGTGATACTTCTTCTTATCGGACTCATCAATTTCATTGTATTCTCTGTAATGGATTCTAAGCTCGACAGGCAGATGGGTATTACAGCAGGAGGCGAGTCAGAAGAGGAATTCAAAGTCAGCGACCTTGGAAAGATCTTTTCAAGCAAGATGTTCTGGCTGGTGGCTCTGCTTTGTGTGCTTTATTATTCTGCGATCTTCCCGTTCCAGAGATATGCTACCAACTTCCTCGAAGTCACACTGAATATTCCTAATACCGAGGCAGCAGACCTGTTCAGATGGTTCCCAATCCTCGCTATGGTGCTTACTCCGTTCCTTGGAGCATTTCTCGACAATAAGGGTAAGGGCGCGTCTATGCTTATGATCGGAGCGATCATCATGATTGTATGCCACCTGAGTTTTGCATTCCTTCTACCTGTATTCCCTCAGAAATGGTTTGCACTTCTTCTTATCGTCGTGCTCGGAGTGTCATTCTCGCTCGTGCCTGCGTCACTCTGGCCATCAGTTCCGAAGATTATCGACCCTGTGATTCTCGGTAGTGCATATTCACTTATTTTCTGGATCCAGAACGTGGGGCTTTGCTTCGTTCCTCTCATTATCGGTATCGCATTCGAGAAGACAGGAGGATATGTAGTGCCTATGATCATATTCGCTTCATTCGGCGTTCTTGCATTCATAATGTCATTCTTCCTCAAGATAGAGGATAAGAAGAAAGGCTATGGACTCGAGCTTCCTAATATCAAGAAATAATGTCTGACTTCAGAAATACCTTGAAGGACAACAGATGGGCATGCTGGCTTGCGCTGGCGTGCCTTGTTGTTCCTATGTTCGCGTCATATTTCTTTGACGACATGTTCTCTTCGCTGTCCGAGCTGTTCAAGAATCCTCAGACTCTGGAACTTGGATGGGATATGGCTGACTACGGATTCTATTCCAGCGGTTATTCTTTTCTGTGCATCTGGGGCGGACTCATAATCTGCGGAGCCTTGCTTGACAAGTTTGGAGTAAGGCTGGTAGGAAGTATTTTTGTGGGTCTGATGGTCTTTGGTGCAGGTCTGGTCACCTTTGCCATTTCTGCAGGATTTGCTCCGTCTGTGTCACTGACCATAGCTTATGTCGGCTGTATGTTGTTCGGACTTGGCAGTGAGATTGCAGGAGTGTCTGTTACAAGGTCCATCGCAAAATGGTTCAAGGGCAGGAATATGGCGTTGGCGATGGGACTTCAGCTGGCGATAGCCCGTTTCGGTACAGCTACGGCCATACTGATTGCCCCTATGATTGTACGTCAGAAGGCTGTCGGAGAAATCTATACACTGGCGGAAACTAACAGACCTGCTCTTGTCGGACTAGCTGTTCTGGCTGTAGGTGCTATCTTATGGGCTGTCTTTGTAGCTATGGATGCGAGGTTTGACAGGCAGACAGGTCTTAGTGACAAGGTGGAGACTGCAGAAGAGGATAAATTCCGCTTTTCTGACATCTGGAAGGTGCTGAGTAATCCTCGTTTTCTGATGATTGCCCTTCTATGTGTCACTTTCTATTGCTGTGTGATAAGATTCAAGAAGTTCGGCGTATCCATCCTGCTCCCTCTTTTCGGAGTTGATCTGGATATAGCGACGGTACTTCTGGCGATGATACCTTTCTTCACCATACTGTTTACGCCTCTCTTCGGCGCTCTTGTGGATAAGGTGGGAAAGGCTACTCTTTGGATGATTGTCGGCTCTGCTCTTGTGCTTGGCTCGCATCTGATCATTACATTTGCACCCCAGGGTGTGCCGGCATATGCATATGTGTCGATCGCTCTTTTAGGCATAGGCTATTCGCTTGTGCCTTCTGCAATGTGGCCTTCAGTGCCGAAGATAATTCCGGAGAAAAATCTGGGAACGGCTTATTCGCTCATATACTGGGTACAGAATATGGGAATGTGGGCTGTGCCGATTTATGTGGGCAGGATATTCAAGCGTGATATTACAGAAGCAGGTAACCATGCTCAGGAAGTGACTGCGGCCATTCATGCGGAATATGTGTTTATTCTTCTGGGTGTCATTGCCATAGCAGTGGCAGTGATGCTTTTCCGCTCGTCACGCAGACATCCTGAACTGCATCTGGATTCTTCGGCGGATTGATAAGTCTCTGAGCGTCAGAGCTTTATACTTGATGCCTGCGTACTTTGGGGAGCAGGCATCAAGTATAAAGCTCTGACGCTCAGTAGTTTGGGTTACAGTGGAATTCTACTATCCCGTCTATCGGGGCTTTTACGAAACTTGAGACTGTGATGCCCTCTGCAGAGGCAATGCGTCTGAAAATATCGCTGAGGGCATAACCGAAACCTCCTACGACACCGACTGGATACCTTTCGGTGTCGTATTGTTTCAGGCTGCGTCTTATGAATGCGCGGAAGTTGCCGTCCACAAGTTCCTTGATGTACGGGTGATCATAATGCTCCATTATGAAGGGAGCGAAGCTTCCAAGATATCCGGAAGGGGAACCCTCGGAACCATATACGTTGGATATTATGGTGCTGTAATCTGATGGATATCGTGAGGCGAAGTCTTCTGATATTTCGGATGGAACAAGACCTTTCAGGAAGTCCGCGATGAATAGTTTACCCAAGGTGGCAGCGCTTCCTTCATCTCCAAGTATGAACCCGCTGGAATATACTCGTCTGGTGATAGTGTTTCCGTCGTATTGACAGGAGTTTGAACCGGTACCTAATATTGCGGCGATTCCTGGACGGTGGCCGCAGGCGGCTCGGGCAGCTCCTAACAGGTCGGACTGTATCTCCAGATGTGATGCCGGGAAATATCCGGTGATTGTCTTATGTATAGAATCTCTCAGAGACTCGGAGGGAATCCCTGCCATATACAGATAAATCTCAGCGGCAGAGCAGTCTGTCGCTGAGATTTTCTTTGTTATTTCGGAGATGATTCCCGTTATTGTGTCTGCAGACATTGTGGACGCATTCATGCCTCCGGAAATATACCGGTCAGCGCTTCCGTCGAGGTGGAGTACCCTCCATTCGCTCTTGGTGCCTCCGCAGTCTGCTATTATTTTCATCTCATTATTGTTGCTTCGCGGTCCGGACCAACAGAAATGATCTTGATAGGCACTTCGAGGAACTTCTCCATGAAGGCGATATAGTCGCGGAATTCCTGTGGAAGCTCTTCTTCTGTGCGACAATGGGTGAGGTCTGTCTTCCAGCCCTTGAACTCTGTATATACAGGCTCGATGTTGGCGAATGTGTCGAAAGGCCACTGGTCTGAAGGCTGGCCGTCCACGATGTATGATGTGCAGACCTTGATGGTCTCGAATGTGTCGAGACAGTCTGACTTCATCATGATGAGGTCGGTCACTCCACTTATCATAACTGCATATTTGAGGGCTACGAGGTCGAGCCATCCGCAACGGCGAGGACGTCCTGTAACTGCTCCGAATTCGTGTCCGATGCGACGGAGTTCCTCTCCGGTCTCGTCGAAAAGCTCAGTTGGGAACGGACCGCTTCCTACTCGTGTACAGTATGCTTTGAAGATACCATAGACATGACCGATAAGGTGCGGATTTACACCGAGACCCACGCATGCTCCTGAGCACGATGTGGTTGAAGATGTAACAAACGGATATGAACCATAGTCGATGTCAAGCATTGAGCCCTGAGCACCTTCTGCAAGGATGTCATGATCCTTGAGAAGCTTGTTTACGTAGTACTCGCAGTCAACGAGCTCGAACTGCTTGAGATATTCGACAGCTTCCATGAATGCAGCATCCTCTGCGTGAGGGTCGCACTCGTAACCCATCTGGTTGAGGAGGGTGATATGTCTGTTCTGGAGCTTTGCATATCTCTCAGGGAAATCAGCTGCGAGGATGTCACCTACGCGGAGACCGTAACGGCCGATCTTGTCAGTGTAAGTAGGTCCGATACCCTTGAGTGTGGATCCGATCTTGCTTTTTCCCATAGCTGCCTCATTGGCTGCGTCGAGAAGTCTGTGAGTTGGAAGGATGAGATGTGCCTTCTTTGCAATCACAATACGCTCTGTGACAGGAATGCCTGTCTTTGAGATATTGTCGCATTCGCCTTTGAATGTGATAGGGTCAAGAACGACACCGTTTCCTACAATGTTCTTGGCATCTTTTCTGAAAATTCCGGATGGAACAGACCTGAGCACAAAGCTCTTGCCTTCGAAATGGAGCGAGTGTCCAGCGTTTGGACCACCCTGAAAACGTGCTACTGTAGGATATCTTCCTGCAAGTACGTCAACGATTTTTCCTTTGCCTTCGTCGCCCCACTGGAGGCCGAGTACAACATCAAGTTTCATTTGTTATATTGTTCTTTAAGTTAAAATCTTAGAATGGAAGGTCATCTTCAGGACCGTTGTCAGCTATGTTCTGAGGTGCGGCTGGCTGCTGTACGGGCTGCTGTGCCGGAGCATATTGCTGAGGTGCCTGCTGCTGGTATCCGCCCTGTGGTTGTCCATAGTTCTGAGGCTGTCCGTATGGCTGCTGCTGGTATCCTCCCTGCGGCTGACTGTAATTTTGCGGCTGTCCGTAACCGCCCTGCTGAGTAGCGCCGCCCTGGTTGTCCTGCCTTCTGCCAAGCAGCTGAAGGGTGTCGGCCATGATTTCTGTAGTGTATCTCTTGTTGCCGGACTGGTCATCCCATGACCTTGTGCGGATTCTTCCCTCGATATATAGCTGGGTTCCTTTCCTTACATATTTTTCGACAACATCTGCGGTGTTTCTCCATACTACGACACTATGCCATTCAGTATGCTCCTGAAGGTTGCCGTTCCTGTCCCTGTATCTCTCTGTTGTGGCAAGTCTGATTGTCGCCACTTTCGCCCCGTTGGCAGCATCGCCGGTGTAGCGGATCTCGGGATCCTGACCTACATTTCCGATAAGAATGACTTTATTGATCATATTATTGCAGTATTTTATACTTTCTTTCCAAAAACTCTGCAAGTTAATGATAATTTCTCACATAATGAAAATTAAATTACTCAATTACGGCACGCATTGCGTCAATATCCGGTATGTCTGATACAAACCTTCTGTATGCGCCGATTGCCTGATGAAGAAGCCATTCCTTGCCGGAAATATACTTCAGACGGGGGTTGACTCTGCGCATTTTCTCAACCAGATCCGATGTGAATGCAGGATTCTTGTAGTTTGCTTCGAGGATTACCTTTTCCTGGCTCTTTTTCCAGAATGCAGTTCCCCGGATGTCCCTTCTGCTGAGTCCGTCTATTGCAGGAATGACTACCGGCAGGTTATAGATGATGATATCAGCCTGTCGGAAAAGCTCTGCAAAACACTCAAGTCCGGCAGCGTGGATCCTGTCTGTGTATCCTTTGGATTTCAGCCTATCCACAAATTTCTGCGCCTTTGCTGCATTTCTGTTTATGATGAACGTGTCGTATCCCATATGATGCCATGTGGCATATGCTGCCGCCATAGCAGCTCCTCCGCAGCCCACTATGAGAGCCATGGGAGTCTTTATTCCTGTTTTCCTGTACGGTGCGAGGGCTCCGGTCACGCCATCGACATCGCTGTTGTATGCTGAGACCAAGCCGTCTGTATCATCCTTGTGAAGAATATTTGCTGCTCCTATTGCCTGGCAGTCATTGTCACTTGAGTCGGCCATGAGAAATGCCTTTTCCTTGAATGGCGCGGTTACGTTGATTGCGTCATATTCCTCCAGAAATCTTTCGTATGCTTTTTCAAAATCCTTTTCCTCGATCAGGTCGTATGAGTATTTTCCGTTGAATGCCGCATCGAAAAGGGCAGGGGACAGCGAATGTGCAATAGGATGTCCTATGAGTCCGAATTTCTTCATCGTTCTGTTTTATGATTCACATTTCCTTTGACGGACAGCTTCATACATCAGTATTGCTGCCGATACAGACACGTTGAGCGAGTCAAGTTTTCCAAGCATAGGTATCTTTATATGGGCATCTGCCGCATTTCTCCAGACATCTGTAAGTCCGGTCGCCTCGGTTCCCATAACGATGGCTGTGCCCTTGGACATGTCTGTGTCATAATACCATTCGGAGTCCTGGAGCTGTGCTGTATAGATTTTTATTTTTTTGTCTTTCAGCCATTTGATGGCTTCTTCTGATGATGTGGCGGCGGTCCGGACAGTAAAGATTCCTCCTATGCTGGAACGTATCAGATTGGGGTTGTACATGTCTGTAAGCGGATCGCAGACTATAACTGCATCAACTCCTGCTGCATCTGCACTCCTTAGGATAGCTCCCAGATTGCCGGGCTTCTCAACTGACTCCAGAACGACAACGAGTGGATTTTCAGGGAGACAAAGGTCTTCCAGACGGTGACTTTTACAGACCAGTTCGGCAATCACACCCTCGGTACTGCCTCTGTACGCCACTTTCTCGTAAATGTTTCTGGAAATGTAGAAATAGTTGCATCTATAACCCTTGTCACTTACAGCCGTGTCGATCTCCATAAGGATACTTTCCTGCAGAATTTCCGGGCATGCGAATATGGTGTGTACTTGATAACCAGCTGATATGCAATGCATAAGCTCTCTCAGACCTTCCACTACGAAAAGTCCTTCGCGTCGTCTTGCCTTGGATTTCTCCTGCAGTTCAAGCAGAGTCTTTATCTTGGGATTCTGCGGTGATGTTATTGTCTCTATTCTCATATCCGTTGCGGCTCAGTCTGCAAATGTATAAATATTTCCGGACATGCGAAACCTGACGCCTAATATGTTGATTGTCAGTGAGATGTAGATATACGATTCCCCCGAAACGGGGAATCGCATATCTGTAAAGCGTTGGGAGTCAGCGGGTTAGGTGACAGGGAAATCGCGAACATTGTGCGACATTACCGCGAAATTCGGATGAATCATGGGTATTTGACGGAAAACGGCTATATTTACGGAGATATTCAAATGATTTCACATGGAGAGAAGGGATTTTTTCAAGACTGCAGTAGCTCTGGGAGTCTGTAGTGCTGCGGGTTGCACAGCGCCGGCTGCCGGTACATTCAATATAAACAGGATTTCCTCGTCCAAAGGGATGAAGATGACGTTTCAGCCATACGAACTGGAGCTAAGACATGTGTTTACTGTGTCTTCATATTCCAGAAAGACTACTCCTGGAGTTCAGGTCCGTATTGATTATGAAGGATATACGGGATATGGTGAAGCGTCTATGCCACCGTACCTCGGTCAGAGTGTGGAAACAGTTACGTCCTTTCTGAAGAAGGTGGATCTGAGTCAGTTCAATGATCCGTTCCAGTTGGAGACGATTCTCGCCTATGTGGACAGTCTCTCGCCCGGTGACGCTGCGGCCAAGGCAGCCATCGATATCGCGCTTCATGATCTGGTCGGCAAACTCATGGGACTTCCTTGGTGGAGAATATGGGGATTAGATGCAGCAAAGGCGCCTTCAACTACATTTACAATAGGTATAGATACACCTGATGTGGTGAGGGAGAAGACCAGAGAATGTGCAGACCGATTCAACATATTGAAGGTGAAGGTGGGGCGTGACAATGATAAGGAAATGATCCGTACTATCAGAGAGGTCACTGATCTGCCGCTTGCCGTCGACGCAAACCAGGGATGGACTGATCGTGAGAAGGCCTTGGATGAGATATTCTGGCTGAAGGAACAAGGTGTGGTCATGGTCGAACAGCCCATGCCGGTATCACGTCCTGATGATAACGGCTGGATTACGGAAAGAAGTCCTCTTCCTATATTTGCTGATGAGGCGATACAGCGTCTCTGTGATGTTCCGTCCGTGAAGGGACTGTATCACGGTATCAATATAAAGCTGATGAAGTGTACAGGTATGCGTGAAGCATGGAAAATGCTCAATTATGCCAGAGCGGAAGGAATGAAGGTAATGGTAGGCTGCATGACTGAGACATCATGTGCAGTTTCAGCCGCCGCGCAACTGTCTCCTGCAGTGGATTTCGCAGATCTGGACGGGAACCTCCTGATTACTAATGATCTGTTTAAGGGTGTGGAGGTAGTAAACGGTAAGATTACTCTTTCTGATACTCCGGGAATAGGACTTACTCTATTATAGCCTTATTCATACCACTTCTTATACTCGAGATAGTGCATGGCATTGTCGTGTGCCATTGCCTTGATCGCCTCGGAGGCATCCTTTACTTTCTTTGCCGGTACTCCTGCCCATATGCCCGGCTCCATTTTCGTATTGGCCAGCACGACAGCTCCGGCAGCGACAACGGTGCCGTCAGGAACGACAGCATTGTCCATCACCACTGCACCCATGCCTATAAGGACGTCATTTCCGATTACGGCACCATGTACTATTGCGTTATGACCCACTGAGACATTATTTCCTATTATCACTTCAGACACGTCTGTAGTGGCATGGAGAACTGCTCCATCCTGAATGTTTACCCGGTCTCCCAATGTGATAGGACCTACATCTCCGCGTAATACTGCACCGTACCATATGCTGCAGTCCTTACCCATCTTCACACTTCCTATAAGTGCTGCGTTCTCAGCGAGGAATGTACCTTCTCCTACTGTCGGGGTTACGCCCCTGAGTTCCTGTATTATAGCCATTATTTCAAAATTTTACTGATAAGACCTGTCAGTACCTTGCCAGGACCGCATTCTATATAATCACTCATTCCGTCAGCTGCCATATTCCTTATGGATTCCGTCCAACGTACAGGGGATGTAAGCTGGGCAAGCAGGTTTTCCTTGATCTTTGCCGGATCGGTATATGGCCTTGCATCTACATTCTGATAAACCGGGCAGACCGGTGTGTTGAAGACCGTTTTTTCTATTGCCTCAGCGAGCTCCAGTCGTGCCGGCTCCATAAGCGGTGAATGGAATGCTCCACCGACAGGGAGCGGCAAGGCCCTTCTGGCTCCCGCCTCCTTGAGCTTTTCACAGGCGTCCTGTACAGCTGAAGATTCACCGGAAATTACTACCTGACCAGGGCAGTTATAGTTTGCAGCAACCACTACGCCATCAGTCTGACTGCATATATCCTCGATGGTCCCGTCAGGAAGCGCGAGTACGGCAGCCATTGCTCCCGGGACATTCTCGCAACATTTCTGCATTGCCATAGCTCTGGCATAGACCAGACGCAGACCGTCTTCAAAACTCAGACATCCGCAGGCTGTAAGTGCGGAAAATTCTCCAAGTGAGTGTCCTGCAGCCATTTCCGGCTTGAATTCTTTACCCATACATAGGGCTGTAATGACGGAATGCAGGAAGATTGCCGGCTGGGTGACCTTTGTCTGCTTAAGCTGCTCGTCGCTACCTTCGAACATTATCCCGGTTATCTTGTAGCCAAGGATGTCGTCAGCCTTGTCAAACAGTTCTTTTGCCAGAGCGTCTTTGTCATACAGGTCTTTTCCCATACCTGTGAATTGGGATCCCTGTCCGGGAAATACATATGCCTTCATTGTCAAATTACTTCAGAATCTATATCCTTGTCAATATTCTCCACCTTGCTGTATTCGATGTCGGTAAACCAGTCTGCCAGTTTCTGCGCGGCCTTCTGTCTTATTGCCGGGGTTATATTGGCTTTCACAGAGCGTATGCAAGCTATGATTGCGGCGAGGTCGTCAGTGAAACCGAATACAGGTATAAGGTCCGGTAGCAGGTCGAGGGGAAGTATGAAATATCCCAACGCTCCGAGTATTATTGTCTTATGTTCGATCGGTGTATTCTTGTCTTTAAGGACGTAGTAAAGCAGCAGAACAAGATATACTGCCTTGATGCCGGCTTTTCTGCACACCTTGCCTATTTTTGAAAACAGTCCGGACTCAGAATAATGCTTCTGATATCTTTCTATGTTTCCCGGTCCCTTGCCTTTCATGGTATCATGTGTTTATTCCTGGTTCTTCCTAAGCCACTCCAGACGCCTCTGGTCCGGAAGATGCTTTATCTTGAATGAATCGAATCTTGCCTCGAATCCGTTTCCGTCAGGGCAGGCTGCCATCATACCCACCATAACCGGAGTATTGTCCTGCAGCCAGCAGTTTCTCATCATTGTATATTCCTTATCATCAAAAGAATAGAATATCTCCACGGCATCCAGCCGGCGTACGGCCTTGATCCATACATATTCCACCGGCTTGTCAAGCTTGATGACGCTCCAGTCGCTGGTCTTATGTGTGACTACTGTGCTCAGATTGTATTTCCCATCAACAAATTCGATACCTGCCTTGATGTAGTTTTCCTTATCTATCCTCAGCATGAGCCCTGCCTGATCGAATCTTACCTTATAATCTCCGGAAATCCTTACCTTCACCTCGAACTCTCCACCTCTCAATGTATAAAGGAAAGGAGCATCATCTACTGTGAATCCATAATGTGATACCCTCCAGTAATCACTCTGCGGGGTAACGTCCATCTTCAGGGTGCCGTCCTTGATGGTCCAGCTTTCAGGCTCATTGAACCACTGCATGCTTTCAAGAGTCTGTGAAAATGCAGAAACAGATGCTATCATAAAAATAAATGTAATCAGAAGACTTTTCATAATATTAAAGATGTTATCCTACAAAGATAGAAAATTTATATATTTGCTCCATCACGACCTTATAATTTTAATGAACAACCTATATGGATAACTTTGAAAAAGGACGGGAGCACTATTACAGGAAGGAGTATGAGGAGGCTGTGAGGTGTTTTAAGATCGGAGTGACGCAATCCGGTCTCGGATCCATGATGTGGCTTGGTCAGTGCTATCAGTTCGGGCTCGGAGTCGAAAAGAATCTGGAGGAGGCAAAGGATCTGTACGTGTGCGCAAGCAAGAAGTTCGCAATTTCGGAAAGTACCGAAAAATGGCTGAAGGAGAGGCTGGAAGTCCTTAAGGATGTTGCTGTGACTGATGTGAGATCAGGATACATTGAAGGTGTCGGTAATGTGAAAGTAAGAAGGATATTGAATATCGACAGACCAGTTCTTCGCTATAATCTGGATGAGGTAGTGGTCACGATACAGACGCGCGATCCCTTCTGTATCGGCTTCGATTATCTGGAGAAGAATATACCGGAACTGAACCGTAAATGGACGTGTGATGGAGTAAACCGCTTCTATGACGGCTACACTCTCGAGACGGATTTTTTTACTTTGACAGTGCGACGCGGAAATACAGATAAATACGTTTCGCGGGTTGATGGGAGGAAATGTAGTCTGTATTTTCCTGAAAATGTAGATCTTAAATACATTTACGTTCAGGAAACGATATTGAAGAAAGTTAAGGACCTTCTGTTCAAAAGGGCTCAAGTGGTCCTGCCTCAGAAACTGAAGGAGGTGTCGGAGAAAATTAATGTGCCGTATGGCAGTTGTAAGGTAATCAGAAATATGGGAAAATTCGTTGCTATGAATTTCAAAATGGGCGAGAAAATAACGTTCATTGCCAGCTGCGTGCAACTGCCGGAAGAAAGTCTTGAGTCATTATGTATCCATGAACTTGCTCATAATTTTGTGTCTTCTCATGGCCGTGAATTCATTGAAAAGATGATTGAACTCGGGGGAGAGGAATGCGTGAGACTTGACCAGAACCTGTTTAAGGAGACAAAATGGAATTATATTTAATATATTTGCATTGATATATAGAAACTGTGACAGCCATGTACGAAGAAGATAATTTTGATAGGCTTCTTGATGATTTTCTGACGAAAATGGATGATGAGATGAACAGGGAGGCTGATGAGTCTGAAGGGGAGTGCCTTGCAACAGATGAAGCTGATTTGGAAAATAGTCCGGAACCGGAGGAGGTGCCGGGGGTGGATCCTTTTGAATATGTCGAAGTGATTGGTCTGAATCTGTTCAATGTCAACAACGACAAGGATGACAATGACAGATGTCTGGACAATATGACCTCGCTCCCGCAGACTGCTTTTGCAGCTGATGGACTCAAGATGCTTTCGGTGGTAGGAAAGCTGAAGGTAATCAAGGACCTGCCTCTGTTTTACAGACCTGATATCTTGCAGTGGGTTATCTATGACCAGACCGGAAGGATGGTTGACAGCCGTTATGCCAAGAAGGAAAATGTCCAGGATGAGGTCTGGATCTGTGCTGCATTCGGTGATTTCTGCAATCAGCAGTGGAGCATGGGAACTTATCGTCTGGAACTGATGTGGCAGAAGACAACTTTGATAAGTGCAGTGTTCAAAGTCGGGGAAATAGATCTGTCAAGTGACTATGATCCGAAGCTCATATGCAAACGTAGCAATATCGTCACAAATGCTGTCGAAGGGAGTGCGTTAGCCAGACTTGAGAAGATGGCAGGACTGAAATCCGTAAAGGATAAGGTGCACTCACTGATGGATTTCCATAAGCTTCAGCAGCAGCGCTCTCAGGTTGGACTCCCTGTGAGACAGCCCGCGCTCCACGCAAGATTCCTCGGTAATCCTGGTACGGGTAAGACTACAGTCGCAAGACTTTTGGGACAGATATATAAGGAAATGGGACTTCTGAGCTCCGGACATGTGGTGCTGGAGGAAAGAAAGAATCTGATCGGAAGGTATTACGACAGCGAAGGACAGGCCGTGGACAATGCCCTCAACAGGGCGAAAGGTGGTATTCTTCTGATTGATGAGGCATATAACCTCTATGTAGAGAGCGATGACAAGGATCCTGGCAGACGTATTCTTGAGTATCTGCTCACTGCGCTTTCCGACGAAAATAACAGAGACTGGATGCTTATTCTTGCAGGCTATCCGGAAGAAATGCAGAAGATGCTAGAGTCAAATCCGGGTATCGAGTCCCGCGTCAATGAGATTTTCGAGTTTGACGACCTGAATGTGGATGAATTGCTTCAGGTGGCAGAATTATATTGCGATGACAATGAATACGAACTCAGCGATGAGGCGCGAGAAAGACTCAAGTCAGTGATTGTCAGGGATGTGGCTGCAAAAGACAAGAATTTCGGTAACGGAAGATATATAAACAAGCTGATGGAGACAGCCATAAATACCCGCATGGCCTCGAGAGTGAGCAAGATAGATTTTCCGACATACGACCAACTTGTGACTATTGAGGCGGATGATATTCCTATAAGCGCGCAGGAGGCCGAACGTATATCTTCGGAAGGCTTTGATGATGAGGCTATCGACAAGGCTTTGAAGAGACTTGACTCTCTGGTTGGCTTGAACAAGGTGAAGAGTGCCATACATAATTTTGTGAATATATCGCGTTTTCTTCATTCCCAGGGAGAAAGATTCAGAGGAAAGGGACTTTTGAAATGGAACTTTGCCGGTAATACAGGTACCGGGAAAAGTACTGTGGCTCAGATACTTGCAGATATTCTGAAGGGGATGAATCTTATACGGAACAGCGAAATTACCGAAGTCAAGGGAGAGGAGATCTTCAATGTCTCGGATTATGAGTGCAACGAGGTGATACGCTCTGCAGTCAAACGCTCACGCAAAGGTGTTCTTCTGATAGATGGAGACGCGCCGGAGTTCCGTTCAAGCCGGTTCAGGCTCACAAGCGAGCAGGTCCGCTTCAAGCTTGCTGCACTGGCAAGCGAGGACAAGGCTTCAGGAGCGCTTATAATATCAGAGTGTACCACGCCTAACCTTTCCATAGCGCACTCACTGGCAAGCAACGGCATATACGACTTTGATCATACCTTCATCTTTGATGACTACACGGAAGGCGAACTCTACGATATTCTGCTGCAGTGTCTTGACAAATATAAGACCAAGATGTCTCAAGAGGCGGAGACCATAGTCAGGGAATATTTAGGAAATCTTTGCGCGAACAGGGAACTCTCGTTTGCGAATGCCCGTACGATGAAGAACCTCTCAAGAGCAATCTTCGAGACGATGATTCTGCGCATGAGCGTGGAAGCAGACCCTTCGGACGAGCGTGTAGTGCTTGCGTGTGATGTGGAAAGTTTCGTCTGGAAGAAGATGTCCAGAAAGATAGGATTTTAGGATTTTCTGAAGATTTCTTTGCAGGATTTCCGGTTTTCACTATATTTGCACCATCCGAACAAGCCGGATTCTCCCGGCAAACAATTCCATCAAACATATCCGACGGCTGTCAAAGGCCATTGCGGGGGCATTGTATCCCGTCCGGTCCGACCTATCCGGTCTGACAGTTCTTTGACATACAGGCAGCCGGTGGAATGTGATAATTGTTTAACCTTTAATCATTTATGTTATGATGGAAAGAAAGTATCAATTGGTCGCATGGACCAGAAACATCACAGATCCCGAGAATGCAAGGCTCTACATGATTCCTTCGCTTGAATACGAAATGCAGGGACCCTTTATTGAGGAGATCTGCAGATGCCAGCAGGAGGCGAAGAAGCATGGTGGCCGTATCAGCCCGGAGCTTGCAAGACGATTTGTCAGGGTATATGAGCAGAATGCCGGATTCGAATTCCTTCTCGGACATCATGGCGCCGGAGTAAGATGGCTCTGTATTGCGGCTCTCTACTGCATCTGGGAAGACGACTGCAACTGGGCCTACCATGACAACGACCTGGGCCGTTACTCTCGCTTCTGCGGCGAACTCCGACACGAATTCGTCCGACTCTGCGAAAAGGCACTCGCCCTCGCCAGAAAATACAGATGTGAGTACGTCTTACAGGAAAAGTCGCCCAAACGGATGATGGACTATTATCTGGAGCACACATGTGAGGACAGAGACCTTCAGGCGCATCTGAAAGAGGTGGCGTGCTGGAAATGACAGTTCGGGGGCTTTTGGCCCCCTTTTTCGTTTTGGTGCCTTTTCGGGTTTGGGCTGAAATGTCGGCTGCAGAGCAGGTGACCTGATTCGCCAAAGAGATGCAGCCAAACTCGATGCCGTGACAGGTACAGAAGTAGAGGTGCCGAGCTGTGAAATCGCGCTTGGAAATTCCGTATTAAGGGCTATCTTTGTCAGCACAAATAATAATTATGAAAAATTTTCTCATTTTCCTCGCTGGTATGATATCAGGAGCGGTATTACTCTTTGGTCTAAACTACTTTTATAAAAACTCATCTTCGTCATACAATGGTATTACGATGTTTGAGTAGGAAGGTGATATCATAAGCACTAATTCTTTTAGAGTCATACAAGTGGTAGATGGAGGAGCCTTGGCTATGGAACAAATGGATGATTTGTTTGGCCTTCCTTCCGGCTTGGTGGTGTTGTTCGCAGATGAAGCCGAGAATAGTTATTATGATAGTCAGAGCATAACAATACCTAAAGGTAAATGTGCACGTCAAGTGGGCATATATATTAGAAAGAAGTAGTGTTTTCGTAAAAATCCTTCGGATGTCGCGTATCGAACCTATGAACGATGGTAAGGTCCGATGTGGTCGGTCGGGATGGAGAATGGCTAAGCTATGTTTGTAACAAAGTTCTTATATTTATCAGGACCATGCCTTTTATGTCATAATATTGAACGAACTGATTAATGCCTATAGCTTATGAAAGGATTTTTGTCATTTATGTCCGTCATGATGCTGTCAGTGTTCTCATTGTCAGCTCAGACTGATCTTTCTTACAGGGAATGGAATGACGGTGCTCTCACGGTGGAAGATTTTGCAAAACGAAGATCATCGGGAGAACTTATCGGACAGGTGTATACAGGTATTCAGACATATTCCGGAGAATGGGAGAAGGTAAGCTGGAATCTGAGAGTAAAGCGCCTTAAGTCTGAAACCGTATTCGACCCTATACGTTCATGGGTAAGAAGCGACAGTCTGACCGATCAGGCCGTCAGGTATGGTCAGCTTATATTTGATGCTACTGAACTCAGCAGGCGTCAGATGATGAATCATTTGACATCCGGTCCGCATAAACAGGATTATCATACTGTGGTCAGGAGATATTTTGATATGAATGAAGCGCGTACAAGCGAAATAGAAAGAGTTACAGAAGATGGTAAGAACCTCGCAGAACTTCAACTGCAGGAGACGATTATCGCAGAAGAACTGGCTAAGACACCGGAAATATCAGGTGAGATTCCGGAATATACTCTGAGAAAGTTTGCAATAGGAGCGTATATAGGTGCAGCATCTCAGTTCCATCTGGGAGATTATTCGTCATATTTCACCCCTGCATATGGATTCCTATGGGGCGTCAATGTCGGCATAGGACGCTCTGCAATATATTGGGATATGGTTTTGGGAGGAGGATCAAGACTTAACAGAGATATTCCTGGCAGAAAGATAGGCACATGGTACTCCGGAAACAAACTGAGGTATGGAGAGGGGTCGTTCCAATATGCGTATGATGTTTATGATGGTGATATCTTTAAGATTAGTCCATTCGCTGGTGTAGGAGTTGGATTTATGGATTATGACAGCCCGGACAAGGATGCAGAAATCAAGACAGATGAAATCACCGGACTCAGACTTTTGGCAGGACTTAGTTTTGAATTCAAGTACTTGCGTTCTCTTTATCTGGTCGGTGATCCTGTTTGGTCATCAATATACGGCGGCATCAACGAGCACAGCTTGAGACTCAAAGTATATGTGGCTCGCACCTCATATCCAAATGCAATGAGCCCATATTCAATCAATTGCTCATTGAGTTTCAATCTTCTTTCAAAGTATATGAAACCATAACTTGAAACGCATTTCAATACCGACATATAAGAGGATCATACTTCGGGTTAACATATGTATTATAAAACTATCATGACTATGAAACGATTTATTATTATTCTTGCCATCGCGATGGCATCTGCTCTTGGAGCATCTGCTCAGGTTGCAAATACTGAGCTTACTGAAGGAATGAAGTACGAGCAGCTTAAGCATATGTATAACTATAAAGAGTACTCGGAGACAGTGTATGACAGGTATAGCCCGGCAGGAGCTGGAATTGCATCGTTCTTTATTCCTGGTCTTGGTCAGATGATTTCTCGTGAGGTAGGAAGAGGATTCGCATGGTTCGGAGGTGCAGCAGCGGCTTATATTGTTACTGGTGTCGGAGGAATATTTGCTGGCTCCGGTCAATATTATGGAGAGACACAACTTGAAAATACAGGAGCTATCATAGGCCTTGTCGGCATGGTATCCATGATTACGGTTGACATTTGTGCAATAGTCGATGCCGTAAGAGTTGCAAAGGTCAAAAATATGTATGAGCAGGATCTTAGAAAGAAGTATGCTTTTGATGTTGATTTTCACCCGTCAGTAAACTATATACAGACTGCAGACGGAGTCCAGCCGACAGCAGGACTTACACTGGCACTGAGGTTTTAGCGAACTTGATTCTGAGTAAGCATGAAGCGAAGCAATAAATACATGAAGTTTGTTATGGAGGCTGCAGATGATGCTCATCTGCTGGATTTTGGCTTCCCTAACAAGATTCAAACATACTCAACACTGAAGAGCTGGTTTTCAAAGGCCACCTCAAAAGCTTTGCTACTATGCTCGTTTCCTACAGCAGTCATAATAGTAATGTCTATTATTGAGCCTAAAGACTGGCCTGTTGGAGAGCAGATAGCGTTTTGTTTCATACCGTTGATTGTATGTA
>SUYR01000006.1 GCA_015060335.1 Bacteroidales bacterium | reverse complement strand
TCAACATTATCAGTCATAACAATTCGTTTAATAGTTAACGCCAGCAAAGTTCCGAAGAGTTATCCGCGTAAAAAAATTGTAAATGGATAAATGCTAAAATCGCAGACTGGAGTACTTGTGGGGCGCATTTTTGAGAGCGCTGTAGAAGAAAAAATCGATTTTTTTGAAAAACGGCCGGGCGAGATCAGAGAGAAGTATTGGGCGAGAAGATTCGGTGAGAGGAATAGGAGCGCGGATTTCGAGAGAAGGACTTGGAAAAATGTCCTGGCACTCAAGTGTCTGTGTCAGAGTGCGTTATGCAAAAGCGATTCCCCGCCGCAGGGGAATCGCATATCCACAACACGCTGAGAGTTAGCTGATTATGTGGCAGGATAGTCAAGTCCTGATTTCCTGCTGTTCTATTATGATACACCGATTGCTGGTCTATAAACTGTGATAGTGCGGACCAAAACGTTCGAATGCAGCCTTGTCAAGTTCTTCCTGATGGTCAGGATGTGCAATGCTTATGAGCAGCTTGGCTCTTTCCTGCATTGATTTGCCATAAAGGTCTACGGCTCCGAATTCGGTCACTACGTAATGTACATGTGGCCTTGTGGTCACGACTCCACCACCTTCGATTATGGTCGGTGCAATCTTGCTGCCGCCCTTGTTTGTACATGATGGCATCGCAATGATTGCCTTGCCTTGTGGTGCAAGAGATGCTCCATATACAAAATCCACCTGTCCACCGACTCCTGAATAGAATCTGGTGCCGATAGAGTCTGCACAAACCTGTCCTGTAAGGTCGATCTGCACAGCTGAGTTGATGGCTGTCATCTTCGGGTTGCGGGATATGATGAACGGGTCGTTTGTGTATCCGACATCCATCATCGCTACCATAGGGTTGTCGTCTATGAAGTCATATACTTTCTGTGAGCCCATGAGGAAGGTAGATACGAGCTTGCCTTTGTCTGTTACCTTGTTAGCTCCTGTGATCACACCTTTTTCGACCAGTTCAAGTACACCGTCTGCAAACATTTCCGTGTGGATTCCAAGGTCCTTGTGACCTCCTAACTGTGCGAGGACTGCATTAGGGATGGCTCCGATACCCATCTGGAGGCATGCCCCGTCGTCAATCAGTGCGGCACAATGCTTTCCGATGGCTATTTCCACTTCGTTCGGTTCACTGAAATGTGCCGGCTCCAGCGGAGTGTCACCTTCAACGAAAATGTCTATCATTTCCATAGGAATCATTGCCTGACCCCATGCTCGTGGCACATTCCTGTTCACGACGGCAATCACCGTCTTTGCACATTCGATAGCTGCAAGGGTGGCATCTACGGAAGTACCGAGAGATACATACCCATGCTTGTCAGGTGGACATACCTGTATCATTGCCACATCGCAAGGCAAAGCTCCGCATCTGTACAGTTTCTGTGTTTCGCTCAGAAAAACAGGTATGTAATCGGAATATCCTGCCTGCACAGATTTACGGACATTTGCACCGATGAAGAAACCCTGATGGAAGAACACACCCTCGAATTTAGGGTCCGCATATGGTGCAGGACCCTCAGTGTGAAGGTGATGTATACGTACATCCTTCAGTTCCCCTGCCTCTCCTCTTGCACAAAGTGCATCAATAAGAATCTTGGGCGCACTCGCTACACTGCTCAGATGGATGTGGTCCCCGGACTTTACCACCTTGACAGCCTCCTGGGCTGATACATATTTGATTTCCTTAAGCATGATGTTTTGTTTGAATACTCAAAGATAGTTATTTTTCGCATAATTGCTAACTTTGCACCATTATGCATACAAGAGAAGAAAAACTGCAGGCATTCGGTAGGATACTCGATGTGCTTGATGAATTGAGAGAAAAATGTCCGTGGGACAGGAAACAGACAAATGAGTCGCTTCGCCCTCAGACTATAGAAGAAGTCTATGAGCTTAACGGAGCCATTCTCAATGGTGACGAGCATGAGTTGTCAAAGGAATTGGGAGATGTGCTCCTGCATGTGCTTTTCTATGCCAAGATAGGTGAAGAGAAGCAGCATTATGATATTGTGGATGTAATCAACTTTCTGTGTGACAAGCTGATATATAGGCATCCGCATGTGTTTTCGACAGCGCAGGTAGCAGATGCTGAGGATGTTATAAAGCAGTGGGAGATGCTTAAGACCAAAGAGAAGGATGGCAATAAGACCGTGCTTTCCGGCGTTCCGGATGGACTGCCACCCCTTCTCAAGGCGTACCGTATGCAGGATAAGGCGAGGGGTGTAGGTTTCGATTGGGAGAAGAAGGAGGATGTCTGGGACAAGGTCAAGGAGGAGATGGGAGAGTATCAGGCAGAACTGGACGCAATGGCTGCCGCTCAGTCGGACAGTGAGTATAGGGAAGCCTACGATAGGGCAGAGGAAGAGTTGGGAGATTTCCTGTTTGCGACGGTAAATGCAGCCAGACTTTACGGTCTGAATCCGGATACCGCTTTGGAGAGGACCTGTGCCAAGTTTCGCCGTCGTTTCACATATCTCGAGCAGCAGACTATACGTAAGGGACGTAACCTCAAGGATATGACACTTGCCGAGATGGATGCGATATGGGATGAGGGCAAGGCTAAGGGTTTGTAAAACGTAAGAAACAGACGTGCATTATGATATACGAATGGCAGGAAAGGACGTCGATGCTTGTAGGGGAAGAAATGCTTGACCATTTTCGCAATTCTACGGTAGCAATAATAGGTGTAGGAGGCGTAGGAGGCTATGCTGCAGAAATGATTGTGCGTGCCGGTGTCGGCCATCTTATAATCCTTGACAGCGACGATGTGTCGGTTACCAATAAGAACCGTCAGCTTCTTGCTTTGGATTCCACAGTGGGCCGGTCGAAATGCCAGGTCCTTGCTGAGAGACTTAAGGATATAAATCCGGACCTTGACCTTACAATAATTGAACAATATCTTGAGGCTGAAAAGGCTGGTGATGTACTGGGTGCATATAAGATAGACTTCCTGGTCGATGCGATAGATACGCTTTCTCCAAAGCTGCATCTTATAAAATATTGCATGGATAATGGTATTCCGTTGGTGTCTTCAATGGGTGCCGGAGCCAAGTTTGATGCTACCAAGGTCCGGCTGACAGACGTGTCCAAGTCATTCAACTGCCCTCTGGCCTATATTGTCCGCAAACGCCTCAGACACATGGGTATAAGTAAAGGATTCAAGGTTGTATTTTCGGAGGAGTTGCCGGACAAGGAGTCCATTGTGCCATGCGAGGACCGTAACAAGAAGTCCCAAGTGGGGACGATATCATATATCCCGGCGGTATTCGGCTGTGTCTGCGCTCAGGCTGCCATATTGCATCTGATCTCCTCCATAGACCGATGATTTTCCCGTCATCCGAAAAATTTTGTTTTTCGTCAACTACTCCCGTCATTTCAAATGATCTCTCTGGCATTTCAAACTAACTGCGTTGTCATTTGAGTAATCTTCATTGTCATTTCGAGCGTAGTCGAGAAATCTATCAAATAATATTACTATCTTTGCACGATTAATTAACCATAAGATATGGCGGAAAATTCACTTTTGGAAAAGGTTTTGGGCCTTCAGGAAAAATATGAGGCACTTCAGGCACAGCTTTCTGACCCTGAAGTCATTTCAGATATGAAGAAATTTGTACAGCTCAACAAGGAGTACAAGGAACTGACTCCTATCATTGAGGCTGGCAATGAGTTCAAGAAGATTCTCGAGAACTACGAGATGGCTAAAGATATTCTTGCGACAGAGAAGGATGAAGACCTTCGTGAAATGGCAAAGGAAGAGATCGCAGAGATTGAACCCACCCTTCCTGAATGGGAAGAGAAGATAAAGCTTCTTCTTATTCCTGCAGACCCTCAGGACAGCAAGAATGCAATCCTTGAGATACGTGGCGGCTCAGGTGGAGACGAGGCTGCCATCTTTGCGGGTGACCTTTTCCGTATGTACACGAAGTACTGTGAGACACGAGGATGGAAAATGGAGGTGACCAACCAGGCAGAAGGAGCTGCTGGCGGATTCAAGGAAATCGTGTGCAAGGTGTCGGGAGAAGGAGTTTATGGTGTCCTCAAATATGAGTCTGGCGTACATCGTGTGCAGCGAGTGCCTCAGACGGAGACTCAGGGACGAGTGCATACTTCTGCGGCTTCAGTTGCAGTTCTGCCAGAGGCTGACGAGTTTGATATTGATCTGAATATGAATGACATACGCAAAGATACATTCTGTTCTTCGGGTCCGGGAGGTCAGTCGGTGAACACTACATATTCAGCAATCCGTCTTACCCATATACCTACAGGACTCGTTGTTCAGTGTCAGGATGAGAAGTCGCAGCTCAAGAACTTCGACAAGGCGCTTGCTGAGCTCCGTACACGTCTTTATAACATGGAGTATGAGAAGTATCTCGCAGAGATTTCGGCTAAGCGTAAGACCATGGTTGCAGGAGGTGACCGCTCGGCAAAGATCCGTACTTACAATTATCCTCAGTCGCGTGTGACGGATCATCGTATCAACTACACGATGTACAATCTTCCTGTTTTCATGGATGGAGCTATCCAGGAGGTTCTCGATCAGCTTCAGATTGCTGAGAATGCAGAGCGTCTCAAGGCTGCTGAGTAATTTAGAAAGATGGATAAGATAAAAAATCCATATACCGGATTGGAAGAGCAGGGATACAACTGCTTTGCATGCTGCCCAAGCAATCCTTACGGACTTAAGATGGAATTCTTTGAAGATGGAGATGATATCGTCTGTCTGTGGGAGGCGAGAGATAATTATCAGAGTTGGATCAATACCCTTCACGGAGGAATCCAGGCAACCCTCATGGATGAAATAGGTGGGTGGGTTGTCAACAGAAAGCTCCAGACAGCAGGCGTGACTACTCAGTTGAATGTCAAGTACAGGAATCCCGTACCGGCCGGGAATGGAGTGATCTTGGAAATCAGAGCCCGCCTCAAGGAGATGAAACGCAATTTCGCATTTATAGAAGCAAGCATCTCGCATGAAGGCAAGGTGTGCTCTACATGCGAGATGATATATTTCACTGTTTCTAAAGAAAAGGCAGCCGAAGATTTCTTCTTCAATGGTTGTGAACTTGAAAATCAGAAAGGCTTGTAGGTGTCGAGCCTTGAATCAAACCACCAGTCGGCAACCTGAGTACCATCCTCTTCTATGTGTTCATAGTAGCGGCATGGTATGTCTTTACCGTCCGTGCCGGTGTACATATATCCTCCTTTTCCGTCTGAAACTATTGTCTTGCCCTTGTACTCGAGAGGCGTCTGGATAAATTCTTCTTCTGATTCCTCAGTGTCAATCACAGTGCCTCCTGTCCTGAAATCTTCAAGATATTCGAGCTTCATGAACCGTCCTGTGAGTTCTTCGATATGCCATGCGAGAGAATCCACTATCAGGCTGTCGCCAGTCTCAGACATATGATATATGAAGGCGCCCTTCACACCCTCCATGCAGCACAGACTGTCTTTATAGAAGGAAATTGCGCTATATTCGCAGGAATTGTTCTGCCCCACAATCTCGCCGTTGAAATAATATATGCTCTCTGAGGAACGCCAGTTACCGACAGGGGATTCCAGCGGTCCGAGATAGACCTCAGGCTTACATGAGGCAAGCACCACTATGACAAGTATCAGAATTCTTTTCATTTCTTGGCAAATTTAATACAACACCAGTTGTCAATAGTATCGTGGCTCACGTATTCCAGCCCTGCATTCTGTGCAACTCCGACAATCATAGGCATGTCTTCAAGATAGAAACCGCTGACAAACAGCAGACCATTCTTATGGATGCACAGTGAGTATGTAGGGATGTCCTGGATGAGAATGTTTCTGTTGATGTTTGCCAGAAACACATCGTATGAATTTCTCTGAAGCAGTGAGGCGTCTCCGCAATAGGTCTCGATCACTTTTCCTACACGGTTAAGCCGGGCATTGTCATAAGCGGAAATTGCTGCTACTGCATCTATGTCCACACCATATACATGGGCTGCCTTCATCTTTGCTGCAAGAATAGCAAGGACAGCTGTGCCACAACCCATATCCATCACAATCTTGCCACGTACGGCATCTTCATTCTGAAGCAGAGCTCTGCACATCATATATGTAGTCTGATGATGTCCCGTGCCGAAAGCCATCTTGGGATCTATGGTGATGTTGTATCTTGTCTTTTTCAGACCTTCATGGAACGACGCTTTGATGGTGCAATGGCCGTCAACAACTATCGGAGTGAACTGACTCTCCCATACGGCGTTCCAGTTTACTGCCGGCATCAGATTGGAAGAGTATTCTACATCGAATCCGTAGTCTTCCATACCGCTCAAGATCACTTTCAGCGCCTGTTGGTCGTAGAGTTCCTTCTGTATGTAGCATTTAAGATACGGGTCTTCCGCTGTAAATGACTCGTACGGCAGTTCGCTTATCTCTGCTGTCAATATGTCTGCGTTTTCTTCGCTGAAAGGCGTAATATGTATCGCCACCTCTATATATTCCTGACTATTCATGATCTGGTATTTGAGGAATTGTGGTTGTTAAACTGTCGGTCTGTTCAGGGGTATTGAGCGCCTCCTGCTCCTGTTCAAGCTGTAACTGCTCATCTGCCGATAATTCTTCCAGTTTCTGGTCGACAGCCTGAATGTATCCGATACTCTTCTTGTGTTCTTCTATTTCGTTCATTTTTCTATTCTCTTTCATGACATTGTCCACACCCTTGTTAAATACGTTTCTGATCGATGTTACAAGGTTGAACTTGGTGTTGTCAATGACTGTCGAGAATACAGGTACATTCCTGTTCTTGTATTTTGCACGTCCCAGCTTGAATTTCATGTTGTCGAAGTCCTGACCATAAATGTCCATGCCTAATTTGATGAGGAATGGTGACTTTATCAATGATGCATGATATCTGTATGACATGTCCATGTTCTGTACTCCGCTGAGTCCGAGCATATATCTGTCCATCTCGAGGATGAATGGGAATATCTCCACTTTGCTGTCTTTGATCACACCTTCGACCGTCATCTTGTCGATATGTCCCTCCTTCTTGTTCTTGAACAGCAACAGTTTTGCGAACTTGCGGAACATGTCGCTATTCTTGATTGTGAGGTCTTCTCCACCGATTCTCATGATGCCGTTGATGCTTGGCATGACCACATTCATGTTTGTGTCGAGATCGGCTGTAGCTGCAACTTCACAGTTCAGCATTCCTCCGAATGACTTCAGAAGCGGCATCAGTGTGTCAATGGAAGGCATCAGGTTGATCACCTTTTCTGCTGTGATGTCCTTGAAGTTTATGCTGAATCCGGTCTTCAGGTCTTCCTTGCTGCGTGTGGCGTAAAAACCTTCAAGGTCAATCTCTCCCATGTTTGAAAGGGCCTGAGTGTTTGTGAGGAGGATGCAGCGTTCCTTCACTGTCAGGTCGGCCGTCATCAAGTCGATGTGGAGATCAGAGTAGTTCGTGTTGCCGGCAAAGAAGGTTACATGAGCATTGAGATTTGCCGGAATTACAAGAATAGATGTTTCAGAAACTACCTCTGTGCTGTCAATCTCGATATGGTCCATGAACTCTTCATCACCGATGGCGCTGTTACCCTCGAATGTTTCAGGATTGAACTGACTTCCGGCTCTGTAGGCGGTGAGAAGCTGGTCTGCATTCATCTCCTGTGAGAGAATGTCAGCATTGAACTGAAGTGTTCCTTTCCGTCCGAGAAGTGCGCGTCTGAGTCCTGTCAGTTCTCCGGTCATGGATATGTCAGAGTCTCCGGACTTGATCTTGAATTGGTCAATGGCAATCTTGTCGTTAGTGAAATTCAGGTCAAAACCGTCAAGGGTGTTGCGCAGAGGGAAGTATGGGGTCATTACAATGCCGTTTTCGACTTTGAACTGTCCTTTCAGATCCCAGTCCCTGAAATATTTTGCAAGGCTCTTGTCAAGGCTGATGTCGATGTCCTTTTTCTTGAAATCATCTTCCTTCATCCATTCTGGCAAAGATGCCTGGTCATTGCTTCTCGAGGCTCTCATATGTAGGAAAAGAGAGTCTTTCGGCACATCCGGATATACTCGGGCAAGAGAATCTCTGAAAGCCTTCATCTTCTGTCTTCTTTCTACAGTGTTCATTGCTGCACTTGCCCTTATGTTGGCGTTGCTGACAACCGCTCTGTTTATGTCAGACTTGAAGAAAATCTTCTTGTTTCTGCTGCTCAAGGTCAGTACCGGTATGTTCGGATGTCCCTTTTTAGGGAATATATTGAAACTGTTACTGCTTTCATTGAGTCTTATAAGGCTGCCTTCGGAATCTCTGAAGATCAGTGTGCCGGCATTTACCCGACCACTGAAAGGATAGATTCTCTTTGTGGTATCGGCCTGGGATTTTTCGTCGATGACATTCTTGGCCGATACCTGGAAACCTGTGGCCTTCAGGTATGCGATGTCCTTATATGAAACATCGGCATTTGCTATATCACCGCTGATACCCATCAGATTGAAGGACTTTGTGGAGTCGCGGCGTGAGACTTTTTCTTCTGGCCCAAGTACGATATGAAGTCCGTTTATTCTTGCGTTTATTGTGTCTTTCGGCATCTTGACCAATATGCTGTCACCCAGAATTTCTCCTGTCATTGACGATTGGGAGAAATTATATATGTCAAGCTGTGAGAGATATGCGCTTCCGTCAATCTTTGCGCTCAACTTTCCGCTGGCTTCAATTTCAAGAGAATCGGGAACGAAACGGGCGAGCGAATCAATATCTGCTGTCAATGCTCCGTTAGCTGTGATCAGCGGATCTTTGCCTAAAACGTCTGCAATGCTTCCGTTGAGAGAAAGTCCCAATCCTTTGATTCCCGCCTTCATTCTGTCAAGATCGACGTTGATCCGTCCTTTGCTGTCGGTCTTGGCCCTGACGTCCATAAGAAGCTCGAGTTCCTGCTCCGGAAAATCAGGGTGCCTTATTGCAGTCTGAGGGATTGACGCCTTGGCTGCAAATGAAATCTCATCCTCGAGTGCGACATCTGCCTTTACATTTACAGGTATGTCAAGGATGTTTATATTAAGATTGTCTGTGCTGGCTGCCTTGAAATCGTTATCAGGGAACGAGATTACTCCATTGATGCTGATCGGAACTTTCACTCTTCCGAACGAACTTGTTGCAATGAAGGCCTTTGCGTTTGCGTCAATCGCTACATCTCTGCCATCCTCATGTAGATACAGCCTGTCAAGTCCGGCTGCAATGGTATCTCTTCCGAGTCTTCCTGCCACAAACATGCTGTCAAGAGTCAGGCCGACCTTGCTACGGTGCGGTCTGGAAGATCTGATCTTACCGTTGAGCATAAGCCTTTTCATGTTGACCAAGGCAAATACCGTATCCCTGCTGTCGGTGTAAACAATATGAGGACGTCCTGTCATCATTATCTTGCCGATGACGAATCTCGGGATGCTCCCCGTAGCAGTAGTGTCTTCATTCTCAACTTCCTCTGAAATGTCATCGTCATCGCTTCCGGTTACAAAAATATTCCAGTTCGCGCTGCCGTCAGCATAACTGTGGGCGAAAATCCGCGGCTGGTCAAGCCTCATGTAGGGAATCTTTATAGTTCCGCCGATCAGTGCCGGCAGATTGACACCGACTGAGAATCTCTTGAATGATGCAAGGGTGTCAGCCTCTGGAGAGCAGCCCTTATGCATCAGATGCCCCTGTACTCCTGCTTTCTCTATAAGATCGAATCTGTCTGAAGGGTAGGTGATATGGAAATCTTCAAGTGTCAGGGTAGTGGCTGGAAACCTTCTGAATACAGAAGCGGATATAGCTCCGACGTGGATGTCTCCGTCAATATATTCAGATGCTATTTTATTGACCAGTCTGGTAGGTAACTTGCTGGAAAGCACTACCTCCAATATGATGAGAGCGGATGCGGCAATCCCCACAATCCATAGCAATGTCTTGACAGTAATCCTGAAGAAATTTTTCATAAGAGACCAGATGTTTTCAATAAACATACAAATATAACATACTATTGTCTATAACAAAAATGTTTTTTAATTTTGCGAAAACAAAATCTGACAAGTATGGACAAGCCTTTTGTTTATGATAATTATGTTACCGGCAGAGCTTTTGTCGGTAGAAAATATGACTGTACGATACTCGGAAATCTTCTTGAGGCAAGGGAACATGTAGTGATGTATGAGCCACCCAAGACGGGAAAGATGTCTCTTATCCAGCAGACCCTTTTCAATATGAGGGCTTCTGCCAAACAGTTCATGGTCATACATGTCAATATGTTCAATGTCAGGACACTGGAGGACTTTCTTGTGAAATTGGGCTCGGCAGTCATACGCCCTATATTTTCCACAGCTGTCGAGTATGCGGATGTTGTTGAAAAGTATCTCTCCGGTACACATTTCGTTTTTGACAAAGACCGCTTTGCTCTTGCGGATGAAGTGGTGTCAATGAACTGGAAGGCTGACAGAAACGATGTGGAGATGATGTTCAGACTTCCGTTCAAGCTCGCTGCGGAGAGGGGAGTGCCGTTCCATATAATTCTGGAGGAGTTCCAGAATATCATGAATGACAAGGACTATGATGATGCCTTGAAGGCTATGGAAAAGGTGCTGGCAGAAAGAGACAGGTCCGCGTCCTATATATTTACGGGATCCCGTGTCAATGCAATGAAATATATCTTCGCCGAAAAGAAATATTTCTATCGTCTGGTCGAATATCTTCAGCTGCAGAGAGTCGATGATTCCGAAATTACTGAACATATTGTCCGCGGCTTCATGATAGGAGGAAAAGTAGTCGAGAGAGAACTGATTATGGGAGCATGTGACCTTTTCAGAGGACAGATGTGGTATCTGAATCATTTCACATCCATCTGCGACAACCTCACAAAGGGATATATCAATGAAGGTGTTCTCATGCAGGCACTCAAGGCTCTGCTTTCGATTCATGAGCCTCGTTTCACTGCTATCGTGGACGATCTTACGGATCATCAGCTAAGTCTGCTTCGCGCGGTTCTTGACGGTGTCGTCAAATTCAGTGCATCTGATGTTATAGAGAAATATGGCCTGAATTCTTCGGCAAATGTACGCAGGGTGAAGGATGCGTTGAAGAAGAAGGAAGTGATTACTTTCAACGATAAGGATGAGCCTGTAATCCTGGATCCTTTGTTTGAGTATTGGGTAGGAAAACACTTTTTTGGAATACGATGAAAAAGAAACTTGTAGTTCTTACCGGTGCCGGTGTCAGCGCTGAGAGCGGAATAAGCACTTTTCGTGACAGTGACGGATTATGGGAAAATCATAGGGTGGAGGATGTCGCCTCCATAGAAGGGTGGTACAGGAATCCTGAACAGGTCCTTGATTTCTATAACCATAGACGTGCACAACTGCCGGCGGTGAAACCTAATGCGGCGCATCTTGCGATCGCTTCCCTTGAAGAAAACTATAGTGTGACAGTAGTGACTCAGAATGTGGATAACCTGCATGAAAGAGCAGGATCTACGAAAATCATTCATCTTCATGGAGAACTTACGAAAGTGCGTCCGGAGAACTGTTTCAATGAGATGGACGGATTTTCCGAGTCTTCTGTCTTTGATATAGGTGCAGATGAGATACATCTTGGTGATAAGGCTCCAAACGGAGCTCAGCTCAGACCGCACATCGTCTGGTTCGGTGAGGCTGTCCCAAAGATCGAACAGGCTATTGATGCGGTGGAGGCTGCCGATATCCTTCTTATAGTAGGAACGTCGCTTCAGGTCTATCCTGCCGCAGGCCTTTACAGATATGCAAAATCAGGAGTTCCCATCTATATAATAGACCCTAAGGATGTGCCTGTGCGTGACGGACGCATAACTCACATTAAGGATGTGGCCACCAATGGAATGGAGGTCTTCAAAAAACTCCTGGAATAGTCTTGTGAATTAAAAAATTATGCTTATATTTGCCGCCCGAAATAAAAGGAGGTGGTATTAGCATGATTATAGTTCCAGTAAAGGATGGCGAGAGCATTGAGAAGGCTCTTAAGAAGTTCAAGAGAAAGTTCGAGAAGACAGGTGCAATCCGTGAGCTTCGCGCTAGAAAGACATTCTTGAAGCCGTCAGTAAAGAAGAGAATGCAGATGCAGAAGGCTATCTACGTTCAGCAGATGCAGCTCCAGGACGAGCAGTAATTTATTTTTTTTGAAGATATTTAGAGATTGTCAGGCTTAGAGAAAGAGTCACATGGTGACCGCCTGCTTTCTAAAACTTTTAATATTTACAAGTTTTATGTACGCAATCGTTGACATTGCAGGCCAGCAGTTCAAAGTAGAAGCTGGTATGGAAATCTTCGTAAACCGCCTCGCGGCTGAGAAGGGTGCTGCTGTTGAGTTCGACAAGGTACTCCTTATCGACGAGGACGGAGCAGTAAAGGTAGGTGCACCTTACGTTGATGGTGCAAAAGTTACAGCAACTGTACTTGATGACACTTGCAAGGGCAAGAAGGTCCTTGTTTTCAAGAAGAAACGTCGCAAGGGTTATCAGAAGTGTAACGGTCACCGTCAGTATCTTACTAAACTTCAGATCAATTCGATCGCTTAATTAATTGAGGAGGAAACATTATGGCACATAAAAAAGGCGTCGGTAGTTCCAAGAACGGTCGTGAGTCACATAGCAAACGACTCGGAGTCAAGAAATATGGTGATCAGACAGTAAAGGCTGGTAACATCCTCGTTCGTCAGAGAGGTACAGTTCACAACCCAGGTCTGAATGTTGGAATGGGTAAGGACCACACTCTTTACGCTCTGATAGACGGTAAGGTTAGCTTCCGCAAGAAGGCTGACAACAAATCTTACGTCTCGGTACTTCCTTTTGAGAACTAAGACTCGGGGATTTATGAAAACGATAGAGGACTGTTATCCCGAGCGGATTTCAGTCCTCTTTTTTTAATAAGACAATAATATGCTCACATTAAAACTTCTTCGCGAGAATCCTGAATTTGTCATCGCGAAGCTCGCTAAAAAGAATTTCGATGCAAGAGAGATCGTAGGAAAGATCAATTTGCTGGATCAGAACAGAAGATCTCTCCAGCTTGAGCTCGACACATGTCTTGCAGAGCAGAAAAAGAAGGCTGCACAGATTGGCGGCCTGATGAAGGAAGGCAGGCGAGATGAGGCAGACGCTGTAAAGGCAGAGGTAGCTGCTCTCAAGGCCCGTTCTGCAGAAATAGAAAGCAAATCACAGGAGAATAACGCAGAGCTTGACTCTCTGGTTGTACTCCTTCCAAATATTCCATGCGACCTGGTGCCGGAAGGTAAGACCGCAGAGGATAACGTAGTTGTAAAGACAGGAAATGAAATTCCTGACCTCGGTGAGAATCCGCTTCCTCACTGGGAACTCGCAAAGAAGTTCGATATCATCGATTTCGACCTCGGCGTAAAGCTGACTGGTGCAGGTTTTCCTGTATATAAAGGAAAGGGCGCAAGACTTCAGAGAGCTCTGATCAACTATTTCCTTGATATCAATACGGCAGCAGGATATCTTGAGGTAGAGCCGCCTGTAATGGTAAACGAGGCTTCTGGTTTCGGCACAGGTCAGCTTCCTGACAAGGAGGGCCAGATGTATCATGCTACAGCAGATAATTTCTATCTTGTTCCTACTGCTGAGGTCCCTGTTACAAACATTTACAGGGATGTGATTCTCGGAAACAACGATTTCCCGGTAAAGATGACTGCATATACTCCATGCTTCCGTCGTGAGGCTGGATCATATGGAAAGGATGTGCGCGGTCTTAACCGTCTTCATCAGTTCGACAAGGTGGAGATTGTACGTATAGAGAAGCCGGAAGATTCATATGCTGCTCTTGATGACATGGTGGCGCATGTGGAGAATATAGTCAAGTCTCTCGGCCTTCCATACAGAATTCTCCGTCTCTGCGGTGGTGACATGAGTTTCACATCTGCAATCACATACGACTTTGAGGTGTATTCAGCGGCTCAGGGAAGATGGCTTGAGATCTCGTCTGTGTCTAACTTTGAGTCTTATCAGGCAAATCGTCTTAAACTCCGTTATAAGGACTCAGATGGAAAGACTCAGCTTGCACATACTCTCAACGGAAGTTCACTTGCTCTTCCAAGAGTAGTAGCTGCCCTTCTCGAGAATAATCAGAAGGACGGAAAGATCGTCATTCCTGAGGCACTTCGTCCTTATACAGGATTTGATACCATTGACTAAAGACAGAATCATATTAGGTATAGACCCCGGAACCAATATTTTAGGTTTCGGGGTTATTGGCATAAACTCGAAGGGCCCATATTACAAGGATATGGGTGTCTTCGACCTGAGGAAGATCAAGGATCCTTTTGAGAAACTTGCCAATATCTTTGCAGGAGTATCTGAACTTTTGGAACTACATCAGCCGGACTGTCTTGCAGTGGAGTCTCCTTTCTACGGAAAGAATGCTCAGGTGATCCTCAAACTCGGTCGTGCGCAAGGAGCGGCCTTGACTGCGGCTGTAATGCGTGGTGTTCCAGTCGCAGAATATGCTCCCCGCAAGGCGAAGATAGCAATCTGCGGGAATGGAGCTGCGTCTAAGGAACAGGTCGCGATGATGATACAGAAGACCCTGAAGATAGACCTCGATCCCAAGTATCTGGATGCTACGGATGCCCTTGCCATTGCACTATGTCATCATTATCAGATGACAAATCCTCTGGCCGGAACAGGAGGGAAGACAGATTGGAAGAGGTTTCTCGCAGAAAATCCTGACAGAATTAAGAAATAATATTAAACTTTGCATTCAGAATAGAGTCTAACATCTGTTTTGAAATTTAATCCGGTAATCTTGTAAATAATGAAAAACTTCAAACGTGTTCTCCTGTTCCTGTCAATCCTTGCGTGCACTCCAGCGTTTGCACAGTCTATCTATTCCATAAAGATTCACCTTTCTGATGAGAAGACTCAGGAACCCGTGGCCTTTGCTACGGTGTCTGTCACTCTCAAGGGTGAGACTACTCCTATGAAATATGTGCTGACTGATGACAAGGGAAACGCTTCGATAGCAAAGCTCAAGAAAGGTACATATACTCTCAGGGCTGAACTGATGGGTTACAAGACATATACGAAGGAAGTTGCATTGGAGAAGAATGTGGATCTGGGTACAGTAAAGATGCTGGAAGATGCAGAAGTGCTTGATGCAGCAAAGGTGACAGATATAGGAAATCCTATCGTGGTGAAGAAGGATACTGTAGAGTATAATGCTTCTTCATTCAAGACTTCTGATAACGACATGCTTGAACAGCTCCTTAAGAAGCTTCCTGGTGTGGAGGTGGCTGCAGACGGTTCGATTACAGCAAACGGAGAGACCATCAAGAAGATCACGATTGACGGAAAGACTTTCTTCCTTGATGATCCTCAGCTGGCTTCCAAGAATATTCCGGCAAAGATCATCGAGAAAGTTAAGGTCGTGGAGAAGAAATCTGACCAGGCTTTGTTTACAGGTATTGATGACGGAGAAGAAGAGACAATAATCGACCTCAAGCTTCGTCCGGGTATGGCAGAAGGCTGGTTTGGAAATGTAATGGGCGGTGGCGGACACGATGTTCCGGGTGCTGGCTCGGATATGAATGACTGGCGTTATCAGGGTGCGGCAATGATCGGTCGCTTCACGGAAAAAAGCCAGATAAGCATCATCCTCAACGGAAACAATACCAACAACAGGGGATTCAATGATGTTGCAGGCGGAATGATGCAGGGCATGAGAGGCGGAATGGGAATGGGTCGCGGAATGGGCGGCTGGGGCGGTGGAAACGGTATCGCCACTACATGGATGGGAGGAGTCAATGGCGCCTTCAGCCTGTTTGACAAGGCAATGGACCTTGCCGGAAACTATGTCTATAACGGATCTGACAGAAATGTCATAGAGTCTTCATCCAAGACAACATATATGGAAGACGGAAGTCTGATCAATAACTCATCAGGTCGTGACAATACCTTCTCACAGGGACACCGTTTCGGTGTACGTCTGGAGCATAAGTTCTCAGAGAATACATCTATCCTCTTCGAGCCTCAATTTAATTTCGGAGGAGGTCATTACAGCGAGAATTCCGGGTTCAATACATCCTCTCTGGCTACAGGTGCTACTGATACGGTCAAGGTGAACAAAGGTGCCACCAACAACTCGGGAGCAAACAATAACTGGAATACAAGCGGTTTCTTCCTTTTCCGTCAGAGGATAGGAAAGCCGGGCAGGACAATTTCCGCAAACATCCGTTACAACTTCAGCAACAATGAGATGAGCGGATTCAACAGGTCTCTGACAGAGGTGTTTGATGCTGCCGGTGTTCCGGATCCAAGCAAGCAGGAAATAGTCAACCAGAGATTTGACAGATATTCCAAAGGTACATCTCTAAGCGGTAGAGTCGCATACACTGAACCTCTTACAGAGCATCTCTTCCTTGAGGCAAACTATCAGTATTCATGGAATAAGAATGTTTCCAACAAGGATACTTATGCAAGTGGAAGTAATGTCATCGTAAATGATGTTCCTGTATTTGATCCTGTCGGAGCCGTTCTGGATCAGGTATATTCAAACAGCATCGAGAACGAATCCCATAATCAGCGTGCCGGCGTCAGTCTCAGCTATCAGACTAAGAAGTTCCGTGCGCAGCTCGGAGCTGCTGTGAATCCTACCAATACGTACAATAAGACAAACGAGAAGATCTACACAAATAAGGTGGTAAACTGGTCTCCTCAGGCAATGATGTTCTATGAAATCAGTGAGAATACCAATGCACGTCTGTTCTATTTCGGTAACTCCGCACAGCCTTCGACATCACAGTTGATGCCTGTACCGGATAATTCGGACCCATTGAATGTGTCTCTGGGTAATCCGTATCTCCAGCCGTATTTCAGCCACAATATCCGTATGCGTTTCGGATATACCAACAAGAAGACCTTCACATCGGTAAATGCAAACATACGTGGAAGTATAGTTGACAATGCCTTGACAAACGCACAGTGGTATGACAAGGCGGGTGTGAGATATTCGATCCCTGTAAATGGACCGGCAAACTCGTCTGTCAACGCCAATGTGTTCGTCAATGCACCGTTCGGAAAGTCGGGCTTCTCGATATTTGTTATGACATTCATGAATTACAATGAGTCAGTATCATATGTAGGTACCAATAATTTCCGCGACACAAAGGCTGATCAGTATTATGATTCTGAGAATGCTGTGTTCAGGCATGAGCAGTTCCATTCAGATTACGGCACTCTTGAAGACCATCCTGATATGTTCTCTGTCAATAAGACTCAGACCCTCGGTTATACCCAGCGTCTTCGTCTTACATATAGAAACGATTTTGTAGAGGTTAACGCAGGTGGACGTACCAGAATGAACAAGTCTTGGTACACCCTTAACAAGGAGCTTCAGCCTACATGGAACAATCAGGTCGAGGGATCGATGAACTGGACCATTCCTGGCGGAATAAACCTTATCGCTGAGGCAAGATACAACTGGTACAATGGATATACGACCGAGCAGGAGGACGAAATAATCCTCAATGCCGAGATAACCAAACTGCTTTTCAAGAAGAAATTCACTCTTGCATTGAGGGCATACGATATTCTCGGTCAGTCAAAGAATCTTTCTGTATCAGATTCTTCAAACTATCACCTTGAATCCAGAAACAATACACTTGGACGTTATATAATACTTTCGCTGACCTATCGTTTCGGAAACTTCAACAAGGGTGGCGGGCGCGGTCCGGGTGGTTCGGGAGGTCGCGGACCTATGGGCCCTCCTCCAGGTAGGTAGAATATAAAGTCATATCATGTCCTGGCAAAGAGAAGAAATGGAGTATCTGGAAGCCTTAGGCAAGGGTGAACCGGAGGCTTTTGCGGCACTTTACGAGCATTATGCTGGTAAGTGCCTCAGATTCGTCATTTCTCTTACCAGGAATGAGGATGCTGCCAAGGATATCACCCATGATGTCTTTGTAAAGGTCTGGAGATACAGGAAAAGTATCGCCAAGGTTGACTCTTTCAGTTTCTATCTTTTCCGCATGATGAAGAATGCCGTGCTGGATCTTTGTGAGAGAGACAGCCTGTGCCGTTCATACATCACTGCGCAAGCATTGGACCGGAAAGATCTCTATACGTATATAGATGAAGACCTCAATGCAGATACTTTGCGGAGAATAATCATGGAGGCTTTGAACGGAATGCCTGAGCAGAGACGTAAGATATTCATGATGAGCCGTTTCAAGGGTGTTTCAAATGCTGAGATCGCCAATAGGATGAGCCTCAGTATCCGTACTGTAGAGAAGCATATTTCCAATGCTCTTGTTGATGTGAAGAAGGCGTTGGAAAAAAATTATATTTTTTTCATAATTTTCCTACGTGTTTTTGTCGACTAAGGAGTCTTTACTGTAGATTTTAAAAATGACAAGAAAGACAATCAGAGAGATGGATTTCGCGGAAATCTGGCATGAGACCGATGAGTCGCCTTTGAGGAGACTCATGGAGGACCCTTATGACCTGATTGCGGAGGCTGACAAAGACACGAGGAAATCGAAACTCAGAAGGATGGTCGTCAGACTGTCCGTAAGTGTGGCAGCAGTTGCTGCTGTGGTTCTTGTTGTCCTGAGTGCGTTTTATCTGTCGGGTGCCTTCAAGCCTGACATGTATCTCGCATCCGGAGAACATTCTAAAGGTTATTTCGTGCTTCCTGATGGTTCCGAAGTCTGGCTGAATCAGGGAAGCAGTCTGTTTGTTCCCAAGGGAATGGGCGGACGGGTCAGAAATGTCAGGCTGACAGGAGAGGGTTACTTCGAGGTCGCCAAGGATGAAGACAGACCTTTCGTTGTCAAGACGGAGGAGTTTGATATCGAGGTCCTTGGTACCAGATTCACTGTATCTGCCTATGAGGGCAGGCCTTCTGCGGCTTATCTTTCTGAAGGTAGTGTCAAGGTCAGTGCTGACGATATGCCGGAGACGGTGTTGAAGCCTGACCAGAAGATTGAGCGCAACAAGTCAGGAGAATGGACAGTTTCCTCTGAACAGGCATCCAACCATGTTGCCTGGATCGGAGAAATGCTGTTCTTCGACGATGCCTCCATCATGGAAATCGTACAATGTCTTGAACATTGGTACAATGTGAGGATTTCTCTCGCTGACAACGACTCCTTGAGAAATCTCAACCTGACCATGACGGTAAGGACGGAACCTCTTGACGAGATTCTGTCGGCGCTCAGCTCGGTGGCTTCCATCGAGTATCACTATCTTGACGCAGATCATGTCTTTCTTGACATTGATTAAAGCCTGACAACCATTTTAATAACCTATTATGAGACAGAACAACTGTTTTCTGACAGCTATGCTGCTGTCGTGCCTCCTGTTTTGTACCTCATCGCTGATGGCCCAGACTCCAAAGGCCACCCTGCATAAGGATGATGCTACAGTCAAGGAGATTCTTCGCGTTCTTGAAAAGGAGACGGATTATGCCTTTTTCTGGAACACTGCTGATTTTGATTCCAACCGCAAGACTTCCGTGCACGCAGAGAATATGTCTGTGACGGATATCATTGCGCTCATTCTGCCCCAGATGGAGTGTAAGGTGGATAAACGCAAAATAATCCTTGTAAAGAAAGTCGGGGGAGACAGTAATGGCCCTGCAGATACATCCTCGTCAAAGAGCTACGCCATCAATGGTGTGATCGTGGACGAGGATGGTCAGCCGCTTCCAGGTGCTTCAGCTGCTGTCAGGGTCGACGGGACTGTATACGGAACCGTTACCGATCTCGACGGCGTCTTTGCTCTTGAACTTCCTGGCGCTCCTGCCGAGGATGTCGTGATGGAGTGTTCGTTCATCGGATTCATCACCGAATCGTTTCCCTTAGGGGACAGGACCTCTTTCAATGTCGTGCTTCGCAGTGACAAAGAGCTCCTGTCGGAGTCGGTGGTAGTCGGTTATGGTGTCCAGAAGAAGGTGAATCTGACAGGTTCCGTTGCTGCCGTTACAAACGAGAGTCTTAACCGGCGTCCTGTGATGAGGGCTTCCGCCTCTCTTTCAGGTCTTGCAGCAGGTGTCACCGTCACCCAGACTTCCGGTCAGCCAGGTTCGGACGGAGCTACCATCCGTGTGCGCGGTGTCGGAACGTTGAGCGACTCCAATCCTCTTGTCCTTGTGGATGGTGTTGAAGGTTCTCTGGATGGTGTGAATCCGAACGATATAGAATCGATCTCCATTCTCAAGGATGCGGCTTCGTCTGCAATCTACGGTTCCCGTGCCGCCAACGGTGTCATTCTCGTCACCACGAAATCAGGAAGCGAGGGCAAACTTACTGCCTCGTATAACGGATATGTAGGCTGGCAGTCTCCTACAGCATTGCCTGAGTTCACTTCCAACTATGATTACATGCTCGCTATGAACCAGGCCCGCGAGAATGTCGGTCAGTCGCCGCTTTACAGCGAGGATTATCTGAAGAAATATCTCAGATACAAGTCCGTCGATCCTGACCATTATCCTGACTGGGACTATCAGGCATTGCTTACAACCGGTTCGGGATTCACCCAGAACCATCATGCGAGCGTGAGCGGAGGTACAAAGAAGCTCCAGGCATTTGCATCATTTGCATATCAGAGTCAGGAGGGTTATATGGCGGGCTATGATACTGACCGTTACTCGCTCAAGGCTAGGATAAACGCTAATGTCACAGACTTTCTTAAATTGGGACTGCTCATAGACGGCCGTCACGCCACTACCGTGACTCCTACATACGGAAGCTCGATGCTCGGTGCAATCAACAGAACCCCCGGACTCTATCCTCTGATCCTTTCGGACGGACGCTATGGCCCAGGATATAATAACAACAACTATCTCGCTCTTTGTCGTGAAGGAGGAAAGGCGACTTCCACTACCGACAACATCAGGGCAACGGTATCTGCCACCCTTACTCCTGTTGAAGGACTCGTCATCGATTTCAAGTGGAGCCCGAATCTGAGCAATACATACAAGAAGACGACAAAGAAATCCGTTCCGGTCTATAACAGTCCTGAACAGGAGTCTCCTGTAGCGGTTCTGCCGGAGCAGAGTTCCCTTTCACAGTCGGAAAGCAGATATATAAAGAATACGATTCAAGCAGTCGCGACCTATAACAGGACATTCAGGAAGAATCATGATTTCGGTGTTCTTGTCGGATATGAGCAGATAACCCATGATGCAGAGTCGCATTCGCTTTCAAGAACCGGATTCGTAAATGACGATTACGAGGTCATGGATGCGGGTTCAATTGCTCTTATGGACAATGCCGGAAGCGCGAGCGCATGGTCACTGCTTTCTGCCTTTGCCCGTGTGAATTACAGCTATAAGTCACGCTATCTCTTCGAAGCCAACTTCCGAGCAGACGGATCTTCTCGATTTGCAAAGGGTAACAGATTCGGCTATTTCCCTTCATTCTCAGCTGCATGGCGTATCAGCGAGGAAGGATTCATGAAGGGACTCTCATGGCTCAATAACCTCAAGATCAGAGCTTCATGGGGTCAGCTCGGCAACCAGGAGATCGGTACATATCCGAGCTATGTGACCATAAACTTCAATCCGGCATATATATTCGGAGGTGTAGGAGTTGACGGTGGTCTTCAGACATCCTTCGCCAACAGCGACATATCGTGGGAGACATCAGTGACAACAAATGTCGGTCTCGATTTCGCCTTCCTCAGGAACAGGCTTTACGGTAGTTTCGACTGGTATGTGAAGAATACTCATGACATACTTCTCAAGCTTCCTATTCCGGAGGTTACAGGTATGACTGCTCCGTATCAGAATGCAGGTGTCGTAAGAAACACCGGCTGGGATCTGGAGATAGGACATAAGAACACCATCGGTGATTTCAACTATGCTGTAAACTTCAACCTTTCTGATGTAAGGAATGAGGTCATTGACCTTAAAGGTGCCGGTCCTATCATAGACGGTTATGAGATCATCGATGAAGGATATCCTATCAATTCCCTCTACGGATACAGAACAGACGGACTTTTCCGTAACAAGGAGGAACTTCTGAACCATCCGGACCAGTCTTATTTCGGAGACTATGGCTTGGGAGATATAAAATATGTCAATGTCTCTGATAGTGACGGAACTACGAATACTATAAATGCTTCTGACAGGACTGTCATCGGAAACCAGATTCCGCGTTTTACATACGGCCTGAACATTTCTGCCGGATGGAAGGGTATTGACCTCACTGTCTTCATGCAAGGTATAGGTAAGCGTGACATCATCCTTCAGGGCGATGCCGTATGGGCGTTGCACAATGCGGGAAAGATGCAGACATGGATGATGGACAACTGGACTGAAGACAATATCGATGCTTCATATCCTCGTCTTGTGGCTACATCAGAGCACAACAATTTCCAGATGTCCGATTTCTGGGTCTATAACGCATCGTTCCTGCGACTCAAGACCCTCCAGCTTGGATATACATTCCCGGAGAACTGGATGAAGAAGATCAATGTGAGCAACCTTAGGGTTTATGTTACCGGAGACAATATTTTAACTTACAGCAAGCTGCCTAAGGGATGGGATCCTGAGATGGGCTCTGGTGAAGCTAAAATCTATCCGCTGACAAAAACATGGCTGTTCGGTGTTCAATTGTCATTCTAAATGCTGATATCAATGAAAAGGATAATATATTTTATAGCAATGGCTATGTTCTGTTGCTCATGTAACGGATTTCTCGACAGAGTCCCTCCTACAGGTCCCTCAAACGAGAACTACTATTCTACTGAGGAAGAGTTGACATTAGCTCTGAATTCTGCATATTCACAGTTTTATTGGATGGATTCTCATGATGTCCAGTATCTGATCTTTATGGAAGGAGCAACGGACCTTGTATATGACAGAGGAGATTATGCGAGCATGCTCACGATTCGTCTCGGTGGTGCAAACGCGGAACTTAACGCTTTCAACGGTCTTTGGAAACAGTTGTATAAGAAACTGACTTATTCCAATCAGATTCTGGACAACATGCATAGGGCAAAGGATAATGTGACTGAAACTTTCTACAATCAGACTGAGGCTCAAGCAAAATTCCTGCGTGCATATACCAATTTCTATCTGACGACCCTTTGGGGCGATGTTCCATATATCGACAGAGTGCTTGATTGGAATGAAAGCCAGATACCGAAAATGAAGGCGGAGGAAATCAGGGCTAAAATATATGATGACCTTGATTTTGCAGCGAAGCATCTGCCGGAGTCATGGCCGGCAGCAGATTATGGAAGAGCGACCAAAGGTGCTGCGTATGCCTTGAAGTCCCGTCTTGCCTTGTATCATGGAGAATATGATATTGCAGCAGAGGCTGCTGACGAATGCATGAAACTCGGTGTGTATGAGATTAACGACAATTACGGCGATCTGTTCCTTCACAAGGGTGAGGGCTGTAAGGAGATTGTGCTTTCCGTAGATTATCTGGAAAACATTCAGACAAACCAGCATCCGAGATATATCGGAACCAGACTTTCCGGAGGATATGCAGTCGCAGTTCCGATGCAGACTCTGGTGGATATGTATCAGTGTACTGACGGCTTGAGGATTGACAAGTCTCCGCTTTACGATCCTGCAAATCCTTATGAGAACCGCGACCCTCGTCTGAAGATGTCGATTCTTACTCCGGGTGACTGGCATAACGGATACCTGTATGATCCGAATCCTGCCTCAAAGACCACTCAGCATATCAAAGATGACGGCACTATAGAGATGGTGGACAATCTTGATGCGACACATGCGTACTGTTCGTTTACAGGCTATGTGAGCAAGAAGTATTTCGATGCGGAAGACTGTCCTGAATACATCAAGAAGTCTGACCTGCATTTTATCCTCATCAGATATGCCGAGGTGCTTCTCAACTATGCCGAGGCTAAGATCGAGCTCGGTCAGATCGACCAGTCTGTGATCGATGCGATAAATCAGGTAAGACACCGCAAGAGTGTGGAGATGCCGGAAGTATCATTGGGTATGTCTCAGGATGAGCTTCGTGCTGTAATAAGATACGAAAGGCCTGTCGAGTTTGCCATGGAAGGACTCAGACTGTTCGATATCCGTCGCTGGAAGATCGCCGAGCATGTGCTCCCGGGCAACCTTATCGGAAAGAGAAAGGATTGGGATAAGCCGCTTCCTGTCCCTACATTCAACGAGTACGGCAAACCGTCCTATGGTGATGCCGAGAAGGATCTCTTTACTACATTGGGTACTGCTGTATTCAATGCCGAGACCGGCTATCTGTGGCCTATCCCTCAGAATGAAATTGACTTGAACCCTCTTCTTGGAGAAATTTTAGAATAATGAACATGCTTAGATCAAGAATGTTTGCTGCGTCGCTCATAATTATGAGTCTCGTAGGTTGTGCTCGGACAAACCCGACAAACGAAAAGCAGTCTGAGCCTGTATTTGTAGAGTTGTCTGTGACAAGCTTCAATGTCCTGTCCGCTGACAGCAAGTCTCCATGGCAGCCGCGTCTCGAACCTATTAAGGATATCATACTGAGGGATGATCATCATCCGGATGTATTCTGCCTGCAGGAGACAGGTAATGCGGACAAGCAGAATGACCTTATAGACCTTTTCAACTCGGAATATGATCACCATCTCATAGGTGTAAAGGATGTAGAGGCTTCGCCTTCCCTGATCTTTTGGAAAAGGGAACGTTTTGAATTGGTCGATGCCGGCTGGACCGATATGCTTCAAGGGAATAACAGTTATACAGCAGGAAAATATTCAACACACAGATATGCTCATTATGTGCAGTTGAGGGAAAAGGCTTCCGGTGGGGAATTCCTTGTATATAACCTTCATCTGAAGACAAACGGAACAAGTGTCAACTATCAGAAGCTGCGCTATGACTTGATCACTTCAATAGCCCCAGCCGCCAAGGCCCGCTCTCGTAAGTTGAAAGCGATCCCTGTATTCATGATGGGCGATTTCAACAACTATTGGGATACTGTGTACGATGGAATCCCGTCTGCTCCGAGCGCGTGTGCGGCCTGTGGCTTTACGGAAGTTTCAACGGTTGCAAAGACACAACTCAATCTTCAGTATAAGACTTCCAGTGTCGATATGACGACGGGAGAACTTGACTGGAAGAAAAATCAGAGCGAAGGAAAGCATAGGATTGACTATATTTTCTTTTACGCGGCCAGAAACAATGTCGAAGTAGGAAGATATTGGACCGTACTTGATTTCGTAGATGGCTCGACCACTCATGTGAAGACCCCGGTTCCTTCAGACCACGCTCCTGTAAATGCTGTGTTTACATTGAAATATCAATAAACACCAATAATTTTTAACATTATGAAGAAAAATCTGATGATTTTAGCAGCATTGTCTGCAATCTTTATGACTTCCTGCAAGGAAGATCCTGTAGCTCCGGTATCTGGTGGCAGTGATTTCCTTGATGTGGAACTCACTTTCGGACATTATGAAGTCGCTCCTGAAACAGGAATGACAGTACATGTAGATGCTTATGAATCGGCTGTCAGCGGAGTTGATGTCGCTGACCTGAAGCCTGCTTACAGCATTTCAAAAGAACTCGAAGAGGCAGACCTCAAGAAGGTCATGCTTACGCTCGAAGGGTTGGATGCTGAGGCCAAGACACCTCTTTATGTGATGGTGTGGGTCGATGTGGACAAGAACGGAAGCCTTTCTGAAGGAGATCTTGCCATGTGGTACAAGGCTCAGATTGAAAAGGTCGTGGCAAAAGAGCAGACTCCTGAAGACTGTCGTGGCGAATATGTTATTGAGATGAAGATTACATATGTATATGGAGAAAAAGAGTTTGTCGTTCCTGAAGGAAAAGCGGCTGATGCTGAGCGTAACCTGTATGATGTAGTGACAATCGGTCCGCGTATCTGGCTTGCTACCAATCTCAGGACCAGGACATATCAGGACGGAACCGAGATTCCGGCATTCGTTGCCAATGACGATACACCATGGGTGGTAAATCCTTACGAGACCGCGGAAGGAGGAGATGAACTCCTCAAGGAATTCGGTATGCTGTATAGTTGGGCTGTCGGAGCGACCAAGAATCCTTGTCCTGTAGGTTATCGTGTGCCTTCTGATGAGGACTTCATGAAGACAGAGGCATTCCTCGCTCCGAATGTTGCTGACGAAATCACTCCTGCCGGTATAAAGAATACCAATCGTGGTGGAGACGAACTCAGATTTGCTATGCTAAGTCCTAAGTACTATGGACATACTGTCGAGAGTCTTTTCAATGCGGTTCCTAATGGACAGTGGAACAAGGGTGTACATGATCAAGGTTATGATTCAGATGCTCTGTTGGCGACATTCTGGACTACTGACGAGATTGCGGATGGTGAAACTATGAAGGGCATCCGCCGAATTACGAAATCGACTTTTGCCGGTTTCGGCAGCGGTGCAAACGCAAAGACTGTTGGTCATGGTATAAGGTGCGTCAAGGATAATCCTGACTATATTGAGATTGAGAAGACAGACCTCGCTGTACCTGTGCTTTCTGTAAACGGTACAGTTGTGACATGGACAGCAGTTGCCAATGCTACTGGTTACAATGTTTCCATTGACGGCAATGAGGTGGATGCGGAATATGTGTCGGAGAATGCCGGTACATTCACCTTTGATGTAATTTCACTGAGAAAGCAGACGGAAGAGGACAGGATATATACAGTCGAAGTCGAGGCTTATGGTGACGGTTCGCTCTACAATAAGTCAAAGTCTTCTATTGATGTTACAGTTCCTGCCATGGAAGTGATTCCTGAAAAGGAATATGTCAAGGATGCTGACGGCAATGAATATGAAGTGGTGACTATTGGTACGCAGAAGTGGATCAAGTCAAACCTTCGTGCTACCAAGTATGAGGATGGAACTGAGATTCCGATGCCGGAATCTGCGGCAGGCTTCGGAGCTGACACTCCGCAGGTATATAATCCTCATTCTACGACTGAAGATGCTGTCAAGTACGGCTATATGTATAACTGGTATGTCGGAACATCAGGCAAGAACCCATGTCCGGCAGGTTATAAGGTTCCGTCCGATGCTGACTTTGTCAAGTTTGAGGTGTTTGTTTCCGGCGAGGATGCTGCTACTCTCGCTCCTGTTGGAACTGTTGCCGGTACCGTTCCTGATAAGAATGATAATCGAAGTAATGCTGTGCCTGGACTGAAATTGATGTCAATGGATGTAAACGGTACAGATGATTACGGTTTTTGTGGATATTACTCTGGCCAGCTTAAGGTGGGCGGAACTCTTGACCAGTTAGGAAAAATGATTGCACTTTGGACAACAGATTATACTGATAAGGCTGATGAAGTAAATGGCGCAAGAAGACTTTTCAAGAGCAGCGCAGTAGGTTTGGGAAGAGGTGGCGGAGCTAAGAATATAGGCCATTCAATCCGTTGTGTGAAGAATATCGAGTAGTTTTGAGGTAATAAACGAGAGATTGTGAAGAAAACACTTGTAATATTAACCTTCATGCTTGCGCTCTGCGGGTGCAGGCATGAAGTCTTCATAGATGTAGAGTCCTTCGCAGATAAAGGTGGCTGGAAGGTGGATCAGCAGTTTATGGATGTGATGGGCTCCCCATACCTCCTGGCACACGGTGCTGGTGTGCCGGTAGACGATGCTTCACAGCAGGTAGATCTTCCCGGAAGAGGTGAGTGGCATGTCTTTGCCCGCACCTTCAACTGGGTGTCTCCGTGGTATGACGGTGAAGGACCCGGCAAGTTCAAGGTCGCTGTAGACGGTGAGGATCTGTCTGAAACTCTTGGCGGCTACGGAAACGAGTGGATGTGGCAGTATGCCGGAAGTTTCAATGCGGCTTCCCGTAAGGTCGAACTCTCATTGAAGGACCTTACCGGATTCGACGGCCGTTGTGATGCGATATATATCACCCGCGACAGGAATGTCCAGTTGCCTTCAGCTGCCGAAGATATGGCTGCCTTGCGCAGCCGTATGATAAGGAATTATGATGTGCCGTCGGACAAGGGAGAATATGACTTTGTTGTGGCTGGAGGTGGTGTGGCTGGAATGTGTGCAGCTGTAGCTGCCGCAAGAAAAGGACTTAAGGTGGCTCTTATCCATGACAGACCGGTACTTGGCGGTAACAACAGTTCTGAAGTCCGCGTTCATCTTGGAGGTTCAATCGAGTGCGGGCCTTATCCGAATCTCGGCAACATGATAAAGGAGTTCGGTCACACGAAGAAGGGAAATGCCAAATCTGCAGAAAACTATGAGGACGGTAAGAAAATGGCATTTGTCGAGGACGAGGAGAATATTTCTTTATTTCTGAACTGTCATGTCACAGGTGTGGAGATGAAGGACGGCAGGATTGCAACTTTGCTTGCACGCGATATTGAGACCGGAGAACTGATGCGTTTCAGTGCACCTCTGTTTTCAGACTGTACTGGAGATGCAGCGGTCGGCTTTCTGGCCGGTGCCGAGTGGCGGAGTGGAAGAGAGTCCGTAGAGCAGACCGGTGAGCCTGGTGCGGTGGAGGTGCCTGACAGGCAGGTTCTCGGAGCTTCGGTCCAGTGGAATTCAAAGGATATGGGACAGGAGTCTCCGTTCCCTGTGTTCGAGTACGGAAAGGTGTTCAGTGAAGAAAGTGTGCAGAAAGTGACCCACGGTGAATGGACATGGGAGACCGGTATGCTCCGTGATCAGGTTCTTGAAGCAGAAAGGGTCCGTGACCACGGCCTGCTCGTCGTATATTCAAACTGGTCTTATCTGAAGAACCGCTCATCTGTCAGGAATGAATATGATTCCCGTGCACTCGACTGGGTCGCTTATGTTGCAGGAAAGAGAGAGTCACGCCGTCTTCTCGGTGATATAGTCCTGAATCAGAACGATATCATGAATGAAGTGCCTTATGATGACGGTACATGTGCCACATCGTGGACTATAGACCTTCATTATCCTGATCCGGCAAATACGGCATTCTTTCCTGGTGAAGAGTTCAAGGCTGTATGTACGCAGCAGTATGTCGAGATATATCCGATACCGTATCGCTGCTTCTATTCCCGTAATATCCCGAATCTCTTCATGGCGGGAAGAAATATCAGCGTGACTCATGTGGCTTTGGGTACGGTACGCGTGATGAGGACTACAGCCATGATGGGAGAGGTCGTAGGCCTTGCTGCCGCTGTCTGTCATGAAAATGCATGTCTGCCTCGTGATGTCTATACTTCATATCTTGAGCAACTCAAGGAGAATCTGAGAGCTGGTGCCGGCAAGCAGGGACTTGAGAACAATCAGAAGTTCAATGTCGGCAGGAAGGAACATCTCAAGGGTAAGGAAGTGAAATACAGCAGGGAAGGATAGACTTCTTTCCTTAAGAATAATCGTTATGAGACGTCTGATTTTTATTTGTCTTGCACTTGTCATACCGATGGTCCTTAGTGCCCTTGAGAGGAAGTCAGATTATACTTATGTAGAGGCATCCGACCTGACTCTTATCGGAAAGATACATGACTGGACACCTTGTCCGTATCATCGCGTCGATACTGCCAGATATAAGGGATTTACTGAAAAGGAAAATGAACAGGTCCGCTGTTCTGCCGGTATCGGAGTTGTCTTCAGGACCAATTCCACAAGGATTGCTGTGTGCACGGAATATGGATATGCAGGTTTTCCGTCCAATACCAATGGCTTCAGCGCCCGAGGGTATGACCTCTATATCCGTCGCGACGGTAAATGGATATATGCGGAATCAGGTGTCTCCAAGGATGATGGTCTTGAAGAGCCTCTTGTTCTTATAAAGGATATGGATAGTTCCATGAAAGAGTGTCTGCTCTATCTTCCTCTTTATAGCGAAGTCAAGTCGGTAAAGATTGGAGTTGAAGATGGAGCTGTCATTGAGCCGATGGAGAATCCGTTCCGTCATAGGATTGCCGTATTCGGTTCAAGTTACACGCACGGGTCGAGCACCTCCCGTTCAGGCATGACTTATGTCGCTCAGCTTGAAAGGAATACAGGTCTGCATTTCATGAAGTTGGGATGCAGCGGAAACAGCAAGCTGCAGCTCTACTTCTGTGATGTACTATGTGACGCACATGCAGATGCTTTCCTGCTGGATGCCTTCTCCAACCCCACATCAGAGCAGATCCGTGAGCGTCTTTTCCCGTTCATAGAGCAACTGCGCTCGGCGCATCCGGGCAAGCCTTTGATCTTCATGTCGACCATATATCGTGAATCGAGAAACTTCAATATGAAGACCGATGCTTCCCAGAAGGATATCATCGCTACTTCTGACAGTCTCATGAAGATTGCCGTAAAGAAATATCCTGATGTCCATTATATCAGACCTGTAGCAAATTCCGTCGACCACAACGCTACTGTCGACGGTACTCACCCTGATCAGTATGGATATACTATCTGGGCTAAGTCAATCGAGAAACCTTTATTGAAAATTTTAAGGAAATATGGTGTCAAATAATTATTTGAGAATCATCGTGGCCATGATGATCCTTGCCTTTTATTCTTCGTCCGTACATGCTCAGACATTCCCGTCAAAGTGGATTTTCGGAAAATCCTATGCTGAGAAGATGAACAACACATGGGAGGAGTACGGCTACATTGTCGCAACAGTCGCTGGAGAGGGAATCATGAGTGCAGCCGATAAGAGCGGGAATAATATCCGAAGATGCAAAGTCATAGAAGGACGCCCTGCTATTACTTCGGTCAAGGCGGGAGACTGTTTTCTGTTCACCCTGCCTGTGGAATCGCTCTCAGCCGGTTCGTTCATCGGCTTTGATGCGACATTGACGGCAGATCCCGGTGCACCGAAGAGATGGGTCGTGGAGTGGGAGGATGGAAAGCAGTGGAAGACAGGCCGGGAATATCTGTGCCACGGTCCTGCTTTAGGATCGGCTCACACTTATACCAGTATACATCAGGTGTTCAAAATGGAGAATGCTGTCGAAGGATGTTCTGTCAAAGTGCGTCTTCGTGCCTTGGAGGGTGATGTTATTCCTCCTATGGAGGATATCCAATCAACAGGCTCTGCTATGCTTGTGTCATCCACTTATCTCGGAGCGTATGTCCAGAATTTAGGTACATCTCAGCCTGAAGATACTACCAGGATTCTATGCCTCGGCAATTCCTTTACATATTACCATTCATCTCCTGCCATGCTTAAGGAGATAGCATGGAGAGAGGGACATTACCTTGATGTCTCTGTTAGCGTTAAAGGCGGTCGTTCAATGAAACATCATCAGACTCTTCCAATGACAGTGGATAATATTGCAGCCGGTGGTTTTGATGTTGCCATTCTTCAAGACCAGAGTAGAGCGGCGGCATGGGTAGGGCAGGACAGAAAGAAGAATGCACATCATCTTAAGGAAATAGCAGTCATGGCAGATATGATACGCTCGACATCCGGGGAATGTGATTTTGTGGTTGAAAGAACATGGTCTTATCCCGGGAAAAAGCATGCAGGTTTCGGCTCGATAAAAGCATTTGATACATATTCAAAAAAAGGCGTGAAGGCTATGGCAAGAGCTGTCGGAAACGCGCGAGTATCTCAGATTGCTGAAGCCTTCAAATACTGCCGTGAAGAGCATCCTGATATTATGCTTTACCATACAGATAGTTACCATCCTTCGGTATATGGTTCTTACCTCAAATCATGCGTCAACTATCTCGTTCTGTTTGGAGAACCATTCGGAGACGATCCCGCGGATTGTGGAATCGACTCAGCTAAGGCGGCAGTCTTGCGTAGTATCGCCGAAAGGACTGTACTTAAACGATAGGGCAAATCACTTTCCTGTTGCAAATCTCACAGCAAGGGCAAGAAGAAGCAAAACAAAGATGAATGTGCAGACACGGCCGGTAATGTCGCCGTGAGAAACATAGAATGTGACATCATCCCTGAGCGGAATCGATGATCTGATTACAGCCTGCTCCCACCATGGGGTAGGCTGTAGTATTTTGCCTTCAGGACTGATTATGGCGCTGATGCCTGTGTTTGCACAACGTGCTATGGCGCGGCGAGTCTCGATTGCTCTTAGAGAAGCATAGCTCAGGTGTTGCCTGTATCCAGGTGTATCACCCCACCATGCGTCGTTGGTGATTATTGTCATGGCTCGGGCTCCCTTGCGTATGTAGTCGGTGTAATATTCTCCGTAAACAGATTCGTAGCAGACAGCGCATCCTACCGGAATCCCGCCTGCATGAAGAAGTGATATTTCTTCCTGACCTACGCATCTTCCCATCACGCCTCCGAGAAGGTCATCTATCTTGCAGAACAATGCCGGATACGGGGTGTGTTCCACTGCGACTACCAGCTTGCTCTTATGGAATATCTCAGTCTCGGCAGAGCCGTCAATCATCAGGGCGGAGTTATGGGATTCTACCCACATGTTGTCCCGTACTTTGCGTGCAGTATGTGACGGGGCTTGTTCCGAAAGTATATAATCATATGAAGACGCACCGAAAAGCATGCTTGTGCCAGGGTAGTCCTGAAGGAATCTTGTGAAACGTCTCCATGTACGGCTTCTGTCATACTGATCCACAATGATGTCTCCGGTGATTGTCTCCGGTGTAAGAATGAGAAGCGGCCCTGCAAGCGAATCGCCTTTCCTATATTTAAGAGACTCTGCAATCTGTCCTTCGATTATGGCATTCTGCTGGTCCTGGGACATCGCCTGAAATTTATTGTATGGGTCGATATTAGGCTGCACTATCAGGACATCCAGTCTGTTTTCGCTATCCATGCTGCCGGCATATCTGTTTCCTATGGAAGGGGATATTATAAACGGAACTGTCAGAATCGCGGCAAGACCGATGACGGCTGCGCATTTTGCCTTGCCGTTCCAATATGACCAGCTTCCGTCGGACAGCGATACCAGAAGTCCGTAGATTCCCAGATTTGCCATCCATATCCAGAGAGAGCCGCCAAGAGCACCAGTATATTCATACCATTGTATGGCCCATATGCTTCTTGCAAATGAATTGCCCAGAACAAGCCATGGCCATGAGATCTCGGCATCAAAATAGAACCTTTCCCAGGCTATCCATGTGACCATCAGGAAGATATATGGCAAGGCTCCCTTGAATTTCCTCTTGCTAAGTCTGAACAATCCGAATACTACGGACATCTGCAGAGCATTTGCGAATATTGCGAACAGTCCTCCTCCTATAGTTGCATTGCAGACCCAGAATGTGGTGATGGCATTCCAGAGCACGAAAGCAGAATAATGGTATATCCAGATTCTTTTCTTTTCCAGGATAGATGCAATGCGTTCCATACACAGCAGAGGCACGATCCCGAAAAGTGCCATCCATCCTGTGTGCGGAACGATATATGGGACAGACATCAGCACAGCAAAAAGTACCACAAGTCCCCAAAGCAATATGTTTTCTCTTTTCATACTTTTCAATGTTGTATCTGTTTCTAATGTTTATGTCTCTCTTTCGCTATTGCTTGCCTTCGCTTCTCTCAATCTTTATTATCGTAGCTGTAACCACAGACAAATGTAGCAAAAATTTACTATATTTGTCCGATTATGCACTTTTAGGCTGTAAGATATGCTGTTAGACATTTTGAAAGGTTTTGTCATAGGTATCTGTGCTTCCGCACCGATGGGACCGATCGCAATACTTGTGATACAGAAGACTATGAATAAGGGACATTATGCCGGTTTTGTAACAGGTCTGGGAGCGAGCGTGGTGGATACCATTTATGCCATCATAGCTATGTTTGCCCTTGCATTCGCTCAACAGATCATAGACCGGCATGAGAATCTGATTCTGCTTGTCGGAGGTCTTATCCTTACTCTTATAGGTGTTTCCATGGCATTGTCTAATCCGTTCCGAAAGAAACGCAAGGCAGACGGTAAGTCAGCGGTATCCTCAAAGGATTTCCTTCAGGCAATAGCGATGGGGGTATCCAATCCGATGGCAATATTCGTGATCTTTGCTCTTTTCGCGTTCTTCGGAATTGCAGACGAGACTCCGAGAGACTGGAATGTGGCTCCGATTGTCCTGTCCGTAAGTGCCGGTTCTGTCGTATATTGGTTTCTGATGTCATGGGCTTTGAGCAAGTTCAGAGATAAGTTCCGTCTTCGTACGATACTTTGGGCAAGCCGCGTGATGGGTGCTATAGTCATAATCATAGGACTTGTCCTTCTGGGACAGGGACTGTTCAATGTGGTATTCTTAAGTAAACCTCTTATCTGATGGAAAAATCAAAAGTATATTTTACGGATCTTCGTACTGTACCGGGTAACGACATGCTGACCAAGCTTGAGAAGCTGCTCAGACGTGCAGGAATAGGTCAGATAGATTTTGACGGCAAGTTCGTTGCCATAAAGATACATTTCGGCGAGCCGGGTAATCTGGCATATATCCGCCCGAATTATGCAGCAAGAGTCGTAGATGTAGTACGCTCTTTAGGGGGTAAGCCGTTTCTGACTGATGCCAATACGCTTTATTCGGGAGGCAGGTCCAATGCAGTCGATCATCTTCATGCTGCACTGGAAAACGGCTTCAACCGAATAGGTGCCCATGCAGATGTGATCATAGCAGACGGTCTTAAGGGCACTGATTACAAGGAAGTTCCATGCGGAGGAAAATATTGTCCTTCTCCAAAGATCGGTTCAGCGATTGCAGATGCTGATATTGTGATATCCATGAATCATTTCAAGGGGCACGAACAGAGCGGTTTCGGTGGTGCATTGAAGAATCTGGGAATGGGCTCGGCCAGTGTCGGAGGCAAGCTGGAGCTTCATTCTTCTTCGCAGCCGGTAATCGACGAGGCTAACTGTATCGGCTGCAGGATATGTGAGAAATATTGCCGTCATGATGCCGTGAAGGTGGTAGAAAAGAAGGCCGTAATCGACTATGATAAATGTGTCGGATGCGGACAATGTGTCGCAGTCTGTCAGAAATCTGCGGCGGTAGTGAAGGATTATGATACTTCAGAGGTGCTTAACAGCAAGATTGCAGAATATGCGTTTGCAGTTGTAAACGGTAAACCAAATTTCCACATCAGTTTCATAATGAATGTCTCTCCTAACTGTGACTGTTGGAATCATAATGACGCTGCAATAGTTCCGGACCTTGGTATAGCTGCTTCTTTTGACCCGGTGGCACTGGACTGTGCCTGCGCCGATCTTGTAAAGGCTGCACCAAGTCTTCATGGGAATGCAATAACAGATAAGCACGACCATGAGTGCGGATGCGGACATCATCATCAGGGAGATGATAAGTTCAGACTTGTTCATCCTGATACAAACTGGGAAGCGGGTGTTCAGTATGGACAGGAGATAGGACTTGGAAACATGGAGTATGAACTTGTTAAAGTAAAATAATATGGCGGAAGAAAAGAAGGAATTTCCTGGAAAATGGATTCTCAAGCATCTGGTGGCGGCTGCCCTTGTGGTAGTGGTGCTTGTTGTCGGGGCAATCATTTTCCTGAATGCAGTTACAAAGCACGGTCAGGAACTGATAGTTCCGGACCTGTCCAATATGACAGTCTCTCAGGCGGATTCTGTTGCGGCTTCCCGAGATATGGTAGTGGATGTGACAGACTCCGTATATGTAAAGAGGATGCAGAGGGGAGCTGTATATAGACAGAATCCTTCACCGGGCAGCCATGTAAAGAGCGGAAGACGTATATCACTGACTATCAATGCGATCAATGCTAAGCAGATAACGATGCCTAATCTCGTGGGACTGTCGATGAGACAGGCGAAGGCAGAGATCATGTCAAGAGGTCTTGTGCTCGGCAAACTTATCTATGTCCAGGACATGGCTACAAACAATGTGCTCAAGCAGATATATCACAATTCTGAGATAGAGCCCGGATCAATGATAGACAGTGAGTCTGTGATTGACCTTGTGCTCGGTCTGAACGGGTATGATTTCGTGACTTATGTGCCTGATGTGATAGGGTTGAAGCGTATGAGTGCAGTCGAGGCTGTTCAGGATAATTCTCTGAATGTAAAGAGTCTTAAGTTTGACAGGACAGTCAAGGATTATGATGACAGTCTTAATGCAATGGTATATAAGCAGACTCCTGAGGCTTCTGACAGCATTGATGTCAAGATGGGCTCCGATGTCACATTGTATCTTACACTTGATGCAAACAGGATACCTGTAAGGGAGGTTAAGTAATGGCTGCGGACAACAGATATTTCGATTTTGAGGATGCTCCTCTTGAGGACTTCGATTCTGCGAAGGCTGGAGATGAGGTGGCTTACGAGGACGAGCAGCAGGAAATGTTCGAGCATTATCGCTTTGATATTTCTGCCGGTCAGGTCCCTATGAGAGTGGACAAGTATCTTGCTACTCATATGGAATATACTTCCCGTCACCGTATCCAGCTGGCTATCAAGGCAGAATATATACGGGTCAATGAAAAGATCGTCAAGGCGAATTATGTGATACGCCCGGGGGATGTGATCAAGTTCGTGATGCCATATCAGAGACGTGGACTGGAGATATTGCCGGAAAATATTCCTTTGAATATTGTCTATGAGGATGACGATGTGCTGGTACTCAACAAGGAGGCCGGTATGGTGGTGCATCCGGGACACGGACATTTCAACGGCACTCTTGTCAATGCATTGGCATATCATCTCGGGATTTCACAGGATGCTGATGCTCAGGATGAAAGAATGGGAGTTCTTGTCCATCGCATTGACAAAGACACTTCCGGTCTTCTTGTGGTCGCGAAGAATGACGAAGCCCAGCTCGATCTTGCAAAACAGTTCTTTGTACACTCGATCGAACGACGTTATGTGGCTATAGTATGGGGAAATCTCAAGGAGGATGAAGGAACCATTACAGGAAATATAGGACGTGACCCTAATGACAGGATGCGCTTCAAGGTATTCCCTGACGGGGATTACGGCAAGCATGCCGTGACACATTATCGCGTACTGGAGCGTTTCGGCTATGTCACTGTGGTTGAATGCCGCCTCGAGACAGGACGTACTCATCAGATACGTGTGCATTTCAACTGGATCGGACACCCTCTGTTCAATGATGAGCGCTATGATGGAGCAGAGATCCGCAAGGGCACCATCTATGCTAAATATCGCCAGTTCATCGAGAACTGTTTCAAGCTTCTGCCACGTCAGGCTCTTCACGCAAAGACGCTGGGATTTGTTCACCCTAAGACCAGGCAGATGGTCCGCTTCGATTCCAGACTTCCGGAAGATATGCAGGCCTTGATTGACAAATGGAGAAAATACTCAGAAAACATGACCCAGTTTCTGGAGGAAGAATAAAAAGGTGGGAAGCTAATCCAGCTTCCCACCTTTTTCATCATAGAATTCATTCTGCAGGACAGTGAAGTCGGTGACTTCTACCAGTTCTATCTTGCATCCGTACTTCTTTTTCCAGCGTTTCAGGATGGAATTGAATACGCCTTTTGTGAGGTACGCTCCCAGTATCGGACTGACTTTGAGTATCAGACTGCTCATCTTCTTTTCTGTCACATAGTATGACAGTCTTCTTTCGATGGCTTCGTCAATCACGACACTTGACTGTATCTTTCCAGTTCCGTTGCATACCGGACATACCTCCTGGGTATTTATCTCGGTTGCCGGTCGGACTCTCTGCCTGGTGATCTGCATGAGACCGAATTTTGTCAGCGGCAGCACATTATGCTTGGCTCTGTCAGTCTCCATAAGCTCAGTCATCTTCTTGTAGAGGGCGTTTCTGTGTTCGTTGGACTCCATGTCTATGAAGTCAACTATCACGATTCCTCCCATGTCTCTGAGTCTGAGCTGTCTTGCAATCTCTTCGGCTGCATAGCAGTTGATGTCGAAAGTGTTCTGCTCCTGTTCCTTGTTCTTGGAACGGATGCCTGAATTGACATCTATCACATGCAATGCTTCTGTGTGCTCAATCACAAGGTATGCTCCCTGCTTGATAGGGACTACTTTTCCGAAGGAACTCTTGATCTGTCTCGTTACTTCGAAGTGGTCGAAAATCGGTGCCTTATCTTTGTAGAGCTTGACGATTTTCTCCTGCTCCGGCGAAATCAGCGAGATGTACTTGCGGGTCTCCTCATAGATTGTCTCATTGTTCACATAGATGTTGGTGAACGAGTCGTTGAGCAGGTCTCTGAGGATTGTGGTAGTCTTGCTGTATTCTGTGAACAGCAGCTGCACTCCCTTGCTCTTGGCCAGTTTCTTCCACGAATTCTCCCACTTCTCGATGAGTGACATCAGTTCCGCATCGAGAACTGCAGCGTTCTTACCTTCTGCAGCAGTGCGGATGATGGCTCCGTAATTTTTGGGGAGAATGCTCTTTACAAGTGTCTCCAGCCTTCTTTTCTCCTCTTTCGAGGTGATTTTCTGGGATATGCTCACCTTCTCGGCGAAGGGGAGCAGTACAATGTTTCGTCCTGCCAATGAAATTTCTGCAGTCAGTCGTGATCCTTTTGTGGATATAGGCTCCTTGACAATCTGGACAATGATCATCTGTCCGGGAGTCAGCACATTCTCTATCCTGCCTTCTTTTGCAAGAATGTGGTCAGGTTTGATGTGCTTGTAGATTCCATGTGCATCTGTATTGGGATTTATCCTCTTTACGAACTCATCGAACGCTTCGAAGTAAAGTCCCAGGTCCAGATAGTGGACAAATGCTTCCTTTTCGTCACCGATGTCCACAAAAGCAGCATTAAGGGCAGGGAGAAGTTTCTTGACTTTTCCAAGATATACATCTCCTACGGAAAAGCTCTGCCCTTGGCTGGACTCCTTGTTGAGCTCGATCAGCCTGTGGTTTTCCATCAGCGCTATCGAGACTTCTGTCGCATTGACATCGACAATCAGGTCTTTTACGGACTCCATCAGGAATTTCAATGTTAAAGAACTTAAAACTAAAGAGGCCGACACCCGGTCGGCCTCTCTTTAGCGGACTGCTAAAATGGCAGACACTGGAGAAGACTACTTCTTCTTCTTGTGTCTGTTCTTGCGAAGACGCTTCTTACGCTTGTGCGTAGCCATTTTATGCCTCTTATGCTTCTTTCCGTTTGGCATACTGTTAATGATTTATAGAGTGATACTTATTTTACCTCGTTTACAAATACCTTAGCAGGCTTGAATGCAGGGATGTTGTGAGCAGGAATAGTCATTGTAGTGTTCTTGGTGATGTTTCTTGCTGCCTTCTCTGCTCTGTGCTTGATTATGAAGCTGCCGAATCCGCGAAGATATACAGGGTTGCCCTTTGCAAGTGATCCCTTTACGCTTTCCATGAAAGACTCAACGACAATCTGAACGGTAGCCTTCTCAATTCCGGTTGCCTTTGCAACCTCGTTTACGATTTCTGCCTTAGTCATAACTTATTTACTTTAATTCTTTTACAATTACCGATATAGGAGCGCAAAGGTAGGTTTATTTTTTCATTTCACCAAAAAGAATTATAAAAATATTTCGGCATATATATTGACCATTATATGTGTGCACGCTAAATATAGGTATTTGTCTGCCAAAATGGCAGATATGTGTGGATTTTGAGTAAATTTGTGACATGAAAGATATATTTAATGACATTATGTCTGCCGGCGGGGCAGAAGTGAGTATCATCCCGGTTATGCAGGGTGAGGGGATGATGAAGATAGACCAGAGTCAGTTGCCGGATACTCTTCCGATACTGGCATTGAGGAACGCTGTTCTTTTTCCCGGAACAGTCTATCCTATTACTATAGGTCGCGAAAAGTCAATAAGACTGATAGAAGATGCAGAGAAGAACAATACCTTTATTGGAGCTGTCCCTCAGAACGACCTTTCTGTCGAAGACCCTCAGAAGGACGATCTGTATCCTTTCGGTACTGTAGCCAAGATTGTCAAGACTCTCGAGATGCCTGATGGTACGATTACAGCCATCCTTCAGGGATATTCAAGATTTGAAATCGTTAATATCCTTGATTATAACCCTTATATGGTCGGCAGAGTACGATATCTTGATGAATTCGTACCAGAGAACGACACCAAGACCAGGATGATCGCCGAGTCTCTCAAGGAAAAGGCGGCATCCATCATCCGCTCGTCTGCCTTTGTTCCTCGCGAGGCAGCTTCTGCACTCAAGGGGATAGATAGTTTTGAATTCCTTGTAAACTTCATTGCCACCACTGTCGAGGTCGAGAATTTCATGGATAAGGTAGAACTTCTTCAGTATAGCGACCTTCGTGCAAGAGCCATGAATCTTCTTTCTGTGCTTGATACCCAGATGGAACTTCAGAAGATCAAACAGGAGATCAATCAGAAAGTCAAGACGGAGATAGACCAGCAGCAGAGGGAATACTATCTAAACAGCCAGCTCAGGACTATCCAGGAAGAGCTCGGAATGGATGACGTGGAAGAGTTCGCCCAGCTTCGTGCCCGTGCGGAGGAAAAGCTATGGCCGGCAGCAGTACAGGAAATCTTCGAGAAGGAGATGGCGAAGCTTGAGAGATATAATCCTTCATCCCCGGACTACAGCATACAATATAATTATATACAGTTCATGCTTGACCTCCCTTGGGGAGCCATATCCGAGGATAATCTTGACTTGAAGAATGCTCAGAAGGTTCTTGACGAGGATCATTACGGACTCGAGAAAGTAAAAGAAAGAATAATAGAGTACCTCGCAGTGCTGAAGCTTAAGGGAGATATGAAATCACCGATCCTGTGTCTGTATGGTCCTCCGGGAGTCGGAAAGACCAGTCTCGGCAAGTCAGTCGCTCGTGCTTTGGGACGTAAATATGTACGTATCGCATTGGGTGGTGTACATGACGAATCAGAAATCAGAGGTCACAGAAAGACATATGTGGGAGCTCTTCCGGGGCGTATTCTCAACGGTATAAACCGCGCAGGTACATCCAATCCGGTGATTGTACTGGATGAGGTGGACAAACTGACAAAGGACCTGAAGGGAGATCCGTCGTCTGCACTTCTTGAAGCCCTTGATCCTGAGCAGAATACAGCATTCCACGACAATTATCTGGATATTGATTATGACCTTTCCAATGTTCTTTTCATTACGACAGCAAACAATATCGAGACCATACAGCCTGCCCTCAAGGACCGTATGGAGATGATAAATGTAAGCGGCTATCTGGCTGAAGAGAAGTATGAGATCGCAAAGCGTCATCTTGTGCCGAAACAGCTTGAGGAACACGGACTTACAAAGTCGCAGCTTAAGTTCGAGAAGACAGCTCTTGAAAAGATCATAGACGAATATACCCATGAGTCCGGAGTCCGCGGCTTGGAGAAGCAGATTGCAAAAGTGGCCCGTGTCACAGCCAAGAAGATCGCTCTTGAGGAGAAATATCCAAAGACAGTCAAGCCGTCTCATCTTCGTGAGTATCTCGGTCTTCCTACTGCTTCCCATGATAAGCAGAAAGGGAATGAGGCTCCTGGTGTTGTGACCGGACTGGCATGGACTGCAATGGGTGGTGAGATTCTGTTCATAGAGAGTTCTGTCAGCAAGGGAAAGGGTGTGTTGAGTATGACCGGTAATCTTGGTGATGTGATGAAGGAGTCTGCAACTATTGCCTACCAGTATATCAAGGCGCATCCGGAATTGACCGGTATGTCATATGAAGAGTTTGCAGAGAAGGATATACATGTCCATGTTCCGGAGGGTGCTGTACCGAAGGACGGTCCGTCTGCCGGCATAACCATGGTCAGCTCGATGGTGTCTGCATTCAGAGGACAGAAGGTAAAGAGCGGCATTGCCATGACAGGTGAGATGACTCTTCGCGGACGCGTGCTTCCTGTAGGAGGTATAAAGGAAAAGATTCTCGCTGCGAAGAGGTCAGGAATCAATACAATAGTGATTTCAGAAGAGAACAGGAAAGATGTGGAGGATATCAAGCAGATGTATGTAGAGGGACTGACATTTGTCTATGTGAAGAATATTCAGGACGTTATAGACTATATATTCTGATGGAAGTTAAGATCGAACAGTCCTGGAAGTCTGCTCTGGCAGGTGAATTCTCGAAACCTTATTTCGAGTCTCTGGTGAGATATCTGCATCAGGAAAAGGCCTCAGGAGCCAGGATATTTCCTCCCGGGAGTCAGATTTTCCGTGCCTTTGACCTGACTCCGGTGGACAAGGTCAAGGTAGTGATTCTCGGACAGGATCCGTATCATGGTATCGGACAGGCTCACGGACTTTCGTTTTCTGTTCCTGACGGTGTGCCGGCTCCTCCATCCCTGAAGAATATTTTCAAGGAGATTGAAACAGATCTCGGTGTCCGTATGAGCGGCTACCCGAATCTCGAGAACTGGGCTCGTCAGGGAGTCCTTCTTCTGAATGCAGTCCTTACCGTACGAAGCGGAGAGGCTGCCTCTCACAGCAAGATAGGCTGGCAGGAGTTTACGGATGCTGTAATAAAGTATATATCAGATAATTGTGATGGAGTGGTGTTTATGCTATGGGGCAATTTTGCGCGCACCAAGGCTGAACTTATAGACCGTTCCCGTCATATTGTCCTCGAGGCAGCGCACCCGTCACCTCTTGCCCGAGGGGCATTTTTCGGATGCAGACATTTTTCCCGTGCCAATGCAGCTCTGACTGCATCAGGCCGAACACCAATAGATTGGAGATTATGAAAAGAACAGCTTTGTTTCCAGGGTCATTCGACCCCTTTACAGCAGGTCATCTGAATATTCTCAAGAGAGCTCTTACCATGTTTGATGAAGTGGTGGTGGCTGTGGGTGTGAATATAGACAAGAGGGGCTTCTTTCCCAATGAAAAGAAACTTGAAATAATCCGTCAGGCTACAGAGGGGCTGGATGGAGTCAGGATTATCGAGTATGGCAATCTTACAATAGATACATGCCGCGAAATGGGTATCCGCCATATTGTAAGGGGAGTGCGCAATATGATAGATTTCGAGACAGAAAGGTCGATAGCCGATGCCAACCGCAAACTGGCTCCTGAAATCGAGACCATCATCATTCCGACAGCCCAGGAGTTTGCGCACATTTCATCGACTGCTGTCCGAGACCTGCTCAAGCACGGTGGAGACACATCTCTTTTTCTCCCACCTACTGTAAAATTATAATGAGACGTTTCCTGATATTCATTCTGCTGCTTTGCAGTGTGTTGACGCTTACGGCCCAGCAAGCCGATTCGTCGAGACTTTCTGCGCTCAGCCTGAAGCTGGATGAGTATTATGAGACGCTAAAGCATGAAAGTCTTGATGTTCAGAAGGCAGAATGTGACTTTCTGATTGGTTCTGCTACCGACTCATTGCTGAGACAGCATATAGCCCTGGACATATATGAACATTATCTGAATTCTCCGATAATGGGTGCAGAGAATGTTGCAGTCCATGTCTTCGATAAATGGATTGATTCAGGCAAGGTAAAAATGAGAAGCAGTTCTGATTTCATTACTGCCCAGGTACATGCTGATTTCAACAGACAGTCTCTTCTGGGCTCTAAGGCTCCTGAATTGAGAATGCTGCTTTCCGATGGGTCTGGTGAGGAACTTTTTACGGAAAATGACCCGTCCGGGGTGTTCCGTGTACTGTATTTCTATGATACGGATTGTGCTAAGTGCAGGATAGAGACGCTGTTTCTGAAGAAACTCATTGATACTGGAAAATATCCGGTGGAATTCTATGCGATCTACGTCGGAGACGACAGGGATTCATGGGAGAAGTACATCTCGGAAGCATTGGGGCAGGATACTGCAATCCATATGTGGGATCCCTCACTCGATTCGGATTTTCAACGTAAATATGGAGTGCTCAAGACACCTCGTCTGTTCCTGGTCGCTCCTGACGAAACCATTATAGGACGAGGTCTGGACGTAAAGTCGCTGGAGGTTCTGCTTGAAGGTATATTTGCCGACAATTCTCTGGATTATGGAACCCCCGAATCTGAGGACCTGTTTGACGGTATCTTTACGGCATCTGCTGGCAGACCGTCTGCCGGCGAGGTAAAGGGAATCGCTGATTATATCCATGACAGGACGATTGCCAGGGGAGATACTCTGATGTTCAGACAGATGTCAGGGGATTATCTGTACTATCTTGCATCACATTCCGGAGAAGGATACAAGGAAGGTTTGAAATACCATATTGAAAAGAATATTCTTTCTGCAGACAAGGTCTGGAAATCCGAGGACGATTCTCTGAAGATAATAGGCTTTGCGCAGATTCTGAATGACCTGCTTTCAAGGGCTTTGCCAGGATCCCTCGTGCCTGACATCAAGGTGCCGGGCGAACTGTATTCAAGCCGTGGGGTGAAGAATGTGACAATGAGACTGCCGAAACTTAGGGGGAGGAATAATATAATCCTGTTCTACACCGAAGGCTGTGAAATATGCGCGGCGGAAAAGTCAGCTGCCAAAGCACTGCTGAAAGACAGGAAAACCAAGGTGTTTATGGTCAACATCGATACTCTTATGACAGATAACCCGTCTCTTGCGTCCCGTCTCATGGATACCTTCGACCTGTCGTCTCTTCCACATATAATCCGTACCGACTCCAAAGCTACAGTACTCGGCCGCTATATCTCACTGGCCGGTTTTTGAAAATATTCATATCTTTTCAGGTTTTGTATATATGGCGGCAGGATAACGGGAAATTCTTGTTTATGGTCTGTCGTTTGAAATAGTTGTGGCATGAATATAAAACAACTATTCTTATGAAATCATTTATCGAAGATTATCTCCAGGACCCTTCAAAGGCTATTGCAGAGGCACGCATGAGTACAGAACTCTCATGGTATGACAATATAGATGAAGATATGATCTATGCACAGATTGCATCTCCTGAATTCAGACTGTATGAGGCGATGATATTCAGCTCTCAGTCAGATGACCGCAGGGATTCTCATACTTTTGCCGCAGTTTCTTGAAATATATTATCTGTCATTCCTTATAGTTTCTTAACTTTGTAGGTATGACAGGTATTATTATAACGATATTGGCGGCTGCGGTGCTGCTGGTTGCTGTAGTTGTATTTGCTGCTATGGCAATAAAATCCGCACATAGGGAAAAGGAAAATGCCATCAATATGCTCAAGGAGTCCCATGAAGTGGTGCTCGCGGGCGTAAAGGAAAGTTATGAAAGGACTCTGGCGGAACTGAAGAAATCGCATGAAGAGTCTTTGGGACAGCAGCTTGCTACTGTAAGAGCTCAGGTTACGGCTGAGAGCGAGAAGATGCTCAAGGCTCGTGAGGAGGAACTGGAAAGAAGGGCCAAGCAGACTTTCGAATCTATAACAGGAGGGCTGGACAAGAATATAAAGGACATGAAGGAGGCTTTCGAGCAGAACCGCAAGACTCAGACTGAGACATCCCAGAGTCTGAAGGATAATCTCGAAAACGCAGTCAAGCATCTTCGTGAACAGACTCTTTCAATCGGTGACAAGGCAGACAGTCTGGCGGATGCCCTGCGAGGCAAGAACAAGACTCAGGGCAACTGGGGAGAAATCATTCTTGACAATCTGTTCACCAATGAGGGTATGCGTGAAGGACGTGATTATGACAAGGAGGAAACCCTCAGGGATGAGCAGGGCAATGTTGTCACTAACGAAGATACTTCCAGGAGAATGCGCCCGGACTATATTCTGCATTATCCGGACGGAAATGATGTGGTAATAGATTCCAAGGTGGTGCTGACTGCTGCAGATGATTATTTCAGGGCTACGGATGAGGCTGCAAAGAAGGACGCCATGGCCAGGAATCTGTCTGCAATCAGGGATCAGGTGAAGAATCTTTCAAAAAAAGATTACAGCCGTTATCTGACACCAGGACACAAGATGCTGGATTATGTGATAATGTTCGTTCCTGTCTATTCTGCCCTACGTCTTGCATATGAGGCTGACAGGAATCTCTGGCATGACGCCTACAAGCAAGGCGTGTTGATCACTACTGAGGAGACTCTGATGCCTTTCCTCAGGATGATACGTATTGCATGGACTTCCCATGAGCAGGTAGCCAATCAGAAGCAGATCATAGCTACGGCAGAAACTATCCTGGCAAGAGTTTCGGATTTCTGTACAGCTCATGCCAAGATGGGTAAGAAACTCGAGGAGGCCATGGACCAGTATGAAGCTTGTGACAAAAAGATACGCGAAAGAGGTCAGAGTATAGTTGGTGCAGCCAATAAGCTGATAGAGCTTGGTGTTCCGAAGAATGCAAAAAAAATCCTCCCTGCTGAAATCGGCATGGAGGAAATAGAGGATTAAAACTCGGCGGCTTTCTGCATCTTGACCGCTATACGGTCGTTGCAGAGATTCCCGAGACTTCCAAGTGAAGTATGATTCAGATCGGCTGGCGTAAGCTGGCCGTTTGTCTTTCCTGAGGCTCCCTGATAGCTGAATCTGCCTTCGTTCACTTCAATTCCCACGCTCTTGTAGGCATCTCTGAACGGCATTCCTTCGAGAGTACGTCTGTTTACTTCTTCTACAGTAAAGAGGTAATCGTATATCGGGGCATCAAGGATATTCTCTTTTATGATTATATGCTGCAGCATGTAGTCTGCCATCATGAGACATTTGTGCATCAGTTCGAGGGCAGGGAATAGTATGTCCTTGAGTAACTGGAATTCTCTGTGATATCCATGCGGCATGTTGCTGCACAGCATGCTTATCTGTGATTCAGTTGACATTATGATATTACATTTTCCCCTCATGATCTCCCAGACGTCAGGATTCTTCTTATGAGGCATGATGCTGGATCCGGTTGTAAGTTCGTCCGGAAATCTGATGAATCCATAATTAGGACTCATATACATGCAGCAGTCTGCTGCGAACTTGTTGAGAGTAAGCGCTATGGCTCCCATTGCAGATGCTACTGCACGCTCCGATTTTCCACGGCTCAGCTGTGCCGCCACTACGTTATAGTCCAGGTCTGAGAACTTCAGAAGTTCTGTCGTCATCTGTCTATTCAGAGGGAATGAACTTCCGTATCCCGCAGCCGATCCGAGCGGATTCTGATCAGTTACATTATAGGCTCCTCTGAGCATGTACATGTCATCGGCAAAGGCTTCTGCATAGGCTCCGAACCACAGACCGAATGAAGACGGCATGGCTACCTGGCCATGTGTATAGCCTGGCAGCAATGTGTTCTTATGCTTTTCGCTCAGCTCCTGAAGAGTCTTGAAGAGTGAGAGAACTTCTTCGCGGAGCTTGAGCGTCTCATCTTTCAGGAAGAGCTTTACATCCACGAGCACCTGGTCGTTTCTCGATCTGCCCGAGTGTATCTTCTTTCCAATGTCGCCGAGCCTGCGTGTAAGCAGCAACTCCACTTGCGAGTGTATATCCTCTACATCGTCTTCAAGTACGAATGTGCCTTCTTCTATCTCGGAGAGTATCTGTTCGAGTCCTGCAGTAAGTGTCTCAAGTTCCTCGGCTGTCAGCAGCCCTATGGATTCAAGCATCCTGATATGAGCCATCGAGCCCTTTACGTCATATTTTGCAAGGCGCATGTCCAGTATGCGGTCGTTTCCTACGGTGAAGTCTTCTACCAGATCGGTTGCCTGTGTTCCTTTACTCCAAAGTGTACTCATAAGTTCTCAATAAATTCAATATATGTTTTTATACCGTCTTCGATTTCCTTTACAAAGACGAATTCATCTTTTTTATGTGAGCGCGATGAATTGCCAGGTCCCATTTTTATGGCATCGCAGTCGATTCGCATCCAGTCGGATGTAGTTGGCGAAGAGAATGTATCTATTCCGAGTCTGTCTGCTGTATCCTGAAGAATGGAGCCTTCTTTTGTCGCACTCGAAAGATTGCTCAGATTTCGTGCTTTCAGCTCGCTTCTGCATATACCCTGAAGTTCTTTCAATATCTCTTCGTTGCTGTATTGCTCGGTAGGACGTATATCTATTACAAATGTACATAGATCAGGTATGACATTATGAGCAGTGCCAGCATTTATCTGAGTTACATTAAGATTCACCTTTCCCATCCTTGGTGATATCTTTGTGAACTCGTGTGTACGCAGTCTTTCAATGTCTTCCAAGGCTATATGAATGGCATTGAGCCCTTCGTTTCTTGCTGCATGTCCGCTGATTCCGTGTGCTGAGGCATCTATGACAAGCAGTCCGCGTTCAGCAGTCGCGGCTTTCATCCCTGTAGGCTCGCCGACTATCGCATAGTCAACCTTATCCTTTATCCGGTGCCATAATCCTGTCATGCCGTTTATGCCGGAACGTTCTTCCTCGCAAGAGAGTACAAGCATGATATTCGGAGAGACAGTCATGCTCTTGAAATACCTGAAAACGGCAATCATGCTTACTACAGATGCTCCGTCATCATTGCTTCCAAGTCCTGCCACTATGTTTTCAGGTGTTGCCTGGCTGCATGGCGCTTCGGGGATTTTACCTTCAGCAATATAGGACGAGATCGTTTCTGCGGCCTTTATGTAGTCCGGTTTATGAGGGTCGAACGAATACTCATTGCTTGCAGCCACTGTGTCTATATGGGCACAGAGCATCAGTGTAGGAGAATCAGGATTGGAGATATGTTCAGCTATCAGATTATTTCCGTCTCTTCTGTGCTCCACTCCTTTTTCTGTAAGCCAGCTGCTGATCAGTGTGCACACATCAGCCTCGCTGAAAGAGACCGACGGAATAGCCACCATCTCTTTAAGCAGTTCCACTGACTCGGATATGAGTATCTGTATATTGTCTTTCATTACCAGATATGACGAATCTCAGATTAATGTTGTGCCTTTGTCATTCAGCAGATTGCGTGCATGTTTGATTATAACCCTGCTTACTCCGCCGTCAATTGACTTGAACGAGTTGCTTAGTTTAGGAATCATTCCGTCTGCCACGCGACCTTCGGCCTTCAGTTCAGCGAACCGTGCCCTGTCAATTTCCGGTATGACGCTGTTTTCATCATCCTTGTCATACAGCACACCATCTTTTTCAAAGCAGTAGATCAGTTCCACTTCATGCGTAAGTTTTCCGTCATCACTGCAGTGTATACAGTCTTCGCATGCTGAGCAGACGTCTCTGCGTTCTCTGTACTTGTATCCGGCAAGGGCCATTGCTACAGATGATGCTATGGTGTCTGCATTTGTGTTGAGGAGATTCCCGTCTCCGTCATGATTTATTGCATTGAATACGGGAACGATGCCTTTTTCTAATAGAGAATATATGAAGCCGGCATTTACGCTTTCAGCCTTCACATCCCCCACAAATCCATAGTCCACATCCCTGCCAAGACTCTCGACAAAGACAGGCGGCCTTTTTGACGCCTTGATGACATTGCCGTCTGCTCCGCACAGACCTATGGCGTTGCATCCTGCACCCTGCAGCAGTGCCACTATATTCTTGTTACACCATCCGGCATATACCATTGTAACAACCTTGAGGGTAGCCTCGTCAGTAACCCTGCGGCCTTCAACCATCACGGGAGCCATTCCCATTGATTTCTGCATCTGGCTAGCCATCACTCCGCCTCCGTGAATCAGAACCTTCATGCCCGGCATAGCAGAGAAATCCTTGACAAACTCACCGAGCAACTGAGGATTGTCAACAATGTTTCCACCAATCTTTATTACCCTAATCATCTTTAACATCTTGATTATAAGATCTTTATGTGTGATGCCTGCGTACTTTGGGGAGCAGGCGTATTTGCTAAAGCTTTGATTGTGAGTGTGTTATAGATCAAGCAGGATCTGCTTCAATATGGTCTGGGCCGATACGACTCTGTTTGCCGCTTCAGGGATCACGATTGACTGAGGGCTTTCGATCACATCATCAGTCACAATCATATTTCTGCGGACAGGAAGGCAGTGCATGAAGTAGGCATTGTTGGTAAGTGCCATCTTCTCAGAATCCACAGTCCAGTCGCGGTCTGTACACAGAACCTTACCGTAGTCGTCTCCATTGTATGCAGACCAGTTCTTGGCATATATGAAATCTGCTCCCTCGAATGCCTTCCTCTGATCATACTCCACCTTTGCCTTTCCTACAAATGCAGGATCGAGTTCATATCCCTTCGGATGTGTGATGACGAATTCATAATCCGTCATGTTTATACCTTCCGCAAATGAGTTAGGGACAGCCTGAGGCAATGCCTTGGGATGCGGTGCCCATGTCATGACGATCTTCGGTTTTTCCACCTTCTTGTATTCCTCGATGGTGATAAGGTCTGCAAATGTCTGGAGAGGGTGCCTTGTAGCTGCCTCCATGCTGAATACAGGCTTGCCGGAATATTTGATGAACTGATTGATGATCACTTCGTTATAATCGTCTTCCTTGCTCTCGAATCGTGCAAATGAACGAACACCGATGACATCGCAGTAGCTTCCCATTACAGGTATGGCTTCCAACAGATGTTCTGGCTTGTCTCCGTCCATGATCACGCCTCTTTCTGTCTCGAGTTTCCATGCTCCCTGGTTGACATCAAGCACAATCACATTCATCCCGAGATTGAGGGCTGCCTTCTGTGTGCTCAGACGTGTTCGCAGACTTGAGTTGAAGAATATCATAAGCAGGGTCCTGTTTTTTCCAAGATCCTGGTCTGCGAATGGGTTTTCCTTTACATATTTTGCGGCAGCAAGGGCGTCCTTGAGGTCTCCGAGCTGGGTGATAGATGTGAAATGTCTCATATTGTCAATTCTTTCCAAGCGTTTACGAATGATTCAGCAGTCTGCTCCGATACTGTGAGGGAAGGAAGCAGACGTATTACTTGAGCTCCTGCTGCTCCTGTGAAGAAATGTTTCTCGAAAAGCAGCCTGTCACGAAGACCTACATATTCGTCTTTGAGCTCCATGCCGATCATAAGTCCCTTTCCACGATATTCCTTCAGCGCCTTGTCTGAGCTCAGCTCCTTAGCAAAATATTCTCCCATTCTGGCAGCATTCTCTACAAGGTGTTCATTCTCAATGATATCCAGCACGGCAAGGGCTGCTGTACACGCAAGGTGGTTGCCACCGAATGTCGTACCGAGCATTCCGAAAGAAGCCTTTATTGACGGGCTTATGATCACGCCTCCGATAGGGAAGCCGTTACCCATTCCTTTTGCCATGGTCACGATGTCTGCTCTGACTCCATAGTGCTGATGTGCATAGAACTTTCCTGTGCGCCCGTAACCCGACTGAATTTCATCAAGAATCAGCAGGCAGCCGTACTTGTCGCAAAGCTCACGGAGTCCGTTGATGAATTCGACAGTAGGCTCGAATATACCTGCAACACCCTGGATTCCTTCGATTATTACGGCAGCGAAATCTCCTTTCGACAGCTCTGCTGCAACAGCCTCAAGGTCGTTCAGAGGAGCAAAAACTATGTTTTCTGTCGCATTGAAAGGTGCCTGTATCTTAGGGTTGTCGGTAGCAGCTACGGCTCCGGATGTCCTGCCGTGGAATGCCTTGCGGAATGCCAGTACCTTTGCCTTTCCTGTGTGGAATGACGCAACTTTCAGGGCATTTTCATTTGCCTCGGCACCGCTGTTGCAGAGGAAGAGTTTGTAATCCTCGTATCCGCATACACGTCCCAGACGTACGGCAAGGTCGCTCTGCAATGAGTTCTGTACGGCGTTGGAATAGAATCCGAGCTTGTTCAGCTGCTCTGACATCATCTTTACGTAATGAGGATGACAGTGTCCTACAGAAATCACGGCATGTCCTCCGTAAAGGTCCGTATAGGTTTCTCCATTCTTGTCCCACAATGTCGTATCGAGTCCTTTTACCGGCTCGATATCCCAAAGCTTATATACTTCGAATAAATTCATGATACCTTGATTCAAATGTTAAAAAGCAGATGGCTTGAGGCGGAGACCTGTGTCTTCAGGCAGGCCGAACATAAGGTTCATGTTCTGTACAGCCTGTCCTGCCGCGCCTTTCACCAGATTGTCTATGCATGATGCAATGTGTACATATCCGTCGTGAAGTTCCACATGGACAAGCCCCTTGTTTGTGTTTACGACCTCTTTCATTGAAATACCTTCTGCCGAATGGAATACGAAAGGAGACTGAGCGTAATACTGTTCGTATAGCTTTCTGTAGTCCTCCAAGCTCATGCCTTCGACAGCCTTTGTATATACACTTGCAAATATTCCCCTTGCAAAATCTCCTCTCAATGGAACGAAATTCACTACTGGAGTCCATTCTCCTTCTTTTGCCTGGCTCACTCGTACAAGATTCTGTCTGATCTCTGCCAGATGCTGATGTGTAAACAGCTTGTAGATGGAAATGTTGTCGGTTCTGTAGCTGAAATGTGTTGTTTCTCCAGGTTTCTTTCCTGCACCGGTCGATCCTGTTATAGCAGTGACATGTACTTCGTCATTTATGAGTCCGGAAGATGCAAGTGGAAGCAGAGCCAGCTGGATTGCAGTGGCAAAGCAGCCGGGATTTGCTACGTCATGGGCGTTGCGTATCTGCTCGCGGGCACTTTCGCACAGACCATATACGAAATGTCTTCCTGCATAGTCTCCGTCAAGGCGGAAATCGTTACCAAGATCGATGATGCGGCATGTCGGCTTGATCTCATGCGTGTCCACAAACTGTCTTGAAATGCCATGACCCAGACATAAGAAAATTACGTCAGGGTCATTGAGCTCGGTGCTGAAACACAGATCGGTCTCTCCAATAAGATCTCTATGAACCGAACAGACAGGAGTACCTTCTGAGGATGTAGTGGTCGCAGCGACAATCTCCACTTCGGGATGATTGAGCAGAATACGGAAAAGTTCTCCTCCGGTATAACCTGTGCCACCGGCTATAGCGACACGTATCTTGTGATTATTCATCTATACCTCCGTTTACACTGTAATATATCTTCAAAGGATTTGCGATGACCTTTGTGAATCCGACCACGTCACGTCCGGTGTATGACTTGTTGATTTCGCCGTAAGCACCAAATTTAGAACTCATCAGGTCATGGTCGCTTGTACATCCGAGAACCGAGAAGTGATAAGGCATGAGAGCGATCTCTACCTCTCCTGTCACATGCTGCTCGATGCTGTCCATCATAGCCTCCATGTCGCGGCATACAGGATCGAGGTACATAGCCTCGTGCATCTGCTGACCGTACCATCCTGCAATCTGGTCTTTCCAGTAAAGCTGTCCCTTGGTGAGAGTGTGCTTTTCAAGGAGATGATGTGCCTTCACGATGATAAGAGGAGCAGCGGCCTCAAATCCTACACGACCTTTGATGCCGATGATGGTGTCACCGATATGGATGTCCCGTCCGATACCGAACGGACCTGCAACGTCGCGTACTGCCTTGATTACTTCAACCGGTGACATTTCCACTCCATTGAACGATACAGGCTCGCCTTTGCAGAAACCGATCTTGATGTGCTCCGGTTCTGATTTGGTCACCTTTGTCGGATAGGCCTCTTCAGGAAGATATCCGTCTGATGAAAGTGTCTCGACACCACCGATGCTGGTGCCCCAGAGTCCCTGATTGATAGAATATTTGGCTTTCTCCCATGAGAAGTCGAATCCGTGCTGCTGGAGGAAGTCTATCTCGAACTGACGGGTGAATCCCTCGTCACGTACTGGAGCTATGATCTCTACCTGAGGTGCAAGAATCTCGAATACTATGTCGAAACGTACCTGGTCATTGCCGGCACCTGTACTTCCGTGTGCTACTGCATCGGCTCCGAGAGCCTGGACATGCTTCAGTACTTCAAGAGCCTGGAATACACGCTCGGAACTTACTGAAAGCGGATAAGTAGCATTCTTGAGAATGTTTCCGTAGATAAGGTATTTTATACCCTTCTCATAGTATGTTTCAACTGCATTTACATTTTTATGTGAAGCTGCTCCAAGGGTCAGTGCGCGCTCTTCGATGGCTTTCTCCTCTTCTGCCGAGAATCCGCCGGTGTTAACCATTACAGTATGTACTTCATAACCTTTTTCCTTAAGGTAAGGGACACAGAAAGATGTGTCAAGTCCGCCGCTGAAGGCGAGTACTACTTTCTTGCTCATATTAGTTGATTTTTATTGATTATCCTGATTAAGTATGCTTGGACTTTCCACTTCGATGTGCTCGGCCGGATCATATAGAAGACCTGTGCAAAGGCACATCCTGAAGTTGTTGGATTCGAGTATTCCGTAGTTCCTGCATCCCTGACAACCTTTCCAGAAATCCGGGTCGTCGGTCAGCAGCGCAAACGGCACTGGTCTGAATCCCAACTCGTAATTCATCTTCATTACTGCAGCTCCTGTCGTGATACTGAATATCTTAGCCTCAGGAAACAATTCTCTTGAAAGCTGGAAAATCCTTCTCTTTATCCTCATTGCAATTCCTTGACCTCTGAATGCATGGGATACGATGAGACCGGAGTTGGCTACAAACTGCTTGTGCCCCCAGGTCTCTATATATGAAAAACCTGCAAAGCGTCCGTCTTCGGCAACTGCAATGACAGCCTTGCCGGCCTTCATCTTGTCAATGACATATTCAGGCGTTCTTCTGGCAATTCCGGTACCTCTTTCCCTTGCCGAAACGAATACTTCTTCGCAGATTTCATCTGCATACACAGCATGGCTTTCATCTGCCACCATTACGTCAATACGCATAGTATACCTACACTAAAAAACTCACTTATGTTACAAAATGCTGCGGATTGCCCTCGAATGAGGAAGCGATAAGGGAGCCTCACTTGCAAGACAAACCGAGATTGTCAATTGCTATCTGAGGGATGAAACCCCTACTGCAATCATAATCAAGGCAAAGATACATATTTTCTATAAAAATTACTACCTTTGGCGAAATTTTATCACGTACATTTAACCTTTTCATCTGTGGCAGCAAAAAAGAAACCAACTTTTGGTGTAGATCCGGATTATCTTAAAAAACAGAAGGCGTCGCTTGTGCGTCGCCATCGTCAGGTTATCTATTTGAATGATAGTGAAATAGCAGCTATCAATCAGTATTGTGAGAAGTTTCGTGTCGGTACCAAGACGGTGATGTTCCGTGAGGCTATCATGGAAAAGGTCCTTAAGGAACTTAATGACAATCCTCCTACACTTTTCTGATATCAGCTCTAATCTTTCCTGTCTGAAGTCGCAGCATTGAAACAATGGCGGCACAACGGTTCGTATTCATCCTTCTCTCCAAGAACTACCAGCTCATCTTTAGCTATAAGTCTATGCGAGTGATTAGCCGGACTTCCGCATCTTACGCAGATAGCATGGACTTTCTGAATATCTTCGGCGATAGCCATAAGCGCAGGCATCGGACCGAACGGCTTTCCGAGGAAATCGGTGTCAAGACCTGCAATTATCACTCTGATACCCCTGTTTGCCAAAGTCTGTACTACATCTACGAGGGTATCGTCAAAGAATTGAGCTTCATCAATACCAACCACTTCCACGTCACTGGACAGAAGGAGCATGCTTGCTGGAGAGTCAATAGGTGTGGATGGAATGCTGTGGGAATCGTGGGATACTACCTGGTCTTCCGAGTATCTTATGTCAATGCATGGTTTGTATATTTCTACCTTTTGCCTGGCAAACTGTGCTCTTTTGAGCCTTCTGATGAGTTCTTCAGTCTTTCCGGAGAACATGGATCCACATATAACTTCAACTGAACCAGCTTTTTTTGCACTTTCTAAAAACATTTCCTTACTTTTGTAGGTTGATAAATTCAGACTCACTACCGTTTGAACGGAACGCAAATATAGAAATTTATTGTCTTATGGAAAATAGGGAAAAACAGATTTTGTCTGAAATCAAGGTCCTGATGAATTCTGTGAGAATACAGCTTGAGCAGCTGGATGCCAAGATGGCTGAACTGCAGCAGGTATATGATCCTCAGGAATTTGATACGGAGCCGATAGATATCGAGCTGGAGGGTTATACTTTTGCTGCGGAGGATGACCTGCCTTTTGTTGTAGAAGATCAGGAAGATATGCCGCAACCAGAGCCTGCTGCCGAGCCTGAGCCTGTTGTTGAAGCAGAGTCACTTGCCGGACAGGAGCCGGAGGAAGAGCCGGAAGCTGAACCGGAGCCGTTGTTTATGGCATTTGAGGATATGCCGGAAGTTGTGGAAGAAAATGAACCGCATTCTGAAAGACAGACAGCCGTAATAGATGTGATGGCTACAAGGCATGCATGGCGTACAGATATGCCTGGCTCTCCGGTCAAGGATATTCGTGCAGCTATCGCTCTCGTTGACAGAGCCTTGTTCATAAACAGTCTGTTTGCGGAGAATGCGATGGCTTTCCTTGAAACACTCAACCATATAAATCAGCTCTCGTCGCTTGATGAGGCAGTAGATTATCTGGCAGCAGCGCATCCTGAGTGGGATTTTGATTCTGATGTGGTATATCGTTTCATGATGGCTGTCCGCCGTAAGATCAACTGATTATGCCGGGAATATTGTACATAGTTCCGACTCCTGTAGGCAACCTTGAAGACATGACTTTCAGGGCTGTCAGAGTCCTTAAGGAAGCAGACCTTATTTTGGCGGAGGATACCCGTACGAGCTCTGTCCTGCTGAAACATTATGAGATAAAAGGCAGGCTTGAGTCTCATCATAAGTTCAATGAACATAAGACTTCTGCAATGGTAAAGGAACGTATTCTTGCAGGTCTGAATGTGGCTCTGATAAGCGATGCCGGAACTCCGGGAATATCGGATCCGGGTTTCCTTCTTGTCCGTACCTGTGTCCAGGAAGGCATAGAAGTGCAGACACTTCCGGGAGCTACTGCCTTTGTCCCTGCTCTGGTGTCTTCCGGCTATCCATGCGACAGATTCTGTTTTGAAGGATTCCTGCCTCAGAAGAAAGGGCGTCAGACACGTCTGACAGAACTTTCGGAAGAAACCCGCACAATGATATTCTATGAGTCTCCATACAGGCTTGTAAAGACTCTCGAACAGTTTGCTGAATTCTTCGGTCCGGACAGGGAGTGCTCGGTGGCACGTGAGATTTCAAAGAAGTTTGAAGAACATAAGAGAGGTACTCTGACAGACGTGTCGGCCTGGTATCGTGAACATGAGCCAAAGGGTGAAATTGTGATAATCGTAGCCGGAGCACCTGAGAAAAAACACAAAAAAGAGAAAAAAGAATAAAAAAAAGCAAAAATCCGACATCTCTCTGGAAAGTCGGGTATGTATAAGACTTGCGGCAGTTATATTTGCTGGAAATATTCAAGGACGTCCTATTAAGGATGTCCTTTTCAATTGACTGGATATAATGAAAAGCAAGGAAAACAGAAGGCCGTCGGAGTCCTTTATTGCGGGAGTGGTAGTAGCAGCATTCCTGATAACAGGCTATCAGACTGCAGTATTTGTGTTCAGGTCTGCAGTGGCAAGGATTACAGCGAACAGAGATGTCCCTGATACTGTTTATGTGTATGGTAATATCACTCGGGACGAAAATCAGAAGTTACATGAGTCTCAGCGAGTTGTGGTTAGAAAGAATGTCATCCATTCTTCAAAGGCGGAATCTGTAAGAGAAAATCAACCCGGAAAGAATGTGGAATCATTCGTGTTCAATCCCAATACCGTATCGGAAGAGGACCTGTGTCGTCTGGGATTTACACCCAAACAGGCCCGTTCGATTGTCAATTATCGTGACAAGGGGGGACGTTTCAGGAGAAAGTCGGATTTTGCAGATTCCTATGTTGTCTCGGACAGTATATTCAGACGGCTTGAATCCTACATAGATATCCCCTTGATCGATCTTAATCTGGCAGATTCTGCTGACTTTGATTCCTTGCCCGGAATAGGCGGCTGGTATGCTTCCAGGATGGTAGAATATCGGTCTGAACTCAAAGGGTATTCATGTAAGGAGCAGCTGATGGATATATGGAAGTTTGACCGTGAAAAGTTTGATGCCTTGTCAGATCTGGTGGTCGTCAATCCTGAAAACATATCTCCGTATCAGTTGTGGACGTATCCGGCAGATACTTTACGTCTTCATCCGTATATCGGTAACTATGAGACAGCCAGGGCAATAGTCCTGTTCCGAGAAACTACTCCCACCGCTGAGTGGTCTGTACAAAAATTATCCGCAGCAGGAATCCTCTCGGAAACTGCTGCGGAAAAGCTTTCGGCATGCGTGATTGCTATGCCTCAGGTCAGTCCTGCACTGTAGCAAGTGTTTCTCTGATCTTGGCCTCGATTTCGTCACAAAGTTCGATGTTGTCTGCGAGCAGAGCCTTGACTGCTTCGCGTCCCTGAGCAAGCTTGCTGTCTCCGTAGCTGAACCATGATCCGCTCTTCTTGATGATGTCATATTCAACTGCAAGGTCGAGGATTTCTCCTACGCGCGAGATACCAACACCATATACGATGTCGAATTCAGCTTTCTTGAACGGTGGTGCCATCTTGTTCTTTACGATCTTGACTTTTGTCCTGTTTCCAAGTGCCTCGTCGCCGTCCTTGATCTGAGTTGTCCTGCGCACATCAACTCGTACTGATGCATAGAACTTCAATGCATTACCTCCTGTTGTCGTTTCAGGGTTGCCGAACATTACTCCGATCTTGTCACGTAACTGGTTGATGAAGATGCAGCATGTGTTTGTCTTGCTGATGTTTGCGGTGAGCTTTCTGAGAGCCTGGCTCATCAACCTTGCCTGTAGACCCATCTTCGAGTCTCCCATTTCACCTTCGATTTCCGCCTTGGGAGTGAGAGCTGCCACAGAGTCGATGACAATGATGTCTATCGCCCCCGAGCGGATAAGGTTGTCTGCGATCTCGAGAGCCTGCTCACCGTTATCCGGCTGAGATATGAGCAGAGTGTCGAGGTCAACACCGAGATTCTTTGCGTAAGTGCGGTCGAATGCATGCTCTGCATCAATGATTGCCGCGATGCCGCCCTGCTTCTGCGCCTGTGCGATGGCGTGGATGGCAAGTGTTGTTTTACCGCTTGATTCCGGTCCGTAGATCTCAATGACCCTTCCGCGTGGATATCCGCCGATTCCAAGAGCAGCGTCGAGTGCGATGGAACCGCTTGGGATGACCGAAACCTCCCATTTTGGCTGATCTCCCAGCTTCATGATCGTACCTTTTCCGTAATCTTTCTCAATCTTGTCAATCGTCGCCTGCAATGCCTTGAGTTTCGCAGCATTGATACCGGTACCGTCCTGTACTTCTTCTTTAGCCATAAATGTAAATGTTAAAATGTTAAACGTCTTCGGAACTCTTCCGCATGACCAAGCAAATGTAATGAAAATCTTTTATGAGGGCAAAATTATTATAAGATTGTGCTAAAAGGAAGCACATCTACCAAAATCTGTCCCCTTGTCAATAAATCTGACGAAAAATAGTTATTTTTGTATGTATTTTGCGGATTGTGTCGTTATGAAGATAAAACTATTAGGAAAGAATCTTGATGAACTCAAGGCACTGGTTGCTCAGGAGGGACTTCCCGGCTTTACAGCCAAGCAGATAGCGCAATGGCTTTACGTCAAGAAGGTGCGCAATATTGACCAGATGACAAATCTCTCCAAGGCTGCGCGTTCTGCCCTGAATCAGAAGTATGAAGTCGGTCTTGTGGAGTATGCCGGTCTGCAGCGTTCGTCTGACGGAACGAAGAAATATCTGTTCCCGGTGAGTTGTTCGCACAAGAGAGGACTGAATGCAAGCTGTGACGGCAGGGCGTCCGAGAATGAACTTGAGACAAGTGCTGTCGAGGCAGTCATGATACCTGATGATGACCGTGCCACCTTATGTGTGTCCTCTCAGGCCGGCTGTCGTATGGGCTGCCGGTTCTGCATGACAGGTCGTCAGGGTTTCCACGGACACATGTCGGCTGCGGATATAATTTCACAGTTCATTGCGGTAGATGAATCTGACAGGTTGACAAATGCCGTGTTCATGGGAATGGGAGAACCTCTCGATAATTACGACAATGTCATGCGTGCCATTGAGATTCTTACTGCAGACTGGGGCTTTGCCTGGAGTCCGAAGCGTATCACTCTTTCTACAATCGGTGTCATGCCGAATCTGAAGCGTTATCTTGACGAGTGCAGATGTCATCTGGCTGTCAGTCTGCATGATCCGTTCGGTCCGGAACGTTTGTCTGTAATGCCGGTACAGGGTGCATGGCCGATTCAGGATGTGATAAATCTCATAAAGCAGTACGACTTTTCCGGACAAAGACGTGTCAGTTTCGAGTACACAATGTTTGCTGGCTTCAATGACACAAAAGCTCATGCAGATGCTTTGGTCAGGATGCTCAAGGGGCTTGAATGCAGGATGAATCTTATCAGATTTCACAAGATTCCGGATTTTCCGTATGAGACTTCTCCTGACGTAATTATAGAGAACTTTAAGAACCGACTTAATAATCAAGGACTTACAACCACTGTGCGTGCTTCCCGCGGTGAGGATATTCTTGCTGCCTGCGGAATGCTTGCCGGAGAACATTCCAAGCTATGAGACGTTTGCTTTCACTGATATTCGCTGTTTCTGCCTTGTTTTCAGCCGCTTTTCAGATCAATGCAAGGACGCTTGATCCGAAGGGTGATTCCATAGCCGTTGCAAGGATGCGGGCCAAGATGGACAAGATCAGACAGACCAGACCTACTGTAGCTCTTGTCTTGAGTGGTGGTGGTGCAAAAGGTGCGGCTCATGTGGGAGCTATAAAATATATAGAAGAACTGGGAATCCCTGTGGATATGGTGCTGGGTACCAGTATCGGTGGCCTTGTGGGTGGTCTGTACAGTTTGGGCTATCCGGTGGAAGTGATAGATTCCCTGATGACCAACATGAATTGGGGCTGGGTCCTCAGTGACGAACTTTCCCGGGACTATATTTCATATTCTGATATGAAGTATAAGGAAAAGTATATGATTTCCATTCCTTTTTATTATGAAAAGGATTATTATAATATGAAGCTTGCCGAGGATTACCGTTTTGATGATTTCAATAAGCATGAACATCTGAATATAGGTGCTGACAATGTCAAAGGAGGAGAGTTTCTCAAAAGGAATCTGCTCGGAAGCCTTCCTTCCGGATTCATATATGGACAGAATGTCAATAATCTGATCAGTTCGTTGACAATCGGTTATCAGGATTCACTGGATTTTACAGAACTTCCCATACCTTTTACCTGTGTGGCTACGGATCTTGTCTCCGGAAAGGCGAAAATATGGCATAGCGGAAAGATCAATGATGCAATGCGCTCTACAATGTCCATTCCGGGAATGTTTGCTCCGGTCAGGGTTGACGGCATGGTGCTGGTCGACGGTGGACTGAGAGATAATTATCCTACAGCTCTGGCGAGGGAAATGGGTGCTGATATAGTAATTGGTGTGGATCTGTCCCAGAAACCGCGCTCCTATACGGAGGTCAATAACCTTGCTGATATATTTTCTCAAGGAATCGACATGATGATGCGGGATTCATATGGCACGAATGTCCGGATTCCTGATGTGAAGATAAAGCCATATATTCCGGAATATAACATGATGAGTTTCAATACTGCCGCTATAGATACCATAATGGTAAGAGGCTATCGTGCCGCTCAGTCTCAGGACAGTCTTTTGAGGGTGGTCGCAGACAGGACTGCAGGAAAGCTGAAACTCGCAGAAAAGCCGAGGGCATTTGATTTTCATTCCGATTCGCTTGTGATCGCGGATGTTGATATCAAGGGAGTACTGCCTAAGGAGAAGGCACTTCTGAAGGATAGATTGCATCTGAAATTCGGACAGAAGTTGAGCAGAAACGACTTGGATGACATAGTGGCTCAGATATACGGTACTCAGGCTTATGATTATGTGACATATGAACTGCTTGGCGAGAGTGAACCGTTCAAGCTTGTGTTTACATGCAGGAAGGGACCTGTCCATCAGCTGGGATTGGGCGTAAGGGCTGATTCTGAAGAGATCGTGTCAGTGCTGCTGAATATAGGATTGAATACCCATAAGCTATACGGACATTCCTTCGACTTCACCGGAAAGATCAGTGCTAATCCGTATTTCCAGGTGAAATGGGCATTTGACGGCCCTAAGTTTCCAACGCTCAATTTTTCGGCTTCGGTAAGATGGACTGACCTGAATACATTGAACCTATGGGAACATAAGCTCGGTTTCCGTTTTATCCATCTGAAGCAGGAGGCGTACTTTTCCAATATGACCTGGAAGAAATTTGACTTCAATGCCGGATTGAGGAATGATATATTCAACATCAGGAACATAAAGTCGGAAGATATTCTTGGAGACTATGATTTCAGCCAGTTGAACAACGATTTTGTCTCTCTGTTTGTTACAGGACGTGCAGATTCCTTTGATGACGGTTATTTCCCGACCAGGGGTGTCAAGTCTCATCTGTCATATTCCTGGACTTTTGCAGGATTTCCGAAGAATTTCAATAATTTTCATACAGTATCCGCTGGTGTGAAGGGTGTGGTGCCTATAGGTGATATATTTGCATATATCCCGTATGCCAATCTCAGATTCCTTCTCGGATATGATGTTCCTGTGGCATATTTCAATGCCATTGGAGGTTCTCTTGCCGGCAGATATGTGGATCAGCAGATACCTTTCATAGGGGTTACCAACCTATGGGCGATGAAGAATCTCCTGACCATGGTCGGCATGGACTTCAGATTCAGGATTTATAAGAACAACTATATCACCGGAATTCTGAACTATGTCAGGGATTGTGACCATTTCAATAATTACCTTAATGATCTGGGACATTTCGGAGCCGGAATAGAATATGCCTACGATACTATTTTTGGACCGATAAAGGCAAATATCCATTGGTCTGATATGACAGGTAAGGTCGGTTTCTATATAAGTGCAGGATTCAATTTCTGATTTGTCATGAATAATGTGAACAAAGTCCTGGATAATCTTCGTCGTCAATGTTCCCGTCGGGAATACTGCGAGTCAGACGTGTTGAATAAGGCTGAGAAGGCGCTTGACGGTGACAAGGAACAGGCTTTGCATATAGTGCAGAAGCTGGTTGAGGAAAAATATGTGGATAATCTGCGATATTCCTCTGCCTACGCGCGGGAAAAATCCTCCATATCAGGTTGGGGTGAAGTGAAGATAAGATATATGCTTTCTGCAAAAGGGGTTTCCAAGGAGGTGATATCCAGGGCTTTGGAAGAAATTGACAGGCAAAGGGCAGACTCTCGTCTTGAGAAGCTTCTTGAAAACAAATACCGATCGTTGAAGGATGACCCGCAGTGGAAAATGAAACTTCTGCGCTTTGCCCTCGGAAGGGGATACTCTTACGATGAGGTCAGCGGGTGTATCTCAAAGATGATTGATAAATGAAATTGTACAGAAATCTTACAAATGAAGAAATATCGGCTTTGACAGCTCAGATGTGTACTTCATCAGACTGGTCTTCGGTCAAGGTCGCTCAAGACTTTTCTACAGAATATATCAGGTATGCCCGTTTTTCGGGCAATATCTTTTTAGGCGCGTTCCGTAAGGAGTTCCAGCTTGCGGGAGGTATTAAAAAACATTCCGGTCTATATCACGTTACTCTTCATAATGTGACTGTCGGCGATGACTGCTGTATAGAAAATGTAAAGAATTATATAGCCAATTATGATATAGGGGAAGGGACTTTCATCGAGAATGTGGATATTATCCTGACCGATGCTCACAGCAGCTTTGGAAATGGAGTAGAAGTATCCGTCCTTAATGAGACTGGAGGCTGTGAAGTGGTCATATATGACAGGCTTTCAGCTCAGACTGCATACCTGATGGCAAAGTTCAGGGACTGTCCGGATATGCTTTCCTCTCTTCGCAGGACAATAGGGGGATATGTGGACAAGATAACCTCCTCAACCGGAACAATAGGAACTCATGTGATGATAGCTGATGCCGGTTATATAAAGAACGTACGGATAGGGGATTACTGTAAGATCGAAGGAGCTTCGCGTCTGAAGAACGGTAGTATAAACAGCACGTCAGATGCTCCGGTCCATGTGGGTGTGAATGTGATTGGAGATGACTTTATCATCTCAAGCGGTGCGTCTGTTGAGGATGGAGTAACATTCTCCCGGTGCTTCATAGGTCAGGCATGCCGGCTGGGACATAATTATTCTGCGACGGATTCCCTGTTTTTCAGCAATTGTCAAGGTGAGCATGGAGAGGCATGTGCAGTCTTTGCCGGGCCGTTTACTGTGACTCATCATAAATCCACCTTGTTGATCGCCGGAATGTTTTCGTTCATGAATGCCGGTTCTGGCTCAAATCAGAGCAATCACATGTATAAACTGGGCCCGATACACCATGGTCTGATGGAAAGAGGCTCCAAGACAGCTTCGGATTCGTATATTCTTTGGCCGGCAAAGGTAGGGGCCTTTTCTCTTGTAATGGGAAGGCATGTCAGCCATCAGGATACCTCAGATCTGCCATTTTCCTATCTGATCGAGCAGCAGAATACCACCTATATAATGCCTGGGGCCAATCTTAAGAGTGTAGGTACAATAAGGGATGCAAAGAAATGGCCGACAAGGGACAGACGTTCTTCTGCAGACAGACTGGATCAGATAAATTTCAATCTGCTGAGTCCTTTTGTCATACAGAAGATGCTGCGTGGCACGGAAATCCTCAAATCACTTCAACGTGTTGCCGGGGTGGATTCTGATACATATACCTATCAGAGCGGTGTGATAAAGAGAAGTTCTCTTCTGAAAGGCCTGGAATATTATGGGATGGCAATAGATAAGTTTCTTGGCAATTCGTTGATTTCCAGGATAATGAGGTCTAAATTTGAAGGCCTGGACCAGTTGAGGCAAGCCTTGATTCCGGATGCTGGATATGGCGATGGAGAGTGGGCGGATGTGGCCGGTATGATTGCTCCGAATACTGCTTTGGATGATGTGGTCAAGGATATCAGGAACGGCGTCTTGACTGATGTAGATGAGCTGAATGTCAGGTTCGCCGGGATCCATGCCAACTATTATGATTATGAATGGAACTGGGCATATAAGGCAATTGAAGACTACTATGAGGTAGATTTGAAAAACATATCTGCCGATAAGCTCAGGGAACTTATCGGCAGATGGAAAGATTCTGTGGTCCGTCTGGACCGCCTTGTCTATGAAGATGCCCGTAAGGACTTTGCGCTCAGCTCAATGAATGACGCTTCTTTGGAGTCCAATCCATTTGTCGTTTCCATTCACGATCATATCAGATCCAAGACAGATTTGTATGCTGAGGTCATTGCAAGGTTGCAATGCTAAAGAGCTTTCAGGAATTCAGTTACGTTTTTCTCGATGCGGGCAGCGATGTCATTGCCTTCCGCCTTCTCGAACTTCTCGCCGATGATATTCTCGTAAAGCTCGATATAGCGCTCTGTGATGCCGTTTACGATTTCGTCTGTCATTTCAGGTACCTGCTGTCCTTCCTGTCCCTGGAAACCGTTGGCCATAAGCCACTCCCTGACAAATTCCTTTGAGAGCTGCTTCTGCTTCTCACCTGCAGCAAGACGCTCCTGATAGCCTTCTGCATAGAAATAACGTGAAGAGTCCGGAGTGTGGATCTCGTCCATGAGATAGATCTGTCCGTCCTTCTTTCCGAATTCATACTTGGTGTCAACGAGGATGAGTCCCATCTTTGCAGCGATATCTGTACCTCTCTGGAAGATTGCTCTTGTATAAGCCTCAAGCTGCTCGTAGTCCTCCTTGCTTACGATGCCCTGTGCAATGATATCTTCTTTCGAGATGTCTTCGTCGTGACCTTCTGCCGCCTTGGTGGTAGGAGTGATGATCGGCTCAGGAAACTTCTGGTTCTCAACCATTCCATCCGGCATCTCAACTCCGCAGATGGTACGCTTGCCTGCCTTGTACTCTCTCCAGGCATGTCCTGAGAGGTAGCCGCGAATGACCATCTCTACCTTGAAAGGCTCACACTTGTGACCTACTGTCACCATAGGGTCAGGAACGCCGATCTTCCAGTTAGGAAGGATATCGGTAGTCGCGTCAAGGAATTTTGCTGCGATCTGGTTGAGGACCTGTCCCTTGAAAGGGATCCCCTTAGGCAGAACGACATCAAATGCAGAAATACGGTCAGAAACGACCATTACAAGGTACTCGTCATTGATGCTGTAAACATCGCGGACCTTTCCTACATAATGTGATGTCTGATCCGGAAAGTTGAAATTGGTCTTTACAATTGCTTCCATTGTCTATATGTTTTATTGTTTATTTTCAATATTGCCCGCGAAGATAATAATTTCTACTGATAATCTGTCAGTTTCATTCTGTATTTGTTACTGCCGAGATTCCTGAAGAACAGATTCCCGGTCAAGCCGGGAATGACGTCTCCCGTCCTCCCCGGCTCTCTTCCCGTCATCCCCGACTCTTTTCCCGTCATCCCCGACTTGATCGGGGATCTCCTCACCGGCTCTCTTCCCGTCATCCCCGGCTCTCTTCCCGTCATCCCCGACTTGATCGGGGATCTCCTCCCCGGCTCTCTTCCCGTCCTCTCCGGCTCTCCTCCTGTCATCCCCGACTTGATCGGGGATCTCCTCCACGACATCGTATCGACGCAAAAGGTCACAGGCTCCTTAAAACCCTCCAGTGCGAACCCTAACTGCTCATACACCTTGCCCTCCGACCATTCGAGGTCGGCATAAGTCATTATGTCGTCCGGCTTCACATCCTCGATGAATGCATTCAGAAGCTTTCCCATACCTCCGCTTAGACGTACTCCCGGCAATGAGGCATATCTTGTCCATTCATATGACAGTATTGTCTTGTCTCCCTTGATCCATTTGCGGGCATTCGAAAAGGTTGCCACTGCCACCAGAGTTCCCGGAAGAATGGAGGCAGAGCCGGCGTTGTGACCGGTGTGACGTTTCAGAAACAGCCCGTAGCGGTATCTGCACGAGGCATCACCATAACTGTGATACATTGAGAGGAATTCCTCCGCGGCCCTCTTGTCAATCTTCCTGACCTCGCAGTTACGGGCATAAATCTGAGTGAAAATATGCAGGTGGGCAAGGATTCGGGACTGCATCACGGATTGCCGCATATGCCATCTGTCTTCGGTGACCAGGTAGGGGTATTCTCCTCTCTCTTCCAGCAGTATCTGTGTAGTACGGTACAGACTCTCTGCCTGTGTGCCTGCATCTTTGATGCTTTCTGCATATATGCTGACAGGCAGGATTACAGCACCGCAGCCGGCATGGATCACCTCGTTCCCGCCGATTGTGCCTCTGGCATATTCCAGACCTTTTCCGTCAAGGAAACTGCATATTTCATCACATAGGAGCATGTCCGCAAAGATAGGGTTTTTTGATGATTTTTTGTATGTTTGCATTCATATGGAGGATAATACAAAACTGCCGGAAATGGCACAGGACGGAATCCATGCGGGATTCCCGTCTCCGGCTACGGATTATATGACTCAGGCAATAGACCTGAACAAGGAACTTGTAAAGCATCCTGCTGCAACCTTTTATGGAAGGGTTGTGGGAGATTCTATGATTGATGCAGGTGTAGATGAGGGGGATATTCTGGTGATAGACAAGGCTTTGGATGCGAAGGATGGAGATATGGCAGTATGTTTTGTGGATGGTGAGTTCACATTGAAATATCTGTGTCTGAAGGATGGCAGGATCATTCTTAAGCCTGCAAATGAGAAATATCCCGAGATTGAAATCATGGAAGGCATGGATTTCAAGATGTGGGGAGTCGTGACCTATATCATCAAGAAGGTATGATAGCACTTGTGGACTGCAACAACTTCTTCGTTTCATGCGAGAGGGTCTTCCGTCCTGATCTGGAGGGAAAGGCTGTTGTCGTGCTGTCCAATAATGACGGATGTGTGGTGTCCCGCAGCAATGAGAGCAAGGCTCTGGGCATACCCATGTGTGCTCCCTTCTTCAAGATAAGACACCTTGCCGATAGCGGTCAGCTTACTGCATTTTCTTCAAATTATGCTCTGTATGGAGATCTGTCCAACAGGGTGATGTCCCTGCTTGCAGAAGCGGTGCCGAAGATTGAAATATATTCTATAGATGAGGCTTATCTTCATCTCGAAGGAATTTCAGAGGACAGGATTCCGGAACTTTGCAGCAGTCTGATAGCCAGGATAAGGCAGTGGGTGGGAATTCCCGTCAGCATAGGAGTAGCACCTACGAAGACTCTTGCGAAGATCGCCAGCCATTTTGCAAAGAAATACAAGGGCTACAAGGGTTTCTGTATGATGAATACTGACGCTAAGAGGCTGAAGGCCCTGCAGCTTACCCCTATAGATGATGTGTGGGGAATAGGCCGCAGGATAGCTCCCAAGATGCTTGGTTGGGGGATAAAGACAGCCTTGGATTTTACTGAGAGACCCGAACAATGGGTCAAGGAACGCCTGGGCGTGAACGGTCTTCGTACATGGGGAGAACTCAGAGGCTGTCCTTGCATTGATGAAGAAAGAGATGAGCGCCGCAAGTCTATCTGTACTTCACGCTCTTTTGCTGATATGATATCCGATCTGACGGAGCTTGAACTGAGAGTGTCTGACTTTGCGGCAATGTGTGCAAGGAAGTTGAGAGAGGAGAAATCTGCCGCTTACGATGTCACGACATTTCTTTATACAAACCGTTTCAGAGAAGATCTCAAGCAGTATTTCCCGTCTGTGACCATAAGACTGGGAGTGGCAGCCAACAGTACACAGGAAATAGTGGGGACTGCGCTGAAGGCATTGAGGCTTATATATAAGTCCGATTATCAATATAAGAAGGCAGGAGTGATTGTAGATAATGTCATTCCTTCCGATTCTCTTCAGGGGACAATCTTCGATTTCGACGAACAGGCAAGGCAGAAGAATGACCGAATATCTGAAATTATGGACAAGGTAGGTAATATACGGCTTGCCACCCAGAGACCGGGACATTATGCCGATGGCATACGTAGCGATTATTGCTCCGGTCTATATACCACTTCTCTCAAGGACATAATAAAGGTGCGCTGAATCGGCGCACCTTTATTGTGTCTTATTTCACTTCCTTTATTTTCAATTGTTTCATCAGCTTTCTTGCCTCAAGAGGAACATCTGTAGTAAGCATGTTGACTTTCTGCTCGAACATTGCCTTCATGTCATCTTCCTTGTTGACTGTCCAAGTGTTGACTGTCATTCCGAGTTCTCTTGCCTCTTCTGCCCATTTCTTGTTGAGCTTGAGTACATTGAAATGGTAATCAAGTCCGTTTATGCCGTCTTCAGAGAGCTTCTGAGGAGATTTTTCTCCATTGAGATACTGAACGGTGAATTTCGGAAGTTTTTCTGCAAGTCTCTTGCACATGTGGTGACTGAAAGATATGAATATCACCTTTGACGGATCGAGAAGGTCGTATTCCTTGAGTTTCTCGATGGAAAGGTCCACGAACCTGTCCTCGACTTCGTCGCAAGAGTGTTTCTTCAACTCATATACAAGCACAGTCTCAGGATGTTTCTTCGCCTGCTCGAGATACTGGTCGAGGGTCGGGATAGGCTCACCATTTTCAAGTCTGAAGTATTTGAAGTCTTCATAAGGATGCTTTTCGATCCTTTTTCCTTCGATCTTTCCGTCGTGGAATACAAGGAGTACTCCGTCAGAAGTCATGTTTACATCGAATTCGCTGCCCCAGAAACCGGCTTCCTGAGCGCATTTCAATGCGGCAACCGAGTTTCTTGCATATCCTGCTGCCTCGCAGTTCCAGAAACCTCTGTGGGCAACTATGGCTGTGCCGTTATATCTGTTCTTTCTTGCCTGAGCGTCAGACGGGTTGAATAGGGTAGCAGCAATCACGGCTGCGATGATGATTCTTTTCAGCATGATATAATTGTTTTGTTTGTGCAAACTTAGAGAAAAATCCTTAACTTTGCAAGGTTGCTCTAACGGGCAGTGGTAGAATTATTGGTCTGTGATATGTATTATTAAATTATTTGTGGTATGATAAAAGTAAATCTTGCTGGTTGCAGCACTTTTGTAAATGATACTGAATACAAGGCAAATGTGGATAAGGCTCTTGCGGCTCTTGAAGTTCTTGAGAATGAGACAGGCAAGGGTAATGATTTCCTCGGATGGAAACATCTTCCTTCAGAGACTCTCAACAGCTCTCTTGTAGCTGAATGTGAGGCTGTAAGGGATGCATGGAAGGCAAAGAACGTGGATCTGGTAGTGGTTATCGGTATAGGTGGCTCATATCTTGGAGCAAAATGTGCTCTTGAGGCTCTTTCGCACCAGTTCGCAAAACAGCTGAAGAACAAGGGTGAGGCTCCTGAAATCGTTTTCGCGGGTCAGAATCTTTCAGAAGAATATATGTGCGAACTCATGGATCTCGTACAGGAGAGAAATGCTGCATGCGTGGTAATCTCCAAGTCCGGTACAACAACGGAGCCAGCGGTTGCGTTCCGTCTTATCAAGAAGTATCTTGAGGATACTTATGGAAAGTCAGAGGCTGCAGAGCGTATCGTGGCGGTTACTGACAAGGCTCGCGGAGCTCTCAAAGGTCTTGCTACACAGGAAGGCTACAGGACATTTGTAATCGAAGACAACGTAGGAGGAAGATTCTCAGTCCTTACTCCAGTTGGTATTCTTCCTATAGTACTTGCAGGTTTCGATATGAACGCAATGCTGAAGGGCGCTCTTGAAATGGAGGAGGCTTGTGCTCAGAAATGTGAGTGCAATCCTGCAATCCAGTATGCTGCAATGCGTAACGCACTTTATGCTCAGGGCAAGAAGATAGAGATCCTCGTAGCTTACAATCCTAAGCTTACCTTCCTCGGCGAATGGTGGAAGCAGCTTTATGGTGAGTCTGAAGGCAAGGACGGTCTGGGTATTTTCCCTGCATCAGTAAACTTCACTACAGACCTTCACTCTATGGGACAGTACATCCAGGACGGAGAGCGTACTCTCATGGAGACCGTGGTATCTGTTCAGAAGAGCAACCGTTCTATGCTTATCGAGAACGACCCTCAGAATCTTGACGGGCTTAACTTTCTCTCAGGTAAGCATGTAGAGGAGTGCAACGCTATGGCTGAGCTCGGAACAAAGCTTGCTCACATCGACGGTGGAGTGCCTCAGATCTCACTCTCCATCGAGTGTATCAACGAGTACAACCTCGGAGCCCTCTTCTATTTCTTCGAGAAGGCCTGCGGTATCAGCGGCTATATGCTTGGCGTGAATCCGTTCGACCAGCCTGGTGTCGAGGCATACAAGAAGAATATGTTCGCGCTTCTGGGTAAGCCGGGTTATGAGGCTCAGGCAGAGGCTCTTAAGGCAAGACTCTAATCTTCAATGACTGAAGAAGGAAACATCATAGTACGCAGGGCCAAAGTGAACAACCTTAAGGATGTCACTGTGGAGATCCCTCGTGGAAAATTTGTTGTGATTACGGGTATCTCAGGCTCGGGAAAATCATCCCTGGCCTTTGATACCCTTTTTGCGGAAGGACAGCGCCGCTTTGCAGAAAGTCTGTCGTCGTATGCCAGACAGTTTCTTGGCAGGATGTCCAAGCCTGACGTGGAGCTGATAGAGGGAATACCTCCTGCCATTGCCATCGAGCAGAAGGTGAATACAAGGAATCCACGTTCTACAATTGCTACAAGTACGGAAATATATGATTATCTCCGCATGATCTTCGCCCGTATAGGCAGGACGTATTCTCCTGTGACGGGGGAGGAGGTCAAATGTCATACGACAAACGACGTCCTTTCCTATATCTTTGAAGATGAGCCGTCTGCTGCATATATTCTTTCAGATTTGAAGTGGAACAGCCGTGAAGACAAGGTGGAGCTTATGCTTCAGCTCAAGGAAGAGGGCTATTCAAGATTCTTCACAGAGGACGGCAAGATCATAAGGATAGAGGAGATGATGCAGAGGGCGGAGAACGGGGATTATCCCCCGATGCTGTATCTGCTTGTCGACAGGGTGAGGGAGCCTCGGGAGGGAGATGAAGACCTGCATACCAGACTGCATGCTTCTGTGGATATAGCCTTTGAGAAAGGTGACGGGACGATGTATGTGCGGAAGGAGATTCCCGGTCAGGCCGGGAATGACGTTCTAACCGGGAATGACGTTCTAACCGGGAATGACGGGGTAACCGTTGGAACAAAGCAGTTCATCAACAGATTCGAGGCGGACGGCATGACTTTCCAGAAGCCGGATGAATATCTGTTCAGTTTCAACAGCCCTCTCGGGGCCTGTCCTGTATGTGGCGGCCTCGGTAAGATCGTAGGAATCAGCGAAGATCTTGTGGTGCCGGATAAAAGCAAGACCATATATGACGGAGCAATCGCATGCTGGAGAGGGGAGAAGATGGGATGGTTCAAGGATCAGGTCGTCAGAAATTCTGTGAGATATGGCATTCCTGTATTCGAGCCGTACTGTAATCTTAGCCAGGAAGTCAGGGACCTGATATGGAAAGGCTGCCCGGCGGAAAACGAGGAAGACAGCATAGTCGGTCTGAATGAATTCTTCAAATGGGTTGAGGCAAACAGATATAAGGTCCAGTATAAATATATGCTGAGCCGCTATTCGGGCAAGACTGTCTGTCAGGAATGCGGTGGCAGCAGGCTTCGTCGGGAAGCTCTGTATGTAAAGGTCGGAGGAAAGAATATTCACGAACTCCTGTCTATGAATGTTACAGAACTCCTTGATTTTCTGGAGAATATCTCTCTTGAGGAAAATGATAGAAAGATTGCGGCAAAGGCTATAGAGGAAATAATATCCCGTCTGAAATATATACAGGATGTAGGACTTGGTTATCTCACTCTGAACAGGACATCCAATACTCTCTCAGGTGGTGAAAGCCAGCGAATCAACCTTGTGACTGCCTTGGGTAGTTCCCTTGTGGGCTCTCTTTATATTCTTGATGAGCCGAGTATCGGACTTCATCCGAGGGATACCGAAAGACTGATAAGCGTACTCAAACGTCTCAGGGATATCGGCAATACTGTAGTAGTAGTTGAGCATGACGAAGAGATAATGCGTTCGGCCGACCTGCTCATTGATATTGGTCCTAAAGCCGGTATAAACGGAGGCGAAATCGTCTATAAGGGAGTCCTTGGCGACTATGCCGATCAGGATGAAATGGAAAGATCCCTTACTCTCCAGTATCTTGAGGGTGGCAGACAGAGATATCAGCGCAAGAGACGTTCCTGGGATTATTTCATCGGGGTGGATGGAGCAATGGAGCACAATCTGAAGGACATAAATGTGAAGTTCCCTCTTGGAGTGCTTACAGTAGTGACTGGAGTCAGCGGAAGTGGAAAATCTTCTCTGGTGGGTGATATCTTGTATCCTGCGCTGTATCGTCATATCAATCAGTCAGGAGCAGCCCCTGGTACATTCAGAGGCCTGTCCGGCAATATCGACAGGATCACTCAAGTAGAATATGTGGACCAGAATCCTATAGGAAAGAGCTCGAGGTCCAATGCTGTGACATATCTGAAAGTATATGATGATATAAGAAAGTTGCTTTCAGACCAGCAATATGCCAGGTTGAATGGCTATACGCCTTCACATTTCTCGTTCAATATGGACGGCGGACGTTGTCCGGAATGTCAGGGAGAAGGCTTTGTAAAGATAGGCATGCAGTTCATGGCTGATGTCACTATGGTCTGCGAAGCCTGCGGCGGACGACGTTTCAAACCGGATATCCTTGAGGTCAGATATAAAGGCAAGAATATAGATGATATTCTCAATATGAGTGTGGAGGAAGCAATTTCCTTCTTCGGAGCTCAGGATGATCCTGTGGCTGTGAGAATTGCGGAAAGACTGCAGCCGCTTGTGGATGTCGGACTCTCCTATATCAAACTTGGTCAGAGCAGCAGCACGCTGTCCGGAGGAGAAAGTCAGCGTATCAAGCTTGCGTATTTCCTTTCCATGAATGACCAGTCAGTACGTTCGTCAAAGCAGCAGCGTATCCTGTTCATATTCGATGAACCTACTACGGGACTTCATTTCTATGATGTGGAGAAACTGCTCAAGTCATTTGATGCTTTGTTACAGAAAGGACATAGCATAGTTGTCGTGGAGCATAATCCTGATGTCATCAGGTCTGCAGACTGGATAATAGATCTTGGCCCTGAGGCCGGAGACGGAGGTGGCGAACTGGTATTCTCAGGTACTCCTGACCAGCTCCGTTCCTGCCAGGCTTCCTATACAGCCAGATATATTTAGAAACGGAAAACTCCCGGGTCTCTGTCATTTCGAGCGACCCGGGAGTTGTTGTTCTATTTTCCATAAAGGTCTTTGCGCGACCTCGGAGCATTTCCTTTGTAAACGTCAGGATCGGACACCCATGCTTCCACAATCCTCTTCTTTCCCTGCATTACATTGGTCTCAAGGAAACGTTTCTGTATGTCAGTGGTAGTTGCCATTGCCATAGCTATTTCGTGACCATAATCCAGGAAGTGATAGATATTGTAGTTGCAGTCATATTTCTGGAATCTTTCCACAAGCTTTCCGCCTCCGAAAAATCCGAGGTTGAACACTGCAATCTGCTTGTATGGTACCACGGCGTCAGCAGTTCCGTGCAGCATCAGTGTAGGTGCTGGTGCTGTCTTGAAGTCAACCTTGCCCTCGCGGGACAGGATAGCGCCGGCAAACGACATTACTCCTGCATATCTGAAACCTTCCGGAAGGATAGATGTCCAATGAGTCCGGTTGCTTACTTCGTATTCTGCCTGCATTGCTATGATAGCTCCTGCGGATGATCCGGAGATTACGATATTTGACAGATCCACACCAAGCTGCTCTGCATTTTCCGCAATGAAGCTTGTGGCGCTGAACAGGTCTTCCACACCCATATGGATGGCCTTGTCGAGCACATTGACCTGAGCTACTCCTACTTTTGTACTGCCTTTCAGACCAAGTCGGTAATCTATGGAGATAATTCTATATCCGTCATCTGTCATCGCCTTGAACCAGGGAAGATAGTCAGGGCTGTCGCGCTCGCCACGTATGAAACCGCCTCCGAACATGAATATTATTGTAGGCTTTTCTTTGCCCATAATCGTAGTCTGACTTCCTTTTGCCGGATTATAGACATCCAGATACAGGTCGCATGTGTCTCTTTTTTCAAACATGTAGGTGCCGTCAGGCGAAAGGATAGGCTCGGCTGCCATACCTGTGATTACGGCACTGAGCAATGTGATTGTAGTAAGAATCAGCTTTTTCATGTCTATTGATTTTCAGATATTAATCTTTCGGATGGTATAAGCCTCCTTATGGCTTTCTTGTGCCCGAAGAAACGGAATGCTATCACTCTGAATACGGTGTATATCGGGATTGCGATGATCATTGCCAGAGGCCCTCCGATATTTCCTACGATGAGAAGGACTATAAATATCTCGAGAGGCTTTGACTTGATGCTTGTGGAATATATCAGTGGCTGATACAGGAAGTTGTCTATAAGCTGTGTGAAGCAGAATATCGCTATGAGAACTGCTGTGAATCCCAGAAAACTTATATCGAGTCCTACAGGCACAGCACTGCTGTATTTTATTGTAAGACCGAGGATAGTGCCCAATGCACCGCCAAGAAGCGGACCTACATATGGTATTACATTGAATATTCCTGTCATGAATGCGATACCCAGGGCGGCATTGATTCCCAGACGTGCGACCAGCCACAGCCCGATGAAGTTGATGAGTGCCACTCCGATTACTTCTATGATGACTCCGATGAAGTATCTTGAGAGCAGATGTTCAATGTCGTCGATTGCCTTTTCTGTGGTCTTTTCGTATTTGTCAGGGACCAATGCACAGACTATTTTCGTGAAAAGTCCGTCATCCTTGATAAAGAAGAAACCTATGAATACAACGGAGAATATGCCAATGGCAAAACTTGTCAGGACAGATGCCGCTGAGCCTATCAGAGAGGAGAATGCAGATACATTGAACAGTTTCTGCACCTGCTGGCCTATTACTACCTCCAGTCTGAAATCGTTTCCAAGTTTCGGGAAACTTTCTCTAAGATAGACATTCAGGTCTGAAAGCGGTGCTGCAATGCTTTTTGCCGTCTGCTCGATGTTAGCCATTGACACATCTTTCACAATACTGCTGACAAGAGGAATGATGAGGAAGAGCAATGTAAGTATTGCTCCTATGACTATTATCAGCGAAACGGCTGCTGCGAGCCAGTTCGGAATCTTCCTTCCGCGGATTGAAGGCTTCTTCAGCAGACCCATTACGGGCTTGGCTATAAGTGATACAACGACTGCTATCAGGATATAACCGATTATGTTTCTGAATGTCCAGCATAGCAATCCCAGCAGACAGATACCAGCTGCAATCAGAATGTATTTTGCCAGTCTGTCGGTATGTCTCTCGGTGTTTTCCATATGTTATATGTTAGCTGCGATCTCCTTAGGGTGGTCGATCAGGGCATACGGACTGTATGACTGAAGTTCTTCGCGTGTCCTGAATCCCCATGTCACTCCTATTGTCCTGACTCCGGCACCGAGTCCTGTCTGCATATCGACGTCCGAATCTCCGCAGTAAACTACTTCGTCCGAGGTGATTCCCGGTACGCCTTCCATAGCTTCCGACACGATCAGAGGGTCAGGTTTGATAGGTTTGCCGTCTCTCTGACCGAGAATCCTGACGAATTCATATTTTCCGAAGAACTTTTCTACAAGCTGTTCGGTGCCTTCCTGATATTTGTTTGAGGCCACTGCAAATTTAAGACCTTTTTCGTGGAGTTCTTCAAGTGCCTCTATAATGCCTTCATATGGTCTTGTGAAGTCGCATTTGTGCTCGTTGTAGTACGGAACGAATATGCTTCTCATCTTCGAGACCATGGCTTCGTCCCTGCTGCCTTCCGGAAGCGCTCCTCTGAAAAGATTGTCTATGCCTCTGCCTACCAGCATATTGTACTCATCAAGGGCATGGGTGGGGAATCCGCATTGCTCCAATGCATGGTTGCAGGCATTGGCAATGTCTTCGCGGGTGTCTATCAGTGTACCATCAAGGTCAAATATAATAAGTCTTGTCATAATTTTCTGTAAATAAATTATTTGTGCTTTATTTTGGCACATTTGGTATTTACCTTTGCATCAACAAAATGAAATATTAACATTTAATACGTATAGCCATGAATACAAACATCACTATTTCAAATCTCAGTTCAATGTTCTCTTCAGAGGATTCTTACAGAACACTGGTGGATATGGTCAACGATATGGACCTGGAACTGATGGATGTCTGCTTTGCCTAATCCGTCCATTCTATTGTGATGCTGTCTTTGCTCAGGCCTACACGGATCTTTCCTCCGTTATGCTTACCTCCATGCATCCTGTCTGCAATGATTTCTTCTGAAACAGGGTTTTCTATATATTTCTGAACAGCCCTTTTCAATGGTCTTGCTCCGAATTTCGGGTCGAATCCTGCTTCTGCAACATATTTCTTTGCAGCCGGAGTGATATTCAGTTCAAAGCCGGCTTCTGCAACTCTGGTCTTGAGACCTTTCAGCTCTATGTCAATGATACGCTCTATATCGTTCTTTGACAGGGAATTGAAGAAGACCTGTTCATCTACTCTGTTGATGAATTCAGGAGGAAAGGCCTTCCTTACGGCCTTTTCCAGGACATTCTTGCGGTTGCTGCTTACATCTTTACGTGACGTGCTGAAACCTACTCCGCTTCCGTACTCATCCAGTTCGCGGCTTCCCACATTGGATGTCATGATTACGATGGTGTTCCTGAAGCTGACGGTTCTTCCATTGCTGTCTGTAAGGCGTCCCTCGTCCATCACCTGCAGAAGCAGATTGAATACATCAGGATGTGCCTTCTCTATCTCGTCAAGCAGCACGACACAATATGGCTTGCGTCTCACTCTTTCGCTGAGCTGTCCTCCGTCTTCGAATCCGACATAGCCCGGAGGCGCTCCTATGAGCCTCGATACGTTGAATTTTTCCATATATTCGCTCATGTCGAGTCTTATCATATTGTCTTCAGAATCAAAGAGATACTCTGCAAGTGACTTTGCAAGCTGAGTTTTGCCGACACCTGTCGGACCAAAGAATATGAACGATCCGATTGGCTTGCCCGGGTCCTTGATTCCGGCTCTGTTACGCTGGATTGCGCGGACCACCTTCTCGATAGCATCGTCCTGACCGATGATTCGTGCCTGGAGCTTCTGCTTCATCTTCAGGAGCTTTCCGCCTTCGCTCTCTGCAACCCTTCCGGACGGAATTCCGGTCATCTTCGATATGACTGATGCCACGTCCTCTGCGCTTACCCTGCCTGTCTTTTTAGGATTCTGTAGCCTTACCATCGATCCGGCCTCGTCCATTGCATCTATTGCCTTGTCGGGAAGGCATCTGTCGGTTATATATCTCTCAGACATCCTTACGCATGCCTCTATCGCCTCGTCTGTGTATATTACATTGTGATGCTTCTCATAGTTCGTCTTAAGACGTGAAAGTATGGATATCGTATGTGGTATGTCAGTATGCTCAACTACTATCTTCTGAAATCTCCTGTCAAGTGCTCCGTCTTTTTCCACGATTTTACGGAACTCGTCGAGCGTAGTTGCACCTATGCACTGGATGTCGCCGCGTGCAAGTGCCGGCTTGAGCATATTTGCTGCGTCCAGACTTCCGGATGCCCCGCCGGCTCCTACAATAGTGTGGAATTCGTCTATAAATAGTATCACATCAGGGTTGTCCGCCACTTCCTTTATGATGCTTTTAAGTCTTTTTTCAAAGTCTCCTCTATATTTGGTACCTGCCACTATGGAACCCAGGTCAAGAGATATGAGACGTTTGCCTGCCAATACCGGAGGAATGTCATCGTTTATTATCTTGAGTGCTATACCTTCCACGATTGCTGACTTTCCGACTCCTGGGTCTCCCACAAGCATAGGATTGTTCTTTCGTCTTCGTCCGAGTATCTGGATGACTCTTTGTATCTCGTCGTCCCGGCCTACCAGAGGGTCCAGTTTTCCTTCCTTTGCCGCTTTTGTGATATCGTATCCGAATTCATCAAGTGCAGAACCCTGCTGCTCTTCCTGCTTCTTTTCCTCGGCTCTGATGTGTATCTGAGGTGTCTCTGTATCTTCCTCTTCTGTTTCCTCAGGCCCTCTGTCAAGCATGGAGTTCCTGTCCATGTATCTGAAGATATATCCGTAGTCGATACCGGTATCCCTCAGATATGAACTGCCATATGAACCGGCTGCCCTGCAGATGGCAAGAAGAAGGTGCTGGGGACCGGCTTCCCTGCATCTGAGCTTGGTGGCTTCCAGGATTGTGAAGCTCAATACGTTCTGTGCGCCTCGAGAAAAACTTACGTTGTCAATCTCTGAATATGGTATATGTTCATTTGTAAATATATGACTGTCAATGAATTGTTTCAGTTCTTCCAAGTCGGTGCCGACTCCCAGCAATGCGTCCGCCGCAGAGTTTTCCCGGTGACGCAGGATTGCCAGCAGAAGATGGTCGGGAGCAATGCCGTAGCTTCCGGTTCTCATGGCTTCTTCTCTGGCATAATTTATAATTGAGTTGAGCTGGTCTGATATTCTTATTTCCATGTATTTTTCTTTCTTTGATTGCACAAAATTACTAAAATTTTCGTAACTTTGCCAAGATGTAATATAAGAAAGAGATATGAGTGAGAATATTGAAAATGAAGTTAAGACCGGAAGGATTGAGCAGGTGAACATTGACCAGCAGATGAGGAGTGCTTATATCGACTACTCGATGTCTGTGATAGTCTCTCGTGCTCTTCCAGATGTGAGGGATGGTTTCAAGCCTGTTCACAGGAGAGTGCTTTTCGGAATGGACGGACTTGGATTGAGACATACAAGCCAGACCAAGAAGTCTGCCCGTATCGTCGGTGAGGTGCTCGGTAAGTATCATCCGCACGGTGACTCCAGCGTTTATGACGCCATGGCGCGTATGGCGCAGGATTGGAGCCTCAGATATCCGCTCGTCTTCGGACAAGGTAACTTCGGATCTATGGACGGCGACCCTGTGGCTGCCATGCGTTATACCGAGGCGAAGCTTTCAAAGCTCTCAGACGAGGTCCTTGCAGACCTTGACAAGGATACAGTTGATTTCCAGAACAACTTTGACGACTCTCTGCAGGAGCCTACAGTGCTCCCTACCAAGGTTCCGCTTCTTCTTCTGAACGGATCTTCGGGTATCGCAGTAGGTATGGCTACAAATATGGCTCCTCACAATCTCAGCGAGTGTTGTGATGCCATCTGTGCATACATAGACAATCCTGAGATCACTGTCGAGGAACTGATGCATTTTGTAAAAGGTCCGGATTTCCCGACAGGAGGTATCATCCAGGGCAGACAGGGCATCAAGGATGCTTTCGAGACAGGTCGGGGACGCATTGTGATCCGTTCCAAGACTGATATAGAGGTGAGTGATTCCGGACGTGAGACCATCGTTGTGACCGAGATCCCTTACATGGTCAACAAGCGTGAGATGATCGAGAAGATCGCTGAACTTGTGGAAAGCAAGAAGATTGAAGGTATTTCCTATATAAACGACGAGACCACCATGAAAGGTGTACGTATCGTCATAAAGTTGAAGAAGGATGCCAATTCAAATGTGGTGCTGAACACATTGTTCAAATATACCCCGCTCCAGTCGAGCTTCTCAGTCAACAATGTGGCTCTGGTGAACGGACGTCCTCGTACGCTGAATCTTAAAGACCTGATCAAGTATTTCGTGAAGCATCGTCATGAGGTCATCCTCAGGAGGACTAAGTTCGATCTTGAGAAGGCTCAGAAGAGAGCCCATATTCTCGAAGGTCTGCTCAAGGCTCTTGATGTTATCGATGAAATCATAAGGATAATCCGTGCATCCAAGTCTGTGGAGGATGCAAAGAACGAACTCATCCAGACATTCGCGTTTTCTGAGGCACAGGCTACGGCTATTGTGGAGATGAGGCTCCGTCAGTTGACCGGACTCGAAAGAGAAAAGCTGCAGAACGAGTATGACGAGCTCATGAAGTTCATCCGTTATTGTGAAGATGTCCTTGCAAATGAGAGCATGCAGCTCGGTATCATCAAGGATGAGACAATGGAGATGAAGGAGAAGTATGGTGATGAGAGAAGGACTGAGATTGCGCTTTCTGCCGAGGAATTCAATCCTGAGGATTTTTATGCAGACGAAGATGTTGTGATTACAATTTCACACCTTGGTTATATCAAGAGGACATCTCTGACTGAGTACAAGACTCAGAATAGAGGCGGTGTCGGTATGAAGGGAAGTGCTACACGTGACGAGGACTTCATAGAACATATTTATGTTGCGAACATGCACAGTACAATGCTCCTGTTCACTCAGAACGGCCGTTGCTACTGGCTGAAAGTCTATGAGATTCCGGAGGGCTCCCGTGCATCTAAGGGACGTGCAATCCAGAATGTCATCAACATCGAGCCGGATGACAAGATCAAGACATATCTCAATGTGAAGAATCTTAAGGACGAGGAATATGTGAACAACAATTACATTGTACTCGGAACCAAGAGAGGAATCATCAAGAAGACTTCTCTTGAGGCTTACTCAAGGCCTCGTACCAACGGTGTCATCGCAATTACGGTCCGTGATGGAGACGAACTCCTGGATGCGGTGCTGACCAACGGTAACAGCGAGATTCTGCTTGCCGGACGTAACGGCCGCTGCTGTCGCTTTGACGAAAATGATGCAAGAGCTCTTGGAAGAACGGCTTCAGGAGTACGTGGCATAAATATTGAGGATGATGACGAAGTGGTAGGTATGATTACCTATGATCCTAATGCAGAAGATGCTTCGGCTCATTCTATTCTCGTTGTAAGTGAGCATGGCTATGGAAAACGTTCTGATTTCGATGAATACCGCAAGACAAATAGAGGAGGAAAGGGTGTCAAGACCTTGAATATCACAGAGAAGACTGGCGCTCTGGTGGCTATGAAGAATGTGACCGATGAGAACGATCTCATGATCATCAACCGTTCAGGTCTTACCATCAGAATGGCTGTGTCAGATATCAGGATCGCCGGTCGTGCAACCCAGGGTGTAAGACTTATCAACATCAAGGAAGGAGACTCTATTGCTGCTGTTTCTGCGGTCAACAAGAGTGAAGATGAAAATGTAGAGACTCCTGTTGAACAGGCTCCAGCCGAGAATGTAATTCCTAACGAAGAATAAATACAAATCACTTAATACCTTATCAATTATGAAAAGAATTTTGATGGCATTGGCAGTTCTCCTTGCAGTGCAGGTGGCTGATGCGCAGGTTAAGACTCCGGAAGCTGCTAAAAAGTCTTTGGACAATGCAATAGCTGCTTCAAAGGACGCAAAGAAGGCAACTAAGGTGGCAACATGGATGAAGCTTGCAACAGCTTATATGGATGCATACAATGCTCCTGCCGGTCCGGCATGGGTGGGCGCTTCACGTCAGGAACTCCAGCTTGTAATGAACAATGACAAGCCTGTTTCTACAGAGAATTCTGTTCTTGGCGGAGAGCCATGTGTAAAGGAAATATATGCTGACAAGGTCTTCTATTATAATCAGGCAGGTCAGCTTATCATGATCTATGTGACCAAGCCTGTTGTCGAGGATCCTCTCGCAGGTGCGCAGGCAGCTTTCCAGAAGGCATATGAAGTCGATCTCAAGAAATCGAAGCTGAAGGATATTACAGCAGGTCTTGAGAACATCTCAAAGAAGTACTATGAGGATGGTATGAACAAGTATATGCTTGATGATATCGCAGGTGCGAGCGAGTATTTCGGTAAGGCTGCAGCAGCAGCTGCTGCTGAACCACTTGCGAAGGTTGATACTACAGCTCTTTATAATGCCGGTTTCACAGCATGGATGCTTAAGGATTACGAAAATGCAAAGAAGTATTTCGAGTCATGTATTGCTGCCGAGTATTATTATGAAGGTGGTGAGGTTTTCGCAAAGCTTGCTGATGTATATACAAATCTTGATCAGAAGACTGCTGCAAGAGATATTCTCGAGTCTGGATTTACAAAGTTCCCTCAGAGCCAGAGCATCCTTATCGGTCTGATCAACTACTATCTGACAAACAATGAGGATCCTAACCGTCTCTTCGAACTGATCGGACTTGCAAAGAAGAATGAGCCTGATAATGCATCTCTCTACTATGTGGAAGGAAATGTGTATGTAGAGCTTAGAAAGGCAGATCCTGAAAATGCAGAGAAGTACACTGCAAAGGCTGTGGAGGCATATGATGCATGTTCAGGAATCAATCCGGAGTACGAGTTCGGTTATATCGGAAAGGGTATCATGTATTACAACATCGCCATCGAACTTCAGGAGGCAGCTGCAGCTGAACTTGATGATGCAAAATGGGTGAAGCTCAACAAACAGTTCACAGAGGCTCTCAAGAACGCTCTCGATCCATTTGAAAAGGCTTACAACGTGTCTAAGGATGATTCTCTCAAGGTGAACATCGCCGAATATCTCAAGAATATCTACTATCGTTTCTCAAGCGATGGTCCGGAGTGGGAGGCAGGTTACAAGAAGTACGACGAGGTCGTAAAGACAGGAAAACCTCTCTAATCCTCTGAATCAATATAAAAGCGAAGTGACAGACTGTCACAAGGCGGCATTGGCTCCCGAAAAGGGAGGGGACCCACGAGAGTGGGGAGGACCGCCGGTGACAGTCTGTCACTTCGCTTTTTTTGTCTATTTATAGTTATTCGATATTAGAATCAAACGCCTTCACGATCTTGGCAACAAGCGGATGTCGGACGATATCTTCATTCCTGAAAGTTATTGTCTTTATCCCTTTGATGTTTTTAGTCAGTTCTATGCCCTTGAGAAGTCCTGAGTCCTTTCTGTTTGGAAGGTCTATCTGGCTGGCATCTCCCGTCACGATGAATTTGGCATCACATCCCATACGTGTCAGGAACATCTTTAGTTGGCCGAGATTCGTATTCTGTGCTTCATCCAGGATTACGCAAGCTCTGTCAAGAGTCCTACCTCTCATATACGCCAGAGGTGCGATCTGGATAGTTCCTTCCGCCATGAATTCCTGCAGCCTTTTTGCCGGTATCATATCTCCCAAAGCATCGTAAAGCGGCTGGAGATACGGGTCAAGCTTGTCTTTGAGGTCTCCGGGAAGGAATCCGAGCCTTTCTCCAGCTTCGACGGCAGGACGCGTCAATATTATGCGTTTGATTTCCCTGTTTTTCAATGCCCTGACTGCCAATGCAATGGCAATGTAGGTCTTACCTGTTCCGGCAGGACCGACAGCAAAGAGCAGGTCGTTTTCAAAATATGCCTTCACCATCTCTTCCTGAGTCCTGTTACGGGCCTTGATTGGCTTGCCGTCGTTGCCATGCACGATGACTGCATCTCCGCTGAGTCTGTATCTGTCATGAGATGATTCTCCGTCAAAGATGTCCTCGACGTCATATGGTGTCACAACAGTCTTGTGCTTTCTTCTTTCAATAAGCATGGTCAGCTTCTTCTTGAATGATTCGATGTCTTCCGGACATCCGTCCAGATGTATTTCATCGCCTCTTGCTGCTACCTTGAGATTTGGAAAATAGCTGCATAAGGCTTCAAGATTGCGGTTTGCCGCTCCATAGATTTCAATCGGGTCGATAGCTTCAAGTCTGATTGTTTGCTTTTCTGACATATTCTGAATGTTATATAATTAATTTCTGTTGGTCTGACCTGCCGGTATTCCAGTGGCTTTGCGTACGCGGTTGTAGGCATTTATCATCTTTTCATATTCCCATGCGCCCTTCCAATCGTCTTTTCTGCCGATGAATTCCTCAATCGGCAATACTGTATATGAATCGCAGAAACCTCCTGGTCTTGAACACCATAGCCAGGTGAACCCGATTGGTGGAACTTCTATGTCACCGTTAGGCTTCCTCACTATCCGTATTTCAGCCATAAGTTCTATCTGCGTGTTTTCTGCACTCATATTGGAAATGGCATTTCCTAAAGAGTATGCAACCTGTACGCCATCTATTGTCTCATAGTCCTGGACAACATGCGGATGAGCGCCGAGTATCATGTCGGCTCCGTTTTCTATCAACCACAGCGCAGTTTCCCTCTGATTCTCCGAATGGCTCAGACTGTATTCTTCTCCCCAATGCGGCAATACTATTGTGAGATCAGCCTTTTCTGCACTTGAGAGTGCCTGCATGATCTTCGGGCGGTTGTTCATGTAATTGACCTTCGGCCAATGCATGTCAGCTCCAGCATTAGTCCCGTATGTGAAATTGATGATTGCCACTCGGATTCCTTTTGACGTGATGAACAGAGGGTTGTTTCTGCTCTGGTCGAATTCGTCCGCAGCAAGTCCGCAATATCTGATGCCGTATATGTCATGTAATTTCCTGTATATGTCCAAAGTGCGCTGTGCTCCTTTGCTGCCTTTGTCGAAGATGTGATTATTGGCACACAGGAAAATGTCGAAACCGCAGTCTGCCAGATATTCACTGAAACCGTCCGGTGCGGAGAATGCCGGATAACCGGTATAGGGCTCTCCTGCATGGGTGAATTCCATATTGGCTATGGCCACATCGGCAGATTCTATTCTGTCTTTCAGATGTGTGAGCCAGGTGGCGAACCCATGTCTGGACGCATCTGCTATCTGGGCACTGTGCATCATCATGTCTCCCATTACGCAGATGTTCAGTGTATCACATGAATACAGTGGTCTTGCCTTTACCGGTGTGTACAGGAACTGTGCATTGACCACCTTCGTCTCCAATAATAAGCTAAAAGAGACAGACAGTGCGATTATGAGAGTCCTTACATGCATAAATAATGACACAAATATATCAAGAATTATTATTAATTCCTTAAATTTGCACGAATATGCTTTTGTCATTTTGTTGAACCGGCATAAAAGGTATACTATGAAGCGGTTATTTGTATTGCTGATGTTTGCGTCACTTTTTATTGTGACAGGCTGTGACTTTTTCCGTACTCTTGCGGGGCGTCCGACCAGCGAGGATATAGAGAATATGAAACTGGAGATGCTGCGTGCGGAGCAGGTGGTGCTTCAGGCCAGGCTGGACTCCATAAGACTTCAGCAACAGATGGTGCAGGACTCCATTGCAGCTTTGGATTCCATCAAGCAATGCGGCGGAACCATTCTTAATCCTGCCAAACTTGGCGGCCTTTTTACAACAAAGTTGGAGTCTCGTTATTATGTCATTGTCGGCTCTTTCAAGAGGAGGGCAAACGCAGAAACTCTTCTGTGTAAGGCGGCTGATAGCGGATATGCACCGGCATTGATCAGTTTCAACAATGGCATTATTGCAGTAGGGCTTTGCCCAAGCAACAATATTGTGAGGGCAAAAGAGGCTCTTATGTCAGTACGGAAGGAGTCGTTTTGTCCGTCTGATGTCTGGATTTTGCTCAATGAGTAATCGGAAATGAGGAATTTTGTATTCATAATATCTTTATTGCTCTTCCCCGTGATGTCTGTGTATGGACAGTTCAGGGATGTGAGCACATATGAGGACTTGTATGACAGTGAGACTGTAGCTGCATTGAAATCTCATGTTGGAGAATTGTCCGCAGCTGTCCTTGAGGGACGTAAGGCTGGCTCGGAAGGTGAAAAATCTGCGGCGGAATATGTTGAAGAAAAGTTCAAGGAATATGGCGTGGAACTGCTTTCACCTGCGGGTGGCGATCTTTTCGGTCTCAAGTCTGAGGCAGGAGATACGCTTACGTCCCGTAATGTAATAGGATGCGTGCAGGGTTATGACAAGTCTCTTAAGAACAGATATATAGTTGTCGGTGCGCGCCTCGACAACATAGGCACGATGACGATGACTGTGGACGGTACTCCGGTAGAACGTATATTCTACGGTGCAAATGGCAATGCATCCGGACTCGCGATGCTGCTTGAACTTGCAAAGAAAGTAAAGACAAACTCAATACTGTTCCGAAGGTCTGTTATTTTTGTAGCTTTCGGGGCTTCTGCGCATACTTATGCTGGTGCATGGTATTTCCTGAACAGGTCGTTTAAGGATGTCGTTTCTGTCGATGCTATGATCAATCTTGATATGCTCGGCACCGGATACAACGGATTCTATGCATATACATCGTCAAATGCAGACCTTAATGCTTTGGTCAGGACTCAGACGGGAGAACTTCAGCCTATTCTTCCGGAACTGACTGCAGAGGAACCTTATCCTTCAGACCACAGGGCTTTCTACTCTCATGAAATACCGTCGGTGCTATTTACTACCGGCAAGTATCCTCAGCATAATACGGACAGGGATACGCAAGGCATCATTGATTATGAAATCATGGAGAGGGAACTGGAATATATATATAATTTCACTGTAGCTCTGGCAAATGTAAACGATGCACCATTGTTCAGACCTGCTCAGATTGACGGAAAGACAGCTCACGGGGATAAGATAGTTCCATATTTCGATTGTGACCAGAGACCTCAGTTCTTTGGAAGTTCCGATCCCCGTCACTTCCTGAGGGAATGGGTATATCAATATCTCAAATATCCTCAAAGTGCAGTCAGAAACGGAATACAGGGTACGGTCATGGTGCAGTTCATTATTGAAAAGGATGGAAAGGTGACAGAGGCTAAAGTGGTCAAGGGTGTTGATGACGAACTGGATGCCGAGGCCCTTAAGGTCGTGGAAGCATCTCCGAAGTGGAAACCGGGAAAATCCGGAGGTAGCAAGGTAAGGGCATCACTTACTCTACCTATTGAGTTCAGACTTGAAAAGAAAGGTGGAAAACCTAGTTTTGGAATAAAGAAATAAGAAATATACCTATGGATTACAATTTTAAGGAAATCGAAAAGAAATGGCAGTCATATTGGGCTGCCAATCAGACATTCAAGGCGGAAATAGACAGCTCGAAGCCAAAGTATTATGTGCTTGACATGTTCCCATATCCTTCAGGAGCAGGTCTTCATGTAGGACATCCTCTGGGATATATTGCAAGTGACATTTACAGCAGATACAAGAGACTTTGCGGATTCAATGTCCTTCATCCTATGGGGTATGATGCTTTTGGACTTCCAGCAGAGCAGTATGCCATCCAGACAGGTCAGCACCCGGCAGTGACCACAGAGAATAACATTGCCCGTTATCGCGAACAGATGGACAGGATCGGATTCTCGTATGACTGGTCGCGTGAGGTAAGGACCTGCGATCCGGGATATTACAAGTGGACACAGTGGGCGTTCCTTCAGATGTTCGGCTGCTGGTATGATAATGTGCAGCAGAAAGCCCGTCCGGTTGAGGAACTTGAGAAGGCTTTTGCGGAGGGTGGCAGCGCTGCAGTGGATGCAGCATGTGGAGATGTCACTCCGTTTACCTCAGAACAGTGGAATGCCTTCACAGATAAGGAAAAATCAGATATCCTTATGCAGTATCGTATTGCATATCAGGGAGAAACTGCCGTGAACTGGTGTCCTGCACTCGGAACTGTACTCGCAAACGATGAGGTCAAGGAAGGATATTCTGTGCGTGGCGGACATCCGGTGGAACAGAAGAAGATGACGCAGTGGCAGCTGAGAGTGTCGGCATATGCAGGACGTCTTCTTGAAGACCTCGAGGATCTTGACTGGACCGATTCTCTCAAGGATATGCAGCGTAACTGGATCGGAAAGAGTCAGGGAGCGGAAATGGTCTTCAAGGTGTCTGACGGCTCGCAGGAGTATGATATGACGATCTTCACCACTCGTGCTGATACTGTCTTCGGTGTCACATTCATGGTGCTGGCTCCGGAGAGCGAGTGGGTTGAGAAACTTACTACAGATGAGCAGAAGGCTGCTGTTGAAGAGTATCTTGCAATGGCAAAGAAGAAGACCGAGCGTGAGAGGATGACTGAGACTAGAAAGGTTACAGGTGTATTCTCCGGTTCATATGCCGTGAATCCGCTTACAGGTGACAAAGTTCCGGTATGGATCTCCGAGTATGTGCTCGCAGGATATGGTACCGGTGCCATTATGGCTGTCCCGGCACACGACAGCCGCGACTATGCATTTGCAAGACATTTCAATCTCCCTATAATACCTCTTATCGAAGGCTGCGATGTCAGCGAGTCAAGCTTCGATGCAAAGGAAGGAATCATGTGTAATTCAGGTTTCCTTAATGGCCTGACAGTCAAGGAGGCAATTCCTGCAGCAATCGATTATGTAGAAAATAACGGAATCGGTCGCAGAAAGATTAACTATCGTCTTCGTGATGCTATTTTCTCACGTCAGAGATATTGGGGAGAGCCGTTCCCTATGTATTTCAAGGACGGAATCGCTACTCCGATGTCAATGGACAAGCTTCCGTTGGAACTCCCTGAAATCGATGCGTACAAGCCTACAGAGACGGGAGAACCGCCTCTTGGACGTGCCAAGGACTGGACATATGAGGGATATCCTATCGAAATGAGCACAATGCCTGGATTTGCAGGCAGCAGTGCATACTATCTCCGATATATGGATCCTCATAACGATAACGCTCTTGTAAGCACGGAAGCGGACGAGTATTGGAGAGATGTTGACCTGTATATAGGTGGTACAGAGCATGCTACAGGTCACCTTATCTATTCTCGTTTCTGGAATAAGTTCCTCTTCGATCTCGGATATGTATGTGAGAAGGAACCGTTCAGGAAACTTATCAACCAGGGAATGATCCAGGGCCGTTCAAACTTTGTATATCGTATCATCAATACAAATACGTTTGTGTCCGTAGGCCTTAAGGATCAGTATGAGACTACGGAGATACATGTTGATGTGAACATTGTCCGTAATGACCGTCTCGATCTGGAGGCGTTCAAGGCATGGATGCCTGATTTTGCAGATGCGGAATTCATACTTGAGGATGGCGAATATATATGCGGCTGGGCTATAGAGAAGATGTCCAAGTCAATGTTCAATGTCGTTAACCCGGATATGATCTGTGATACATACGGAGCTGATACTCTTCGTCTTTATGAAATGTTCCTTGGCCCTCTCGAGCAGTCAAAGCCTTGGGATACAAAGGGAATAGACGGAGTAAACCGCTTCCTCAGAAAAGTATGGAGATTGTTCTATGACCGCGATGGAATGATTGTGACAGACGATAAAGCATCTCCGGCAGAACTCAAAGCTCTGCACAAGCTTATCGGCAAGGTTCGTACAGACATCGAGGCGTTCTCGTTCAATACGGCTGTAAGTGCCTTTATGATAGCTGTGAATGAACTCACTGATCTCAAGTGCAGCAAACGTGAGATACTGGAGCCGCTGATTGTACTTCTCTCACCATTTGCACCTCATATTGCAGAAGAACTTTGGGAAACACTGGGACACGCCGAGAGCATCACATATGCAGCTTTCCCTGAGTATATCGAATCATATACAGTTGAAAATACATGCACATATGCAGTGTCGTTCAATGGTAAGACAAGATTTACTGTCGATCTTCCAGTAGATATGTCACGTGAAGATGTCGATGCTCATGTGCGGGGCCTTGACCAGACAGCAAAATACGTGGCGGGAGGCAATATCATGAAGGTTATAGTTGTCCCGGGTAAGATTGTGAATATTGTTGTAAAGCAGTAATTTCATCAAGTCATGAAGACAAGTAAAATACTTAGTATTCTCTGGGATTATTTCCTGATGACCGCAGGTACATTTGTCTATGTTATGGCCTGGACCTCATTTCTGCAGCCGAATCATCTCGCCAGCGGAGGACTTACGGGTCTGACTACAATTCTGGATTATGCGACCCAGGGCAGACTCCCTATGGACCTTACCTTCGCTCTGATAAATGTCTTTTTATTGGTGGCCGGGTTCCTTTTCCTTGGAAAGTCATTCGGTTTCAAGACCATTTATGTGATAGGCTTGTCATCACTGCTTTTCTGGTTGCTGCCTGCTTATTTCCCAGAACTTGAAGTAGTGGATCCCGATCTTGACAAGATTATGGTTGTGCTTATAGGTGGTGCTATGGAGTCTATCGGTATCGGTCTGATTCTTCTGCGAGGCGGAAGTACAGGCGGAACGGATATCGTAGCAATGATCCTGAATAAATATTGGCCTATTTCTCCAGGAAAGGTTTATCTGTATTCGGACGTGTTCATCATTTCCAGCCTTCTGCTCATACCTGTGGAACAAGGTGGTGGAGTAGTGAATATGATCTATGCATATATGATGATGCTTGTGTTTTCTTTCGGCGTGGATTATGTTGTGCTCGGAGAGAAATCTTCAGTCCAGCTTCTGGTCTTTTCTAAGAAATATAAAGAGATTGCAGACCATATCATATATGATGTACAGAGAGGTGTGACGGCCCTGCAGTCTGTAGGCTGGTACTCTCAGCAGGAGAGCAAGGTCCTTCTGATCATTCTTAGAAAACAGCAGATGAATGAGGTCATCAATGAGATCAAGAGGATAGATAAGGATGCCTTTGTGTCGGTGTCTTCCGCAAACAGCGTATTCGGCGAGGGTTTTGAGGAGATCAAGTCGGGTCCTGTCAGAAAGAAATCCAAACAGATAGAGGGATAGTACAATGACTGGAAAAGTATTGAAAACAACGTTGGGTGCACTGGTCAAGGAATATGGTTTTGTCACTATGGGTGTGATTTCGTATGCCTTAGGATGGTCAATTTTCCTGTTGCCTAACAACCTTATAGGAGGAGGCGTGTCTGGATTTGCCTCGATATTATATTATGCTACAGGTATCCCGATGGGAGTAACATATCTTGTGATCAATGTTCTGCTTCTTCTTATCGGAACGAAGATACTGGGTACGGGATTTGGCGGAAAGACTATCTATGCCATAGTCATGACGTCTGTCATGTTGTCCGTCATGCCGAGTATCATACCTGCGGATTTTATACAGGAATTTGCCACTTCCAACGGTAAACTGATCTGTACTATTATAGGAGGTATAATTGCTGGATTCGGTATTGGACTCTCTATTTCGCAAGGGGGAAGTACAGGCGGAACAGATATAATTGCCTTGCTGTGGTGCAAGTTTCATGCGGCCTCTCCGGGAAGGGTGATTCTGATCATTGATGTGGTGATCATCCTTTCTTCACTCCTGTTCCCGTCATATACAGACTCGGGAGACATGCTGCCGTTTGCTGAAAAACTGGCAGTAGTCGTGTATGGTCTTGTACAGGTTACCGTGAGCGGTTATGCTGTAGACCTGTATCTCTCTGGTTCGAAACAGTCAGTTCAGGCGTTCATATTCTCAAAGAAAGCTGAGGAAATGGCAGATGCAATCGCCTTTGACATGAAGAGGGGAGTCTCCGTAATTACAGCTAAAGGATGGTACACAAAAGAAGACAGAGATGTTCTTATGGTAGTCACAAGAAAGTCTGATCTTAACCTTCTGTTACGATATGTCAAGAGTATCGATCCTGATGCGTTTCTGTCCGTTTCATCAGTAATGGGTGTCTATGGACAAGGCTTTGACACAATAAAGGTCAGAACAGAACATAAAAAAAAGCAAAAAGCATAAAAAAGAGAAATTAATTGACATGTACCCCTTCGATTTTTGCTTTTCGAAGGGGTATTTGTATATTTTTGTCTGCTTGATAACTATAATTTCAAGCGGACTATGGACACTATTCTGATTTCTGTACTGTTTTCGGTACTTGTTTTTCTGACACTCAGACAAATTGCAAAAAATTCATGCAGCATCATCCCTGTCGAAGTCAATGCCAGACTGACTCCGATGCTGCTCGTTTCTGCTGCCGTAGCTGTGCTTTCAGCATTGTCGGGAGACTTAGATGTGCCACATTATGTATTCTTTTGTCTGATCGCACTTTCGGTTGCACTGTTCCCTCTTACTTCGTCAGTCATACCATATTCATGGTCCCGTATGATTGCAGTGGTCTCGATTACACTCGAAATACTTGCGGCATCAGTGATGATGGTGATGAGACTGGCATTCTGTATCGAGATCAGCGAAACTGTCTGGTTATATCTCTCTGTTGCGCTCAGCTCCGCTGCAGTACTTGTGTTCCTTGCTGGTATTTTCTGCCACATAGCAGATACAGCCAATGTCATGAGGATAGCAAGTGTGTGGAATACTGTGTGTCTTTATGTTGATACAGTATATTCTTTGATTTTTCTACTATTTACGGTATTCCTTCTGATTTTCAATATATATGTCATGTTGCTGCTCCAGATATCACTGGTTGTAGCCATGTGCTTGAGGATAAGGAACTCATCGGTGTTTGTCATAATGACGGATCATGAGAGGCGTATCGTGGAATCCATGAGAGTCTCCCAGACAGAATATTCCGGGGAGACTCCGGGAACAGACCAGCTTTATATCAACATTTATGAGCGTGTGTTAAGGTACTTCGATGTTCATAAGCCATATCTGAACAGCCAATTGACGATAAATGACATAGTCGATGTCATTTATACGAACAGGATGTATATTTCAAAGGCGATCAGTCATTGTACGGGAAGGAATTTCTGTCAGTTCGTAAATTATCACCGCGTCGCTCATGCTGTGGAACTTTTCAGAAACAATCCACATCTCAAGATCGTCGATCTCACCAATCAGTGCGGGTTCAATTCGACGACTTCATTTTCCTCAGCATTCAGACTTTATATGGGCGAAAAACCGGGAGACTGGTGCAGAGAAGAACGTGTACGCTTGAGCAAGAAATGATTGAGAAGTGACAGGAAAAGATTATATTTGCGAAAATATTGCAAATTATGGCGGACGAGAAAATTATTTTTTCAATGAATGGTGTGGGAAAGATCCTGCCCCATAACAATAGGGTGATTCTTAAGGATATTTATCTGTCTTTCTTTTATGGTGCCAAGATCGGTATCGTGGGTCTGAATGGATCCGGTAAATCTACGTTGATGAAGATTATTGCCGGTATCGAGAAAGGATATCAGGGTGAAGTTGTCTGGGCACCAGGCTATTCAGTCGGCTATCTGGAGCAGGAGCCTCAGATGGATCCGGACAAGACAGTCATTGAAGTCGTGCAGGAGGGTGTCCAGGAAGTCATGGATATTCTCAAGGAGTACGAGGAAGTCAATATGAAGTTCTGTGAACCGATGTCTGACGAGGAAATGGCTGCACTCATAGAAAGACAGGGGGAACTTACAGAAAAGATAGAGAATTGCGGAGGCTGGGAAATCGATTCCAAGCTGGAACGTGCTATGGATGCCCTTCAGTGTCCTCCTTCTGATGCCCTTGTAAGCACTCTCAGTGGTGGAGAACGTCGTCGTGTGGCACTTTGCCGTCTTCTGCTGAAACAGCCGGATGTCCTGCTTCTTGACGAGCCGACTAACCACCTTGATACAGAGAGTATCCAGTGGCTCGAGGCGCATCTGCAGCAGTATAAGGGTACAGTCATTGCTGTTACTCATGACCGTTACTTCCTTGATAATGTGGCTGGCTGGATTCTTGAACTTGACAGGGGAGAAGGAATCCCATGGAAAGGCAACTATTCTTCATGGCTTGACCAGAAGAGTACACGCCTTGCCCAGGAGGAAAAGCAGGAGAGCAAACGTCGTAAAGCTCTCGAGAGGGAGCTCGAATGGGTGCGTATGGCTCCTAAGGCGCGTCATGCGAAGTCTAAGGCACGTCTGGGAGCATATGAAAAACTTGCTGCAGATGATGGACGTGAAAAGGAAGCAGCTCTGGAAATCTTCATTCCTAACGGACCTCGTCTCGGAAACAAGGTCATCGAGTTCAAGAATGTTTCCAAGGGATATGGCGACAAGCTCCTTTATGAAAACCTTGATTTCGTCCTGCCGCCAGCAGGTATAGTAGGCGTCATCGGACCTAACGGTGCCGGTAAGACCACTCTTTTCCGCCTTATAATGGGACTTGATACTCCTGATTCTGGCGAAATTACGATAGGAGAGACCGTAAAGCTCGCTTATGTCGATCAGCAGCACAGAAGTATCGATCCGGACAAGACCGTATATGAGACAATTGCAGAGAATTCGGAATTTGTCAAGCTCGGCAAGAGAGAGGTGAATGCAAGGGCTTACGTTTCCCGTTTCAATTTCTCAGGAGCTGATCAGGAGAAACTCTGCGGCATACTTTCAGGTGGTGAAAGAAACCGTCTCCATCTTGCGTTGACTCTTAAGGATGAAGGCAATGTCCTGCTTCTCGACGAGCCTACCAATGATGTGGATGTAAATACTATCCGAGCCCTTGAAGAGGGTCTTGAGAATTTTGCCGGATGTGCGGTGGTCATTTCGCATGACCGTTGGTTCCTCGACAGAATTGCAACTCATATTCTTGCATTCGAGGGGGATTCTCAAGTTTATTTCTTTGAGGGAACATATTCGGAATATGAGGAAAACAAGAAGCGCCGTCTTGGAAATGACGAGCCTAAGAGATTCAAGTATAAGAAACTCATGGCTGAGTAATGAAGTGTACTAAAACCTATAGAAATGAATAAGATCAGACCATTAGTATTGACGGTGTCTGTTGTGCTGGCTGCATTGCTGGCATACGGACTGTTCACTTTACCTCGTCCTGAGGGACCGGACGCAGAAGGCTTTTCTTCTGCCAGGGTTGTAAAGGATATAGAGGTCATTTCAAAAGAACATCATTCTGTGGCTCATCCTCAGGAGAGGGCTCTCGTACGTGAATATCTCATGAAGAGACTTACCGATTTGGGAGCAGATACAGTAAAGGTGTTCAGTTATGATTCTTTGGTCGGCCCGAAGAACAAACATGTGGTATATACATTCGACGCCCACAATGTGCTCGCAGAATTCTCTCCTTTGCAGGAGTCTTCTGGAGATGTTACCGACCTGCTGCTGGTAGCTCATTATGATTCACGGTATTCGCAGCCTTTCGCAAGGGATACCGTATGGTCATATGGCGCAGCTGATGACGGATATGGTGTCGGTGTCATATTGGAGACAGTATCCCAGCTTCTCAAGGAACGTGCTGACTGGAAACAGGGAGTCAAGGTGCTCTTCACAGATGCTGAGGAAGTCGGCATGATGGGAATGACAGCAATGTGGGAGAATGACAAGGCTGAGTTTGACAATGTCGGACTTATGATCAATGTCGAGGCGAGAGGTCCTTGGGGCCCGGCTCTGTTGTTTGAGGCTTGTCCTGGCAACAGCAAGGTCATCGACTTGTATGCATCGACGTCAAGATACCCTTATACATACTCTCTGACTACAGTCGTGTACAATTTCATGCCTAATTTCACTGACTTTACAATCGTGAAGGACAGTATTCCTGGCCTGAATTTCTCTACAATTACTGATGTCAACCATTACCATACTCATCTTGATAATTTCTCCAATATATCCGAGAAATCAATTCAGCACTATGGGGAGCAGATACTTCCTCTGGCAAGAGAGTATGTGAAGAATCAGGCATATTCTGATGTTGAAGCTATGAAAGCCTCGAATGATGCTGTTAACTTTACAGTTCCGGGTATAGGACTTCTTAATTTCAGCAAGGTAGGGTATGTGATAGTCAACTCTGCCATATTCCTTATCTTCCTTCTTCTTTTCGGACTTGAAGGCATAAGAGGCAGACTCAAGGCATCCAAGGTATTCCTCAAATCTGTGACCGTTCTGGGATTTGCGCTTGTTGCCCTTGTGGCAGGCGAAATAGTGGCTTATATCAGCGGACTCATTGCAGGAGTTTCATTCAAGCCTTTCGGTATCATGCAAGGTATCATGTTCGATAATGCTGTGATGATAGCATCTGTGGCTCTTATGGCAGTCATTTCAATTCTGGTGTATCTTTCGGTAAGGGTAAAGGCAGCGAGGGCTTCTTCAGGATCGATGAGAGCCAGCGCATCATACAATGCTGTGAGAGCTCACGCCTTCAATTCGTTGTATGGCTCCTTGGCATTGGCATTCTTCCTAAGTGCCATCCTTCTGGCTGCATTGGGTGAAAACATGATGTTCCTTATACCTCTTGCATGCGCAACTGCCGGAATGCTGCTGTATCATCTGACAAATCTCCGAGTATGGCTTCTTGCAGCAATAGTACTGATTCTGCTCCATGCATTCTCATTCTATTATGCATTGGCAATGGCGCTTACCATCGGCGCTTTAGGGGCTGTGATGATGCTCGCATTCATCGACATCATGATACTTATCCCGCTTGCCGATATATATCTTATGCCAGCACGCAAGAAATAAAAATACTCTGGCACTTAACTTTTTGAATGTCAGTGTTTTATACGAAAACGATTCCCCGTTACAGGGGAATCGTTTTTCTGTAATGCGCTGTGTGTCAGCGTTTTGTGTGCCAGGTGTTTTAGTCGCGGTTCCTCGCCAGTCCGATGTAGTACAGCAGGGTGGCGAGTGATCCAAGAGCTGCAATCACGTAAGTATATGCCGCCCATTTCAATGCGTCAATAGCCATAGGACGGGTGTTGTAGTCAGTAATACCTGTGCTGCTCAGCCATGAGATCGCTCTGCTGCTGGCATTGATCTCTACAGGAAGGGTGATGAAGCTGAACAGGGTAGTGGTTGCAAAGAGTGCGATTCCAAACCAAAGCAGACCAGGGAATGAATGGAAGAATATGACTCCTGCCAGAAGTACCCACTGGACGATGTTTGATGCAAAACTCACAACTGGTACAAGTGCAGAGCGCATCCTGATGGGCGCATAGCCTCTAGCATGCTGTACTGCATGTCCGCATTCGTGTGCTGCAACTGCTGCCGCTGCCACGCTTCTGCTTGAATATACACCTTCGCTCAGGGCTACTGTCTTTGTCTGCGGGTTGAAGTGGTCGGTAAGCATTCCTCGGGTAGGCACTACCTTGACGTCGTAGATGCCGTGGTCGTTAAGCATTTTCTGAGCCACTTCCGCACCTGTCATTCCGTTTGCAGTAGGTACTTGTGAATACTTGTTGAAACGGCTCTGAAGCATCTGTTGTACGATGAAACTCAGTGCCATTATCACAATCATGATAATCCAAATGTTCATACTTAGAAAAATTTAGTCAGTTCATGTCATTTTGTCGGTTATGTCGCCTGTTGCTGCAGTTTATAACCGGTCGCATATATATGCAAAAACTACACCTGTAAACTTGTCCCACTATTGCTCAGTCATGGGAATTTTGTAAATTTGCAGAATTATCGCAATTGAAAAAATGTATAGAGAAGAGGAGTTTTCAAGGCTCGAAATCAGCCTGCAGGCCTGCCTTGAAAATTATAGATATTTCAGAGACAAGTTGCAGGATACTACAAAACTACTGGTCCTTGTCAAGGCTAATGCCTATGGACATGGAGCTGTGGAGTTTGCGTCCCTCATGGAGGATGCCGGAGCCGATTATCTTGCTGTAGCATATCCTGTTGAAGGAATCGAACTTAGACAGGGAGGTATCAAATCACCGATCCTTGTTTTGACTACAGGTACAGATTCTTTCGAAGAAATGATAAATTATGGTCTGGAACCAGGCATACCTAACCTCTGTACTCTCAAGGCGTTGTGCAAGGTACTTGAAAAGAGGGATGTCAGGGATTTTCCTATACATATCAAGTTGGATACCGGCATGCACCGTCTTGGATTTATGTCTGAAGAGTTGCCGGAACTTATTGAATTTCTGACAGTTTGCGAGAGAGTAAAGGTTAAATCTGTATATTCGCATCTTGCGGCATCGGATGATCCTCAGAATGATGATTTTACTGTTTCTCAGGTAGAGCTCTTCAAGAAGAACGCTGACAAATTGTCAGAACTTATAGGATACAAGCCGATGTATCATATACTTAACTCGGCTGGTATAGAACGATTCCCTCAGTATCAGTTCGATATGGTACGTCTGGGTATCGGTATATACGGTGTAAGTGCATTGCCTGGCGTGCAACTATCACCAGCGGCCTCCTTCAAGTGCAAGATATTGCAGATAAAGAATCTCAAATGCTCAGATGGAACGATCGGATATGGACGTCACGGCAGGATTGCAGATGGTGGTACTGTCATAGCTACAATTCCTGTCGGATATGCTGATGGAGTGGACAGACATCTGAGTCGAGGTAAGGCTTCATTCCTGCTTAACGGACACAGGGTACCGACAATCGGTAATATCTGCATGGATATGTGTATGTTGGATATTACAGGAGTAGATGCCAATGTCGGAGATACGGTAACGATATTCGGTGAATCACCTTCAATCTCCGAACTTGCAGATATTCTGGGGACTATTCCTTATGAAATCCTGACATCGGTGCCACGTCGAATAAAACGAATTATCGTAAAATAATGGAAACAACGGATAAAAAATACAAAGTCCTTTTCGTGTGCCTGGGAAATATATGCCGTTCTCCGGCTGCGCAGGGCATTTTTGAGCATATAGTCCGTGAAAACGGTATGCAGGATAGGATTGAGGCAGACTCGGCAGGTACTTATAGCGGTCATAGGGGAGAAATGCCGGACAGAAGAATGCGTACGGCTGCATTGTACAGAGGTTTTGCTCTGACCCATAAGGCCCGTCCTGTGTCAGGACTGGATTTTCTGGATTTCGATATGATTGTGGCTATGGATGATCAGAACTATGAGGATCTCATGCACCTTGCCCCTTCGGTCGAAGCTACGCATAAGATAAAGAGAATGGCTTCATTTCTGAAGCAGAGACAGATGTCATATATTCCTGATCCATATTATATGGGCGCTGAAGGATTCAGTATGGTACTGGACCTGTTGGAAGATGGTTGTAAAAATCTGTATGAGACAATAGTAAAGGCGGAGTTCTGATGCTCCGCCTTTAGTTGATTCATTACCTTGCAGATACGTTCCGAGCAATAAGCCTGAAAAGACAAGGAATATATTTGTAGAAAGGTACCATGATAGTATCGAATCCTCCGATCACCTTCTGATGCTTGCCTCTCGCGATCGCCTTGATTGCAACCCGTGCACATTTGTTCACGTCATATCCGTTTGCCTGTCCGGGATCCATTATACCTGTTGCCTTGCCGTTTCCGTCCAGGGCATTTTTTGATACATCTGTGTGGATTCTTCCTGGTATTATGATAGTTGTCTTTATCTGCGGATACTCCAGTGCAATGGTCTCGTAGAATCCGTGGATTGCATGTTTTGATGCACAGTATGCAGAGCGTACAGGGAAACCGAACACTCCTGAAACAGACGATACGACAGCGATGTGAACACCTCTTTCAAGGAACATGTCCTTGAGTGCTTTCACGAGATAGATGCCTCCGAAATAATTCACTTCCATGAGTCTGCGGTCAACGCTGATATCTGTATCCAGTGTGAGTGCCCTCTGGGAAATACCTGCATTAAGAAGCAGAAAGTCAATAAGATGTCCCTCTTTATTGATCCATTTCACAAGTTCATCGATGGATTCGGGTTTCTCTACATCTACTGTCTTGCACCAAGACTTTACGCCAAGTTCAATACACTTTGTCTGAACTTTTTCCAATGTCTCCAGACGCCTTCCTGTCAGTATTACATTTGTACCCTTCATGGCATACTGGTACGCCATGGCTTCTCCGATACCGCTACCACCTCCGGTGATCAATACGGTCTTGTTCTTGAATTCCATCATTTCTATAACATTAATCCGGCTTTAACCTTGTCCGCTGTTTCCTGCCCCTTGACATGAGCAAGTATGGCGAGACCGAATTCGACAGCCCAGCCAGGACCACGTCCTGTGATTATATTTCCGTCGACCACTACACCTTCTTTGACATATTCTACTCCTTTAGCTGTGAGTGCTTCCTCAAAACCGTCGTAGCATGTCATTCTTGTACCCTCAAGTCCCGGCAGCAGACCAAGTACTACACTTGGAGCCGCACATATTGCAGCCAGTGTGCCTCCTTCCTGATGATGCTGTTTCATTATGTCCATCAGTTTGCCGAATGCTGCAAGATTGGATGAACCGGGCATTCCGCCAGGGAATATCATCACGTCTGTCTTGAGGCAGGGCCCAAATGATGTGGATGCTCTGAATTCACCGAACGCCATGTCTGCAATCACGGGAATCCTGTTTGAACTGGTAACAATCCTGTCATCATAGATGGAAACGGTCTTGACGTTTACTCCACCTCTTCTGAGCATGTTCACGGTAGTCAGCGCTTCCGAAATCTCGAAGCCGTCAGCAAGAAATATGTATGTTCCTTTCATGTTGCATAAAGTTTTATCCAACAAATTTATAAAACTTTATCGAGAATATGAAATTGTGTTCTAATGTGCTGATTATCACGTCTGTATGATAGGTCTTTTGAATCGGAATATCTATATGGTTTACGTTAACTTTTTGTTACAAAGGGAGTTATGTCTTTTCCTTTGATTATCTTTGCAAGGATTTTGAATAATGAATTATAAAGATTGAAGACTATGGAAATCAACAACATCGGAAACAACGCAGGTATTCTTTGGAATGCCCTCAACACTAATGGTAAAATGACTGAGGCTAAACTCAAGAAGGAGTCTGGTCTTGCAAGTGCAGATTTTTATACAGCTCTTGGCTGGCTTGCTCGCGAAGGCAAGCTTAATGTCGTAGTTGAGACACGCTGCGGTAAGGACTGCGAGTATTATACTCTCTAATCCTTATTGAAATAAGAAAGGCGGTGATTCTGTGTCAGAGTCACCGCCTTTGCCATTCTATTTCTTGGCAATGTAGTCCTGGTAGTCTTCCATTGAACGGAGTATCACATCCTTTGCCACGTCAGGTCCATATATGCTTATGAACTGCATTCTGCTGGTGTGCTCTCCAGGAATATCCTTATATGTGCTGAAATAATGGATAAGACGACGTATGATATCCGAAGGTACCTGCTCTATGTCTGTCATCATTCCATATACGGCGTCGCTTTTGAGTACTGCGATAATCTTATCGTCTGCCTGATTATGGTCCAGAAGACGAAGACCTCCGATAGGACGTGCGTTTACGATTACATCACCGTGAGTCACATCCTTTTCTGTGAGGACGCAGATATCCAGAGGGTCTCCGTCACCTTCGATATCGAAACGTACCAGTGCCTTGTTGGTCAGCTCAGCCATCTTGGGACCGCAGTATGATTTTGGCAGGAAACCATAGAGGGACGGAACTATATTGGAGAACTTCTGGGGACGGTCCAGAGAAAGATATCCGGATTCCTTGTCCACTTCATATTTTACAGTGTCGGTAGGGACGATCTCAATGAATGCCCTAACCTCTTCGGGAACATTGTTTCCAAGGCTGATTCCATGCCATGGATGTGCCTTATGTGCTTTAGAAAAATCCATTTGAATAGTTTTAGACTCGCAAATTTATAAAGATTTAATCTTTTCGCCAATAATTCTCGCTGAAATCCCTACAAGTTCTTCGCATGGGCGCTTCTTATAGTAATCAGGAGTCCTGTCAGACGGAACAGGAGACTCAGGGATACCATGTATGCTGTCAGATGATTTTATTGCTCCTGTGATGCCTAACAGTTCCTTACAGATAATAGAACCGTTGATGTCCTCGAACTCTCCGGCGACTTCCTGTACAAGGGCATAGTTCCCTGTACGGGCGGTCTTGTCTGAGGGATCTGTGGCAGGTTTGAGAAGTCCGGCAAGCAGAACCATTCCGCTGACGCTGCCACACACCTCTCTCATACGACCCATCCCGCCTCCGAATCCTGAAGCAAGAGATGCAGCAGTCGTATCATCGATATTGAATATGTCATTATACGCAAGGACAACCGCCTGACAGCAGTTATATCCTTCTTCTTTGAACAGTTTTCTGGCTTTTGCCACTCTTTCTTCTATGTCAATATCTCTCATATGGTCTTATATTCTGTTTATCTTTATTACATTACGCAAGTTGCGAAGTTGTGAAGTGACTTTGTCAAGCTCCAGATTACTTGGAACTGCGATTTTCATTGTGATGTCATAAGTACCGTTCCTGTTGTTCTCAGATACATTGAACGATCTCAAAGAGGCGCGGAACGAGTTGATTATATCCATTATCTCATTGATCACGGAAGGCTCAAGAGCAGCGACAACTCTCAGGCCGGTCTGGAAATTTCCACTGCTCGGATTTTCGCTCCACTTGACTTTCTGTATTCTGTATGGGTACATGTCCATCAGACGTCCGGCATTAGGACATGACATTCTATGGATCTTGATTCCTTCTGTCCTGGTTACGAATCCGAACACATCGTCTCCGAATACAGGATTGCAGCACTTCGCCATACGATAGTCGATTCCTCTGACATTCTTGGCATCGATTACAAGTATGTCATCACTGCCTTTCTCCTGTACAATGGCTTTTGTTACATTCTTGTTTTCCTGAGTGCCAGCCTGGTCCGTATTGCCTTCGTTCAGGTCATTTATCATATTCTTTACGTCAGCAACGTCGAGTTCGCCTTCTCCGATCGCAGCATAGAACGCATTGATGGTCTTATATTTGAGCCTCTTCAGAAGTTCGGCCATTACATCGTCGGAAAGATCCATCTTCCAGTTCTTCAGACGCCTGCCGAGCAGTTCTTTTCCGTCAGACGCCTTCTGGAATTCTGCCTCACTGAGTTTCTGCTTGATCTTTGTCTTGGCCTTACTGGTCACTACAATGTTGAGCCAGTCCGAAGAAGGTTTCTGGTTCTTGCCGGACATGATCTCCACCACGTCACCTGTCTTCAGCTTCTCGTTGATTCTTACTGCTTTTCCGTTGACCTTGCCTCCTGTGCACTTTATTCCAAGGTTTGAGTGTATGTCGAATGCAAAATCAAGAACAGTTGCACCTGCGGTCAGCTTACGTAGTTCTCCTGTCGGGGTGAATACAAAGATTTCCTTGGTAGGCATTTCAAGGAGTTCATCCTCATAGTACGCCCCCATAGGGTCACCTTCAGATCCGATGGGATTTTCAAGAGCACGTCGCACTGCGGTGAGCCATTTGTCAAGCGTAGCTTCATGGCGTATCCCTTTATATGACCAATGAGATGCCAGACCGCTTTCAGCCATATCGTCCATCCTCTTTGTCCTTATCTGAACCTCAAGGTAGCTGCCTTCCTTGTTCTTTACAGTGATATGGAGTGACTCGTATCCGTTCGGCTTTGGATTTGATATCCAGTCCCTCAGACGTCTGGTGTCTGACTCATACTCTTCCGTCACATATGAGAATACCTTCCAGCAGAGAGCGTGTTCCAGTTCTCTGTCAGCTTCGCAGTCTATTATGAATCTTATGGCAAATACGTCATATACACCTTCAAACCCGACTTTTTGTTTCTGCATTTTCTTGTAGATCGACAGGGCGGTCTTGGTGCGTACCTTCAGCTTGTACTGTATCCCTTCGTCAGAGAGTTTCTGTTTAAGCGGTTCGATGAATTGTGTCATCAGCTTCTGCCTGTCTCTCTCCGTACTTTTGAGCTTGTTGGTAATGGCCCTGTACTGTTCAGGATCAGCATGCCTGAAATATATATCCTCCATCTCGCTCTTTATATTATATAATCCTAGCTGGTGAGCGAGTGGAATATATAGCATCATGGTCTCGAGCACCTTCCTTTCTCGAGAGAGTTTAGGGAACATGTCGAGCGAACGCATCACTTCAAGCCTGTCAGCTATCTTCAATACGGTGACGCGAGGATCTTTTGAATATGATACTATCAGTTTCTTGTAGTTTTCAGCTTCGAGTTTCGTGTCTTTTGGCTTGATGGTAGAAATCTTGTTCAAGCCATCCACTATTGTATAGATGTCCTTGCTGAATCCTTCTGATGTTATATCTGTTTCGGGGAAGAAACGTGTAGCCTCATGAAGGAATACTGCTGCGATACATTCTGCGGACAGACCTATTTCGTCGCAGGCAATCTTTGCAACAGCCAGAGGATGCTCTATGAACGGAGCTCCATTACTTCTGGTTTGAGTGGCTAAAGTAGCTTCAGCGATTCGGAATGCTTTGAAAATCATAGCTTTACCTTCGCTGTCATATCTTGGAAACAGCCTTTCTATTCGTTCCATATCCTTGATATTTCTTGATTAATCTACAAATATACAAAAAACAGATTAAAATGTCCAGCTTTTGATTTGGCGCGTACTTTGCCTTATGCAGTTTAGAATGATTAAAAATAGTAGTGTATGAAAAAAGTTATACTGACCTTGACGGTCATAGTCGCAGGACTCTCGGTGACTGCCCTCGACATAAATGCCCAGAGCCAATCCCGCCCGAGCAAACTTCAGCAGGATAAGGAGAAGTGGCATCAGGAAATGGAAGAGTTCAAGGCTCGCTCAGCAGAGAGACGGGAAATCAATGAGCTTACAGACTCCATCGCTGGGGTTCAGGCTGCAGCGGCTGTCCAGAACAGGGATTTTGTACTTGAAGCCAATCAGGTGACATTCAAGAGCGGTAATACCGTTTACGTGAATTCTACCACAAACTTCATTTCTGTCAAAGGTGACAGAGCTGTTGTCCAGGTCTCTCCAAGCAATTTTTCTGCCGGTCCTAACGGTGTGGGTGGTGTCACAGTGGATGGAATGATCTCGGGAATGCAGAAAATGGTAGATAAGAAAGGTAGGACCACCATATCCTTCAATGTTACAGGTATCGGTATCAATGCTCAGATTGAGATATACATGGTGCCGGGAACAAACAATGCATCTGCTACAATCTATCCGAACTTCAATTCAAATACAGTATGGATGCAAGGCGATATCGTGCCTTACGACAATTCAAGTGTGTTTGAAGGTACATCATTATAAAACGAACTATTAAATCAAGAAAATCATGAAAAAGATACTTCTAATTTCTTCATTGGCGCTTCTGGCACTTGCGTGCCACAAAGAACCATACTCACAGGATGGTGACGGAGAGTACCTTGTATATACCGCTCCTGCCAAGGATGTGAAATTCTCTGAATTCAGAACATTCGACATCGCAGACAGCGTTCTTGTTATCGGACAGACAAAGAAGCCATATTATTCAAAGTCCGACAATGCTCTGGCTTTGATCCAGGCATACAGGACAAATATGGAGAAGCTCGGCTATGTCTATCTTCCATCAAATCCGGAAGCTCAGCTCGGCCTTCAGGTGACATATGCTGAGAGGACAGAGAGATTTGTCCAGTATTATGACGATCCATATTGGTGGCTTGACTATCCGGGATATTGGCCGGCAGGATATTGGGGCAACTGGACAGGCTGGTACTATCCTTATCCTGTCACGTATAGCTATACCACAAATGCATTGATTACTGACATGGTGGATCTGACAGCAGGGGAGGAGAACGGAAAGCTCAAGATTATCTGGTCATGCTACATCGGAGGTCCTGCAAGTGCCAGCCTCAATTATGATGTCAAGAGGATGTCAGCAGCTGTAGATCAGGCATTTGCACAGTCACCATATCTCGATCCGTCGAAATAGTAACAATTTAATTCAAAAGACATGAAAAAGATACTATACATAATTGCAGCTTCTGCAGCCATGCTTGTTGCAGCAGCTCAGGCCAATGCCCAGATGAGTAAGGAATACTATGTCAACGGCGGATGGCAGTTCAACGGTACCCTTGCAAATGATTTTGCAGAAAGTGCGCAGGGATATGGAGCATATATCGAAGGTGGTTACTATATCACTCCGATGTTTGCACTGGGAGGTTTCGCAAGTTTCAATACAAACAGCGAGTACATCCCTAAGCAGACATATACATTCTCTGATATGTCTGCATTGACTACGGATCTTGACAGGTCAATATATCAAGTCCCATTCGGTGCGACAATGAGATACCGATTCCTCAGGACAATGTTCCAGCCATATATTGAAGCAAAATTAGGTGCGGAATATTCGACTCAGAACACATATATGTCCACTTTTGTAAATCAACATGACAACTGGGGCTTCTATGTGTCTCCTGAAATAGGCATGACCTTCTTCCCGTTTGAACGAACAGACTTCGGCTTTCAGGTCGCTGTCTACTACAGTTATGCGACAAACAGAAATAAAGCAATAGATTTGACTGGCTTGAATAATCTCGGATTCAAACTGGGTATAGCCTTCTGATAGAATCCACGGCCTTCACACTCCCTTCCATTTCTGCCTGAACAGGGCTCTGATAGCAGTCACGGAGCCCGGCAAGGGATGTGAAGGCTTTTTTTGTTGTAAAAAAATGAAGAAAAATTTGCAGCGTCCGAAAAAATATGTACCTTTGCAGTCCCAATTCGAGAGGAGTTCATTAGAAACCCGAGAATGACCACGGATTGATTCGCTAGCTCAGTAGGTAGAGCACAACACTTTTAATGTTGGGGTCTTGGGTTCGAACCCCAAGCGAATCACAAACAATACTGCTTCCCTAGCTCAGTTGGTAGAGCACGACACTCTTAATGTTGGGGTCCAGGGTTCGAGCCCCTGGGGGAGCACCACAACAAAACAAGTTCTTAAATATTATTGCTTCCCTAGCTCAGTTGGTAGAGCACGACACTCTTAATGTTGGGGTCCAGGGTTCGAGCCCCTGGGGGAGCACAAAGATAGTCTTATATAGTCTATTAAAGTATGATGAATCGGTCTTTGAG
>SUYR01000051.1 GCA_015060335.1 Bacteroidales bacterium | reverse complement strand
ACTCCTCTCCGATCTGGGCATTGATGTCATTCACCTTCTCCTTGTCGATGCTCACGCCGTTGGCCTGGATCATCTTGCGGCACTCGCCCTTTGAAGGGAACACCTGAGTCTCGCCTGCAAGAAGGTCGATGATGCCGATAGGGAATTTCTCAGCTGGAACCTCGAATGTAGGCACACCGTCGAATACTGCGAGGAATGTCCTTTCGTCAAGATTCTTGAGGGCGTCCTTTGTGGCATTTCCGAAGAGCATCTGTGAAGCGGCCACTGCGTTCTCATACTCTGCAGCGCCATGTACCATTGTGGTCACCTCCTTCGCGAGGAGTTTCTGAAGTTCGCGGCGCTCAGGAGCCTCGGCGTGCTGTGCGATTGCTGCATCGATCTCCTCCTTGCTGAGCATGGTGAAGATCTTGATGTATTTCTCTGCATCAGAGTCGGATACGTTGAGCCAGAACTGGTAGAACTGGTATGGAGATGTGCGCTCCGGATCGAGCCAGATGTTACCTTTTTCTGTCTTTCCGAACTTTCCTCCGTCTGCCTTGGTGATGAGAGGGCAGGTGAGTGCGAACGCCTCCTTTCCGAGGATGCGGCGGATGAGTTCCGAACCTGTGGTGATGTTGCCCCACTGGTCTGCACCGCCCATCTGGAGGGTACATCCCTTGTGCTCGTAGAGATAGAGGAAGTCGTATCCCTGAAGAAGCTGGTAGGTGAACTCTGTGAATGACATTCCGTCACGAGCCTCGCCCGAGAGTCTCTTCTTCACAGAATCCTTGGCCATCATGTAGTTAACGGTGATGTGCTTTCCGATCTCACGTGCGAAATCAAGGAAAGTGAAGTTCTTCATCCAGTCGTAGTTGTTCACAAGCTCAGCCTTGTTCTCAGCATCCGACTCGAAGTCAAGGAATTTGCTGAGTTGAGCCTTGATGCATGCCACGTTGTGATTGAGTGTCTCCTCGTCAAGAAGATTACGCTCCTGCGACTTCATCGACGGGTCACCGATCATGCCGGTAGCGCCTCCAACGAGGGCGATAGGCTTGTGTCCGCAGTTCTGGAAATGCTTCAGTATCATTATGCTGACCATGTGTCCGATATGGAGTGAGTCGGCAGTCGGGTCGATGCCCACGTATGCCGCTGTCGATCCTTCCATAAGTTTCTCCTCTGTTCCCGGCATGATGTCCTGGATCATGCCTCTCCACCTGAGTTCCTCTACAAAATTCTTCATATATGTTATCTTTTATAATTATCTTTTTGCAACCCACAAAGATAGACAAAAATTACCATATATGAAACAGCAGCAGCCCCGGATGAAGCTCGCTTCGCACTATGCTTCGCTCACATTCATCCGGGGCTGCTGCCACGTTCATAACGGATTGAGATTTTCCCGCTGTGAGATTCTTGTAGTTATTCTATATGTTAGTAATGATGTCCGACAGGCGTCAAATTTGTTATTACCGGAAATATCACTATATTTGTGACAGAATATCGGAATTTTCCGATTTTGGACTGGGGTGTCCCCGGTTGGGAAAGGGTTATCTGGTTCGGATAACTCTTTTTTTTGTTTAAGGCATTATCTTCACTCCAAGCAATTTCCCGTTCTCTTCGTATATGTTGGGACATATTACGTCATACGGGAAATTGACTGCCTCAGGGTCTAATATATGGCGGGTAATAGGATATGCGATAAGATCTGCTATCTGGAGTCCTGTAATATCAGCCTTTTTAGGTTTCAGTTCAAAAGAGTTGATATAGTTGCGCATTCTGTCAGGTGTTACCCAATAGGTACCTTTATCGAGTATGTTCATAAAATGTTTACGCAGATTGCTGTCCTCTTTTTTACCTCTCATTTCCACTATGACGTCTACGGACAAGTCTTTTTTAAGGGTATCAAAATAGAATACAGAACGCTCGATGAGGAACGACATGGATTGGGCATAAACATCGTTCATCTTGCCATACATCCGTATGTATGGCTCCTTTAATATCGTACAACAAACGATTATATAAATTCCTTTCTGACCAAGGATTTTGTTTACATCATCATAAAAACGTTGTTTGATATCAAGGTCGAATAGAATTTCAAAGCCGTTCTGACATTTTCGGATATCTCTGGAATGAAGTATGATTTTTTTATCACCCCAATACTTCTTCTTCAATTCAATGATCTGCCGGTTCAGTATATCAATCATCTGCTCGGACACTATGATACCGCATAACGTGAATATTGGAAAGTTCGTGTCGAAGTTTGCAAGATTCTGGTCTCCACATTCATCTACATATAAATAGTACTTTTCCTTTTCCATACGCCTCCTTATTTATACTATACAAACATAGACAAAAATTACCATATATGAAACAGCGGTAGTCCAGCCGGGCCGGAAAGCATTCCTCGGGCAGAAACCATTTTTCCAAAAAAGAAGCGACGGTACAAGATTTAACGGATTCTTGTACCGTCGCTGACTTATATCAGGCCAATCTCCTTGAAAAATCATTCCTTGCAGCAACGGACTGGCTGTCCAAACGCGCGAAAGGCGTATGACGCAGGATTGACATTGGAACTGCTAGTGTACAGGTAGTAAACCGTATTACCAGTAGGGGAACATGACCAATAACAGCCTGTGCTGTCACTTGAAAGATTTCCGGTCTCATAACTGCGTCGCTTCACGACAGGGTACCATATTGGGGAGGACTCTCCGAAATCGCCGGAGAAGTCATGACCTTTCTTATTGCTGTCGTAAGTGTGGGTATATGTTTCTGAGGAACCATGAGCCTTTGCCCAGATGCCGTTTTCACCACCATCAGGAACGCGCCATCCTGCCGGACATGGGTCGTACATTGACTTAGGGCTGCCGGAGTCTGGCCAACGATCGTTGTAATAGTTTGTGCCAGTCGAGATATACCAATCGAAATTATATGTACTGTTGGAAGTGATGAATGTAGTTGGATTGGCTACATGATAAGTGGCATCGTGAGCGAGTGTGGGGCGCATTACTGGTGAAGGCCAGGTCAGAGTTGACAGGGCTTCAGTATTGCTGCTTGTTGAAGAAGAACCCAGGAACGGATCCTTGCGGCCCCACTGATACAGAAGACCCAAAGCGCCTACATCACCTTTTGCTGCGGAAGTAGCGCCAAGATTGCGGTCCATCATGGTGCCTGCGCTATTGTTGTAAACATGTTCTGCAGGCTTGTCGGTCAGCCATATATGCCATGACCAGAGGATCACATCGTCTTCCGTATCGGCTGTGCCTTTGCCATCCTTGACTGCAATCACGGCGTTGCCTTCCTGGTAAGTGTCTGCCGTCGAGAAATACACATAGCCGTCCCTGTATTCCACATCTGCCTTGACCAAGTCACCTTTCTGCGGTGCCGTATCCGTGCCGAAGGTCTCCCACAGCACAACGGCGGTGGTCGGAGTGCCTTCCGGGTCTTTATCAGATGCCGATCCTACAGCCTCTGTGCCGTTACCCTTCACTGCCTTAAACTTATAGTATCCGTCCTCTGACACTATATAGCTGTTTGCGGTCCTATACTTTCCGTCCTGTCCTTCTACTGCCGGAGAAAGGTCGATGTATGTTTCCATTGTTTTGCTGACCCTGTATAGTTTGCCTGCCACAAGTGTGTTGTCGCTCAATCCTGCCTCGTAAGTCTTTGTTTCACAGATAGCTGTGATGATGCAGTCAGTCAGACTTGCAGGCTCCACGGCAAGATATACGACTATGCTGCCGTCTGCATCAGTTCCAGCAAAGACCGAAGTTGCAGTATATGTCGCTCCGGCAGATCTGAGGGTCACTTCCGTCACCTCCTTGCCCTTGAAAGCCTCGTTCATCAGAGTCAGTTTCACAATCGCCACCTTCGTCTCGAAACTAAGGCCCGGAAGATTGTTCCAGTTCTGACCATCGGTGACAGTGAATGTCGCCTCCATATAATGATATGCCTTCAGACCATCCTTCGTGCCGGTCTGGCTGGCGAGGGAGGCCTTGCCTGATGCAGGGTAAGTGAATGTATATTTGCCCGCTGTCAGTTCGGGAAGTGCTGGTTCTCCAGCTTTGTACTCAAAGTCAGCGGTCTTGGACCCCACCGCGTCATCAGTCCTGTCGAAGGTATATGTCGTCTCGTTTATCTTGATTCCTATCTGGTCATTTTCGTCCCAATACACCGGAGTGGTCTCTCCTCTGTCATCTCCAAGCGTGACCTTGGTCATCCCTTCATCCATCACAGCATGGACGGTCACTGCTTCTTCCTGAAGTGACGGACCAGCAGGCTGCTGAGGTGAAGCTATCTCTTCCGTACAAGACACCACAGAGACTATAGCCATCATCATGGCTGCAGATAATATTCTCGTTTTCATGATTTCCCGTA
>SUYR01000031.1 GCA_015060335.1 Bacteroidales bacterium | reverse complement strand
CTTGTCTTTTTTCTTTGTCGAAACTCTTATAAAAGCCGTTACTGTTGCCATACCCTGTCCGTTTTTAATACTGGGTACAAATATAGTATCGGTGGTGCAAATTTGCAATTTTTTGCACCACATCGGCGAAAATCAGAGAAACCGTAAAAAATATAAATTCAAATTTAGTTTTTGTATCTTATTGATTTATAATTCTTTATAAAATTACATTTAATTTCACAAATTTGCCACAAAACCCATTTGGCGATCCCGGCTCCGGGTACAGAAGCGGAGTCTCAGTATCAACTGAGGCTCCTTTGTGTGTAAAATCGGTAATGATGCCATTTTCATCAGGCACTTTTCATGGATTCCTTATCCATACGCAACAATACGCCTGAGAGTCATTAGAAGCCGTGGTTGGTGTGACCGATGTGTCGTTTCTTTGGGCCTGAGTGTCACGACGCAAGAGTTTTGGCGTGTACTCTTGCATCGTGACAAGGATTTCGGAGAATGATCCGGTTTTCTGCCGCGACGCAAGAGTTTTGCCCGAAAGTAGTGCGTCGTGGCAGCGATCTGAAATACCACTTTCCCTGCACGGCTTCAGTGCATCGCAATATTCCCCTGTAAGCAAACTGAATTCTGGTTGTAAACCCTGCCTGAATCTCCATTAAATTAGTTCGAGGAAGATTGTCATCACTATGTATCCGCATCAGGTCAAGGTTTTGAATTTTCAGAAAAATTCTTACATTTGGAGAACCACATACCAATTAACACAATTATTATGAAGAATTATTTTGACCTAAAGGGACAGGTAGCTGTAGTTACAGGTGCTTCTACCGGTCTGGGACTTCAGATGGCAAAGGCATTTGCAAATCAGGGAGCGAATCTTGTGCTGCTGGCACGTAGAATGAATCTGCTGGAGGAGAACGCGAAAGCCATTACTGAGGAATATGGAGTGGAAGTGCTCCCGTTTGCCTGCGATATCACTGACACCGAAAGGGTGAAGGCTGCTGTTGCTGCAACCCTGGAAAGATTCGGACGCGTGGACATTCTTGTAAACAATGCCGGAACAGGCGCTGTAGCTCCTGCTGAGGAAATCACTGACGAGCAGTTCAGGCATGAGATGAATATCGATCTGTTCGGAACATTCATCTGCGCGAGGGAGTTCGGAAAGGAAATGATCAAGGCTCAGTACGGACGTATAATCAATATTGCATCGATGTACGGCCTTGTCGGAAATATGATTGTCGGAAGTTCACCTTACCATGCAGCAAAGGGTGGGGTTGTGAATCTGACCCGTGCACTTGCTGCCGAATGGGGAAAATACGGTATTACAGTGAATTCTATATGTCCGGGGTACTTCTACACCGATCTCACAACAGAGACACTCGACAGCGAATTCTTCCAGGCTATCGCAAAAAAGAACATCCCTGCTACCAGATATGGTAAACAGGGAGAACTTGACACATGCGCCCTCTTCCTTGCATCGCCTGCCAGCACATATGTGACAGGACAGAATATTGCAGTGGACGGAGGATACACCTGCGTTTAATCTATTTGCGTACTAATCTGTCGAATGATTCCAGCCGTTTGGTTATATAGGTCCTGACTGTTTCGACTTCAGCCTTATATGTGCCCAGTGCCTGGTAATTCTGATGGACTTTCTGATTAAGAATATCCCATCGCTTGAAATTGAGCTCCTGTGACTCCTGCAGGAGCTTTTCTGTTTCGTCCACCAGTATGTTCAAGTCGTCAAGGCCTCCGTTTCCTCGTGCATCATCCCAGAGCTCGACAAGTCTTGCCTTGGCGGCACTGTCACTGGTCACTATCCTTGTAACAAATGATCTGATCGATTCGCTGGCAACCGAACCGCGGGTAGCATATATATACCCGGTCAGATTGTTTATAGGATATGTCCTGCTGTCATTTTCAAAAGACAGGTCGTAATCCCACACAGGTCCGGTATATAGCTTGCCGTCTTCTGCGTCCTTATACATATATACGCTCCAATAGGTATCGGTATTTCCTGCGAACTCACCTACAATGAAGTTCTTGAGAAAGCTGTCCAGATCGAGATATTTACGGTAGCCTTTGTCCAGATCCGTATAGTCTGCAGAAAATACAGCAGCCTCCATCGTATTGAAATAGTCCGTGATGAAAGTCCTCTGAGTACTTGTAATATCATCTTCATCAGGATGTTTTATAGTTACCGGAGTACCTCTGGAAGATGAGAACCACACTTCCTCGCCAGCTGCATATGCATCTATTTCTATAAGGTATCCGTCCTTGGCATCTACTCTGCCGGATGCTGCCTCGACCTGATCACAAAGCTGATAGCAGCCTCTGTACTCTCCGTTGACTATAAGATCCACCGGATGGCAGAATGGAGTGTAGCTCAATCCGACTCTCCTGCTGACCTCGAATGCCAGAATATTCCTCATCAGCGACTTGTCGCCATAGTTGCTGATAAGAGTCCATTTCTTCGCAGATGCAGGAGCTCCGAGAGGACTCTGCTTAGAATCGAACTTGAGTCTGTATGGTTTCTTAGGGAAGTCCCAACTGGCATTTCCTCGTCCACGTACTCCTGTCTCGCTGGTTGCAAGCAGTTCCGTACCGTTCTGCGAGATGATATATACATTGCTGGAAAGTTCTGTCTCCTTAGAGGTGATTTCCTGAGCACCTTCAACATTGACCACGACTGTCGGCAGATTTGTCAGCTGATATAATTTTGAATCATCTCCTTCGCCCTCGTAACCATAAAATTCCAGTTCCGCAAGATTACAACGCACGTTGTTCGGGCTGACATAGCGGACATATCTGAAACCACGCGAACAATCCACATCCGCATAATGCATGGTATTGTTCACTCCCGGCTGCTTCACTATGTGTATAGGCAGGGCATCACTGAAGTCCGGGCTGTTTGCTCCTTCCAGCAACGCCAGTTCCACGCGTTTCTGATTGTCGATACGGGGCGCCCAACCCACTTTCGTAATGATATGCTTCTTGCCAAGGTCAAGTCCTACCCAGGTTCTCGAACGGTCGTACGATGCGAAGAATGTCTTATGGTCGCCGTCAAACACATTTTCCTTCACGTTAGCAGTGGTCGATTGGGTACTTCCGTTATTGTAATCCACAGAATATTTGCTGCCGATGACTGTTCCTGTCAACTTCGCTGATCCGTCCGGCACGACAGGCTGTTCAGGAACTTCCGGTTCATCCTCTCCCGGATCCTGGATAATGGAATACGTAGCCTTTGCCCTACCTGAGACAAAGGTAAAGACTGCCATTCTTCTGACACCTGTCGAATTCTTCTGCACATTGAATCTGACCAGATCGCCATCTCTTCCTGCCACCACAGAAGGAAACACCCAGTCATAATCATATTCCTCGATCATCCAGTCGGCAGACGAAGTGACAGTGAGAGCTATAGAACAAGGCTCATAGGTCACTTTCTTCTCATTGGAAGTGAGATAGATACGATCCTCGTTGTCAAGAGCAGACTTATCTGCACATGCAGAAACGAACAGAGAAACAGCAGAGAGAGCAATTAAAAATATTTTCTTCATTTTCATAGTTTAATGTGGTAAATATCAGATTTCAATCAATTCGTCAGTCACATCTGAGCCGCTTATTGTAATGACCCTTATGGAAGGTCTTGAGTTTCCTATCTGGAATGCGACCGAGGTCGTGGTCTTCATAGGAATGCCGTTATATTCGGACTCATAGCTGTCATGTCTGTGACCGGCATAGACAGCATCCACATCCATTTCGGCAAAGAGGTCGAAATAGAAATATCTCTTGGATGTCATTATAGGGAAATAGCTGTCCGGCTCATCGATTCCTGTCATGAAATAAGGATGATGTCCGAACACCAATGTAACCTCGTCAGGACTTTCTTTCTTCAGTGCTGTCCTCATCCAATCCAGCTGCTCTCCTTCGCGCGGATCGTTACTTTTTATCAGATTGGTATTGACTCCCACTATCCTCACTCCCCTTTCCCGGTGCAGGAATCTGTCTTCTCCATATCTTTCTGTGAACGGTGTGGAATCCACCTTGTCACCGCTTATGACAACGTCATGGTTGCCGGGAAGATGAAATACTTTCACATCGTCTGAAATATGAGATATTATTTCAGCAAACATATCCCACTGGAGCGTATCTGATGATGCATTCACCTGATCTCCTGTAAATATCACAGCATCCGGAGCCATGTCATTAATGATCAAGACCGCCTTTTCAAGGCATTGTGATTCATACGTAAGGTCATTTACATATGGTATTCCAGCCCTATGACAGCTGTCTGCTGCCGTAAACCCTAACTGAGCATCGGCAACCTGCACAATTACATAAGGCTTGCGGGAACAGTTCAACACAGACATGAGAGCCAAAAGGCAAAGTAACAGTTTCTTCATAACATATATATCAGATTCACAAATATATCGATTTTACAGTAATATTGTCCTATGTGAATTATTTTATATTTTTGCATTATGAAGAAATTTGTAATAACACTGACTGCATTATTGTTGGCTGTCGCTATGTATGCCGAGCAGAAAAGATGGGCTGTTGTAGAGCTTTCTACCATCTACATGAGACTCATGCCTGACTACGAATCACCGCTGGAGACACAGGAACTCATGGGGACTGTGGTAGAGATTGTCGGGCAGAAGGGTTACTGGAGGGAAATCGTGTCCCCACAGCCATATAAGGCATGGTGCACTGACAAGGGGATCGTGGAAATGTCCGAAGAGGAGATCAAGGCATACAGAAACGCTCCGAAATGCACGTTCACCGAATTGTACGGGCATATTTACGAGAGGCCTTCAGAAAAATCCGTAACGATATGCGATCTTGTCGGCGGCAACGTAATGAGGATCGCAGGTCGTGAGAAGGACCCAGACAATCTCCTGATAAGAAAAAGCCAGAGATGGACCAAGGTAATGCTCCCGTCAGGAAAGACCGGCTGGGTAAGGACAAGCCAGATAAAGCCTCATACAGGTTTCAAATCAATTGCAAAGGGAGAAGGTAATGCTGAGAGCATATCCGACAAGCTGATGGAGAAGATTATCGGATCTGCCATGAAGCTCAAGGGCGTACCTTATCTGTGGGGTGGCATGAGTCCCAAGGGCGTGGACTGCAGCGGCCTTGTCAGATGGAGTTATCTTATGAACGGTATCCTTCTGCCACGCAATGCTTCACAGATAGTTCACTGCGGAGATGAAGTCGCTCTGGATCAGATGCAAAGAGGAGACCTTGTATTCTTCGGAACACCTGCTAAAGACGGAAAGCCTCAAAGGGTCACCCATATAGGCATATATCTTGGAAACAACCATATAATTCACGCCTCGCATCTTGTGAGAATCAACTCTCTCATCCCCGGAGACAGTGATTATTACGAAAACGCTCACAGGCTGATCGCGGCACGAAGGCTGTAAACAAAGAACGAACGACAAATGGACATAAAGAACAACATACTCGAGGCCATAGGAAACACGCCTATGGTACGGATAAACAGACTCAATCCCAATCCTGATGTCAATATATTTGCAAAGATCGAGGGGTTCAATCCTACCGGCAGTATAAAGGACCGTATTGCAGTGAAGATGATAAGTGATGCGGAAAAGGACGGCAGGCTGAAACCCGGACAGACAATCATCGAGCCCACATCCGGAAATACAGGTATCGGACTGGCTGTAATCGGCATAGCAAAAGGATATCCCGTAGAAATCGTGATGAGCGAAGCTGTGTCTATGGAAAGACGCAAGATCATACGATCACTTGGAGGCATGGTAATCCTCACACCTGCAGAGGAAGGAACTGACGGAGCCATCAGGCTTGCACGCAGAATGGTGGCAGATAATCCCGGAAAATATTTCATGCCGGACCAGTTTGCAAATGCAGCCAACTATCTCGCTCATTATGAGACTACCGCACTGGAAATATGGCAGCAGACAGGAGGAGAGATCGATTATCTTGTATGTGCACTCGGGACCTCGGGCACTATCATGGGACTGTCACGCTTCCTCAAGAACATGAAGCCTGATATAAAGATAGTCTGTGCCCAGCCTGTCAAAGGGCACTATATCCAGGGATTGAAGAATATGGAAGAAGCCATTGTTCCGGACATCTACGATCCGTCAAAGATAGACATACAGGAGCTTATAGAAAGCGAAGATGCCATAGAAATGGCTCGCCAGCTGATTCTTCAGGAGGGAATATTTGCAGGAATGAGCAGCGGTGCAGCAATGCTGGCTGCAGTGAGAACAGCTGCAAGGATTCCTTCAGGCAATATAGTGGTCCTGCTGCCTGACAGGGCCGAGAAATATATTTCCACTGTAATGTTTGAGCCATACAGCGAATAAGCATGCGAAGATCAGATACGGCAACATAGCAAAAGCGTGGCAGAACTCAGGTGTCTGCCACGCTTTTTCAGTATGTTTACAAGATTAATGCTTGAAGTGACGCATTCCTGTGCAGAGCATTGTGATTCCGCACTCATTTGCCTTCTTTACCGAATCCTCATCACGCACACTACCTCCTGGCTGTACGATAGCCTTCACGCCATACTCAGCGGCAAGAGTTACTGTGTCGTCAAATGGGAAGAATCCGTCTGAACCGAGAACTACCTCAGCAGTCTTGATATCCTTACCTTCTTCTGCGAGTGCCGCAGTTGCCTGCTCGAGAGCGATCCTGGCTGATCCCACACGGTTCATCTGACCGGCACCTACTCCGAGCGTAGCACCATCCTTTACGACTACGATTGCATTTGACTTGACATGTTTCACGATTCTCCATGCAAAGTCGAGATCTGTAAGCTGTGCCTCTGTAGGCTTCACTTCTGTCACGCACATGTCAGAGACAACAGTCTTAGTATCGATATCCTGTTCCTGAACAAGAATACCGCCGTTCATGCTCACGTACATATTGTGGCCGCCTTCCTCCTTGCTCATGTCAACCTTGAGAAGACGGAGATTCTTCTTGGTGCAAAGTACTTCGAGTGCCTCATCTGTAAATGAAGGAGCCATAATGATCTCAAGGAAGATAGGCTTCATCAGTTCTGCAACCTCCTTGTTCACTTCACGGTTCACTGCAACGATACCGCCGAAGATGCTGACCTTGTCTGCTTCATAAGCCTTTGTCCAAGCATCCACCACGTCTGTTCCGATTGCAGCACCGCATGGATTCATATGCTTGAGACCGACACAGAAAGGTGCATCGAACTCACGCACGATATTCAAGGCTGCATTCGCATCCTGTATATTGTTGTAAGAAAGTTCCTTACCGTTGAGCTGCTCAGCTGTAGCAAGTGAGAAAGGTACCTTGTCAAGAGTAGCATAGAACTTGGCGTTCTGATGAGGATTCTCACCATAACGGAGGCTCTGCTTAAGGTCATATTCGAGGAAGAGTTTCTCATTCAGTCCTGCAGCCTTGCGCATATATGTTGCAATCATCATATCATACTCAGCAGTATGGGTATATGCCTCGGCAGACAACTGCAGACGTGTCTCCTTAGTTGTGTTGCCGTATTCCTTGATCTCGCTGATGATCTTTGCATAGTTGTCAGGATTGCAGACTACAGTCACCGCGCTCCAGTTCTTTGCTGCAGAACGAAGCATTGAAGGGCCTCCTATGTCGATATTCTCGATAGCGTCTTCCATAGTCACGTCAGGCTTTGCAATAGTCTGCTTGAACGGATAGAGGTTTACGCATACCATGTCGATGAACTCAATGCCGTTCTCCTTAAGCTGTGCGATATGGCTTTCAAGGTCACGACGACCAAGCAGACCGCCATGTACCTTTGGATGGAGAGTCTTCACACGACCGTCACAGATTTCAGGGAATCCTGTGATCTCGCTGATATTGATTACTTTAAGTCCTGCATCCTGCAGAAGCTTCATTGTACCTCCGGTTGCGATGATTTCCCAACCGAGGCTGACGAGCTGGGTCGCGAATTCCACGACTCCGGTCTTGTCTGATACTGAAAATAATGCTCTCATATTGTTGTCATGTATTATTTTTTCTAATCGTCATTGCCGGCTTGACCGGCAATCTCTGTATCATCAGATGCCCGATCAGGTCGGGCATGACGTTAATAAACGAATTCTCCGAATTCTGAGCGGATTATGAGTTCCTTATGGTCACATTCCTCAACACGTCCCACGATCTGAGCATCGATACCGAAGCTCTTCGAAATCTCAATAACCTCTTCCGCATGCTCAGGTGAGAGATATACCTCCAGACGATGTCCCATATTGAACACCTTGTACATTTCAGCCCAATCCGTTCCGCTCTGCTCATGAATGGTCTTGAAGAGAGGTGGGACAGGGAAAAGATTATCCTTGACCACACGGATATTGTCTCCTACGAAATGCAGGATCTTTGTCTGAGCGCCGCCTGAACAGTGTACCATTCCGTGGATTTCCGGTCTGAGCGCATCAAGCAGTTTCTTTACCACGGGAGCATAGGTACGTGTCGGTGAAAGCACAAGCTTTCCTGCATCCAGCGGAGAACCCTCCACCGCATCTGTCAGCTTGAGGGCACCACTGTAAACGAGATCTTCGGGAACAGCCTTATCATAACTCTCCGGATATTTCTCAGCAAGATATTTAGAGAATACGTCATGACGTGCAGAAGTAAGTCCGTTACTTCCCATACCGCCATTATATTCCTTCTCATATGTAGCCTGTCCGAACGATGCAAGACCTACGATGACATCCCCAGGTCTGATATTGGCATTATCAATGACATCGCTGCGTTTCATGCGGCATGTAACAGTCGAATCCACGATGATAGTACGCACAAGGTCCCCGACATCAGCAGTCTCACCTCCTGTAGCATAGACGCCTACGCCCATTTCACGAAGTTCTGCGAGAAGTTCATCAGTACCGTTGATGATAGCACTGATTACCTCACCCGGAACGAGCAGCTTGTTACGTCCGATAGTGGAAGACACAAGGATATTGTCCACTGCACCAACACATAGGAGGTCATCGATATTCATAATGAGAGCATCCTGTGCGATACCTTTCCATACGCTGAGGTCACCTGTCTCCTTCCAATAGAGATATGCGAGTGAGGACTTTGTGCCGGCGCCGTCAGCATGCATGATGTTGCAGTACTCCGGGTCACCGCCCAATATATCAGGAATGATCTTGCAGAATGCCTTCGGAAAAACTCCCTTATCGATGTTCTTGATAGCGTTATGCACATCCTCCTTGGATGCCGATACGCCACGCTGCATATACCTTTGGTTGCTCATAACAGGTTTTATTTTAATTATCCTGCAAATATAACAAAAGATTGCGATTGTGGAAAATAATTAGGACGGCTTATTGATCTGCTCTTCAGCACGACGAAGCTGCCACGAATTATAGATATTATGCCAGATACTGTATAGTCCTCCAACAATGGCCGTTTCGGGTGTCATGAAAGTATAGCCCATCCATATTGCAAAGACGGTATTTTTCTGTCCGAGAGACTGACCGGCTGTAATTGTTCGGACCAGACGTCCGCGCCGGGCGGCTTCCTGCGACACTTCCTTGCGGCGTGGTCTGTACCGGCTGCCCACATATCGTCCTGCCATGAACTGGAACACACAACTTATAAGCGACACCGCCGCCATGCCGGCAATCAGTCCCAATCCCAAGGTGCTTGCCATAAGATACCTCACAGACACTGCTATAGCCAGAGTCAATGCTACTGCCCAGATATAGAAAGGCATATCTGCAAAATCAAGCAGCCTTCTATGCAGACGAGGGAACATATAGCGAACCAGCCATGCACAAAGACAAGGCATGATCAGAAGCGGAAACACCTTTGCCAGAATCATACTGAATGCGGCAAAGAAATCCACTCCATCCACAGGTCGGATAAGAGGGACAAACAGCGGCACAAGCACTGCTGTCAGCATATTGATGAGAATTGTATATGTAGTGATTCCCGCCATATCGCCTCCCAGTTTCCTGGTAACTACTGCTGCCGCCGTTGCAGTAGGACATATCAGGCAGAGCATTGCGCTTTCAACAAGTATCGCACAGTCTTGTCCGTCCGGCAGGTTTCGCAATCCCCAGATTACGACCAGGCCAAGCAGGGAAAACAAGCCGCCCTGAATAAGGAGAAGCCACCAATGCCATCTATGGGGCTTGAGGTCACGTGGTTCAATCCCGCAAAACGTAAGGAAAAGCATGGAGAAGATAAGCAGAGGCTGGAGCACAGACACGACGTTATCCAGAAACGGTCCGATACGATGCACCGGTTCCGGAAGAAAGTGGTATATAAGATAAAGCGATGCTCCCGTCACCATTGCGATGGGAAGCATCCACTCCTTTATTACCTTTCTGACACCCATATCTATACGCGTCCCAGCTCATTGTTAAGTCTGGCACGTGCCTTATTGTATTCTGAAATCTGCTTAAGAATATCCTCCTGTTCCGATTCATCCTGACTGAGAGTCAGACGGGCTGTCAGGTCCTTCAAGATCAGTTCCATCTTCTTGCTCTGATAGACAAGCAGCGACTTGGGAACGAACTGCACGAGCCTGGTAGCAACTGAAGTGAGCGAAGACTCATAGTTCTTCACCGTGATCTGATGTTTCTCTATAAGAAGGTCCTTTGCCACTGTAGAGATGATATTATCCATACTGTTAAGCAGCCTTGTCTGTATCTGATTCTGGCTCAGGCCCTCATCATACATGCGGAAATATTCGTCATACACCCTTCTGTAAGGCTCATTGAAGAATTCAGCATCATCCTCTGCCAATATAGAATCCACGAACTCTGCCACGTTCACAGTCTCGCCCTTCACATAAAATCTTGAGTCAATATCGAAGAGCAGGTCCGTGCAGCCATATTCCAATATAAATCCCAATATCTCCTTTTCACATGGGACAAGCAATGGCTCGCTCATCACCAGGCCATCTTCCACAACAGGAACCGGCTCAGGCATCTGAGGCACCGGATCATAATCAGGGACAGACGGATATTCATCAGGGACAGGTGGCATATCGTTCTGCCGGGCAAGTCTCTCGGCCCTTTCCCTCTCACGAGCCTTCTGCTCCTGCTCTGAAGTTATCATTGCTGTCCTGGACTTGTTTACCCTATCGGAAAGTATCTTTTCGTCAACCTCGAACTTCGTAGAACAAGAACGCACATAGACAGCACGGATGACAGCATCAGGGATAAGGGCAACCGTATCTGCAATATCATTTATCAATGCGGCCTTCTTCAAAGGATCATCCCCAGCCTCTCCGAGAAGCAGGTCGGTCTTGAAACTGATGAAGTCCTGTTCGTTCTGCTCAATGTAATCCTGCACCTGTTCCAACGTATGTTTTCTCGCAAAATCATCTGGGTCCTGGCCTTCAGGGAGCAGAATGACCTTCACGTTGAGTCCTTCCTTGAGCACGAGTCCGATACCCCTTAGTGCGGCCTTGATTCCTGCAGAATCACCGTCATAGATAATGGTGACATTCTGGGTAAACTTGCGGATGAGCCTGATCTGTTCGACAGTAAGGGATGTACCGCTCGACGCCACGACATTGGTAATGCCAAGCTGATGCATGGACAGCACGTCAAGGTACCCCTCTACAAGAATACATTTGTCCTTGCGGGAAATCTCATTCTTGGCGAAATATATTCCATACAGGGAATGGCTCTTGTCATATATTTCCGAGGATGGGGAATTCTGATATTTTGCGACGGTTTTATCTGTCCGCAAGGTACGTCCACCGAAGCCGATCACACGGCCACTTACCGAATGTATAGGGAAAATCACCCTGTCACTGAAACGGTCCACAAGACGTCCGTCATCATATTTTATGCAGAGTCCTGTCTCTATGAGAAATTCTTCCTTGAATCCCTCTGCGCGGGCCTTTTCCGCAAAAGCCTTTCTGTCTGTCGGGCACCATCCCAAACCATATTTCCTTATAGTCTCATCCTCAAGTCCCCTGCTGCGGAAATACTGATAGCCGATGGTCTGTCCTTCCTGTGTCTGAAGGCTTTCCTTGAAGAATCTTCCGGCATATTCCGACACCAGAAGCAGACTCTCATTCCTCCGTTTCTGAGCTATTTCCTCTGCAGATTCCTCCTTCTCGACCACCTCGATATGATACTTCCTTGCGAGGTATTTCAAAGCCTCCACATAACTGAGGCTTTCATGCTCCATCACAAAACCTACAGCAGTACCGGACTTTCCGCATCCGAAGCACTTGTATATTCCCTTGGAAGGAGAGACATAGAAAGACGGAGTCTTTTCGTTATGGAACGGACAGCATGCAGTATAATTGGCCCCGCGCTTCTTCAAAGTCACGAAGTCCCCTACGACCTCTTCGATTCTGGCCGTATCAATAATCCTGTCAACTGTCTCGTAAGGAATCACTGTTCGTCAACCTTTCTGAAATCGACATCCTTTATATCTTCTGCAGGTACTTCCTCCTGCTCAGGCTCTTCAGTCCTTGTCTGATGTATTTCATATTCGTCGATAGCCTTGCGCATCTTCCATGAAGAAAGGAATTCAGAGGCGCCATAGACAATCAGAGCGGCGCCGGCAACAGTTCCGACCGCTGTACCGATGAATGTAGGACGGGCAAGCAGAAACGCTCCGGCAAGAAGGACGAGTACAGGCATCACGAATGCCATGAATCCGACCTTCATCACCCTGTTTGCGCTTGCAAGGGTGATCAGCTGGAAGATTCCGAAACCTATGAGCACGAATCCTATCAGATACACGATCAGTCCTGCCACAAAATGAGGAAACACAAATATCAGAAGAGCAATCAGGATATCCACAACACCATTGACGCTCATCAGAGGCATCTGATTGTTTTCCCTGCTTCTGTAACCCGCCACCAGCGATACTATACCTGATGCAAGCAGAAAGGCGGCAATGATACGCACAGCAAGTACCATAGCATCAGTCTTGCTCACCACCATGACTATACCTATTGCCATAGCGACCACTGCTCTAAGCAGCCCGCTGAATCTGTTTTTATAACCGAATGTAATCATAGTCTGTTTATATAGCATATAAGATGCAAATGTAGGATTTTTTTGCTAATTTCGCCTCGATTTTATAGAAGAACACAAAAATGAAGACGGACATCGAAATTGCAAGAAGCATTAAAATGCGCAGAATCACAGAAATTGCCGAAAGTATCGGAATTCCTGAAGAGAAAGTAGCCCAGTACGGACATTATATGGCGAAGGTGCCAAGTTCGCTTATTGACGAGGAAAAGATAGCCAAGAGCAAGCTGATTCTTGTCACAGCGATCACCGCCACAAAGGCCGGTATCGGTAAGACCACCGTATCCGTAGGTCTTGCTCTCGGGCTTAACAAGATCGGCAAGAATGCGATTGTTGCCCTCCGCGAGCCATCCCTCGGTCCATGCTTCGGAATGAAGGGTGGAGCTGCAGGCGGCGGATACGCCCAGGTGGTGCCTATGGAGAAGATCAACCTCCATTTCACCGGTGACATGCATGCCGTGACTTCTGCACACAATATGATTTCCGCTCTTTTGGACAACTATATCTACAACCACCAGGCTGAAGGATTTGCGCTCAAGGAAGTGCTCTGGAAGAGGGTGCTTGACGTAAACGACCGTTCGCTCAGAAGTATAGTCACAGGTCTCGGACCACGTACAAACGGTCTTACAGCCGAGTCGGGTTTTGATATCACAGCCGCATCCGAGCTTATGGCGATCCTCTGTCTTTCGACCGATATGGAAGACATGAGAAGAAGGATAGACAACATTCTTCTCGGCTACACTTTCGACGACAAGCCGTTCATGGTCAAGGACATGGGCGTGACAGGAGCGATTCTCGTACTGCTCAAGACCGCTTTCAAGGCAAACCTCGTACAGACCACCGAGGGTACTGCCGCATTCATACACGGAGGTCCGTTTGCAAACATTGCACACGGCTGCAATTCCATCATCGCGACCAAGACTGCAATGAGCCTTGGAGAATACGTCGTGACCGAAGCTGGTTTCGGAGCTGACCTTGGTGCGGAGAAATTCCTCAACATCAAATGCCGCAAGAGCGGGCTTAAACCGGATCTTACAGTACTGGTAGCCACCCTGAATGGTCTCAAGATGCACGGAGGCACAGCTCTCGAAAACATTCAGAAGCCGGATGCAGAGGGCGTGAAGAAGGGATTTGCAAACCTTGACAGACATATCAAGAATCTTCAGAGTTTCGGCCAGACTGTCATTGTATGTTTCAACAAATATGCATCCGACACTGAAGAGGAGATAAATCTCGTCAAAGAACACTGCGCACAGATGGGTGTACCGTTCGCTCTGAACAACGCATGGGCAGAGGGCGGAGAAGGAGCTGTCGATCTTGCTAATCTCGTAGTGGAGACCATCGAGAACAATCCTTCCGGTCCGCTTCAATTCACATACGAGGACGGGCAGTCTCTCAAGGAGAAGATTGAAGCAATCGCGACCAAGATCTATGGTGCAGCACACGTGACCTTCTCTGCTATAGCAAAGAAGAAGCTTGCAGCAGCCGAAAAAATGGGATTCTCTTCGTTCCCGGTCTGCATTGCCAAGACGCAGTACTCATTCTCTCAGGACGCAAAGGCCTATGGCGCACCTGTCGGTTTTGACTTCGACATCAAGGATATCGTAATCAATTCAGGTTCAGAGATGATAGTGGCGATTGCCGGTGACATCATCAGGATGCCTGGACTTCCTAAAGTACCTCAGGCGACAAAGATCGACATCATTGACGGAGTAATAGAAGGACTCAGCTAGAAAGTATGAGAAACCTGTTCGATACACACAATCATAGTCAGTTCTCATTCGACGGAATGAATACGACAGTAGAGCTAAGTGCCGCTGCTGCCCTTGAAAAGGGGCTCGGCGGCATTGCATTCACGGATCATTGCGACATCTTCATACCACAGGAGTGCATAGATCACGAAGGTGAACATCCGCAGAATTTCGACATCATGGCCCAGCAGGCTGAAATAGACAGGGTGCAGGGACTTATGGGTGACAGGCTCCGCATATTGAAGGGTATAGAGATCGGTATGTATCCCAGCAGCCGCGAACTGGCAAAGGCTGTATTGTCGCAGCATTGTTTCGACCAGGTGATCGCTTCCATCCACTACATTGACGATGCCGACCCTTATTATGGGGGATATTTTGTTGGAAAGGATTGGAAACAGGCATATGGCAAATATCTCGAAGCCATTTATGAGGAAGCTAGGGCACTTGAAGACTTCGACATCATCGGTCACTACGACTATGTGGCAAGATATGCCCCCTATCCTCAAGACGGTATCAGATACAAGGACTTCAGCGACATCTTCGACAGCATCTTCCGCTATCTGATAGAAAACGGAAAAGGATTCGAGCTGAACACCAAATCATCAGGCGAATCCGCCCACAGCGGTCATGGACGCAAGACTGCAGTTGACAAAGACATACTTCTCAGATACCGCGAACTGGGCGGAGAAATCATTTCCCTGGGATCTGATTCTCACAGACCTACAGGAGTGGCGGAGGGATTTGCCGATTATGCCGCACTGATCAGGTCCCTCGGTTTCCGATGGACATCCCACTACGAAAAAAGACAGCTTATACAGAGTCCGCTGGTTTAGCGTTACGCAATAACGTAAGCGGAAACATCGGATGCAGTTATCCTGTCTCCGGAGAGAATGAGCAGGCGTTCCACAACGTTCCTGAGCTCTCTGATATTTCCTGTCCAGGACTTATCCACAAGCATCTGAAGTGCATCTGCGTCTATTTCGCGAGGGTGCATACCTGTCTCCGAGCAGACCTGATCCACGAAGAAATCCACAAGAAGAGGGATGTCGCTCTTGCGTTCATCAAGGGTAGGAACATTTATTACAATGACACTGAGACGATGATACAGGTCTTCGCGGAAATTGCCTTTTGCAATCTCTTCCTTGAGATTCTTGTTGGTCGCCGCCACGACTCTGACGTCCACTGTTATATCCTTGTCACTGCCCACTCTTGAAAGTTTCTTTTCCTGAAGCACTCGGAGCACCTTTGCCTGAGCTGCAAGCGACATGTCTCCTATCTCGTCAAGAAAGAGGGTTCCGCCGTCTGCCTGCTCGAATTTACCCTTATGTTGCTTGATCGCAGAGGTAAACGAGCCCTTTTCATGACCGAAAAGTTCGCTTTCTATCAGTTCTGACGGGATCGCCGCACAGTTTACTTCAATATATGGCATTGCTGAGCGACCGCTCTTCTGGTGCAGATTGCGAGCAACAAGTTCCTTACCTGTTCCATTGGCACCTATTATGAGCACCCTCGCATCTGTAGGGGCCACCTTATCTATCATTTCCTTAATATGAAGAATTGCAGGAGACTCGCCTATCATGGGCTGGCCATACACCTTCTTCTTCAATATTCTGGTTTCCTTTACGAGCGACACCTTATCGGTAGCATTCTTGATTGTAATAAGGATTCTGTTGAGGTCCAACGGCTTTGGGATATAATCAAATGCTCCTTTCTTTATACATTCCACAGCTGTAGAAATATCTCCATGACCGGAAATCATGACGACTGCCGCATCTACACCCATTTCCATAAGTTTGTCAAGGACTTCCACTCCATCCATGCCGGGCATCTTGATATCGCAGAAGATAATGCTGTATTTTTCCTTGTCGACCATCGATATGCCTTTGGCTCCTTCTTCCGCCACATCGACCTCGTACCCTTCATCTGTCAGAATTTCGCCAAGAGAGTTCCTGATGGCTCTTTCGTCGTCAATAATGAGAATTTTCATACTGTATGCGTTTATTCGTTTACTATCGTCTGGTCTGTCTGGAGCAGGACGGGAGGTGGTGCAGGCGTATGAAAATTGTCCACGTTACCTCTCCCCTGAATCCCCTCTCTCGGAAAGGGGACTTTGTCGCTTCGCTCCGATTCGTTTATGTTTATTCGTTTACTATCGTCTGGTCTGTCTGGAGCGGAACGGGAGGTGGTGCAGGCGTATGAAAATTGTCCACGTTACCTCTCCCCTGAATCCCCTCTCTCGGAGAGGGGACTTTGTCGCTTCGCTCCGAATCGTTTATGTCTATTCGTTTACTATCGTCTGGTCTGTCTGGAGCAGGACGGGAGGTGGTGCAGGCGTATGAAAATTGTCCACGTTACCTCTCCCCTGAATCCCCTCTCTCGGAAAGGGGACTTTGTCGCTTCGCTCCGATTCGTTTATGTTTATTCGTTTACTATCGTCTGGTCTGGCCGGAGCAGGACGGGAGGTAGTGCAGGCGTATGAAAATTGTCCACGTTACCTCTCCCCTGAATCCCCTCTCTCGGAAAGGGGACTTTGTCGCTTCGCTCCGAATCGTTTATGTCTATTCGTTTACTATCGTCTGGTCTGTCTGGAGCAGCAAACCTCCGTAATATCAATACAAATATCGACATTTTTGGGAGTTTAAGCAATATTTTATAATTTTGTCCGATTTTATTGAACTTACTTGCGCAAATGCATATACCTGATATAATAATTGCCATCGACGGATACTCATCCACAGGAAAAAGCTCCTTTGCAAAAATCATAGCAGAAGAGTTCTCTTTCCTGTATCTGGATTCGGGAGCATTGTACAGAGGCGTGACTCTGTTTGCCATCGAAAACGGATACATCAGCGACGACAATACAATAAATGTGCCCGCTCTCGCTCAGGCCTTGGAAAACCTGGACCTGCACTTCGGAGAGCAGGGAACATATATCGGCCATAGGTGTATTGAAAAGGAAATCAGGTCCATGGAAGTGGCCGGCAAGGTAAGTCCGATCGCCACTGTTGCACAAGTTCGTGACTTCGTTGACAGAAAGCTCAGAGAGTTCGGTAAATCGAAACGTGTGGTAATGGATGGCAGAGACATCGGTACCACAGTATTCCCCGATGCCGAAATCAAGATATTCATGACGGCTGCACCTATGGTGAGAGCTGAAAGGCGAGCTGCCGAGATGAAGGCTAAAGGGCAGGATGTAATGATTGAAGATGTACTTGCTAACCTGCAGGAACGTGATTATATAGACTCGCATAGAGAAGTATCACCACTGACACAGGCTGCGGATGCAATAGTACTGGATAATTCCGAAATGACAATACCACAGCAGATAGTGTGGCTGAAAGGTATTATTGCAGACAAGTTCGGATGCTAAAAAAAGTTATATGCTTACAGTAGATATAGACAGTAATTCAGGATTCTGCGCCGGTGTGATCCGAGCCATAGGAAAGGCAGAGGAGTTTCTCAAGGAAAGGAAGGGAAGCAAGCTCTACTCCCTTGGAGCGATCGTTCATAATGACGCGGAGCTCACCAGATTAGTTGACAAAGGTCTTGTAACCATAGACAAGGATGATCTTGAAGAAATGGTGGACGCTCAGGGAGAATCACTGCTTATCAGGGCACACGGCGAACCTCCTGCCACATACCGACTTGCAGAAGGTTTAGGATTCAACATTATAGACTGCACCTGTCCTGTGGTACTCAGACTTCAGCAGGACATCAAAGAGGCATACAAGAGACAGCAGGATGCGGGCAAGGGCCAGATTATCATCTTCGGCAAACAGGGGCACGCAGAAGTACTGGGCCTGCTGGGACAGACAGAAGACACAGCCATTGTGGTGGAAAACATATTCATGCTTGACGAATACATCGAAGATGGTATCATACAGTTGGGCGTTCCGACAGAAATATTCAGCCAGACCACCAAAAGTCCCGCAGAATTTGCCGGATTATGCTCCAGATTGGAAGAAAGCATGGCATCTTACTGTGAACTATCAGTAGAGAGATTCAAAGGCAGAGGTCTGCTTACTGTACATGACACAATCTGCTCACAGGTAGCCAAGAGACATGAAAGGCTTTCCAAGTTTGCACTGGAGCATGATGTCATCATCTTCGTATCAGGAAAGGCAAGCTCGAACGGAAAAGTTCTATGTGACCTATGCAAATCCCTTAACATCAGGACTTACCATATCGAACTTGTATCTGAAATCAAGAGAGAATGGTTCAGAGCAGATGACAAGGTGGGCATATGCGGAGCAACATCCACTCCTAAATGGCTGCTTGAAGAGGCCGCAAAACACATACTCGAACTTAACAAGTATGTACCGGCATGGGAAGAAAAATTCATTAACTAAAATATAAAATTAAATTATGGCAACAACAGCTGATTTCAAAAACGGACTTTATCTTGACTACAACGGAAAGCCATGCCAGATCGTATGGTTCCAGCATGTAAAGCCAGGCAAGGGTCCTGCATTCGTAAAGACAAAACTCAGAAACCTTGAGAATGGTCGTATCCTCGAGAACACATTCACAGCAGGTGCTAAGATCGACACTATCAATGTGGAGAGAAGACCTTATCAGTTCCTCTACAAGGATGAGGACGGATTCAACTTCATGCATGAGGAGACTTATGAGCAGATCCACCTCGACACTGACCTGGTTGACAATGCTGACCTCATGAAGGAAGGACAGCACGTGGAGATGATGTTCCTTGCTGACGAGGAGCGCTGCCTCACTTGCGAGCTTCCTACATATGTTGAGCTTGAAGTTACTTACACAGAGCCTGCAGTAAAGGGTGATACAGCTTCTACAAACGCACAGAAGGAAGTCACTCTCGAGACTGGCGCCATCATCATGGCCCCTCTGTTCATCAATATCGGTGAGAGAATCCGCGTGAACACTACTGACCGTTCATATGGCGAGCGTGTGAAGTAAGATTCCCTTAGGTGATTTTTTATTCGGGATGATATACAAAAATGTATATTATCCCGATTTTTTATTACATTTGTGATATTATTCATTATGAATGTGTATTAACCAAATTCTTTCAAACATGAAAAAAATCATTCTTCTCGCAGCAATGATGCTCGGACTTGCAGTTGCTGCTTCTGCTCAGCCAAGAGCTATCGGTGCAAGATTGGGATGGGGTGTAGACTTCTCATACCAGCACACAGTAAAGAACGCAGACTTCGTAGAAGCTAACCTCGGACTCAACAATTTCAACTCACTTGATCTTTCTGCTGTCTACAACTTCATGATTGCACAGCCACAGTGGACTGACAGAGGTGAGTGGGGATTCTATGCAGGTCCAGGAGCAGCTCTGGGTATGAATATCCTCGGAGGCAACTCTTATTTCCACATTGCTGCTGCAGGACATGTAGGTCTTGAATATACTTTCTGGTTTCCTCTCCAGCTTTCATTTGACCTTAAGCCACAGTTGGGATTCGGATTCAACTACGGATTCCATTGGAGCGTAACACCGGCACTTGGTGTTCGTTACAGATTCTAATCTGACGATTCAAGATAAATAAAAATGCGGTCTGCTACCAAGTAGGCCGCATTTTTATTTATCTTTGCAGCAAATATGATCAATATGAAAAAGATTCTTACATTTATTATCATAGCATTTGCTGCCGCCAATGTATATGCGCAGCCAAGAGCTATGGGAGCACGTTTCGGTGCCACGGGTCTCGAGGCCGATTACCAGCACGAAATAAAGAGAAATCAGTTCATCGAAGGTAATCTCGGTCTTGACTTCGGTGCTCTTGCCCACGGGAAACCGGGAGTAAAGGCTACCGCAACCTATAACTTCATATGGGCACGCCCGGCATGGACACAGCAGGGTTCGTGGGCCATATATGCGGGTCCGGGAGCAACACTCGGATATGTAAACGACTCCGCACACTTTACCGTCGGGAAAGAGGTCTATCCATATGACGCTGCCGGATTCATGCTTGGAGTCTGCGGTCAGGTAGGTCTCGAATACACATTCTGGTTCCCGCTTCAGCTTTCCGTTGACCTCAGACCTACTGTCGGCATGCATGTAAGCGGAAAGTACAGGGAGACAGACCCGGTAACCGGTATAACTATAGAGAACGACGCTCACGTCGGCTTGTACGACACCGGTTTCCTCGGTTTCTGTCCTTCCATCTCAGTACGATACCGTTTCTAAACCGAAGGACAACATCTGCACGAGGTCGTCTTTTCCACGACGCAAGAGTTTTGGCGAAAAGTCGTGCGTCGTGACAGAAAATCTGACAATAACGAGTTTTTTGAGCCACGACGCAAGAGTTTGACACAAAACTCTTGCGTCGTGGCATTGTGTTAATACGCCAGACATCTTGAGACCTGGGATTTGGACAACTTATATGTAGAACACAGATAGTTCCCGAGCCGTTCCTTCCCATTTCTTGAAAGTTCGTACACCGAAGCAACTCCGTACATCGGAAGCAGCTGCATATCGATAAGCTCACATAATTGGATATCCGTCATTGCTCTGCTGTCGAATCTTCCGTTCTCGTTTGACAGCATCTGGTGCAAAGTATTCATATTGATACCGGATTCTATATGTTCCAATGTGATGGGATATCTATTGTTTCCGTCTTTTTCCTGCTCCCTCATCCATTCCTCTCCAGACAAACGGTTCATATAATAAAGAAACGATCTGGGTGAACTGAACATATGTTCCACATCAGACGTATCAATCACAGATTCTCTGACAAAAACGCCAAAGGAATTCATCTTATAGGAATCCGGGTATTCAGCTCTTGATGGAAGGTAACGGGCATGAAACTGTTTCTGCAGGCAGTCTTCAGAATGGTTACGGCCAAGAGCATGTCTGAATAGAGCACAAGCTGATGAATGGGGATATGCGAACGGAGTCAATGCAACTCCGTGATGAACAGGATTCCTCAATGTGTAAGAGAGGGCTGACAAGTGATGATAAAGACCATCCAGCTGAATGACAAAAGGCACTCGTTCACCTAAACGACCTCGCCTCTTGTACTTGCTGTTGAAATACCTGGCATAGGGATAACGGAAAATACGCGCCAGTTCTTCCGGAGATTCTGTTCTTGCACAAAGATGAAGATGAGTGGACATTATAGCTTCCGCCATAAGGGATGAGTCCAATTCGTAACCCGCAAGCGCAAGGCAATTAAATGCTCTGTTATAATCTTCCTCCGTCCGAAAAAGGACCTCATCACCACCAGACAGACAAATATGATACGAATTCTTCATGACTTTTTGCTCCAAAGTACACGAGATTTTAACAATCGTGCAAATAAAAACATAAAAAAGAGAAATTAATTTTTTATGTTTTTCCACGACGCAAGAGTTTTGGCGAAAAGTCGTGCGTCGTGACAGAAAATCTGACAATAACGTGTTATTTGAGCCACGACGCAAGAGTTTGACACAAAAGTCTTGCGTCGCGGAAAACGCATCACCGAAAACGGACAGAAGAACGGAGAAGAAACGGAAGAACGGACAGACAGAAGAACCAAGAACGGAAGAACGGACAGACAGAAAGGGAGAATGAACAAAAAACCGAAAACAGACAGAAGAACGGAGAAGAAACGGAAGAACGGACAGACAGAAGAAACAGAAGAACGCAGACCGAGAAGGGACCTGACGCAAGACAGGATGGCTGGAGATTCCGGCCATCCTGTCTGTATTCAGTAAGTGAAAGTCTGCTGTTATTTCAGAATGAATGAAGCAGAGTTCTTTGTGCGTGAGTCCGCTCCGACGCTTACGATGAACTCACCTGGCTCAGCAACGAACTCGAGGTCTGAGTTATAGTGGCTCATGAGCTCTGGAGTGATCTCGAATGTAACTGTCTTGCTCTCACCTGGCTCAAGAGAAATCTTCTCGAATCCCTTAAGTTCGCGGAGAGGACGTGTAGTCGATCCGACAACATCCTGGAGGTACATCTGTACGACTTCCTTACCAGCAACCTTACCTGTATTTGTTACGGTAACCTCAGCGGTAACCGATCCGCCCTTGCCGACTTCAGTTGCACTGATTGTAACAGGGCTGTACTCGAATGTAGTGTACGAAAGTCCGTATCCGAAAGGATAGAGAGGATCGTTGTCGACGTCGAGATAGTTAGAGCGGAACTTCTCAAACCAACGGCCTTCGAGAAGTGGGCGACCTGTATTCTTTGCCGCATAGTAGAGAGGCACCTGACCAACGTTCTTAGGGAAGCACATTGTGAGCTTACCTGAAGGGTTTACATCTCCGAAGATCACGTCTGCAACCGCGTCTGCAGTCTCGCTGCCGCCGAACCATACGTCAAGGATTGCAGGAACATTCTCTGCCTCCCAGTTGAGAGTCATAGGACGGCCATTGAAAAGTACGAGCACGACTGGCTTTCCAGTAGCTACGAGAGCCTTGAGAAGCTTCATCTGTACATCTGGAATACCGATGTCTGTTCTGCATGAGCTCTCACCGCTCATCTCTGAAGATTCTCCGAGAGCAGCCACGATAACGTCTGACTGACGTGCTACTGCCAGTGCCTCATTGAGAAGCTGCGCATCTGTACGGTTGTCTCTACCAAGCTCACGGCCGAACATTGTAGAACGCATTTCAAGGTCGTAGTCAGACACAAGGTTCGATCCCTTAGCATAAAGTACCCTTGCCTTGCCTGCCACAGCATCTGTAAGACCCTCACGGATAGTTTTAGGCACATCGAAACGAGCTGCAACACTCCATGTTCCAGGCATATTGCTGCGTGTGTCTGCGAGAGGGCCGATAAGACCGATTGTACCCTTCTTCTTGAGTGGAAGTACATTCTCGTTCTTCAGGAGAACAAAGCTCTCAGAAGCGATCTTTCTTGCAATATCCCTATGCTCCTGACAATATACTTCCTTCGCTGCCTCTTCAGCCCTACAGAACTTGTAAGGGTCCTCGAAAAGACCAAGTCTGTATTTAGCCTCGAGAATACGGCGGCATGCGGTATCGATATCCTTCATGCTCACAAGACCCTTGTCAAGAGCATTCTTTACATTGACTACAAAACCTTCGCTGACCATATCCATGTCAATACCAGCCTTGAGTGCCTGCACGCTTACAGACTCGAAATCACCGATTCCGTGAGCTATCATCTCATAGATACCTGTATAGTCTGTAACCACGAAACCGTCAAATCCCCACTGATTGCGGAGAACATCTGTCATAAGCCAGCTGTTACCTGTCGCAGGAATTCCGTCAACCTCATTGAATGAAGCCATCACGGAAGCTGCACCAGCATCAATAGCAGCCTTGTATGGAGGGAAATACTCATTATACATGCGGATGTGGCTCATATCTACTGTGTTATAGTCACGTCCTGCCTCTGGCGCACCGTAAAGAGCAAAATGCTTCACGCAGGCAAGGATCTGGTCATCCTCTGTGAGCTGAGTTTCCTTGTCCGGTCCCTGATAACCCTTTACCATAGCCTCTGCAATACGGCAACCGAGGAAAGTATCCTCTCCAGAGCCTTCGCTTACACGGCCCCATCTTGCATCACGTGAAATATCCACCATAGGGCTGAATGTCCAGCAGATACCGTCAGCCGAGGCCTCTTCCGCTGCAATACGCGCAGACTGCTCTACTGCAGCCATATCCCATGAACAAGAAAGTCCGAGAGGAATAGGGAAGATAGTCTCATATCCATGGATGACATCCATACCGAAAAGGATTGGAATACCAAGACGTGACTCCTCTACTGCAATTCTCTGAACGTCTCTGATCTTCTCTGCTCCCTTAAGGTTGAAAAGTCCGCCGACCTCGCCCTTGCGGATTCTTTCAGACACATTACTGCTCTTTGCCTGACCGGTAACGATATCTCCGGCAACCGGAAGATTGAGCTGACCGATCTTTTCCTCTACAGTCATCTTGCCCATAAGGTCATCGATGAACTTGTCCATCTCGCTTTTTCCGCCCGAGCATGAAACCAAAGCCATGCAGAGCGCACCGATAAAAAACAATCTCTTCTTCATATAAATATCTGTTAATATTATTTGTCTATCTTTATGGTCCGGCTTACAGGAGAAATACCGTTCTCATTGAAGGCCTCCACCTGGACATAATACTCCTGACCCTTTACCAGACATCGGAGCTCAAGAGAGTTATCGTCATATAACAGCCAAGAACTGTACAGCTTGTCCGGAGCAATACCCCACCTCACATTATATCCTTGAGCACCCTCAACCTCGCCCCATGAAAGGAAAGCCGACTTGCCGTTATCAAATCTTTCGGCAGTCAGACCGTCCACAGCAGACGGAATCTCTCCCCTACCCTTTCCGAAGACGCGGATATCTGATATCGCAAGATATGGCGCACTGACTGAAACATTGGAATATCTCACATATCTTGCTTCAACAGGTTCTGCAAGCTGAATATATGCATTAGGAGCATCTATATCAGATTTGCTCCTGTCCTCTATGACCGACCATTTCTCGCCATCGAGTGAGACTTCAATGACATATCTCTGCTTCAGGCCCTCAGGTCTGCCGTAAAGCATTGTCTCATGATCGAAATAATTGATCTGAAGGGCATATATGTCAGATATGTCTTCGAGGTCAATGCATATCCATTCCTCGTCATTGTTCTCCTTTGCCAACCAGTATGTCTTGCAGTTCTCGTCAGTAATGTTTGCCGGTTTGAAATCCGGAGATACTGTCGGACGGTTGGCTTCGCTGAATCCCTCAGCCTTCTTTGCGGCACCCTCTGCATATGACGAGGCAGTCACAGGCTTGTCGTACGAAAGCAGCATCCAGCCTGTAAATGCGCCCTTCTTCCCCTTCTGTGAGGGCGCATAATGAGGATAGTCACCATACTCGTTATCACAATACATTATGCCATCCTCGTCGAAGAAGGTAGGATAGAGACAGATTCGTCTTTCCCAGTTTACGATAGCCGAAAGCGACATTGTGGCAAAATGCCAGTAGTTGCCATCCAAATCAAGCACTGTGCTTCCATGTCCTGCACCGTTCATGAACCCGCCCGGCTTATATGACACCGGATTATGTTTCTGATACTCGTATGGTCCGAGTGGTGAATCCGCCACATATACTCCGTCTCCATAGACATTGAACTCTGTTCCGGGAGCACCATACTGCATATAATATCTGCCATTATGCTTGGTCATCCATGCTCCTTCGATATATGCTCTTATCTGACGGTCCGAATGATTTTCTCCGAATCTTTCCCACCCGTGAGCGGTACTGTCTGTATTGAAAAGCTCGTATGTCTGGCTCTCAACCAGGAAGCGGTCCTTCATATTGAGTTTCTTGCCCCTGACAGGATAGAGATTGGATGAGCCCCAGAACATGTACGCCTGTCCGTCATCATCAATGAACAGGTCCGGATCCTGAAGGTCATGCAATATGGCAGGCTCCGCTTTCCAGACTCCTGACTTGGGATCGTCTGTATAAAGTACGCTCATCGATCCGGACGGGTCACCTGTAACGTAAAGAAGGGAATCCTTGTAGTTGTGCGCCGCAGGGGCATTGCACCCCTGGGGATACCACAGGCTCTTCGGCGTAATGAAATCCCAGTCTGTCAGATCTGTAGAATGCCAATATCCAAGCGAACGGGTCACAAACATGTAATACTCCCCTCTGAACTCCACAACAGCAGGATCGGCTCCCGAACGATAGGATAGATTGCGGTCTGAGTTGTAGATCATATAAGTATAATCCAGATCCAACGGATTACAATATGTGGTCTTCATCTCCCTGACTTGATTGCAGGCAGACAGCAAGATGATTGAAGAAAGTATCAGCAGTCTCTTCATGGCATTATTTCTTATATGTGAATCCAAGCTTGTCAAGTCCAGCCTGAACATCTGTATTCTTCATGAAGCAGTCCCAAAGGAGCCCGGTACGATAGTTCTCTATCATGACCACGATAGGTCCCTGATCGATTGCGATATATGAAGGGGCAAACCAGAAGCTTGAAAGGTTGAATGCATCCCGGAAGCCATATTCCTTGAACAGGCGGTCTCCAAGAACATAATAGAAATGTCTCAAGGCCTTCATGCTTTCTTCAGGAGTATATGGCATGGAAG
>SUYR01000050.1 GCA_015060335.1 Bacteroidales bacterium | reverse complement strand
TGCTGATCGATTATTACGAAGAAAATAAACAGACAAATCTTGGAATTCCAACAGTCAGATACTGTGCATCTGTACTGGCATATTCTCCCCGTTATCTTGGAGACATGATACGCAAGGCCACTAATGAGTCAGCTATCAGCTATATACATTCTTTTATAGTCGAAATGGGTAAGAATTTCCTGATGAACGGACATAACGTCAGCGAAACAGCCAATCTGCTCGGTTTCGAATATGTACACCATTTCAACCGTATTTTCAAGAAAGTTACCGGTATCACTCCATCATCTTACATGGGGAAATAATCTGACGTTATCTGATTTGGATTTACGGATTTTTAAACTTAGTTTTGCCCGAAATTAAACTTATCGCATCAATGAAACACATTGCATCACTTCTCTCTGCTGCATTGATGATTTTCAGCAGCTACTCTGCTTTCGGTTGGGGACCGAAGGGACATGATGTCATCGCATCCATTGCCGAGCAGAATCTTACAAAGAAGGCAGCCAAGGCCATCAATGAGATTCTGGACGGACGTTCAATAGTATTCTATTCATCATGGATGGACAATATCCAGAACTCTCCATACTGGGAATATGGTTACAACAAGACCAAGACATGGCACTACGCCAATGTCGACAAAGGCCAGACTTACCAGACCATGCAGAAGAATGAGAACGGCGATGTGATCACTGCTCTCAATTTCCTGACAAAGGAGCTGACTGAGAACGAAGAAAGCCTTACCGACAGCATGAGGGTGGATTACCTGAAGATGATAGTTCATCTTGTGGGTGACCTCCATTGCCCTATGCATGCAGGACGCCTTTCCGATACAGGAGGAAACAAGGTAAGAGTGAAGTGGTTCGGCCAGAACACCAATCTACACTCGGTATGGGACAGCAAGATGATTGACTCGGCAAGGAAGTGGGGATATCAGGAGTGGACGGATCAGCTTGACCGTACTGACAAGAAATATAAGAAAGCAGTAATGCAGGGAACTTATGAAGACTGGTTTGCCGAGACAGTCAAGGCTGCAGCAGAAATATATGATTATGTGGAAAGACTCGATCAGAAAGAGCCTAATCTCTCATATCAGTTCGTATATGATTTCTCACCTATGCTTGAGGAACAGCTTCTTATCGGAGGATACCGTCTGGCATACGTGCTGAACACCATCTTCGGATAGGGGATTGACAATATATAAATATGGGCGACTGAACATACATTCAGCCGCCCGTATTGTTTTATGGGAAGAATTACTTCTTCACGATGATATAAGTGGTTTCAGGATTGAGAGTTCCCTTGAGGACTCCGTTCTCTACCTTGAATGTCTGGCCATATACAGTGTCAGTGTACTCTCCGTCAGGAAGCATGGTCGAAAGGTCAACCGGGTTCTTCTCAAGAGCGAGATTGATGACAGCTGCACCCTTGTCGCCACGGTTCACTACGATAACCTCACCATCCTCTGAGAACTGAAGATCTTCAACCTGACCCTTCATCTGCTTACGGAATTTGTTCACAGCCACCACTTCAGGATGGAAGAATTCATCGTTTCCGCGTGCTCCGAGAAGGTTGTCACCCCAATAGTTCTCACGTGTAGAATTCATAGGACGGCTGTAGAAGAGAGGAGTACCGTTCTGACGAGCTGTGATGAGGACCCAGCCCATTCTGATCTGAGTGTCGGTAAGTCCTGCACTTTCATGTGCGTTGCAATATGTGTCGTGGCTCTCGACCCATGTGGTAAGATATTCTGGAGCAGCTCTGTGGTGCCATGAAACAAGGTCAAGATCCTTCGCTGTATGGTTCTCGAGAGCCCTGCAGAGGACATGACCGTAGCTTGAAGCTGTCTGTCCGAAATAACCGGCATATTCTTCCTCAGGTACATTTCTTCCCTGAAGAACCTCTCCATAGACGAAAAGGCTGTCATAAGGGATCTCCAATGAAACTCCGAGAACCTCCTTGCGTCCGGTAGCGACATCCCAGAAATCGTTTACGGTGACTCCGGCAAGTGTATCAAGAGGATCGGAATGAACTCCGATATGCTTAGCTGTATCATAACGGAAACCGCGTACACCCATCTTGATGAGCTTGTTCACAAACTTCATATAATACTTCTGGAAAAGCGGGTTCTCTGTGTTTACGTCAGGAAGGCCACCTACACCCTGAAGAGTACACTGCGCACGGTCGCTATAGTTTCTGATACCCTGGAGTCCTGTTGTGTGGAACATCTTGTCTCTTCCGCCCACAGCCTCGTAAAATTCGTCGGTCACGAGCTCTATATCGAATGCAGTATGGTTTGGAAGTACGTCAACAAGAACGCGGATGTCATACTTCTTTGCTGAATCAAGCATTGCCTGCATTTCGGCTTCAGTTCCAAGAATGTTATTTCCGATTGTCCAGTCTGTCGGCTGATAATAGTGATACCAGTTTCCATCCTTGCCGAAAAGGGAAATATTGCCACCCTCAGGGCTGAAGCAGGCGTTTACCGGCGAGGTCTGAAGCATGGTATAACCGGCATCAGAAATCTGCTTCATGTTCTCTGCGATTGTATTGAAGTTCCAGCTCCATACATGAAGGATTGACTCTGTGTTTGTAAATTCAGGGTCATGGGTCATTCTGTCAACCGGCTGGCTGACATTCTTAGATGCACATCCGATAAGACAGAGACATGCAACGATAGTAAGAATTCTGTTCATTTTAAAATATTTAGTTATTATATGATTGTTCGTGATTAAATCAAGGTAAATATAAATATATTATCGCAAACAAACACTTGCGGCTGCAAAATTAATGATTCGACGGCAGATATTGCAATGTGACAAGAGAATTATCAAAGAATATTCAAAAACATTTTGAGTTTACAACAAAACAAGCGAAATTTGCTTTGATTAAGCAAAAACAAACAACAATTATACATCATGACACTTATCGAAAGCATAATCGCACGCGCGAAATCCAACAAGCAGCGCATCGTCCTTCCAGAATCTCTCGAGGAGCGCACACTCACAGCAGCCGACATGGCTCTCGCTGACGAGATCGCAGAAATCATCCTTATCGGCAATCCTGACGAGATCTTTGCCCTGGCAGAGAAGCTCGGTCTCAAGAACATCGGCAAGGCAACCATCATCGATCCTGCAACCAGCGAGAAGACAGCAGAATACGCCAACCTTCTCTTCGAACTTCGAAAGAATAAAGGTATGACTCCGGAAAAGGCTGCTCAGCTGGTTCTCGATCCTCTTTATTTCGGCTGCCTCATCATCAAGAGCGGAGATGCTGACGGGCAGATCAGTGGTGCACTCTCAACTACAGGTGAGACTCTTCGTCCGGCACTTCAGATCATCAAATGCGCTCCAGGCATCACATGCGTCAGCGGTGCAATGCTTATGATCACTCAGACTCCTGAATATGGCGAAGACGGCGTACTCGTAGTAGGTGACGTTGCCGTGACACCTATGCCAGATGCATCACAGCTTGCGCAGATCGCAGTCTGCACAGCACAGACAGCCAAGAGCGTAGCAGGATTTGCCGATCCAAGAGTGGCTATGCTTTCATTCTCTACAAAGGGATCCGCAAAGCACGAGGTTGTAGACAAGGTAGTGGAAGCCACAAGACTTGCAAAGGAACTCGATCCTTCACTCAAGGTAGAAGGCGAGCTTCAGGCAGACGCAGCTCTCGTCCCATCTGTAGGTCAGAAGAAAGCTCCGGGTTCAGAAATCGCAGGACATGCAAACGTACTCGTTTTCCCATGCCTCGAGGTAGGAAACATCGCTTACAAGCTCGTTCAGAGACTTGGCAATGCTGACGCAATCGGACCTATCCTTCAGGGTATTGCACGTCCGGTGAACGACCTCAGCCGCGGCTGCTCTGTTGATGACATCTATAAGATGGTAGCTATCACCGCATGCCAGGCAATGGACGCAGAATAACATCTGTAATTACATAACTGAAAAGGACTTAGGTGCTATCACCCAAGTCCTTTTTCCGTATATTACAATTCGGTTTTCCAAAGACCGTGAAGATTGCAGTATTCATAGACTGCCAGGGGTTTTCCGTTGCAAGTGCAGATCACAGCCTCTGGTTTATCTTTAAGATCGATACGAATGCCGCCATTCTCCATTTCAATATAAATAAAGGCAATATGATGCTCAGGCAGCATAGGATGCGGTTCACTACCGACCTCGACCTTGATCTTGCAACCGTCAAGACGTGTTACAACCGGAACATGCTTTTCCTTGCTGGCATCTATTGTGCCCGGAATCAGTTCCTGCATCTGCTCCCCGCAGCATACGACTGGAACTTTCGAATCAACCAGTTTTTGGATGACATTGCCGCAATGGCGGCATCTGAAGAATCTTGTAGCCATAATGTTACGTATTTAAAAGTACAGAAATGGCAATGACAAAAAACATACCTTTTCCAATGTTAAAAACTATGTTGATAACTATATTCATGAAGTCTCTTAAGACTGACGGATAATAGATAAATTCGCGCTCTATTTAACACTAAAATACCTAAGACAATCCGATATGAGCAGCGCAGAAATCAC
>SUYR01000030.1 GCA_015060335.1 Bacteroidales bacterium | reverse complement strand
TACTACGAAAAGTATCATCGAATGTAAGGAACCGCCGTATGCGGACCCGCATGTACGGTGGTGTGAGAGGTCGGTAAACGAAAGTAGGAGATAAACTCCATTACTTTCGTTTACCTCCTACTCGATTAATCGAGTCTCAGCTTACCGTTATGTTACCGGCGGTCCTTCCTCTTTTCCGTTCTCTTGTCTGTTCCCTTGTCCGTTCTCTTGTCCGCCATTCCAATCCTCCTGCCGCCTAACACGCTGATTATCAACGATAACCAGAAACACGATTCCCCTGAAACGGGGAATCGCGTTTCTGCAATGCGCTGAGTGTCAGCGCATTAGGTGACAGGAGGGGAGGTCGTGCGAAATCCCTGTCTGGTGTGTCGATTCTTCTCCTGGCGGGTGCCATTGCTGTTTCAATCTTCTAAGATGATTTTGCTGACGCGAGTGGCACGGCGCTGAAGCGCATGCTTTGCAGGAAGTTATTTTAGCAATTCCAGGACTGCTGGCTCTATTTCTTTCTGTGTGTCTGAAGGAGAAAATCGTTTTACAACCCTGCCTTCTCTGTCTACCAGGAATTTAGTGAAATTCCATTTGATGCTCTGAGTCCCGAGGAAACCGCTTTTCTGTTTCTTGAGCCATTTGTATAGAGGTGCTGCATTTTCTCCATTTACTTCTATTTTGGCAAATTGAGGAAATGTCACGCCGTAATTCAGTTCACAGAATTCTGTAATCTCTTCCTCAGTTCCCGGAGCCTGATGTCCGAACTGATTGCACGGAAATCCCAGGACTGTAAATCCCTGGTTTTTGTACAATCTGTACATTTCTTCCAGTTCCTTGTATTGAGGAGTAAATCCGCATCCGGTCGCAGTATTGACTATAAGCATTACCTTACCCTTATATGTCTCGAGGCTCACCGGTTTTTTCTTCATGTCCATGACAGTGAAATCATAAATACTCTTTTCCATATATTGAATTTTTCCAACCATTCAGCATAAATACTGCCAGAATTCAACTTATCTGAACAGAAATGCCCGAAAGTCTTTCAGAAGAGACCTTCGGGCACATAGTCTATATGGTTTTTGCTTTTATTTCAGAATCTGTGCTGCATGATTCTTTGTGTCAACCTTTTCTATGATTTCTGTCAGGATACCGTTTTCGTCGAAGACGAAAGTAGTACGCACGATACCCATATATTTCTTTCCGTACATGCTTTTTTCTCCCCATGCACCGAAAGCCTGGATCATTTCGGTGGACGTGTCTGCCAGTAATGTAAACGGAAGCTCGTACTTTTCTGCAAAATTCTTGTGTGACTTTACGCTGTCCTTGCTTACTCCGATGACATTATATCCCTTGGCTGTCATAGCCTCATGGTTATCACGCAGATTGCATGCTTCTGCAGTACATCCGCTGGTGTTATCCTTCGGGTAGAAGTATATTACAGTCTTTTTACCGAGCAGGTCTCCGCTGCTCACCATGTTGCCGTTCTGGTCCATGACCTTAAAATCCGGCATCTTGTCTCCAATCTTCAACATAGTCTAAAATTCTTCACGTATCTTATATTGGTTTCTCTCACTGCTGTTTCTGGAAATCATCTCGCAAATGAATCCGGCAAGGAACAATTGAAAACCGAGCAGGACTGCGACAAGAGCAAGATAGAAAAGAGGCTGGTCTGTGACCGGGCGGAATACCAGTCCGTTACTTTGCTGAATAAGTTTCTCAACAATGATCCATATTGCAAGAAATCCTCCTGCCAGAAACATAAGTATACCTGTGAATCCGAAAAAGTGCATCGGCTTCTTTCCGAAACGGCTCAGGAACCATAGTGAAATGAGGTCAAGCAATCCGTTTACAAAACGTTCAAGTCCGAATTTGCTTACTCCATATTTACGTTTCTGATGTTGTACAGGCTTTTCTGTAATGCGTCCGAATCCGGCGTTCTTTGCAAGATATGGAATGTAACGGTGCATCTCTCCGTACACTTCGATATTCTTTACAACTTCGTTTCTATATGCCTTCAGACCGCAGTTCATGTCATGCAGCCTTATGCCTGTAACCTTTCTTGCAGTAGCATTATAAAGTTTTGACGGGAGATTCTTTGTAAGCTTATTGTCAAATCTCTGTTTCTTCCATCCTGAAACAATGTCCCATCCCTCCTCTACAATCATGCGATAAAGTTCCGGAATCTCTTCCGGTGAGTCCTGAAGGTCCGCGTCCATAGTGATGACTACATTACCCTCTGCTGCTGCAAACCCATGGTAGAGAGCTGCAGATTTTCCGTAGTTACGACGGAATGATATTCCTCTGATGGCTGGATTCTTTTCGGAAAGTTCTCTGACAACAGCCCATGAACGGTCCGTACTGCCGTCATCGACCATTATTATTTCATACGAATAACCTTCACGGGTCATCACTGATTCAATCCAGCTTACGAGCTCGCGGAGCGACTCCTCCTCGTTATATAGAGATATGACAATAGATATGTCCATATGTTTATTCTTCTTCTGGTTTATATTCGGCAAACGGATCCTTTTCCGGTATGTTGCGGGAAAGAATGGCGGAGAGTACTGTTCCGAAAAGGAAACAGTAGGTTATGGTGTAAAAGAATGTGAGCTGAGGCATGTTCTCTATCATCTGTTCCATCATGGTCATGGAATTTGAATCGAGGACGCCGCTCATCTGTTCCATCAATGTCTGGTACAGCGTCTGGTAGTAATCAGCAGAAATGTACAGCATGTTTGCCAGGTTGACAGCAGAATACAATATCGCTGACAATACTGCAGTGGCCATACCCATTCTGAATACATCCTTATTATCTGCATCCTTGTTCTCTGAAGCAAATTTCTTCATGAAGAACCACATGATCCAGATGCATCCACAGAACTTTATTGTCCAGAGTACGAATGAGAGTATCTGTTGCCAGAGTGAGACCTCCTCCATTGACCCCGACAGCAGCTGAGTGAGGAAGAGATAGATAGAGGACACTCCGCCCAATGCAAGTCCTGCCGTACCTGCGGTGTTCCACATATTTTTAGTGTTCATTGCCATTCTTCTTTATAATTGACACAAAGATAACTTAAAATATCAATCAATGTGTTCAATAGAAGATATTTTGGTATGTTTGTAAAAAAAATCCTGATATGAAAAATTATTATTCCCTTGCTTTAGTGTGGTCAATGCTTCTCGTGATCACCGTATCTTGTAATCAAGGCGGGATGGATGCCAAGGATAAGGCAACCGGGTCTCCTGTAATCAGTCTTATCACTACCCAGTTCGGAAGTAAGGCGGCCTATGACTGTCCGGTGACAATCAAAGGGTCGGATTTTAGTACAAGGCCGGGAGGAAATGTCGTCTTCTTCGGAGATATCCAAGTGACATCTCTCATCGAGTCTTCTGAAGACGTGATTGTGGTGGCATCTCCATTGGTTGAAGGATATTCGGTGCCTGTGAAGGTGATTGCCGACGGAGTGGAATCAAATGAATACATGTTGGAATATGACGAGGTGAAATGTGACTCAGTGCTGATATTCCGTAATGCATCTGTGACCAAATTGCGTGAAGGAGTTGTCTGGACAAGCGCATTGACAACCTGGGAGGGATTCCCAAGGTCGCTTAATGTAGTCAGCATTACCCCTTCGGAGACAAATGTACTGGGGATAGCCTGTCCGTCCAGTTTTGCATACACAAGTGCTCAAGGTAAGGCGGCGGGAGCCTTAGTTGCGATAAATGCGTCATATTTCGGAGGAACAAAGCATGACAGCTATGTGAAGATTGGAGGCGAAGTCAAGAGAGAAGGTGTGGCGAAGGCAGATGGGTGCTCTGCTTATTTTGCAAACGGAGTGTTTACTTTGACTGATAAAGTGCCGGCTATTGCGCCGGTTGTAGGCAATGAAGGTGCAGCAGAACTTATAGCCTCGGACGTCCTGTGCTGCGGTCCTCTTCTCATTGATGACAATACGGTGCAGACAATGACATCCAGCGATCACAACACACTGAGTCATCCTCGCACCGCAATAGGCGTTACGGAAGACGGAAGAGTGTTGCTTGTAACTGTGGACGGACGATTTACCCAGGCCGAGGGCATGTCCACCCAACTGCTGGCTTCGTATATGAAGATACTGGGAGCAAAATATGCCATGAATCTCGATGGCGGCGGATCTACTACGATGTGGATCGACGGTCACGGAGTTGTCAACCATCCTTGTGAGGCTGGCTGGAATGTCAGGATGGAACGTAAGGTGGATGCGATAATCTACCTCAAATAGAAGATGTTGCCCTAAAAAGTGTATGTCGTATAGAAAAATTTTCCTACCTTTGCATGCTTGTTTCGGCAAGCTTGATATAGAAATAATTAAAAGATACAGATATGATCAATATTACATTTCCTGACGGTAGCGTGAGACAGTATGAGAACGGTGTCTGCGCATTTGATATTGCAAACAGCATAAGCCCAAGATTGGCAGCAGACGTATTGGCTGCAACAGTGATTACGGCAGCTGATACCACAGGAAAGGGTACGGTATATGATGTGACACGTCCGATCAATGAGGATGCTGCCATCAGACTTCACAAGTGGGAGGATGCAGAGGCAAAACATGTGTTCTGGCACTCTTCGTCACACCTTCTTGCTGCAGCTCTCGAAGCTTTGTATCCGGGTGTCAAGTTCGGTATCGGACCTGCTATCGAGACCGGTTTCTACTATGATGTGGATTTCGGTGACAAGACTCTCGTGGAGGCGGACCTCAAGGCGATCGAGGATAAGATGATCGAGCTGGCACGTCAGAAGAATCCTTTCGTGAGGACAGAGGTTTCGAAGGCTGAGGCAATGAAGACCTTTACTGAGAAGGGTGACGAGTACAAGTGCGAGCTTATCAGCGAACTCGAAGACGGTACCATCACATTCTATACTAACGGAGACTTTACTGACCTTTGTCGTGGACCTCACCTTAAGGATACATCCGTAATCAAGGCCGTAAAGCTTACTGCCATTGCAGGAGCATACTGGAGAGGTGACCAGGAACGTCAGATGCTCACCCGTGTATATGGTGTTACCTTCCCTAAGAAGTCTCTCCTTGACGAGTATCTTCAGATGATGGAAGAGGCCAAGAAACGTGACCATAGAAAGATCGGTAAGGAAATGGAGTTATTCACATTCTCACAGAGAGTGGGTCAGGGTCTTCCTTTGTGGCTTCCTAAGGGTGCAGCTCTTCGTGAACGCCTTGAGAACTTCCTCAAGAAACTTCAGAAGTCATACGGTTACCTTCCGGTGATTACACCGCATATCGGTAACAAGGATCTTTATGTGACATCAGGACACTATGCTAAGTACGGCAAAGATTCATTCCAGCCTATACATACTCCACAGGAGGGTGAAGAGTATCTGCTCAAGCCGATGAACTGCCCTCACCACTGTGAGATATATAGGTCAAAGCCAAGATCTTACAAGGATCTTCCGCTCAGACTTGCAGAATTCGGTACGGTTTACCGTTACGAGCAGAGCGGTGAGCTTCATGGACTTACACGAGTACGTAGCTTCACACAGGATGATGCGCATCTTTTCTGCCGTCCTGACCAGCTCAAGGAAGAGTTCTGCAAGGTGATTGACATTATTCTCTATGTGTTCAAGACTTTGAATTTCAACGAGTACATTGCTCAGGTTTCACTCAGAGACCCTGAGAACAAGACCAAATACATCGGAATAGACGAGAACTGGGCAAAGGCTGAGGCGGCAATCATTGAGGCTGCTGAAGAAAAGGGACTCAATACTGTAGTCGAGTATGGAGAGGCTGCATTCTACGGTCCTAAGCTCGACTTTATGGTAAAGGATGCCATAGGAAGAAAATGGCAGTTGGGAACCATTCAGGTCGACTATAATCTTCCGGAGAGATTCGAACTCGAATATATCGGAAGCGACAACCAGAAGCATCGCCCTATCATGATCCATCGCGCACCGTTCGGATCACTCGAAAGATTTGTAGCTGTTCTGCTCGAGCATACAGGTGGAAAACTTCCGTTGTGGCTCACCCCAGATCAGGTTAACATAGTGCCAGTCAGCGAAAAATATGAGGAATATGCAAAAAAAGTTTGTAATTTGCTGAATAATTGCGATATTCGCGCCGCCGTTGACGACAGGAATGAAACTCTCGGCAAGAGAATCCGTGAGAGTGAACTCAAGAGGATTCCTTTCCTTGTGATTGTCGGTGAGAAAGAAATGACTGATGGCACGGTATCTGTCAGAAGACAGGGAGGTATTGACGCAGGAACTATGCCGGTTGATGAGTTTGTCGCATTGGTAAGCAATGAGATAAAGGATCAGCTGTCATAGTCTGACCATATTAATTAACTTAACTTATAGGAGGATTTATTTATCGCAGCACCATTTAGACCAGGTCCACGCCCGAGCGGCCCAAGACCTAACAATCGTCCCGGTCAGAGACCGAACAATGTGAAGAAGGACGAGGACGGATTGAGAATCAATGAGGAAATCACAGCCTCACAGGTACGTCTCGTAGGAGAGAATATCCCGGAACAGGGAGTTTATTCACTTCGGGATGCATTGAGAATGGCTGATGAACAGGAGCTCGATCTGGTGGAGATAAGCGCTAAGGCTGACCCTCCTGTATGTAGGATAATGGACTATCAGAAGTATCTCTATCAGCAGAAGAAGAAAGCCAAGGAGATGAAGGCAAACGCTGCCAAGATAGTCATAAAGGAAATCAGATTCGGACCGAATACGGACGAACATGACTTCCAGTTCAAGCTTAAGCATGCTCAGGAATTCCTTCAGGAAGGATCGAAGGTCAAAGCTTCAGTATTCTTCAAGGGACGCTCAATTATCTATGCCGATCAGGGAGAGAAGCTTCTTCTTCGTTTTGCAGTAGAGCTGGAAGAGTACGGAAGGGCAGAGCAGATGCCGAAGCTTGAAGGTAAGAGGATGATCATGATGATCGCCCCGCTTAAGAAAAAGTAATCCAAGTGATTGGATAATAATAATTATTAACTAAATCAAATTTAACTATGCCAAAAATGAAGACCAACTCCGGTTCAAAAAAGCGTTTTACGCTTACCGGAACGGGAAAAGTGAAGAGAAAGCATGCTTTTAAGAGCCACATTCTCACAAAGAAGACCAAGAAGCAGAAGAGAAATTTGACTCACATCGCGCTCGTTGCCAATGTTGACGAGAAGAGAGTCAAGGCTTTGCTCGGTATGTAATTTTAACAATTACAAAAAGTTATTTAAGTTAAACTTGGAACGCAGTTGAAAAGCTCCGACGACGGACACTGCCTCCATAAAACAGTTAAATTTTATGCCAAGATCGGTAAATTCAGTTGCCTCAAGGGCACGCCGCAAGAAAATTCTTAAAAAGACCCGCGGTTATTTTCTTTCGAGAAAGAATGTTTGGACGGTAGCAAAGAACACCTATGAGAAGGGTCTTACTTATGCTTACCGTGACCGTAAGAACAAGAAGCGCACATTCCGTGCACTCTGGATTCAGAGAATCAATGCCGCTGCACGTCAGTATGGTATGACGTATTCTCAGCTTATCGGCCGTCTCGCAAAGCAGAACATCGAGCTTAATCGTAAAGTGCTTGCAGACCTTGCTATGAATAATCCTCAGGCATTTGAGGCTATCATCAATTCTGTAAAATAAGTATTGACTGATGAGCCTGAGGGAATTGTACCACAATAAATGGGTGAGGATGTGCTTTTGGGCAGTTCTCTACATCTTGTGGGTTATATGGCTCGGAAACTATTGGTGGCTCTTCGGACTTATTCCGATATTTGACGGACACATCACCAAGAAAGTGAAGTGGCTCTTCTGGAAGAAAGAGTATAAGGAAGGAGAGAAAAGAAATGCCCTTCTTGACTGGGTGGATGCAATCATCTTTGCAGTCGTTGTCGTGACATTTATCAACACTTTCTTTTTCCAGGCATTCAAGATTCCTTCGTCCTCGATGGAGAGTTCGCTCTACACAGGTGATCATCTGTTTGTAAGCAAGCTGGCATACGGACCGAAGCTTCCGCAGACTCCTTTGACAATACCTTTTACTCATAACGTCATTGCAGGTAGAGAATCCTATTCGGAACTCATACAGAATGACTATAGGAGACTGAAAGGATTTGGTCATGTAAAGACCGGGGATTATGTGGTTTTCGGATTTCCTCACGGAGATACGGTCCTGGTGAGAGAGCCGGCAGCAGATTACTATACATATGTCAGAACACTTGGACGCGATTATACATTAAGAAACTATGGTCCGATAGTAGTAAGACCTTCAGATAAGAAGGACCACTATGTCAAGAGATGCGTTGCAGTTGCAGGAGATACCTTGACAATAAAGGACGGACAGGTTTATGTTAATTCGCAGCCTCAGGAAAACTGGCCGGGAGTGCAGAACTCCTATATGGTAGTTACAGACGGAAAGAAGATCAACCAGAAGAACCTGAACAAGCTTGACATCAATGTGGGTGAGCTTTGGTACTATCCCGAACTGCCGGGATATCCGGAAATGCCCCTTACAGCTGATATGCTCGAACAGGTAAAGTCCTATTCCAATGTTGTGTCGGTGACACAGAATATAGATTCCTATCCACCGGATTATCCGGATTCGGAACTGACTATATTCCCGTTCTCATCTGACTATAAATGGACAAGAGACAATTTCGGTCCGCTTTGGATTCCGAAGAAAGGTGTAGAGGTAGAGCTTACAGTAAAGAATCTTCCGCTTTATCAGAGAATCATAACTTCTTATGAGGGAAATGATCTGGAGGTAATAGACGGAAAGATATACATAAACTCCGAGGAGGTTCAGAGTTATACTTTCAAGCAGGATTATTATTTCATGATGGGAGACAACAGGCACAATTCGCTTGACTCAAGATATTGGGGTTTTGTACCTGAAGATCATATAGTAGGAAAACCAGCAGTGATCTGGCTCTCCATCGACGGAAACAAGAAGTTTCCGAATAATATAAGATGGCGCAGGTTTTTCAAATTTGTGTAAATTTTTGCAAATGCAATTTTTTTATGCGATATTTGCAGCCCGCTAATAATGAATTAATTAAAAAAGTTATATACAATGGCAAAGGTTTGTCAAGTTACAGGAAGAAAGAGAATGGTAGGAAACAATGTTTCCCATTCTAAGAGACGCACAAAGCGTATCTTCGCCCTTAACCTCAAGACTAAGAAGTTCTGGTCAGAGGAGGAGCAGAGATTTATCACCCTCAAGGTGTCTTGCAAAGGTATGAGAACTATCGAGAAGAATGGTCTCGCTGCTACTATCAAAGACGCTCAGAAGAAAGGATTTATTAACCTTGTTTAATTTTTTGAATCATGGCAAAGAAAGCTAAAGGTAACAGGGTGCAGGTCATCCTTGAGTGCACTGAGCAGAGAGAGAGCGGTGTACCAGGTATCTCAAGATACATCACTACTAAGAATAAGAAGAACACGACTCAGCGTCTGGAGCGTAAGAAATACAATCCGTTCCTGAAGAAGGTAACCCTTCATCGCGAGATCAAATAATTAAGGAGGATTAAGAAATGGCAAAGAAAGCAGTCGCAACCTTCAAGGCTGGTACACTCAAGAAGATGGTTAAGTGTATCCGCATGGACAAGTCGCCAAAGACTGGAGCTTACGTTTTCACTGAGGAGCTCGTAGAAGAGGACAAGGCTAAGGATTTCTTCGCAAAGAAATAATCCTGCCGGTGATACAGAAAAAGAGGATGGCCAGACGGGTCATCCTCTTTTTCTGTATATGCCATTACGGATAAATCAGATTATGTTTAGAATCTTTGAGAATCCGGTCATGTCAAATACAGCCTTTACTTGAGGTGATATTGCTCTGATAGAGAATTCTCCACCCTTCATGGCGATGTTCTTATGTGCGGAAAGGAATACTCTCAGACCTGAACTGCTGATATACTCCATTTCCTTGCAGTCAAAGATTACCTTTGCACCAGGTACAGTAAAATATGCGTTGACAGCATCCTCAAGATGCGATGCTGTTGAGGTGTCGACCCTTCCTGTTATTGCAAAGACGTTTACGTCTCCTTCTTTAATGATCTTTACTTCCATATTGATTGTTGTTTTAGATTTCCTTTACCAGTGTGAACACATTCTTGTCTCCGATTCTCTGATACTCTACCTTGTTCATTATATTGCGTATCAGGAGTATTCCCAGACCGCCTATCTGCCTTTCTTCAGCAGACAGAGTTATGTCTGCGTCAGGAACGCCGGTCGGATCGAATTCTTCCCCTGTGTCCGTCAGCGTGAATATCAGGTTGTTGTCGCTTAACTGCGCTGTGAGAGCTATTTCATTTGTCACGCCATCCGGATAAGCGTAGAGAATGACATTTGAGACAGCCTCTTCAAGTGCAAGATTCAGGCTGAATACCAGCTCCTGTGGCAGAGCAAGTTCATCTGCAATTCCATCCAGAAAGGTGGATAATTTCGGTATTTCAGATATCTTGTTCTGAAGAATAAGTTGTCTCTTCATCTCATTCGGGATTATAATAAATACAAAGTATTGTTATATCATCGTTCTGTTCTGCGTTTCCGACGTGAGACTTTACGTCTTCAAATACCGCACAGACTGTCTGCTCCGGGTTGCTCCTGTCCTTGACCGAGCCAAGTACATCGATCAGCTTATTCTCGGAATAGAGTTCCTTTTCCATGTTTTCTGCCTCTGTCACTCCGTCTGTGTAGAGGAATATAGAAGATCCGGCAGGGAAGTCAACAGTTCCTTCTTCATATGCGAATCCCTTGAAAAGACCGAGAGGAATGTTAGTCGCTGTATCCATATATCCTGCATTCCCGTCTGGCAGCATAATGACTGGAGAATTGTGCCCGGCGTTACAATACTGAAGTTTTCCGTTCTTGAGGTCGAGTATTCCCAGGAAGAACGTTACGAACATGTTGGCTTCATTGGTTTCGGCAAGAGCATCATTAAGTGAGGACACAATTTCTGCAGCGCTGTCGTAGTATGATGCAATGGTTCTGAACAGACGGCATGTTACAGCCATTACAAGAGAAGCTGGCACGCCCTTTCCAGATACGTCTCCGATTATGAAATGGAATTTGTCGTTTTCAATGAAGAAGTCGTACAAGTCACCGCCTACCTCTTTGGCCGAATGCAGTGTGGCATACATGGCTATTTCCTTCCTTTCAGGGAATGGAGGGAATATCTTTGGGACCATATCCATCTGTATGCTGCTGGCAATACGCAATTCGCTTTCTATGCGCTCCTTGTTTGCCGTAGTCTGTTTCAACTCTTCTATATATTCTACAAGAGAATTCTGCATGAATCTGAAAGAGTCACGAAGCAGCTTCATCTCGTCTTCGCTGTTGATGTGAGGCAGTTCTGCAGCAAAGTTTCCTCCGGCTATTTCAGTAGCGGACTTTGCAAAGACCTTCAGGGGACCGGTAAGCTTACTGATTGCTGTGTAGCATAAAACTATCATGACAAGGAGTCCGGTAATGGCAAGCATCCATAAGAAGGTTCTGGTCTGATAGATCTGGGCATATATGTCTTTATGTGGACATATGGCAGCTACAGACCATCCTGTACTCTGGACCGGTGCATAGAATACTGACGACATTTCTCCGTCATTATCAAGTTGCATCATACCAGTTTCTCCGGCAATCATCGCCTTTGCAATAGTCTCGACAGTCCTGTCCTCCATGTCGAATGTGGCAGTGAATATGGTCTCGTTGAGTATTCTTTCACTATCCTTATGGACGATATAGGTTCCTCCTCGGCCGATCATCAGGTTGTATGAGTGAGGATACGGCTGTATGGAGTTCACCTGATCTGTAAGCCATTGCAGGGATATGTCTGCGGTGAGAACGCCGAATACTCTTCCATCTTCGTCGAATAGAGGACGGGAATAGGTTGTCATCATGATATCGCCTCCACCTTCATCAAAGTAAGGCTCGTTCCAATAGGAATCCTTCATCAGGACAGGTATCTGGTACCATTCCATATGGTGATAATCATAGTCTTCATTACCAAGCTGCTTGGACGCGATACCGTCACTGTTTCTGTATGAATATGGAGAATAGTACAGGCCTTTGTCCTTATAGTAATATGGCTCGAACGCGACGGCACATCCGAAGATGAACGGATTTGTCTTCAACAGACGCTCTGTGACCGAATACATGTATGCCGGGTCGTCAGTGTTTTCAGCAATATTCCATGCCATGTTCTCGACAGCGACTTCAACAGAATACAGCATCCTGTCAATTTCGAGGATTGTATTTGACAGAAGTCCGTGCGCCCGGTTTTCTGCCTCGTTCTGCACCATATTGCGTGCTGATCTGTAGTACAGTGTTGAGGTGATGGAGAATATCACGGCCACCACAATCGCTATATATAGGCTCAGGCGTGCGGAAAATGATTTTCCGAATGCTATTCTGTTTTTCATGGTCATTTGCCTGTGAGGGTTTCTGGTGATATCGTCCTTGTAATCAGTTTGTGCCGGATCATAAGGTCATTCAGGGCCTTTACCTGTTCCGGCCTTAGGCTGTATGTCGCCGTACCTGTCTGCATGTCTATGTTCAGGCGTATGACTTCTTCAAGCATCCATTTCTGATGGGCCCTGTTGGTAGCAACATGATTTTCCATTACCTGTTTCATTACGATTTCAAGAGCCTCGTCAGGGTGTCGTTCCACCCATTCCCATCCTTTTCGTGAAGCTTCCGTGAAGGCTTTTACGGTCTCCTGTTCCTTTCTGAACAGTACTTCAGAAACATATAGTCCGTCTTCCGGAAAGTTATACCCCTCGTTTGCCATGGGTATGGCTGCAGAAATGTCATAGCCTGCTGCCTTTATCTGGAGAAGTTCGTTGTAGCTTGTTGCAAGTGTTGCGTCAATCACTCCGGATATGAAAAGGTTTATATTCTGCACAAAGGGAATCCACTCGATCTCAAGATTCCTTTCTTTGTCTGCCATAAGGGCATAATCTCCGAATCCGACTTTCCATATGCCGACCCGTTTCCCCTTAAGGTCATCCAGAGAAGTGATGCCCTCGTGTCGTGGCATGATCTGCAGTGAGGCGTTCTGCATTGTCTGCAGGATGTTGATGACCTTGTGTCCTTTGTCTATCTCAATCATGGCCTGCTGCATCTGCATGGTCACAAAATCACTTGTGCCGTCCTTCAGCCTGTTGATTGCAGAGTTTGATGTGGAAGGATGTACTATGGTCACATCAAGTCCGGCTTCGTCATAGTAACCAAGCTCTTCTGCCGCATAGTAGCCAGCAAACTGGCTTTGTGCTGTCCATTGAGGTGTGAATGTTATCTTTCGTTGTCCTGATACTGTCAGCGAGGTGGCGAGTGTGATCAGGACTACCACAAATGTGTTTCTGAAATCCTTCATCCTTATTCAGATTTGAACAAATCAGCTACAATATTACTAAAAAATCTCCAGAATTACTTTTTGGCATGCAGATTTTTTTTATACGATTAAAATCCATAACTTTGTAAGTTAAATCGAGTATTTATGGGTATATTTGATAAAGGTGTAAAGAAGACGAACAGAGGCTTTTTCGACAGGCTGTCACATGCTTTCATAGGCCGTTCGGAGGTTGATGTCGAAGTGCTGGATGCAATTGAAGAGGCGTTGCTCGCGACTGATATGGGAGTCGATACTACCATGAAGATAATCGACAGCCTTGAGGAAAGAGTCCGCAAGGACAAATATGTGTCGATGGGAGAGCTTGTGGATATGTTGAGAGAGGAAATAGCAGAGCTTCTTGATGTGGATAATTCAGAAGAGGTAATCCCTTTCGATTTTTCGAAGAAACCATATGTGATAATGGTTGTCGGAGTCAATGGTGTTGGAAAGACAACTACTATCGGAAAGCTGGCAAACACTTTAAGACAACAAGGTAAGAAGGTCGTGCTGGGTGCCGCAGATACATTCAGGGCTGCAGCAGTGGACCAGCTTACAATATGGTCGGAAAGAGCAGGTGTGGAGATTGTGAAGCAGGAAATGGGGTCGGATCCTGCTTCTGTGGCGTTCGATACCCTGAAATCGGCTGTTGCAAAGGATGCTGATGTCGTGCTTGTTGATACTGCCGGACGTCTGCACAACCGTGTTGACCTGATGAATGAGCTTACCAAGATTCGTAATGTCATGAGAAAGGTGGTTCCGGATGCTCCGCATGAGGTGTTGCTTGTGCTTGACGGATCGACAGGTCAGAATGCGTTCCAGCAGGCAAAGGAATTCGCAAGAGCAACAGATATTACAGCCATGGCCATCACAAAGCTTGACGGCACAGCCAAGGGTGGTGTGGTAGTCGGTGTCGTGGACCAGTTCCGAATTCCTGTGAAGTTTGTAGGTATAGGAGAGGGTATGGATGACCTCAAGGTATTCAACAAGAAGGAATTTGTCGGATCACTCTTTTCAAAGGAAGATATAGTATAATAAAGAATATATAAAGTTTAGATCATATGAAGATTTCGTACAATTGGCTCAAGGATTACCTTGAGTGCGACCTCGCTCCTGAGGCCGTTGCAGAGGCATTGACTTCAATAGGACTTGAAGTCGATTCACTCGAACAGATTGAAGAGATTCCGGGGGGCCTTAAGGGGGTCATAGTCGCTGAGGTTGTTGAATGCGTTGAGCATCAGGATTCCGATCATCTGCATATTACAAAACTCAATACAGGAGAGCCTGAACTGCTTCAGGTCGTATGTGGAGCTCCTAATGTGGCTGCAGGGCAGAAAGTTCTGCTTGCTACAGTTGGAACTGTCCTTGGAGAGGATTTCAAGATCAAGAAGTCGAAGATCCGTGGCGTCGAGTCATTCGGTATGATCTGCGCAGAAGATGAGCTTGGAATCGGTGAGTCGCATGACGGAATCATGGTGCTCGATCCGGATGCTGTCGTAGGTACTCCTGCAAAGGACTATCTGGGACTTGCAACAGATGCGCTCATCGAGATAGGACTTACGGCAAACCGCGTGGATGCAGCTTCTCATATAGGTGTGGCTCGTGACCTTTATGCTTATCTCAAGCACAACAATATTCCTTGCTCATTCAAGATGCCGGATGTGTCCGCATGGGCAGACAGCGCAGAGGGCGAAGCTATTCCTGTAGAAGTGACTGCAGCTGACGGCTCGCCTCGTTATACAGGTACAACAATCCGTGGAGTTAAGGTCGCTCCTTCTCCTGAGTGGCTCCAGAAGAAGCTCCTTGCCATCGGGCTCAGGCCTATCAACAATATTGTGGATATTACAAACTTTGTCCTGCATGAGGTCGGTCAGCCACTCCACGCTTTTGATGCTGCAAAGATAACAGGTGGAAAAGTAATCGTACGTAGGGCTGAGGAAGGAGAAAAGTTCGTGACTCTGGATGGTGTTGAGCGCACTTTGAGCGCAGCAGACCTTATGATTGCAAATTCCGAGAAGTCTATGTGTCTCGCGGGAGTATTCGGAGGTGAGGAATCTGGAGTTACAGAAACCACAACAGATGTATTTCTTGAAAGCGCATATTTCAATCCGGTATCGATAAGAAAGAGTTCCAAGAGACACGGCCTCAAGACAGATGCTTCGTTCCGTTATGAGCGTGGCGCCGATCCTCTCATCGTGGAATATGCAACAAAACGTGCAGCCCTTCTCATACTTGAACTCGCCGGCGGAAAGATCGAGGGCAGAATGCAGGAGTTCTATCCTGAAACCATCTCAAAGAAAGTGGTCGAACTTGACTATGCCCGTATCGAAAACTTCGTAGGCAAGAAGATAGGTAAGGATGCAATCGAAAGCATTCTTGAGTCTCTTGCATATGAATTTGTGGAGAAGTCTGAAAATGGTGCGGTTGTAGCTGTTCCGTCATATATGATCGATGTGTATCGCGAATGTGATATAGTTGAGGAAATCCTCCGTATCTACGGATATAACAATATCGAGTTGCCTCAGGCAATGAGAATGTCTGTAAATGCGCCTCAGAAACCTGAGCCGGAGCAGGTTAGGAAGACTATCGCTGATTTCCTTGCAGCAAACGGATTTGTAGAGACAATGAACAACTCCCTCACCAAGTCGGAGTACTATTCAAAGCTCAAGACATATCCTGAGGAAAGGTGTGTAAGGATCATGAATCCTCTCAGTTCGGATCTGAATGTGATGAGACAGACTCTGCTTCTGAATGGTCTCGAGGTTATTGCCCATAACATCAACCGTCAGATTACAAATATAAAGACATTTGAGTACGGCTCTGTATATTCATTCAATCCGCAGATGGACGGCAAGACCCTTGAATCATACGAGGAGCATACCTGCTATGCAATGTTCATGAGCGGCCAGCCTGAGAAATCATGGCGTGTGGATCCCGGAAAGGGTAATTATTTCCAGCTCAAGGGATACCTGGAACTCCTTCTCAAGCGTTTCGGATGTGATATATATTCTCTTCAGACAGACGCTGCTCCTGCGGACCTTTTCTCTGAAGGACTTTCATACAGCCTTCCAGGGTCGAATATCCAGCTTGCTGTCATGGGTACCATATCACCTGCAAGACTCAAGCAGTTCGGCATCAAGCAGCCTGTATTTGCAGCAGAAATCAGCTGGCCTGCACTCTTTACGCTCATAAAGAGAAACAAGATCAAGTATTCGGAACTGCCAAAGTTCCCGGAAGTGAGACGAGACCTTGCTATCCTTCTCGACGAATCTGTTTCATATGCAGACCTTCGCAAGAGTGCTCTCCGTGTGGGAAAGAAGCTTCTTAAGCAGGTCGGACTTTTCGATGTCTATAGAGGTGACAAGATTGCAGAAGGTAAGAAACAGTATGCTCTCAGCTTTGTACTTCAGGATCTCGAAAAGACACTCACAGATAGTGATGTGGAGAGGGTAATGAGCAAGCTCCTCTCTACCTTCCAGAACGAGTTTGGTGCAACATTGAGATAAGAATGAGGCTTATAAGGCGCATAATGCTTATGACTGCGGTCTTTCTTCTTGCCGTTTCATGCGGCAGGAAGGAAGATAAGGTCATCCCACGCAGCAAACTTGCTGAAATCTACGCTGAAATGTTGCTTGTCGATCAATGGATCATGAACAATCCGGGCAACAGACATATTGCAGATACCTCGCTGGTGTATGAGCCTGTTTTGGAAAGATATGGATACACATCGGCAGACTACCGCAAGAGTGTGGATGTGTATATGAATGACCCGGAACGTTTTTCGAGGATACTGAGGACTACTGCGGAGATACTTGGAGAAAAGCTGAACGCCCTCGAAGATCAGAAGAAGGAAATCGAACATCAGGAGGCTCTCAGAAAGCTTAGGGAGTCATTGAAGATCAAGGTGGAGATAGACATGGGTGAATACTTTCCATATCTTGACGAAGAACCGTATGTGCATTATTATGATAGTCTTGCTGTCGAGCCCGATTCATTGTGGATATACCGTATGAGAAACATCGACAGAGCTGATACCATATACAGGGATCTCAGAATGGTGATTCTGGATTCCTTGCAGGTGAGAGATACAGTGACGGTCAAGGATACAATATCAGTAAAGTAATGGGAATCAAGAGAATAGCAGCTAAGTATATCTATACGTTGGAATCATTCGAGCCTATAAGAAACGGTTTTGTTGAATACGACGAAGACAATGGTAGAATAATACGTACAGGAATATCAGAAGATCCGTCTGAAGATATCATTGACGGAGCTCTTGTTCCGGGTTTTGTCAATACCCATTGCCATGTGGAACTTTCTCATCTTCATGGCAAGTTCTACAAGGGATCAGGAATGGCAGGTTTCATTGATCAGATCAATGCTCTTCGTGACTGGGCTGGTTTCGATGTCAAGGAAAGACTCGCGCAGGAGTGGATGGACAAGATGTGGAATGATGGAGTATCTGCAATGGCGGATATCAGTAATGATGATTCTTCCTTTGCAGTCAAGGCCTCCCATAAGATGTACACAAGGACATTCCTGGAAGTTTTTGGAAGTGAACCAGAAATGTGTGACGGAGTCATGGCTGATGTTGCGGCCCTGAATGCTCTTGCTGAGGATAAGGGACTTGATGCTGCCCCAACTCCGCATTCATGTTACACCATGAGCCCTCAGCTGCTGAGCGCCTCTGCCGGTGCAGGACTTGACAAGGGATATATCTCATATCATTCTCAGGAAAGTCAGGAAGAAGAGGAACTGCTCGTAAGCGGATCTGGAGCCATGTATGAGAATCGTGTCCGCAACGGCATGAGTACTCCGCCGGTGACAGGTGAATCTTCATTGAAGTATTTTATTGCAAGACTTAAGGATGCCAGACCTGCGCCTTATGATCAGCATATTCTTCTTGTACATAATGTGTGCTTGAAACAGGATGATATAGATCAGGCAAAGAAGGTCATGAATAATGTCTATTGGGCGGTTTGTCCTCTGTCCAATATATTCATTCATAATGCGTTACCTCCTATCCCTCTGATGAGAAGAAATTCTCTGGCAATAACTGTAGGTACGGATTCGCTTTCAAGCAATGACGATCTCAGCATGATAAAGGAACTGGCTTGTCTGCATGCGAATTTCCCTGAAGTTCCGATGGGAGAGCTTTTTACATGGGCATGTCTTAATGGCGCCCGTTTCCTCTCGAAGGAAAGTGTACTTGGAAGTCTGGAGTCGGGAAAGTGTCCGGGCATAGTTTTGGTCAAAGGTCTTGATGATCAGGGGAATATTACAGAGAAAAGTGTATCGGAAAGGTTAATGTAATGCTGCATTTCGACGACATAGTATTCGGACCTATCTACAGTCGTAGGCTTGGGTCATCTCTGGGGGTGAATGTGCTTCCGGCAAAGGGGAAACTATGCAATTTCGATTGTGTCTATTGTGAGTGCGGATGGAACAAGGATGGAGCAGGTGATAGAAAATTTCCACGTCTTGCAGAAGTTGAGACGGCATTGGAAAGCCGTATGGCAGCACTCTCACAGGAGGGCGTGCCTGTTGATTCCATTACTTTTTCAGGTAATGGAGAGCCGACGATGAATCCTGATTTCGCTCAGATCGTTGACGTGACACTCAGGTTGAGGGACCGTTTCTATCCCGAAGCAAAGGTCTCTGTCCTGTCAAATGCCACACTTGCATGGCGTGAAGATATATTCCATGCATTGAAGAAGGTTGATAACCCTATAATGAAGATTGATGCCGGAGCAGATGACTTGGTGGAACTTATAAACAAACCGGTAGGAAGTTACAGTATTGACAAAGTGGTAGACAGTCTGGCCGGATTTAAGGGTGATTTCGTGCTTCAGACAATGTTTGTGCGCTCAAGCTATTTCAATACAGCCGAGCCTGACGCTTTGAATCGTTGGATGGATATTGTGAGGAGACTTTCGCCAAGGGAGATAATGATATATACGATTGACCGTGAGACTCCTGACAAGACACTGCAGAAATACACAGTGGATGAAATGAAGGCGTTTGTGCGGCCGTTGCTTGATGAAGGATTCAAAATACAGATACGAGGATAATGAGGACTGTAATACAAAGGGTTACAAAAGCGTCAGTAAAGGTGCTGGAGGAGAACTATGAGTCATGTATAGGACACGGTCTTCTGGTCCTTGCGGCATTTATTGATGAGGATACGGAAGATGACCTTTTATGGACTGCAAGAAAGATAGCAGCAATGCGTATCTTCGATGATGAGAATGGCGTCATGAATCTGTCTGTCAAGGATGTTTCGGGAGATGTTCTCGCTGTAAGTCAGTTTACACTATATGCTTCGACTGTAAAAGGCAACAGACCTTCATACATAAAGGCTGCAAAACCGGATGTGGCAATTCCTTTGTATGAAAGGTTTCTGGAACTGCTTGAAACAGAACTTGGTAAAAGTGTAGGCAGAGGAATATTTGGAGCGGATATGAAGGTTGAACTCCTGAATGATGGTCCTGTCACAATTATTGTTGATTCAAAACTGAAATTTTAGAAATATGGATTTGTTGAAAAAATACTCCTACACTCCGGATCAGGAGAAGATGGGAATGGCATTGCAACAGTTGGCATCAAATCTTGATGCCTTTGAGTCGGAAAGAGTATATAAGGAGTGCTTTTCGATGATGGATCTCACGACTCTGAAGACTGACGATACTCCGGAGTCGGTTTCGAAGCTTGTATGCAAGGTGAATGCCTTCAGGGAATCTTATCCGGACTGGCCACTTCCGGCATCTGTATGCGTGTATCCTAATTTTGCACATCTTGTAGCTCAGGAAAGGACACAGGATTATAATGTCACTGCAGTCTCAGCCTGCTTTCCTACTTCTCAGAGCTTTCTTGAAGTGAAGCTCAAAGAATGTGAGCTGGCTGTTGAGTATGGCGCTGATGAGATTGACATAGTGTTGGCACTCAATAAGTTCCTTGCTGGAGATTATGATGGAGCTGCTGAGGAGATACGCCAGGTACGAAGCTGTATTGATGCTGTAGCTGCAAGGCAGAACAGAACGGTACATCTGAAAGTCATTCTCGAGACTGGTATTCTGAAGACACCTGAAAAGATTGCAAGGGCGTCGTTCCTCGCCATGGAGGCAGGAGCTGATTTCATCAAGACATCAACAGGAAAGGTGGATGTGAATGCTACTCCAGCCGCAGCTTATGTTATGTGCGAATGTATAGATGTATTCTATAAGAAGACAGGTAGGAAGATAGGATTCAAGCCTGCCGGTGGAATATCTTCAGCAGCGGATGCTCTCTGCTATTATTCCATTGTTTCTTCTATACTTGGTAAGGACTGGCTCAACAAGGAATTCTTCCGTTTTGGAGTCAGCCGGGTCGCCAATAGTATCCTCTCTGCAGTGGAAGAAAAGACAGTTTCTTACTTCTGATTTCAAAAAAAATCGATTTTTTTTGAAAATCGTCATCGAAAAATCGCCGTCTGATATGCTTCAGACGGCGATTTTTGCATTTATCCATTTACAATTTTTTTACGCGGATAAGTCTGCTGAACTTTGCACGTGTAAAAAGATTTGTGCTATGAGAGGAAAAATTACATTATTGTTGATGGCAATCTCAGTCATGTCATGCAACAAAGACGAGCTCTATTCTCCAAATGGAATAGACTATGAGTATGGACGAAGGTTTTCACACGACAGGATTGTTCTCGGGAATCGGCTGGAAAATCCCTATAGGACAGAAAACATTACAAAGGCTCTGCAGGAACTCTATCCGACAAAAGCAAACCGTGTGGAAGTGGCTCCTACAGATTACTATGTGCGGTTCCTCCCTTCTGACAGGATTGAATGTGAGTATCTGGAGTCTCTTGGACTGGAACTCATCGATCATCCGCTTGATTACGAAATAGCAGTCGACGGAGACTGGTATCATGACCCTGAGGTTCCTGAAAATAATGTGACCTGGCAGTATGCCGTTGTTCCGGTAGATTTTGAATTTCCAGAGGGAATAGAATATGAAATCATCCATGAATGTCATATAATAAACTCCACCGGGCAGACAAAGTCTGATGGGATTGACTGGGAAGAAGTGGAAAGGATGGCTTATATAATTACAGGCAATGAAGACAGGATTGATGAGCCGGCATTCCGTTCAGGCTCCTCCAAGGTCGTCCCTTCCGGCCGTATCACCATAGTGGATGACCATGCAAACGGAGCCAGGCCCTTTGGTGTGGCGGGTGTGAGAGTGTCCTGCAATTCATTTGTCAAATTCGATCATTCCTATACTGACAGGGACGGATATTACAGGATGAACAAGAGTTTCTCTTCCAAACTCAGGTATCGCCTGGTGTTCAAGAATGCAAAAGGATTTGCCATAGGAGTGAATCTTATTCTTGTTCCGGCTTCTGTATCTACAATGGGAAAGGCTGGGCCGGCTGGAGTCAATATGACGGTCACAGGCAAGTCAGATGAGAAACTGTTCAGAAGATGTGTGGTAAATAATGCCGTCTATGATTATTATTCAAGGTGTTCAGAGGATGATATGAACATTTCCCTTCCTCCTTCAGATCTAAGGATATGGATGTTCAGCAGCATGAAGTCCAGCAGCGCAGTAATGCTCCACCACGGTGCGGTTTTGTCCAATTCACAGATATCAGCGTTTTTGGGTAAGTTTTCTGTTCTTGTGAAATTCCTGCTGCCGGACATCACTCTTGGGCTTGCGGATAAGGAGGACTATCGCTCCATATACTCAACGACATGCCATGAACTTGCTCATGCGAGCCATTTTACAAAGGTAGGTACCGGTTATTGGAATGTATATATCCGATATATTGTGGAATCCTTCATCAAGTCGGGAGGCTCTCTGTACGGGGACGGAACCGGAACTGGAGCGGGACATTGTGAGGTAGGAGAAGACTGGGCATATTATCTTGAATCCAAGATGTTCAAGGACAGGTATGGCGGCATATTCCCTACATTCGGAACGTCGCAATGGTTTAATCCACAGATCTTCCGTTATCTCAACGAAAGGGGATTTTCGGTATCACAGCTGTTCTCCGTTCTTAATAAGGATGTTACAAGCAAGAACACTCTGAAGGGAGTCTTGATCGCATCTTATCCGACAAGAAAGAATATTATCGAACAGGTGTTCAACAGATATTGAATTAAAGGGAAACGTTATACATTGATGATATGAAAGGAATATTTCTCGCCATTGCCTTGATGGTGATATCGCCCTGTCTGTTCGCGCAGAAGGTAAGCATTTCGACAAATATCATAGGTTATGCTTCTCTCGGTACGTTGAATGCGGAAGCTTCCTATTCAGTATCAAGAAGATGGAGCATAGTGGCAGGAGCCAAGTACAATCCTTTCACTTTCAGGAAAGGAGATACCGAAAACCAGTTTCAGTTACGTCAGCAGTCATATTCGCTTGGAGTGAGGGTGTGGCCGTGGCATACATTGTCCGGATGGTGGTTCTCGTCAAAACTCAGATATCAGGAGTATAATTTCGGTGGATTAGTGTCCCGGCAGACACAGGAGGGGGACAGGGTCGGATTGGGATTCTATGCCGGATATACACATATGTTGTCAAGTCATATGAATATAGAATTCGGTCTGGGATTCTGGACAGGGGCAGACATGTACAAAAGATATTCATGTACTACATGCGGTATTACGGTCTCTGACGGGACCAAGGCATTTATATTACCAGATGATTTAGCTGTTTCATTGGTTTATGTGTTTTAAGAATAGATCGTTTGCAATCTTGCTGCTGGCAGTAGCGGTGTCATGTACGCAATATAAGGTGGTGCAGAAACTTGCCTCCGGTCAGGTGGCAGTAGGACTGGCTGTACCGGGTGATGAAGACGATGCACCCGATGATATTGAGGCTGTTATAGACAGTATAAGCGGCAATCTGCCTGAAGGTCCTGTCATAATGAATGCCATCAGGGATTCAGAAACAGGCGAGATGGTTGCCACAGATGTAATCAACGCATCCAAGGTTACTGCCAGATTCAGGAATGTGTCAGAACGGGCAGGATATGTGTCTATCGGTTTTGACGTGACAGTTCCTGCCGCCCTGTCACGCTCTGCCTGGAAGATGGAACTCTTTCCGATGCTTGTACTTCAGGAAGATACGACCGGATTGGAATCCATCTATATTACCGGTTCCTCTTACAGGGAGGCACAGCTGCGTGGCTATCAGAGATATAACCGCTTTCTGGAATCAATCATTACGGATTCTTCGGATTTTGTGAGAATTGGACAGCTGGAGATATTTCTTGCAAGGCATTTTCCTCAGACATATGCTATGAAGACAGATTCATCCTTCGTATCTGAGCCCATGGCGGAAAATCTGTTCGGGGTGACTCAGTACGATGCCTTGATGCATTATAAGAAGAAGTGGAAACAGAACCGGAATGACAGGAAAATACGTAGGAAAGGCAGAATGTATGCACGTTATATTAAAGATCCGATCATATCGGACGGTGTACGTCTGGATACAGTGCTTTCTGATGGAACAGGCTTTACATACAGATACAGCCACAGATTCAGAAGCAGACCAAATCTTAAGAAGGCTGTTGTGTTTCTGGATGGAAGGCTATATGAAAGGGGAGAGCTCATCCTGAATATGCCGAGAACTGATGATATGACGTTTTATATAAGTTCTCTCTCGACCTTGGCGGACCGGACTGTAAAGTATAAGCTGAGCATACTGGAGAGGACGGTATATGACAATACAAAGGCTCTTATAGATTTTGAAAAGGGATGTGCAGATATAGATACGTCAATCTCTGACAATGCTTCTGAATTGTTGAGGATCCGCAAATGTCTGGATGACGTGACTTCCCGGGAGGACCTGATACTGGATTCTCTGGTCATTTCCGCATCCTGTTCTCCGGAAGGAACTTACAGGACGAATGAAAAGCTTGCTCTGTCCAGGTCTGAATCTGTATGTAAATATATTTCGGAATATATTCCTGCTCAATGGAAGAACTCCTTGAAGGTCGCCTGTGTCCCGGAAAACTGGCGTCAGCTCAGGCTGCTTGTCAGGAATGATTCTGTAATGTCGGCTGCAGATATCAGCGCCATTTTGAGGATGACTGATGACCTTAAACGTCCGGATCAGGTGGAGAAATTGTTGGAAACTCATCCACAGTACAGGTATATCAGAGAAAAACTGTACCCTAAACTGAGGGCTGTCAGTTTTGATTTTTATCTCCATAGGGCGGGTATGGTAAAGGATACTGTCCATACTACAGAAGTAGATACAGTATATAAGCAGGGGCTGGAGGCACTTGAAAATCTTGATTATAAGCGTGCTGTGACACTTTTGCGTCCGTATCGCGATTATAATTCGGCACTGGCCTTCGTCTCGGCGGAATATAACCACTCTGCTTTGGAAATCCTGCAGCAGCTGGATACAACAGACCCTAAGGTGTGTTATCTTACAGCTCTTGTCTTGTCGCGTCTGGGTCAGAAAGAGGCTGCAAAAGCTTATTTCAGACAATCTTTGTTATATGCACCGCATTTAAGGTATAGGGCAAATCTGGATCCGGAGATGTCGATGTTCCAGTCTGAAATTGAAGATGAATATTTATAAAATTGATTTGATATGAAGATAATGCCGTCAAAAGCACTTTTGTTTGTTTGGGTTAATTTAGCGTTATGTTGTTGCTCTGTAAAGGAAGACCGTAGTGCATGTCCATGCCTGCTGACTATGGACCTTTCTGCAATAGACACGTCTGTGGTGAAGGTTTTGAACGTTCTTGCTACGTCTTCCGACGGCATTGTCTTTTCAGATACAGTGCAATCTGATGATTTTTCATTTCTGTATGCGCGTGAGGTGCCTCACAAGGATATCAGGGTCACTCTGTGGGGAACTGCAGGGCTTGATGACAGACTGGATATTCCATATGGATGTGAATGCCCCGCATTGTATATGCACGCCTTTGATGCAGATACTTCAGGGGAGACCTTCCATGAGATAGTGGGTATGAAAAAGAATCACTGCCGTCTTACAGTACTCTTTGACGGTGAGGTTGAGATGCCGTATAGTCTTACATTTAGAGGAAATGTGTGCGGATATGATTACAAGGGACTGCCTTCAGAGGGGGATTTTGCATGTGTGGCGTATCCGGTGGAGGATGTAGGATCACAGATTACGTTACCTCGCCAGCTTGATGCATCACTGATGCTGGATGTCGAGGATGAGGGATCATCCCTTGTGAAGACGTTTGCGATAGGTGAGTATCTGGTAAAGAGCGGCTATGACTGGACTGATGCGGATCTTGAGGATGTGACAATTGTCCTGGATTATTATGTAACAGGGCTTACGATTACTTATAAAGGGTGGGATGAAGAGCATACTTACAACGTAACCATTTAATTCTTTTACTCATTTGTTATAAAATTCTTTCTATTTCAAAAACATTTTGTATCTTTGTCCCACTTTTCTGAAAAGCGGATGTGGTGAAATGGTAGACACGCTCGTTTCAGGTGCGAGTGCTTCACGGCGTGTAGGTTCGACTCCTATCATCCGCACGTAATTGAGGAAGAATTTTAGGATTCTTCCTCTTTTTCTTTTACAGGTCCGATTATTTGGATTATCTTTAAGGATATTTTTAAGATTACTGATATGAAGATAGTATTCCTTGATGCGGCAACAATGGGTGATGTATCCTTTGCACCTATAGAAAAACTTGGTGAGTTTGTGTGCTACGACCGTTCCACTCCGGAGCAGGCGATCCAGCGAGTTGCAGAGTGTGATGTGCTGATAATCAATAAGGTGCTTGTGACGCCGGAGCTTATTGATGCAGCTCCGTCACTCAAGCTTATCTGCGAGTCGGCTACAGGAGTGAACAATATTGATCTGGAATATGCGGCTTCCAAAGGCATTCCGGTGAGAAACGCTGTCGGCTACTCGACCTCTTCAGTAGTACAGTCCACATTCATGCATATTCTTTCAATCATGGGAGAGGGGCCATATTACGATGATTGCGTCAAATCAGGAAGATATTCTGCAATGGATATTTTTACTGACCCTGAGAAGAACTGGAATGAACTGGAAGGCAAGACCATCGGTATAATTGGAATGGGCAATATCGGCTCCCGTGTAGCGAAGGTGGCCGGAGCTTTCGGTATGAATGTATGTTACTATTCCACTTCAGGTACAGGACATTGCAAAGACTATCCTTGCCTGTCTCTGGAAGAACTTCTTTCTAAGTCAGATATCGTTTCCATTCATGCACCTCTCAATGAAAGGACAAACGGACTCATCGGCGTTTCTCAGATCGCTTTGATGAAACCGGAAGCAATCCTCGTCAATATGGGACGTGGAGGTATAGTAGATGAACATGCGTTGGCAGATGCCGTTGACGCTGGAACTATAGCCGGCGCCGCTCTTGACGTCTTTGTCAAGGAACCGCTTCCTGCCGACAATCCGCTTCTTCATGTCAAGCATCCTGAACGTCTCAGACTTGCACCTCATGCGGCATGGGCAAGTGTGCAGGCTCGGGAAAGACTTGTCAGGCAGATTGCAGACAATATTGAAAAAGGCTGGTAATTCTATTTGATACCAAGCTGATACTTGTAATTTTCGATGTCCTCAGGCTTGCCTATCGCCTTGCCGGGGACATCGCTTAATTTTACGCAGCCATATACAGGCTGACGCTTGTTGATGCGGCATTCCTTTAGTTTCATGACTATATTCATCGGTCTGACGCCAGGCAGGTCGCAGGTGAGATTTGTGCCTATTCCGAATGTCACCTTGATTCTTCCTGCAAAATATTCCTTGATATCTGCCGCTGACTCGAAATCAAGTCCGTCCGAGAATACGATGGTCTTGCTCATAGGGTCGATGCCATATGACTTGTATTTCTCTATGATTCTGTCTCCGAATACTTTAGGGTCCCCACTGTCATGACGTACTCCATCGTACAGTTTGGCAAGCTTCATCGAGAAATTCCGCAGGAATACATCTACGGTATAAGTGTCTGTCAGTACGGTTCCAAGGTCTCCGTCATATACCTTCACCCATTGTTCCATTACTTCATAATTGGCTTCCTTCGGAGTCTGGATTGCTGCCTGAAACATGAAACATTCATGAGCCATAGTGCCGATAGGCCTGATATTGTACTTCATTGCAAGAGCGACAGTAGAAGTTCCTGCAAATGTAGGACAGTTCTCCTTCATGTATTCTATGACCAGTTCTTCTGAAGTGGTGTTGAAACGCCTGCGCATGCCGAAATCTGCAAAATACAGGTTGTGTCTTGATGCAATGGCCACTTTTTTCTCCATCTTCGGTATCATTACATCCGCAAGTTCTTCGCGTGTCTGGTATCCGTCTCCCATATGTCTGTGATAGAGCTCAGAGACGATAGCCAGGATAGGAATCTCATAAAATGTAACCTTATACATCAGGTCAGAAACCTCTATGTGAAGATGCTGCTCCTCGTCCAGCCAGGTGTTGATCTTGTCTGCTTCAAAACGGAAATGGTAAAGCCATTCCCAGAAACATTGAGGTATGTAATTGATAGTCTTGACAGCCCAGTCAAACTCAGTAGTCTTCAGAGAAAGTGTAGCAAGATTGTCGAACTCGTTTTTCAGATATTCAACAAATTCTTCAGTATATCTTGTGTTGTTCCTGTCGTGAAAAGTGAATGTTCCCCATGCATTAGGAAAGTGTACCTGATAGTAGTATGACATCGAAAATTTATAGAGGTCATTTTCGAGAATAGAATTGATTACCATACTCATGAAGTTTTATATACCGGATATAGCTCTCAAAGTTACATAATTTTATTTTTCAGGAGCAGATCTTCCGCGGAAAAATACGGGTTATGGTGAGTAAGTGGAGCTTTTTGCCAGTTCTGCTCACGGAGATGGTGAACTCTGATGGATAGACGGATCTGCGAATGTCTCTGAAGTACCTTTTGCCTGGCAGCTAATGCGCTGATTGTCAGGTGTTTGTTGATATGCGATTCCCCGCTGTAAGGGAATCGTCTTTCCATAACTCGCTCGATGACAGTTACTTAAGCGCCAGGAGTTTTTCGATTAGTAAATTATAGGGTATTTTCACCCATTTTCTAAGATTTGCTAATGATATGCAAAACATTGTGTTTTAGCGTATTCTGGCAAATTTTCTTTTCTTGCGATTTGCAAAATTTGCCGATAATAT
>SUYR01000005.1 GCA_015060335.1 Bacteroidales bacterium | reverse complement strand
GCAAATGGCGAAGTGCCAGCAGGTGATAAATAACATCTGCGGTATGATTAATTTACAGCATATACCTAGCAGTAATATCAATTATAAAGAACTATATGATGTTCTATATGATTTGATTCCGTTGATTCCAGAAGAATATGCTATATTTAGGAATAGACTTCGAGATCTAATACTTCCCAAGCTTAAACTTCAAGATGCCTTGTCGATAAATTCTTATGGACAACAAATCGCCATTCCCCAGAATGGTATCAATCCATATCTATTTGGAGAAGTTATTGCTACTATTGATTATTTTAGTGAGTGTTATCACAAAAATCACACTACATCTATGTGGGAAACAATACATCCTCAGATAATAGTTGTATCGAAGTCTAGGTTTAATGATGGTTACTATGCTGATGCTGTAGAAGCTGCTTTTAAGGAAATTAATAGTCGAGTAAAAGACATATATATTGCAAGGACATCTAATGAAAAAGATGGAGCTAAATTAATGCAGTCCGCATTTTCAGTACAGAATCCAATAATTAAATTAGGAGATGTGTCAACAGATACCGGGGCAAATATACAACAAGGATATATGGAAATGTTTGCAGGGTCAATGAGGGGCATAAGAAATCCTAAAGCTCATAATAATCAGATTATTTCTCGGCCCGATGCCATAAGAAAGCTGCATTTTGCCAGTATGCTTATGTATAAACTAGATAATGAGATTGTTTAATTGCAACTGGGAAGGGTACAAAGCCACCTATGGAAATAATGAAAACTAAATGAAATAAATAGATTTGGTGTTCACGCGGTGTTCACGGGCAAGAAAAAAGCACTCACGAAAATTTCGTAAGTGCTTGATTTTCAAGTAGCGGGACGCAGGATGTTTCAGTCGCCCGGAGGGCTCCTTCTAATCCTGTACGTCCGTTCGCATGGTACCCAAGAAAGCTTTTGAGGGGAACCTTGTGATGTTTTTGTGTGAGCAACATCAGGCCCGGTCGCTGCGCTCCCTGGCTGTCCATCGCCATTTCTGTCGCTTTGAAAGCAAGCTTTCAGCTCCATAAATGTCAATGTCCAGACCCTTCGGGCTGGCCTGATGCCTATAAACAAAAAAACACAGCGGTCTGCTGTGCTTTCTTGTAGCGGGACGCAGGATTGAACTGCGGACCTCATGATTATGAATCATGCGCTCTAACCAGCTGAGCTATCCCGCCATTATTTTTGTGAACTTGGTTGAGATAGAAGGACTCGAACCCTCACTGACAGAGCCAGAATCTGTAGTGCTACCATTACACCATATCTCAATTTGGTCTCCCATTTGAATTTTTGGGATTGCAAAGGTATGAATGTTTTACGAAAATGCAAAATATTTTTTGACTTTTTTTGTGCTTTTCAGCAGTTTAGATGTCGGTTTGTAGTCTGTCGGTATATAAAATACCCTCGAGATGATCGATTTCGTGCTGGAAGATGACTGCAGTGAATCCGTTTATTGTGTCGCGGACGACAGGTATCTCGTCAGTGGATCCGTTAGCTTTCAGTGTGTTCAAGTCAGCATATTCGATAATGATGGATGTTGAGCGGAGTACTTCACCGCGCATTTCCGGTACGGAGAGACAGCCTTCAGAGCCGAGAGCGAGGGTGTTAGATGCCCATACAATCCGCACATTTGCATACACTTCGAACGGTTCGCCTACCTTGTCGAATCTCTGGACTGCAACTATGCGCCTGTTCAGCCCGACTTGAGGTGCGGCTATCCCTACTCCGTCCTGAGACGGGTGAGTTACTGTAGCTGTCATGAGTTCAGCCAGGCGTGCGTAGTCTTCTGAAACAAGTGAGGCTGCAGACAGGTCCGTACTTTTGGAACGCAGGACTGCAAGATCATCAGCATTCTCAGTGGTCAGCACTCTCATTATGCTGTCTGCACCGTTGATGAGCGCTTTTTCACTATCTGAGAAATGTTCCATATGTCTGTTGCACGAGATATATGCGGTCAAGACCGAAGCAAGAGCTGCGGTTTGTAAAATTGTCCTGCCGCTTAAGTGTTTGATATTCATTGTCTTATGCTTGTGTGGGTCGGAAAATTTACCGACCCTTAATCGTGTAACTCATTGATAGCCATTCGCTTGTCCGTCAGCTTGCTGACTACTTGTTGTTTAACTTATCGGTAAACCTATTTCAGGACTAGCTTGCTGTGTTCTTTCGCCCCGCCATCCCAAACCATCACACGCAGTCTCTCATCCTTTCCTCACCAGCGCCACAGCATACACTTCGCATCCTTCTCCCCGTCCCACAAATCCGAGCTTCTCAGTCGTTGTCGCCTTGACTGATACGCAGTCGGTCTCTACACCCATAACCGTAGCCAGACATTCCCTCATCGGCAATATGTACGGTGCGAGTCTGGGTTTCTGCATGGCTATCGTGATATCCGCATTTACTACCGACCAGCCCATAGAGCGGATCAGTTCCATCACGCGGGAGAGAAGTATCTTACTGTCTATCCCGGCAAACTCATCGGACGTGTCTGGGAAATGCTTGCCGATGTCGCCAATAGCAAGAGCTCCGAGCAGAGCATCACATAATGCGTGGATTGCTACGTCTCCGTCCGAGTGTGCTATGCATCCGACTGGGCTTTCAATCTTCACACCGCCCAGCCACAGTGGCAGCCCCTCTGCGAGAGCATGGACGTCGTAGCCGTTACCTATTCTAATATCCATATTGCAAATCTTTTCTACAAATGTAATACTTTTTATATAATATTCCGTGCCTGTCACCTAATATGCTGTCCGCCAGCTCGTTATGGAAACGCGATTCCCCGCGGCAGGGGAATCGCATATCGGCAAAGCGCTGATGGATAGGCAAATGGGTGCCAGGCAGAGGATATATGGACTTCTCGATAAAAATGATTATTTTTGCAAATTGAGTAAAGTTTAAGATTATGGGATTCAATTTCAGTTTTTTCGGTAAGCAGGAAGTCCGCAGATTCAGTTACCGTCCTCGTTTCTATGACCCTGAAGCAGAGGAGCGTAGAAAGAAATATGGAGATTTTACAAAGCCGAAGGAGGAGTACAAGGCTGGCTCACATATCAAAGGCAGCTTGCGTGACGGAAACTATCAGCGTACGCGTGACATTGCTCAGAATCAGAAAGCCATAGGAGTAGTCACTACCATTCTTCTGTTCGCTGTGGTATATCTTATCTACAGGTACTTTCCGATACTGATTGACACTCTTACGAAATAGAGTCCTACGAAATAAAGAAGTATATGGATATAAGGATATTACCGAGTAATATTTCAAATATGATCGCTGCGGGAGAGGTCGTGCAGAGACCTGCATCCGTAGTGAAGGAACTTGTGGAGAATGCTGTCGATGCAGGGGCCGATCAGATTACAGTCGTGATTCAGGATGCCGGTAGGACTCTTATTCAGGTCATTGATAATGGATGCGGAATGTCTCCGGATCAGGCAGTGCTGTGTTTTGAAAGGCATGCCACATCGAAGCTCCAGACAGCTGAAGATCTGCATAATATCCTGACATTCGGTTTCCGTGGAGAGGCATTGGCTTCGATTGCGGCTGTGGCGGAGGTCACCCTCAAGACGCGCAGGGAAGAGGACGAGGTCGGATGTCAGGTGGATTTTGCTGATTCCCAGCACCTTGCGACAAATGAGACCGCTACGCCGAGAGGAGCGAATTTCTCTGTCCGCAATCTTTTCTACAATGTGCCTGCAAGACGCAAGTTTCTCAAGTCCGACTCTGTGGAGTTCAAGCATATCGTGACTGAATTCATCAGGGTGGCTCTTACCCGTCCTGACATAGGTTTCACCCTGACCCACAATGGCAAGGATGTATATGTCCTCAGGCCGGCGATGTCTCTGAAGTTCCGTATTCAGGATGTGCTCGGAGCTGCTGTGGCAAATGAGGTTGTGGATGTCCAGGCCCAGACTTCGGTAGTGTCTGTCAGCGGATTCGTAGGTCGTCCTGCGTCTGCAAAGAAGACGTTAGGTAACCAGTACCTGTTCGTCAACGGAAGATATTTCCGCAGTCCATATCTCCATAAGGCAGTGATGAAGGCATATGAGAATCTCATCCCGGAAGGGGCGACTCCGACCTATCTGCTTTATCTTGAAATAGATCCGCAGGCGATTGATGTGAATATACATCCGACCAAGACTGAAATAAAATTTGAAGATGACAGTTTTGTCTTCCAGATCGTATATGCCTGCATCAAGGAGGCGCTGGGAAGAAATTCATTCGGCGAATCTATTGATTTCGAGCGTGAAGGACTCCCGGAGATTCCTGCACTCAGCAGAAATTTTGACGAATTCCGTCCGATTTCGGAGCTGCCGACAAATGTTGATCCTACATTCAATCCGTTCGAAAATGACGGTTTCCCGTCTGAGAAGTCCCCTTATACCAATTCGTTCGGAAGTAATCAGGATGGCTCTCTGAATTTCCCGCAGATGGAAAACAGCTGGGAAGAACCGGAGAGATCGTTCACAGCCGAGCATCACTTCAATACAGCCAGGTATGTAGAACGCAGGGATGATTACGGAAAGCTTTTCGAAGATAAACTTGCTCCGACCAAGTCGCTCCTTGTCATTCAGGGGAAATATATATTGACCGCATCCCGTTCCGGTCTGATGATGATCAATATACGTAGAGCCATGGAGAGGATAATGTATGACCGTTTCCTTGAGGCGCTCTCTCAGAACTCTCATGTGACCCAGACTTCACTCTTCCCTGTCACAGTGCAGGTCGGAGTCGAGAATATGTGCCTGTTTGAAGAACACGCCCAGATGCTCTCCGCTCTCGGATTCGATATTGCTCCTTTTGGCAATGATACCATAGTAGTGAATGGTGTACCGGAAGGATATAGTGCGGAAACGGGAAAGGTGCAGTCAATGGTGGGTGACCTTCTGCTTGTTCTCTCGGAAGACCATTCTGCTCTTCATGAGATGATGACTGCCAATATGGCAGCGCGTCTGGCCCGCCTCGGGGCATTCAACAGCGATTCTGTCACCAATCCTGTAGAGGCACAGAGGTTGATGGATACTTTATTTGCCTGCCCAAACCCGGAATATACAAATGCAGGCAAGAAAATAATACATATTCTCTCTACAGAGGATATCGATAAACATTTCTGATATGAGTTATTACCAATATGACGGCGGACGAAGAGGCTTCATGAGCAATGTCCCTACCGCAGTCAAGAACCTGATAATCATCAATGTGCTGGTCATGATCATGACCTCGCTCAATGAGAACTTCATGTATGAGAAGTTTGCGCTCTTCTATCCCACATCGCCGTTTTTTCACTGGTGGCAGCCGTTGACCCATATGTTCATGCATGGTGGATTCTGGCATCTGTTCTTCAATATGTACACATTGTTCATATTCGGAAGTGTACTTGAGAGGGTGTGGGGAACGAAGAAGTTCCTGATATTTTATTTCGTGACGGGCTTCGGCGCCGCTCTTGTCCATACAGGAGTGGAATGGATCCAGATGCAGTATTGGATGGCTCAGGCGGCAGACGGCAGCATGGCGGCCCTGAATTCGATTCATAGCCTCAAGATGACGCCTACAGTAGGTGCTTCAGGTGCTATATATGGCTTGCTGATGGGATATGCAATGCTTTATCCGGATTCGATAATGTCACTCGTATTCCCGCCGATATCCATGAAGGCAAAATGGTTCGTGCTTATATTTGCCGGAATCGAACTCCTCACCGGAGTTACAGGAACAGGAGGCGGAATCGCTCATTTCGCCCACCTTGGTGGACTGATATTCGGATTCATCCTGATAATGTATTGGAAAAAGAAACGCAGACTGTACAATAGATTCGATTAGGACAGTATAATGGCAAAGAAGAAGGTTAAAAGCAAGAAAGGCAGCAGGATATTCGGTATCACTTCCCGTCTGCTGATGCTCGTGGCGGCAGGATTTCTGGTCCTGTCCTATGGCTCCATGCTGGTCAATCCGGCAAAGGCCTGGGGCATGACTCTGCTGGGGCTGATGTTTGTTCCCCTGTCTGTCGTCAATCTCCTTCTGCTGCTCTGGGCGTTGAAACGCCTGTCCCGCTCGTTTGTGATACCTCTTCTGGCTCTGCTTCCTTCATTCTTCTTCCTCGGACGTTACGTGCAGCTGTCTCAGGACCGGATAACGGAACCTCAGGATCCGACTCTAAAGGTCATCTCCTATAATGTGGGCCGCTTTTCGCTTCATGATGAAGATACAGGTATCTCCGGTCGCTCCCAATGTGCAGATTCTGTATTTGCCATGCTCCGTCGTCAGGACCCGGATATTGTCTGCCTGCAGGAGTTCCGCATCTCGGATGTAAACAAGGTCAGAGCATATCTTGACAGACAGATGCGCGGATACAAGGCTGACTTCTATCTCTTTCCTGCATCAGATGGGTCAGCCTTCGGTAATGTGACCCTGAGCCGGATTCCTGTCAAAGGCAAGGGGAAGATCAAGTTTGAGGAAAGTGCAAATCTTGCAATATATACTGATTATGAGGTTTATGACCGCAGATTCAGAGTATATAACTGCCATTTCCAGAGCTACAACATATCTCTGCCGGGCATCCTGAGAGGCTTCCTCAATGCAGACAAGGCTGTAATGACAGAGACTGGCTCCAAGATGAAACGTTCCATCAAAAGACGTCCGGTGCAGGTGGATCAAGTCTTCTCAGACATTGAGAACTGTCCTGTAGAAGCCTTTGTCTGCGGAGACTTCAACGACAACCCTATGTCCTATTCATATCATCGTATGACAAAGGGCAGAAAGGATTCCTTCAGGGAGGCGGGCTCTGGTTTCGGAGCTACTTTCGCCGGATTATGGCCGCTTCTCAGGATAGATTACATCTTGATTCCGGAAAGATTCAATGCAATTGACCATCACACTCCGCGTGTCGATTTCTCTGACCACTATCCGGTCATCACCACTGTGGAGCTATAATAAAAAGACCAATGGAAAATACTCAGATTCAGAAAGCCCTCGAGGTACTCCGCTCCGGCGGTATAATACTTTATCCTACCGACACCGTATGGGGAATAGGCTGTGATGCTACAGATCCGGAAGCCGTTGCCAGGATATATGCCATGAAGAAACGCTCGGACAGCAAGTCTCTGGTGCTGCTTGCCAGTGATATGGATATGGTGTGCCGCTATATAAAGGAAGTGCCGGAGATGGCAGTCCAGCTCGTCGAGGTGAATGACAAGCCGATGACGATCATTTATCCGGGAGCGGTCTGCGGTCCGTGTCCTGACGCATCAGGAAAGACAGTCAAATCCAACCATTGTCTTGCGTATAACACAATAGCAGAAGACGGTACAGTGGGAATACGTGTCCCTTTAGTAGGATTCTGCAAGCAGCTTGCCGCTCGACTTGGCCGTCCTATAGTGTCAACGTCTGCAAATATTTCCGGGGAGCCGACTCCAAAGAATTTTTCTGAAATATCGGATGAAATAAAATCAGCAGCAGACTATATCGTGGATCCGTCTCTGGAAAAAGGAGCGACAGGACAGTCTTCTTCCATAATCAAGGTCGGTCTGGATTATTCGATAGAGATCATCAGGAAATAGTCCCGTAGGAAACTACAGGTTGAAACGAAGTCCCATCTCGAAACCGAGCATGAGAGGCTGTGCTGTACGGATGCTCTTAGGCTGGCTGCAGTGGAAATAATAGCGCAGGCTCGGATCGATATAGATACCTATATGCCTGCCAAGCATGAATTCAACTCCGATTCCGGCATTTGCAGACAGCTGAACGCCCTTTACGGATTCTTCGTGATTGATTACTGGAGTAGTCTGGACTTCATATCTGTTTGCGACGCATTTCTCCACAGTACCACCGGCATAAGCATAGAAGTTTATGAAATCACGGCTTACTATATTGTAATACGCATTTATCGGAATACCGATGTAGTGAAGTGAATTGTGGATTGTTGCAGTTATAGGAAGTGATGCGACTCCATCCTCCACCTTTGTGTATTTCCCGTTGAACTTGCTTGTAAGAAGGCTGTAGTTCAATCCCATACCGAGTGACCAATGGTCATTGAAACGGAGCTTGATTCCGGCACCGAACGAAAGCGGAATGCCGTAAGTGGTCTGCGCGCTTGTCTGTTCGATAGTGGTCTTTTCAGGAGATTTGAATATGCCCGGGCTTCTCAACGGACCGATGCCGCCCTTGTTCTGAGGATTGTTGGTGCCGGCAATACCTGATACGGTAAGAGAGGCTTTGATTTTCTTTCTCTTGATATCTTCTTCCTCCTCCCAGTCGAAACTGTCTTCTATTTCTGTCTTTATTTCTGCAGGAATATTTTCCTTTATAGGCTCAGCAGCTTCCTTTACAGGTTCAACGGTTTCCTGTGGAGCAGTCTGTATGACATCCTGTGCCGTCACTTCCTCAGTTTCCGGCTCAGTTACAATCTCCATAACATAGATGCCAGTTGCAGCATCAGACGGCTTGAAAACATTGTCGGACTCCACATGTGCCAGCAGGATTTCCTCTGTATTTCCGCTTTCAGGAGCAGGTTCGCTTACGACAGCAATCATATCTCCCTTCGCCTCCGGAACGACTATCTCGTCAGTGCTACGGCTGAAGAATACTCCGACAACGACTGCCGCAGCTGCAGCTACAGCCGCAGCGCGTCCAAGCCACAGAACCCTGCTTCTGCGTCTTGCAGCCTTGTCGAGCCCATCTGCCACTCCTTCCCAAACGTGGGCAGGAACATCTTCCTGTCCGCTTTCGAGAATGGACCTGATCAGAAGGTCAGACTCTTCCATATGATTGTCATCAAACATTATATCTTTCCTTAATCTTGTTCTGTAGGAGAATCCTTGCCCTGCTGTACTGAGTCCTTGATGTCACCTCGCTTATTCCCAGGATGTCCGCAATCTCCTTATGCGAATAACCTTCCACAGCATACATGTTGAACACGGTCCTGAAGCCGGTCGGCAGACTCATTACAATCTCCATCAGTTCCTTGTATCCGATGTTTTCAATCTGTCCTGTGATCTCCGTCTTCAATCCTCTCGCCACCTCAAGGTCGTCACTCATTTTCAGCGCATCCTTCTTCCTGAGATACATCAGTGCCGTGGTCACGAATATCCTTCTTGCCCAACCTTCGAACGAACCGTCGCCCTTGAAGGTGTCCAGACGTGTGAACAATGTGACGAAACCATCCTGAAGAATGTCTTCCGCGATAGTCCTGTCGCCGACATATCTGATGCATACAGGGAACATGCGGGGCGCCAGACGGTCATACAATACCTTCTGAGCGACCCGGTCTCCTTTCTTGCATGATTCAATCAGTTGAATGTCAAAGGTTTCCGCCACCGTTCATAATGTCAGGCCCCTTTATTTAACTTTCAATCATGTGTCCTAAAAGATGCAGACGGGGCCCGGATTGTTGCATTTTGAACACATTTTTCCCAAAGTTCTGCATTTTTCCCGAAATAGAGTGTTATTTTTGTATGTTTTTGAACAACTTTTTTTGATGAGAATAGGAAATTACATATATGCTGCTCTTTTTTGCATGTGTCTTGCCGTCTCTCCGACCCTGGATGCACAGACAGATAGCGGGGCTCTGATCGTAGCGGCGGTGGAATATATCGATGAAGGGGATTTTGTCAGGGCTGAGGCTGTTCTGCAGAAGATTCTGTCCGCCGATCCTGACAATGATGCGGCCCTGTATTATATGTCTATGTGCCATCTCGCTCAGAAACGCATAGACAAGGCGGAGGCTTGTCTGGATGCTGCAGTTGCCGCTGATTCCTCGAACTTCTGGTACAGACAGAGGCTGGCTTCGCTTTATGCAATGACTTCGCGTCCGGAACTGACGGTTGACATGTACGAGAGGCTTCTTGCGGATTTCCCGAAGAAGAGCGAACTGTATTTCGATCTGGTGGACCTGTATTCGTCTCAGGGAGAATATGACAAGGCCCTTAAGACTTTGGATGAGATCGAGACTGTGTTCGGAATGACGGAGAATATAGCGATATACCGTTACAATCTGTTGGCAAGGACAGGACGGGAGGAAGAGGCATACAAGTCTCTTGAGGAATACAACAGCAGGTATTCGTCAGCATATGTACTTTCTGTCCTCGCAGAGCACCATCTCAACGATTATAACGATTCCACAGCCCTGGCATATTATAATGAGGCTCTCGAACTTGCTCCGGATTTCTCACCGGCCCTTGTCGGCAAGGCTGAGACCCTGAGAATGACACGCAGATATGACGAATATTTTGATGTGCTGAATGAGTATGTGGCTAATCCTGACGAGCCGTCCAAGGCAAAGGCGGATTACATTACGGCGGTACTCAGAAGGACGGATCCCAAGTTTCTCAATGCTTTTTCTGCAAAGCTGGACGGCGTGGTCTCAAAGATGACGCAGGTGCATCCCTCTGACAGTTCTGCTTTGAATCTTGCCGGTCTGTATTATTTCACGACGGGGCGCAGCGATATGTCATTGGACTGTTTCCGCTCAAATGCTCAGGCACATCCGGAATCCGTTTCTGCAGCGGCAGGCTATGTCGAGTTCCTGATGTATGCCGAGAAATGGCAGCTTCTGTCCGAAGAAGGCAGGAAGGCTTTTGAGAAATTCCCTGAGGAGACAACATTTCTGGAAATGGCAAGTGTAGGGGATTATAATCTCAAGGACTATCAGAAGGTGCTTCAGGCATGCGACCAGGTGCTTTCCGCTGCTCCTGCCGACAGTTCCAAGACTCTGCGGGCATGGTCCACAAAGGGTGATGTGTATCATCTTCTCGGAGATGCAAAGAAGTCCTACAAGGCATATGAGAAGGCATTGAAGATAAATCCGGGCTATGTCTATGTGTTGAATAATTACGCCTATTACCTGAGTCTTGAAGGCAGGAAACTCAAGAAGGCATATGAGATGAGCCGCAGGACCATCGAGGCCGAACCGGACAATTCCACATATCTCGATACATTCGGCTGGATTCTGTATCTTTTAGGCAGACCGGAAGAGGCGAAGACCCATTTCAAACGTGCCATGCTTTATGGCGGCAAGGAGAGTCCGGTCATCATGGACCATTATGCGGAAGTCCTGTTTGCCTTGGGCGAATATGACAGGGCAATGGTATATTGGAACAATGCCCGTATGATCAACAACGGGGAGATCAAGGACCTTGAAGAACGTATAAACCTGCGCAAACAGCAGATGAACAGGAAGAAATGAAGCATTGTCTTTACATATTATCTGTCATGCTGATGTGCTTTGCCGCATCGGCTGATGTCTTTGCTCAGGATACAAGCTCGCAGGAGGCGAAGAAGGCTAAGCTTGAAAGGGAAATAGCCATAATTGACCAGCAGCTTGCCGAGAATGCCACCCGCAGCAATGCCATGCTTTCCAACCTTACGCTTATCCGCAAGAAGGTATCTAACAGAAAGGCGATGGTGGCCGAGAGCGATCGTCAGATAAGGAAATATTCGGATGACATGTACCTGAAGCAACGTCAGATCAATCGTCTTCAGGCGCGTGTCGATACCCTTACCGACCACTATTCAAGACTTGTGGTAAGTGCATACAAGAACAGGGATTCCCGTATATGGTACATGTATATGCTTGCCAGTGACAATCTTGGACAGGCATTCAGAAGATATTCATATTTCAAGAATCTTTCATCCCAGATGAATGATGAGGCAAAGAAGATAAAGGCGGCTCAGGAAGAACTGGTCAGGGAAAGAGAGAGTCTGGCTGCCATGAAGAGAGAAGCCCAGAAGGTAAAGGATGAACGTGTAAAGGAACTTGAGAAACTCCGTTCTGAAGAGGCTCAGGCGGACAAGGTGGTGAAGAATCTTCAGAAGAACAGGAAGACATATCAGAAACAGCTCTCGTCCAAGAAGAAGCAGATCGATGCATTGAACAAGGAGATCGAGAGAATCGTGGCCAATGCAATGAAAGGTCAGTCCGGCTCTTCCGGCAAGAAACAGGAACCGATAGATTACAAGCTGGCAGAGGAATTTTCCAAGAACAAGGGTAAGCTTCCGTGGCCTGTGAACGGACCGGTAGTAGGACGTTTCGGCAGACAGTTCCACCCTGTGTTCAAGAATCTTGAGCTTCCGCCGAACAATGGAATAGACGTGGCGGTCGGCAAAGGTACTGAAGTGAAGAGCGTTTTCAAAGGTGTGGTCAAGCAGGTATTCGTCATGCCGGGTTATAATCAGTGTGTGCTTATAAGACATGGAAATTACTTTACATTCTATTGCAAATTGAAGACAGTGAATGTCAAGGCCGGGGATAAAGTGGGCACCGGAGATGTGATAGGTAAGGTAGATACGATAAACGGAGATACTCAGCTTCACTTCGAGGTGTGGCAGAATACAAAGCCTCAGAATCCTGAGACCTGGCTGAGATAAAAAACACAATCATATGGCTAAGACAACCGTATTCCTGACAGGAGCAACCGGCAATATGGGCTGGGCAGGTTTTCAGGAATTGTACAAAAGAAAAGACAGATTTGATATAAGGCTGCTGGCAAGAGACAGCAGGAAGAATCACAAGATGCTCGACAGGTATCAGGACGATCCGGCTGTGACTGTGATATGGGGCGACCTTACACGCTATGAGGATGTTCTCGCCGGAGTTACAGGTTCTGACTATGTGCTGCATGTGGGCGGCATGGTGTCACCTGCTGCGGACTACTATCCGGAAAAGACATTGAAAGTCAATGTGACTTCAGCTGAAAATGTGGTGAAGGCAGTGCTTGCCCAGCCGTCTGCGGATGAGATGAAGGTCGTGTATATAGGCTCGGTAGCTCAATACGGAGACCGTAATCCACCTCGTCATTGGGGTGATGTGGATGAGCCGCAGACTCCTGCGAAGTTTGATATGTATGCACTTTCAAAGATCCGTTCGGAAGAGATTTTCGCCAAGTCGGGATTGAAGCGCTGGGTGTCTCTCAGGCAGAGCGGCATCCTGTATCCGGGAATATTGAAGGTTGTCAATCCTACAGCGTTCCATGTGCCTGTAGGGGGAGTGCTGGAATGGGCGACAATCGAAGATTCGGGACGCCTTCTCGCACAGGTCTGCGAAGACTGGGTAAGCGAGGACTTCTGGAATCATGCATATAATATCAGCAGCGGCGAGCAGTACCGTATGACAAATTACGAGTTCGAGACGCGTCTGCTGAACGCTCTAGGGCTTCCAGGTCCGGAAAAGGTGTTCGAACCTCAATGGTTTGCACTCAAGAATTTCCATGGCATGTGGTATAAGGATGCGGACAGGCTGGAGGAATTCCTGCATTTCAGGGCGAATACTCCGATAGACGAGTATTTTGCAACAATGAAGTCCAGGCTTCCGTGGTTTTATTCTCTGGCATTCCTCGCACCAGCCTGGGCTGTCAGGCTGTTCATGAAGCCGTTCGCTTTCGAAAAAGGAATGGGTACGCAGTGGTGGGTAAAGAACGACAGGGAGAAGTTCCTTGCCTATTACGGCTCGCAGGAAGCCTATGATGCAATCAGATCCTGGGACGACGTCCGCCCTGCACCTCTGGAAAAGAATCTGGAGCTTGCCCGAACAAAAGGAGAAGTGAAATGAAAATAAGAATACTGGACATAGCGTACGAAACGATGGCAGACGGCCCGGGGCTTCGCACCTCAATATATTGTGCCGGCTGTGCGCATCATTGCCCCGGTTGTCATAATCCCCAGTCCTGGGATTTCATGGGCGGCAGGGAGATGTCGGTGCAGGAACTTCTTGATATCGTGAAGGATGACGAGTTTGCCGATGTCACATTTTCCGGAGGCGATCCTCTCTATCAGGTGGAGGCTTTCACGGAACTGGCACGCCGCATCAAGGAAGAAACCGGAAAGAATATATGGTGCTATACCGGTTTTACATACGAGGAAGTCCTTGCAGATGAACGTCTCAGTATGATACTCCCTTACATAGACACCCTGGTTGAAGGACCGTTCATCCTTGAACTCCGCAACACAGACCTTCCCTTCCGCGGCAGCTCCAACCAACGCATCATACATCTGAAATAGGAGAATATCAATGGTTTGATATTATATATTTAGGGTGACGTTTGTTCTTTTTATAATAAATTATTACATTCGCGAAAACCTTAATATTAATATTATGAAACATTTCTTAACTTCCATGTTTGCCATTTTCTTGGCAATTGCAGCCAATGCACAAAACTTTCCAGTTAGAGGAAAAGTGACAGAAGTGGGAACAAATGAACCTTTGGTGGGAGTATGCGTCTATGAAGTCGGAACGATGAATGGAACATTAACCGATCTGGACGGCAATTACGAGTTTAGGGTTTCGTCCCCAGGAGCCACAATTGAAGCGGATTGTATTGGATTCATACCCGAGAGAAAATCATATGCTCCGGTTCTCAACTTTGAATTATGGCCGGATCTGGACTGGCCGATAACTACTCCTGATCAGAGTAAATCAGAAGATAATACTAGTAGATTGTCAAAAGAGGCACGCAAGAAGAGTTAATCGTTTTTCAAAATGAGATATCTGTTTGCCATCGCAATGTTGTTCTGCCCAATGTTAATTTGGGCAGACGTTGATTTTATGGCACCCCAGATTCAGGACTCTACTTGTGCGGTGGTAGGAAAAGTTTATTCGGAACTCACCCAACGTCCTATTGAAAATGCAAAAATTACTGTCGTGGATGAGGACGGGAAGAAGTTTCAGACGGCATCCGGAGATCTCGGCCTGTTAAAGATTCAAGGACTTGTCCCCGGACATTATGAGATGACTGTAACACATCTTGGCTATGAAACCTTTGTTACTGCTTATGATTTCGTGGGTGGAAACAATATGGTTTATATAAAGCTCAAGACGAGCTCCGAAGAGATTGAGGGTGCGTCTGTTGTTGCGCAGGTAGAACTTATGAAAAGGATAAGGGATACCACGATATATAATGCGGCAGCAGTCCGTACTGATGAATGGGATGATGCTGTAGAGATATTGAGGCAGATTCCCGGAGTGAGAGTAAGTGGGAACGACATTACGATACATGGTGAGAAAGTAGCCAGGACTTTTGTCAATGGAACCCTGATTTTCGGAGATGCTCCCATTACCGCATTCAATGCCTTGAGAGCTTCGGATGTGAAACAGATAAAGGTTTACGATGATCTGTCTGTGGAGGACAAAAGGCAAGGAAAAAAGAATGGTAGAAAGGAAAGAATCATTAATATAGTCACATTCAAGAAGATTGTCTCTAATGTCAGAGGCGAAGTCTCTCTTTCTGGAGGCCTTAATGAAAAACGTAAGACGGACGGCTCTCTTATGCCTCATTATTTTGGGTATGCTGATGCTTATCTGCATTCTGAATTTCTGCAGACTGAAATAAATGTAGGAGCAGACAATGTCGGACAAAGTGACATTACTCTGAGAACTCCCCTGTGGAACTCTCTAAAAGAAAATGCTGATTATATGGGAGGAAAGTTCTGGATAGACAAGTATTGGGGAGACAGGATGTTTGGAAACAATGTGTATCTGCACTATGATAGCCGTTATGGCAAAGTTCAAACGGATTCTCATTCTCTGACAGAGTATTTCCAGACTGACAATACTCCGTATATGGCTTATGCTGACTCATCAATGAATCGAAGTGTGAACAAATACCATCGTATAGTATGTGGCGTTCTTGCTCCTGTCACTCCGATCAAATTCATTCGAGCGTCTGTCAGTGTCGTGTTGGCAGATGATGCCATAGACGCTTTGCAGAGACGATCTGAGACTATCGGGGCAAGCAGCAGTTCTGCTGTAGGGTCCGATCTGAACTCGGAGCATATCACTAGTTATGGCGGATTAGTGGAATGGAAGCACAATGATCTGGAAAGGACAAAGATTTTCAGTATATTGTGTTTTGATGTCTCAGATGCCAGGAATGAACGGACTGTAATCGACACAGTGGGTACGGTTCTGTATCCTAAATCTGACCTTAAGGGAGGCGGGGACAGGAAGGACTTTTCAGGATATTGGAATAGTGGAGTTTCATACTTTCTGAAAAATGATGATAAAGTCACATCGACAATCAAGGCTGTATATGGTTTGAATTTCTCAAACAGAATAGACTTTCAGGAATTGTGGAATTATTATGGACTCATGTCTCCTGTTGTAGATTCGGTAAAGTCTCATGACTATCGCTATAGGCAGTCTGATCATTCGTTGAGTCTGCAATATGAATTGGATAAGAGAAATTTGAATCTGAGTGTCGGACTTGTCCCGGTACTTAAGTCTTTGTCTGATATGGAATCCTTTCCGGATGCATATAGTAAGACCAGACGCTATTTTGCGGTATGTCCGGAATTCAAGGTTAACTATAAGCGGATGCTGACATTTGCTCTCAACACAGAAACGCAGGTCCCTTCAAGAGTCCAGGTCCGTCCAAAGATAGACAATCTGATCCCTACCAGACTTAGTGTCGGTAATCCGTCTCTGCGACAGTCATACTCCACTGTACTGAATATTTCGTACAATTCAAAGCCGATTCCTGATAAACCGGTTATAGAGAGTTCATTAAAAGCCTTGTTCACTGCAAATCCGATAACCGGGTCTGTGAAATATCTCACGGCGGGAACTATACTTGAGGAATACGACAATTACACCGTGCCTGTAAATGCCATGCTGAATACTTATCAGAATGCTCCATTCCTTGCTAATGTGATGTTCAAAACTGTCTTTTCAGATCAAATCAAGAAGACCCGTACTCCGTACCACATTCACTTACAGTATTCCTTTAGATATATGCCTCAATATGCTGGCGGAAATCTTGTCTGTTTACAGGAGCATGCACCGGTTCTGGGAGCGACGATTCAATATAGATCTCTTGCTGGCTTGAGGATACGTCTGCAGGGAAATGTCGGCTATATATATGCAAGAGGTGAAGGTAAGGAAGTAATCAACAATTCTATCCGGTCCAGCACGAATCTGAACGTTTCTTATAAGCCTGTCAGACGGTTGGATATTGTTGTCCGCAACAGTCTTTCTGTGTCTCACTGGATCAATCTGGACCGTACGACAGTGGAAAACGACATGGCTGTATCAATTAAAGCTGAACTTGTCAAGGCCAGACTTTTCCTGACTGTTTCCGGACATGATCTGCTCAATAACAGTCAGTCATACACGGTGAATTATACTTCGGACAGCAGGGTGCAGACCTGGCGTCCTATCCTGGGACGATATTATATGCTGGGCTTGAGCTGGAGGTTCAGAAAAAATCTGTGATTCTCAGCAGAAGCAGGAATCACAGATTTTTATCTTGTTATTTTTCGTTGCCTATTTATGTACCACGCGGTCCTTAAGCTCGGCAAGTTTCGCGCTGTTCCAGCGTCCTGTAGTACCTACGAGGTAACCGGTGATACGCTGCAGCTTGTCAATCTTGTTGCTCTTGCAGTGAGGACACTTCTCGAGGTTTGCATCTGCGTTCTCGTATCCGCAGTCAAGGCAGCGGTTGCGGTTGTGGTTGACTGAGCAGTATCCGATGTCGTACTTGTCCATGAGGTCAACGATGGTCATGATAGCCTCTGGGTTGTGTGTCGCATCTCCGTCAATCTCCACATAGAAGATATGTCCGCCTCTTGTGAGGTTGTGGTAAGGCGCCTCGACCTCAGCCTTGTGCTTAGGAGTACATTTGTAATATACAGGCACATGGTTGGAGTTGGTGTAGTAGTCCTTGTCGGTAATGCCAGGGATTACACCGAACTTCTTCTTGTCTCCGCGTGTGAATCTTCCGGCAAGTCCTTCTGCAGGGGTTGCAAGCACGCTGAAGTTGTGTCTGTACTTCTCGCTGAATTCTCCCACCTTGTCGTTCATGAAGTTGACGATGCGGAGTCCGAGTTCCTGTGCTTCAGCAGACTCGCCGTGGTGCTTGCCGCAGAGAGCGATCAGTGCCTCTGCAAGCCCGATGAAACCGATACCAAGGGTTCCGTGGTTGATTACAGACTCGATGCTGTCGTTCTCTCCGAGCTTCTCGCTGTCAAGCCAGAGCGCACCCATAAGGAGAGGGAACTGCTTCTTGAGAGCGGTCTTCTGGAAGTTGTAGCGGTCGTTGAGCTGCTTTGCAGATATCTCAAGTGCCCATGACAGCTTGTTGAAGAACTCGTGTACCCTGTCTTCCTGATTAGGAATACCCATGCATTCGATGGCAAGCTTCACGATATTGATTGTGGTGAATGACAGGTTGCCTCGTCCGATAGATGTCTTTGGTCCGAAACGGTTTTCAAACACTCGTGTGCGGCATCCCATTGTAGCTACCTCATACTGATATCTCTTAGGATCGTCAGCTTTCCAGAGCTCGTGCTGGTTGTATGGAGCGTCGAGGTTCACGAAGTTAGGGAAGAAACGGCGAGCTGACACCTTGCATGCAAATTTGTAGAGGTCATAGTTTCTGTCCTCAGGAAGGTAGCTGACGCCTCTCTTCTTCTTCCAGATCTGGATAGGGAAGATTGCAGTCGATCCGTTTCCTACACCTTCATATGTGGTGTTGAGGATCTCTCTGATTACGCAACGACCCTCAGCAGATGTATCTGTACCATAGTTGATAGAACTGAATACCACCTGATTACCGCCACGAGAGTGGATTGAGTTCATATTATGTACGAATGCCTCCATTGACTGGTGTACGCGGCTCACAGTCATGTTTATCGCATGCTGGATCACTCTGTCATCTCCCTGGATGCCCACAAGGTCGCGTCTGAGATAGTCGTCGATAGGAGTGTTGTACAGTCTTGAATAGTCCTCTCCGTTGATCTCACCGATCTTGTCGAGTTCCTCCTGGAACGAACGCCTTACGAAAGGAGCCATATAGAAGTCGAATGCAGGAATTGCCTGACCTCCGTGCATCTCGTTCTGCACTGTCTCCATAGAAATACATCCGAGTATGCTGGCAGTCTCAATTCTCTTTGCCGGACGAGATTCGCCATGTCCTGCGAAGAATCCGTCTTCCAGGATCTTGTCGAGAGGATGCTGGATACAGGTAAGGCTCTTTGTAGGATAGTAGTCCTTGTCGTGGATATGGATATAGTTGTTCCTTACAGCTTCCTTTACTTCTTCTGCAAGAAGACATTCGTCCACATATGACTTTGTTGACTCTGAAGCGAACTTCATCATCATGCCGGCAGGAGTGTCGGCATTCATGTTGGCATTCTCACGGGTGATTTCTGTGGCCTGTGCGTCGATGATCTCCTGGAAGATTTCGCGAGACTTTGCCTTACGTGCGAGGTTTCTCTGATTACGGTAAGCGATGTACTTCCTTGCAACCTCCTTACGAGGGCTCTTCATGAGCTCCATCTCCACCTGGTCCTGGATATCCTCCACGCTCATGTTTTCCATGTTGATCTTGGATACTGCCGAAGCAATCTCCGCTGCGAGGACGATGTCTTCTCCTTCCTCAGTTACATCCATTGCCTTAAGAACGGCGTCAACAATCTTTCTCTTGTCGAACATCACGACTCTTCCGTCGCGTTTAACTACATGCTTTACCATAAAAAGTCAGTGTTGTGTATAGCTGCGGCCCTCTCGAAAACCGCGCCATAATAGGTTAGTATTTCTATTGGAATAAGTCAGCGGAAGAGGTGCTCTTCCTACTGGAATGACAAAGATAATTCAATTAGTTAAACTACTTCATATATATAAGATAAAAGTTATTAACAATTACGTAAAAAGCCTGTTAACTTCTTGGTTAACAGGCTTTTATAAAAGTGTCTAATTTAGAAAAACTACAAATTGCTTAACATTTGTGTTTCATTGGCTATCCTACAAGCCATACGAGCACATGGCGGTCGAACATCATGTATTCGAGCTCGAAATCTTCCTCGTGTTCGTCCTTGTGTATGAAGGTAGCTTCAAGCTCTCCCTCCTTTCTGACATTGAATTTCTCGACCTCGATCTGCTCGGCGAAATCCACCCTGTTCTGGGACATTCTCTTAAAGATTGCCTCCTTTGCACACCAGTATATTGCAAGCTGCTCATTCTTCTTCTCGTCGTCAAGGTCGTCTATCTCTTCCTCTGAAAGAGCCTTCTTCTCTACCACTGCAAAGTCCCTGTCCAGAGATTCGATGTCGATACCCACTTCCTCGTCGTCGTGGATGATGATGGCTACATATTTCTCGGTGTGTGTGATGCTGATTGTTGTCGCGCAGTTCTCCAGATACGGTTTTCCGTTGTCATGGTGGTTGAGGTACATCTTCTCCTCAAACACTTCGTTGATAAGTGCGCGTACAGCCAGTTTCTGTCTTCTCTGGCTTTCGCTTCTGAACAATGAAATCTCTTCAAGTTCATCAGTAGGTACGGAGGTGATATTCATCAGCTCCTCTTCGGTCTCAGTCACCTGCCAGACTGCGATTTCTGCTTTGTTGTCTAATTTTTTTCTTAAATAAAGTGCCATATATAGTTATATTCTCTTTTCGATTCATGAGATGGTATCGCTTGGCTTCCCTATATACGAAAGTCCTGTGCGCGCAGACCATGCACACACAAAGAAACCCTCCTGACCTGCGTCGGAAGTTTCACCCATAATCATATAAATATCGCGGGACAACGGATCGTCAGACATCTGATCCGCAGAGATTTTCTGGTCTTTCAGTATAGGACTGGGAGGTTCCACTTATCTTATCTCGTTAAAATTCAGCCGCAAAGATAGCAAATGTTTTTATATCTCGAAAAAAATCTACCTATTCTTGCGGAATTCCCAAATGAATCCCAGAAGGAAATATCTGCCGTATGCCGGTGTCCAGGTCTGTACAATCCTGTCTGCCGAACTTGTTACCGAGTAAGAGTCTGCTGTATTGAGCAGGTCGTGGCCGGAAATGGTCATGTAAAGACATCTTCTCAGCAGTTCTATCTTTAGGAATGCCTGCATCTCTTGGGTCACATTGGTCATTTTTCGGTTGAGCATGTGATATACTGATACGTCGTAAGAACATTGCACCTGGAACTTTTTCATGAATAGCCAATCTGCAGATACGCCTCCACGCCCTCCGACAGCTTCATTCACGAGGGTTCCTTCGCTGTTTCTGGAGTTTACATACATTACGGTTCCGTTTATCTTTGCTGTCAGTCCGAAAGGGGTTCGGTAGGAGTAGCGTCCCTGTAGTGCCGGTGTGTGCTCGTTCAGAAATATGAGTTCGTCCGAAGCATATTGAGGCAGATGCCTGTAAGTGTATGAAACCGTGGCGTACCACGGCATCCTCGTATTGGTCTGCCCGCTGACCTGGGTCTTTAATGAGACTGTCGCCATTGCCGGTGCATTCGAATACGTGCTAAGGATAGATCCGGCCTTTGCGACGTATCCGTCGTATTGTTCAAGAATTGTATCCTCCGTCATGAATCTCATCCGTGTCACTATCGGATTGGCTGTGACGGATGCTTGCAGGGAGGATTCGAGTAAAGGCTTGTGGGCGTCCGGTTTGGTGCTGTATGACAGAGACAGTTTCGAGATGTATGATTGTTTCAAATCCGGATTACCCGCACTAAGACGGCTTTGTATCACGTCGTTTATCTTAGGACGTGTCTGCTCCATGGTCGGTACCGAAGTGTCTGTAGTAAACGCGGCCTTCAGACGTTTCTTGTACGCGAATGAGGCTGAAGGGCATATAGCAAAATACGTCCTTGCATTCTCGTATCCGGTAGGAAGCATTTCCTTGTTGAACGCAGTTTTAAGCAGCGGTCTGACATGGACTGCCAGATTGGTCAGCCTGGTATCGCGAAGCAGAGCTACATTAAGCGAATGTACCTGAGTTCTCCATCTGTAGTCGAATGTGTTGGTGATATCAACGACAGGTTCGGCAAATCCGAAATAGTTGTAGGTCAACTTGTTATCGTCGTTGTTGGCAAATTCAAACACATAGGCGGCATCAAGTGTTATGGTCTGCTTGTCGGTGTTGATGAGAAATGCTTCTGTGCCTGCTGTGAACGCTCCATAGATATTCCCACCTCTCCCTTTTCCATGCAATGCTCTCTTGGGATATGCCGACGTGCCCAGCGTGTCAATCAGGTAATTGCTGTTTCGGCTGTTATGATAAGACAGGTCTATTGATGCATGCGGGCGTAGATTTCCGAACTTGTTGTTCCATCTGATGGTTGTGCCAAATCTGGACAGGTCCGCTTTATTTGTTGAGTTTTCGGAGTAGATGGCAAGGGAGTTTTCCAATGCTTCGGACCTTCCCGTAATGTTGATAGAACTATTGTTGCTCAGTGATGCAACAACTCTGGCATTAATAGTACCTATTTTAGTTTTTGCACAATACAGATCAAGTCCCAGATGGTGGGCTTTGTTTATACTGCGGTTTCTTGTTGTGTCCCGGAACAGGATGGCTGGAGATGCTTCGGTTGCAATATAGTCTGTCGCTGATCTTCCCTCTGTCCTGTCATATGCGTGACTGAACGAATAGCTTGCCGTTATATTGTTTCCTATGATGCGGTCACCCCAATATTTGCTCACGAGGACAGCAATGCCTGAATTTTCCGAATATGAGGAAAGCTGGCGGTTGCGTTCTGGAGAGAATAAATTGGGTTGTGCATTAACGTTGTTAGAACCACCATCAATCTGTATCTGTAACATTTCGGAATGAAGATGAATGTTGCCGGACAGTCCGTAGCGGGGCTGGATGTTTCCGTCTATAGTCCTCTTCTGGTCCAAGCCTCCTGCGGCTTCGAGCCTGCCGATCACAGCCATGCTGATCTTGTCCTTGGTGATGACATTGAGAATCCTTTCCTTACGGCTGTTCTTTTTGCCTGCAAGTTTGTCTTCCACAGATGTTTCGTCATACACTTTGATATGGGTGACATCCGATGCCATGAGTTGCTTGAATGCAGTGACGGGATTGTCTCCGAAAACCAATGTTCCGTTTACGAATGTGCGGGCAACCGGCTCGCCGTGGATAGTAATTTGACCTCCATTGACAGATGCCCCCGGGATCTGCTTCAGAAGTTCCTCTGCTCTTGCCCAAGCGTCTGCTCTGAGCGCTGCAGCATTGTATATTGTAGTGTCAGCAATCTGTCGCAGCAGCGCCGCTTCAGCAATTACGGTAGCGCCATCGATCGCATCCTCGCTTGGCTTCAATCTGATATATATGACGCATCTGCCCTCTGTGAGGCTGTATTTTGAAGTGAATGAGTCATATCCCATATGGGAAGCAGTCAGTTCGTAGTCTCCTACAGGCAGAGACTTGAACTGAAACAGTCCTGACATGTCTGTTCCGGTCACATATTCCTTTCCGTGCTTATCGACCATCCGTATCTTCGCATCCTGTATCCCCCTGTTTCCTGCATAGTACAGTACCTTGCCGTCCACAGAACAAGTCGGCATCTTTACAGCACTTGTATCTGCTTTCTCAGATGCCGACATATGTGTACATATGCAAAGTAAGGTCAATAAGACTGAAATGATTCGGGGCATGATATATGATTTTGGCGAAATGTAATATTCTTTCCATAAAATAACAATAAATGAGTCTGTAAAATGGATACAGTTATCTGCGGCTCAGTGTGAGTACACAAAATTGAATGATGTTTTGAAAATCATATATACTTATTATATGTATGCTCCGGAAAATTTTATATATTTGCATGATTTTGAAATCAAATACTAACATTTAGATATATCATGGAATTTTTGACTAATGACAAACTCGTGATCGTAGGTGCCGGTGGCGCTATCGGATCCAACATGGCTCAGACTGCTCTTATGCTCGGCCTTACTCCAAACATCTGCCTGTACGATATTTATGGTCCTGGCGTGAATGGTGTTGCAGAGGAATTGTATCACTGCGCATTCGAGGGTGCGAACATTACATGGACAACAGATCCAGAAGTTGCATTCACAGGTGCAAAGTACATCATCTCTTCAGGTGGAGCTCCTCGTAAGGAGGGCATGACTCGTGAGGACCTTCTCAAGGGTAACTGCCAGATTGCAGCTGAATTCGGTGATAACATCAAGAAGTATTGCCCTGATGTAAACCATGTAGTTGTCATCTTCAACCCTGCAGACGTGACTGCTCTTACAGCTCTCATCCGTTCAGGTCTCAAGCCAAGCCAGCTTACTTCACTCGCAGCTCTCGACTCTACACGTCTTCAGTCTGCAATCGCAAAGGAACTCGGCGTACCTCAGTACAAGGTAGAGAATGCACGTACTTATGGCGGTCATGGTGAGGCAATGGCAGTATTCGCGTCTAAGATTACTGTTGACGGCAAGCCTCTTTCTGAGTACAATATTCCAGAGGACAAGTGGGCAGAGATCAAGCACGCTACTATCCAGGGTGGCTCAAACATCATCAAGCTTCGTGGCCGTTCTTCATTCCAGAGCCCTTCATATCAGTCAGTTCTCATGATCCAGGCAGCTATGGGCGGCCCTGAGTTCAACTGGCCTGCAGGATGCTATGTGAACAACGAGAAGTATAAGAACGTTCTCATGGCTATGCCTACAGTAATCGACTCTACAGGTGTTCACTTCGGTGAAGTTACAGGTACACCGGAGGAGATCGCGGCTCTTGATGCTTCTTACGCACACCTTCAGGTTATGCGTGATGAGATCATCTCACTCGGCATCATCCCACCGGTAGAGGAGTGGAAGACAATCAATCCAAACCTCTAAGATAGCCGGTCAAGCCGGCTATGACGGGCCCCATCTTCCCGACGTCGCAACCGTCATTCCCGACGCAGAGACCCGTCATTCCCGACCTGATCGGGAATCTGAATAACAAAAAGTGCAAAATTTTTCAAAAAAGTTTTGCACTTTTATTTTTTGTGCCTATATTTGCAGTCCCAAATGAGAGGGAAACCAAATAATCGGGGTGTGGCGCAGTTGGCTAGCGCATCTGGTTTGGGACCAGAGGGTCCTGTGTTCGAGTCACAGTACCCCGACATAATTCAAAAGCAACTATCTGAAATTCAGGTGGTTGCTTTTTTCTTGCTCTGCATTTTGCTTTGCACTTCTAAAATAAGTAACTTTGACACCATATACGGAAGTTATGATACAGGCAAAAGGTATTGAAAAGTCATTCGGCTCCCTAAAAGTGTTGAAGGGTGTCGATTTCAATGTGTCGGAAGCGGAAGTCGTTTCCATCATGGGAGCTTCGGGCGCAGGAAAATCTACATTTCTGCAGATACTCGGTACGCTTTCTACTCCTGACGGCGGCTCGTTGGTGATAGATGGCATAGATGTACTGAAGCTCAAAGGCGATTCGCTCGCAGAGTTCAGAAACCTCAGACTCGGCTTCGTCTTTCAGTTCCATCATCTTCTCCCTGAGTTTACTGCTTTGGAAAACGTGATGATTCCTGCCTTCATTGCCGGACGTTCAAGAAAGGATGCTGAAGCAGATGCTATGGCGTTGCTGACCGACCTCGGATTAGGTGAGCGTCTGACTCATAAGCCATCTGAGCTTTCTGGCGGAGAGCAGCAGAGAGTCGCAATAGCAAGAGCTCTTATCAACCGTCCTGCAGTTCTGTTTGCCGACGAGCCTTCCGGAAATCTCGATTCCAAGACTAAGGAAGAACTGCATAATCTGTTTTTTCGTCTGCGTGATAAATACGGGCAGACTATCGTCATCGTTACCCACGATCCGGACCTCGCAAAAATGTGTGACAGGTCTCTGTATATGGTTGATGGCGTTTTTGTTTGACCGTTAAGTGCTTGATAGTGAGCCTTTTGTCTGTTTGAGGGTCGGTAAATTTGACGACCCTTATTTGTTCAAGTCATTGATAATCAGTAATATAGACGACAAGATCCTGATGAGCGTTTTCAGATTCAAGAAGTTCAATGTGGTAAATGAGCGCAGTGCCATGAAGGTGAATACCGACGGAGTGCTGCTCGGAGCTGTCATGACCATAAGGCCGTCAGACAGAAGGCTTCTTGATATAGGAACGGGTACGGGTACAATAGCCTTGATGGCTGCTCAAAGGGTGATGGGGATCCCCGATCAGGTCGGGGATGACGGAGTGAAGATCGAAGATGACAGGGTGAAGGTTGGGGATGACGGAGTGAAGGTCGGGGATGACGGGGTGATGGTTGAGGATGACGGAGTGAAGATCGGGGATGACGGAGTGATGGTCGGGGATGACAGAGTGAAAGTTGAGGATGACGGGGTGATGGTCGAGGATGACGTGCCGGGTGGTGTTGTTATCGATGCTATAGATATAGACGAGCCGTCAGCAACTGAGGCGGCAGCCAATTTCGGAAACTCTCCATGGGCCGCTGCTCTGAAGGCTCATCTTGCTTCGCTTGAAGACTTCGCTGTCGGGATGCATTCACAGCCGGGCTACGACCTGATATTTTCCAATCCTCCATATTTCGACAATGCTCTTCAGGCTCCGGAGGAAAGACGGAATGCGGCACGCCATACATCCACAGGGCTGTCTTATCGTGAAATACTGGATTTTGCATCAGTGCATCTGACAGAGCAGGGGAGAGTGGCGCTTGTCCTGCCTGCTGACACTGAGCGCGAACTTACGCGCCATGCAAGAATGTCCGGACTGCATCTGTATAAGATAACAAGAATACGTACTGTCCCCCGCAAGTCACCGACACGCATAATAGCAGAGTTTTCACGTCAGCGTACGGATTCTCCTGAAGATATCATCCTTACAATACAAAATGAAGGACAGTACACTCAAGAGTATCTGTCCCTCACAAAAGAATTTTACCTTTTTGCCTGACTATTTGTTCTCTGTCGGCTTTCCGCCATGATGCCCGCCTTTCATGCTGCGGATGTGGTGACGCCTGAATTTTTCTTCTGCTACATAAAGCTTAGCGACCTTCGTGCCTGGGAGAACTTTGCGGTACTCATCTGCTTCTCCCTTGTCGGAATCCTTGTTTGCCTGCTTCGCCTTCAGGTATTCATTCAGAAGTCTGTCGATCTCCTTGTCTGAAGCGTTACCTTCGTTTACTGCCTTCATCAGAGCAAAGTAAGCTGTCATCATTGCCTTCTGAGCATCCATCTTCTGCTTTGAGATCTTGTTATAGACAGGCCAGAAAACGGCTGATTCCTCCGGGGTGAGATCGAGCTCTGTGGTGAAGAATGCAATCTTCTCGCTCATCATCTTCTCGTGCCAGTCGCATTTTTCCTTTGACTGAGCGCCAGATGTGATGGAGAACATTACGAATAAAGATACAACTGCTGCATAAATTCTGAAATGTTTCATAATATAAGTTTTAATATAATTCGTCAATTTCGGTGTCTGTATATATGAGATATTCGATTATGTCGTCTTCAGTAAGTGCGTCGGCGTACTGCTCATATTCTTCTTCCATGGTGTAGAAGAGTGTGTTGGTCATGTCTTCTGAAAAAACAATGTAATCTTCCTGAGTGAATTCTTCTCCATTCATGCGCTCCAGATAGAATCCTCCAGCTGCAAACAGCAAGGTGAGCATGGCTGCGGCAAGTGCCACATAAGGTGCAAACTTCCTGAGACCATGGCCTGCCGGGCGGCTTGTCTCCTTCAAGTCATGCTTGAGGACGTCAAAGTAACCGGTCGGAGTCGTATATGGCATCTGCCTGAGCTCCTGCCTGCCTGATAATATATCTGTTCCTGATTTCTTCATACCGACATTTAGATTGATATTGTATGGAAAGGTTTAATTTTCAATAAGTTTTTCTTCAAGTTCTGCCTTAATCTTGTTGTAGGCGTGGTGGTATGACGCCTTCAGTGCTCCGACAGAGGTACCTGTTATTTCTGCTATGTCCTCGTATTTCATTTCGTCGAAATATCTCAGGTTGAAGACAAGTTTCTGTTTCTGCGGGAGTCTCTGGATGGCTTTGTGCAGCTCTCTCTGGAGAGTGTCGCCGTTGAAATACGGATCTTCATCTATCTTTTTCACCAGCTTTTCGGTCGGAGAATCAAGACCTATGAAAGATATTATGCGCTGGCGTCGCAAAAAATTCAAGGCCTCGTTTGTGGCGATCCTATATAGCCAGGTGTATATGCGGGACTCTCCCTTGAATGTCGGGAGGGCGTTCCATATCTTTATGAATATGTCCTGAAGAGTGTCATCTGTGTCTTCATGACTGCACAGAAAACGGCGCACATGCCAATATAGCTGCTCCGAATAGGAGTCAACTATTGCATTGAACGCCTTGTCAAATTCGCCCGATCTTTGAAGTTGTATGATTTCCTGGTCAGTCATTGCGGATTTAGACTCCCGAACATGGCTCAGGTTTAAGCAAAAATAGAAAATTTTAACGTATCTTTGCAACGATTATCGTGATAAAATGAAGAATACAAGAAACTTTTGCATCATAGCGCATATCGACCATGGTAAGAGTACCTTGGCGGACAGAATGCTGGAGATCACAAACACCCTGACTGCACGTGATATGGAGAATCAGGTGCTGGACTCGATGGACCTCGAGAAAGAGAAGGGTATCACCATCAAGAGTCATGCTATCCAGATGGACTACGTCCATAATGGTCAGACATATACGCTGAACCTTATCGACACTCCGGGGCACGTGGACTTCTCGTATGAGGTTTCTCGTGCCATAGCATCATGTGAAGGAGCCCTTCTTGTCGTGGATGCCACTCAAGGAATACAGGCACAGACTATTTCCAATCTGTATCTTGCCATAGAACATGACCTCGAAATCATTCCTGTGCTCAATAAGATTGATGTGGAATCTGCAATGGTTGATGTGGTGACAGACCAGGTGGTAGATCTGCTCGGTTGCAAGCCGGAGGATATCCTGCTCGCTTCCGGAAAGACAGGAGAAGGAGTAAAGGATGTGCTGGATGCAATTGTGGAGAGAATACCTGCTCCTGAGGGAGATCCGGATGCGCCACTTCAGGCTTTGATCTTTGACTCTGTATTCAACTCGTTCAGAGGTATCATAGCATATTTCAAGGTGATGAACGGCTCTATAAAGCCGGGCGACAAGGTCAAGTTCGTAAGTACCGGAAAGGAATATGTTGCAGATGAGATCGGAGTCCTTAAGATGAAGATGCATCCTCGCAAGGAGATTCCATGCGGAAGTGTAGGATATATCATTTCCGGCATCAAGTCGGCGGTGGAGGTAAAGGTGGGAGATACCATTACTCATGTCACTAATCCATGTCAGAATGCGATCGAGGGATTTGAAGAGGTGAAGCCGATGGTGTTTGCCGGTATGTATCCTGTTGAGACTGACCAGTATGAGGAACTTAGAGCCTCTCTCGAGAAATTCCAGCTCAATGATGCATCTCTGGTATTCGAGCCTGAGTCTTCTCTTGCCTTGGGATTCGGATTCCGTTGCGGTTTCCTTGGTCTGCTCCATCTTGAAATTGTACAGGAGCGTCTCTTCAGAGAGTTCAATATGGACGTGATCACTACAGTGCCTAACGTCTCATATAAGGTATATACCACTCAAGGCGAGTGTCTGGATGTCCATAATCCTTCAGGACTTCCGGCGGCTACGCTTATCGATCATATTGAAGAACCATATATCAGGGCGCAGGTGATTTCGCGTGCCGACTATTACGGACCGATCATGAAACTTTGCCTCGACAAGAGGGGAGTGCTCATTAATCAGCATTATCTTACAGCAGACAGACTTGAACTTACATATGAAATGCCTCTTTCGGAGATTGTCTTCGATTTCTACGACAAACTCAAGTCTATATCAAAGGGATATGCTTCATTTGACTATCATGTGATCGGATTCAAGGAGGCGAAGCTTGTCAAACTGGATATCCTTCTGAACGGAGATCCTGCTGATGCCCTTTCGTCTCTGATACATGCAGACCATGCTTACGATTTCGGACGTAAGATGTGCGAGAAACTCAAGGAACTCATACCTCGTCAGCAGTTCGATATCGCTATCCAGGCGGCAGTGGGCGCGAAGATCATTGCTCGTGAGACGGTGAAGGCTGTGCGTAAGGATGTGACTGCGAAATGTTATGGTGGTGATATCTCTCGTAAGAGAAAGTTGCTTGAGAAACAGAAACAGGGTAAGAAGAGGATGCGTCAGATCGGAACGGTCGAGGTGCCGCAGAGCGCCTTCATGGCAGTTTTGAAATTAGATTAATTTCAAAACTGCCATAGTCTAACCCCCTGCCCCCTATTAGGGGGATAATACGACCGTTGGTCGGCCGGCAGAAGCCGTCTTGTCGCTTCGCTCCGAAATTAGACTGATTTCAAAACGACGTTATAAAAATAAAAAAGGAGAAACCGTCACGGCTTCTCCTTTTTTATTTCACTCTGTCGAGTCCATAATAGGAATTGCACACATTTTTGGAATTGGACCCGAAGAGTTGACGAATAAGATTCTTAACCGATGGCAAAGGTCGCTATTTTCACATTTGCCGCGGTTGTAGCATTTGTTGTTTTTGATGTTGTTTTAGCTGTTGTAAGCCTTGTATTCGTTGTTTTTAACAAAAACAACATATGATTATGGGACAGGATCATATCCGTGTCCGCCCCAAGGATGACAACGTAGAATTCTTCGTACAGTCAGATAAAAACCCTTGAATACTCCATGTTTTCTGAATGCTTCAAGGGCATACTGTGAGCATGTCGGTCTGAATCTGCATGCCGCCGGGGTAAGAGGGGAAATGCACAACTGGTAGAAACGGATGAGAAAGATGAATGGAAATATCAGAATCTTCCGCCATGTCAGTGGGCTTTTTTTATTCTGTTTTTCCATTGGCTTTCTGTGAATTGTTAAGTCTTTCAATGATATTGCCGATGCTGTCGTAGATTTCCTGGTAGCTCAGGACTTCCTTTGTGGAGTAGATGAAGAGTATGTCCGTACCTCTCTTGATTTCAAGCTCGTGCTTTCTTCTTCTCCAGCTTTCCCTGATGCGGCGTTTGAGTACATTACGTTTTACGGCCCTCTTGAAAAGTTTCTTTGGGACCGAGATCAGTATGCGGTTGAATTCCATGTCGTTTCCGGTTGCATAGATATAACGCATCTGGCCGACAGTGCCGTGTCTCCCCTTGGCAAGAAGTCTGTCAATGCCTTTCTTGCCACATAATCTTTCTTGCTTAGGAAGAGTATTAGGCTTCCTTTCTTCCACTTCAGTTCTTTGAAAGAAAAATTTCAAGTGCCTTTGCTACAGATGGCGCCTCTGTTGTCGGCGCTGAGATCTCGATAGTGAGTCCGGCCTCGTTCATGGCACTCACTATTGACTTCCCGTATGATACGAATCGGATCTCCTCCTGTTTGAAATCTGGCTGGTTTTCGAAAAGAGACTTCACGTCGGCAGGATTGAAGAATACTACCACATCATATGAGTGAAGGTCTATAGCCTTGATATCCTGTGATACTGGCTTTACAAATACTGCCGTTTCAAATTTGTATGGAGAAGTCTCGAATACCTTGGTCACTGCATCTTTGCCTGTTGAGCTTGCCGTTGCAATCAGGAAGTTCTCGCCCTTATGCTTTGCACTGATAAGGCCGAGTATGGATTCCGGTCTGCCATCTCCGAAGAATATCTTTCTTTTTCTATAGACAATATGTTTCTGAAGATAGTTTGCCACTGCTTCTGATGTACAGAAGTACTTCATGGTTTCCGGCACCTTCACTCTGAGTTCTTCACAGAGCTGGAAGAATGCGTCTATGGTGGTGCGGGCAGAAAATACTATCGCTGTATGGTCAAGAATATTGATTCTCTGAGCGCGGAACTCCCTTGATGTAAGAGGCTCATTCTTGAAAAACGGTATGAAGTCGAAGTTGACTCCGAACTTTTCTGCAATAGTGGTGTAAGGTGAAGCCGTCTTCGGCTGCTGCTGTGAAATCAGGATGTTCTTAACGCTCATTATCTCTTGGAAAATCTGTGTCTTTTAGCTAAAAAATAACCGCTGAAGCTATTAGGACTCCAGTGGGTAAAATTTCGAGGGCGCAAAGGTACAAAAAAGACACGAAAAAAGAGCAAGATGAATGAAAAATTTGTGTTTTTCTTATGAGAAACACGATATATATAGCCCCTGATACCCAAAACATTGCAGTCCTGATATGAGATATAGGTACGTCGGTTAAGGATAGTATTCCACCTATTGCCATCATAAGCAGAGTAAGAGGTATGAAGTATGTTCTTACAGACTCTGTGGCTGTCTCAAATATGGCCGTCGGGGTCTTGTGGAAACGGAATATATATCTGCATGCTACCCGGAGAGCTATATATGCTGCAAATATTCCGAATGTGAGTCCGAGCCGTGCATCTTCTCCGAAGCCGAGCATGAAATCGGGACAATACATCCTGAATCGGAAAGCGGTGAGGACAAATGGTATGCACATCGATGCCGCCAGAAGATCCCTGTCTGTACGTGTCTTGAGGCTATGCTGGAGGTTTACATTCTCTTTCCACCTTGCCATGCAGGAGGTCAATGACGGAAAAATGCCCACCAGCCGCTTCAGCAGCACGATGACAAAAAGAAGTGAGACCAATGCAAGAATATCGAAAAGCATGTCAGTTCCCTCGTTTTGCTCTGTAACCCATATCTTTCAGCAGGGTGACGATCCTGTCGCGGAAATCGCCCTGGATTGCTATTTCTCCGTCTTTTGCACTGCCTCCCACTCCGCATTTTACCTTGAGTGTGCGTCCGAGTTCGCTCAGGTCATCCGCAGTGCCTACGAATCCTGTGACAAGTGTCACCTGTTTTCCCGCACGTCCCTTTCTATCTATGGATACGATGAGATTCTGCTTTGAAGGCTCAAGAGTTGCAGTTTCCTCTTCGGCTTCTTCAGTATATGCAAAGTCGGGATTTGTGGAGAATACCACTCCAAGTCTTTTCTTCCAGTCGTTGTCTGCCATGTCAGAAGTTGTCTTGATTTTTTGCAAATATAGCGATATTCGTTGTATATTTGTCAGTTTGAAAATAATATAAAGTATAGAAAATATCATAAGGTAAATGGACAATAAGACATTCACACTCTGGAAAAGGCTGACTGCGACTCTTATGCTTGTCATATCGGCGGTAGTCTATCTCCTGACTATAGAGCCTACCGCATCGTTCTGGGATTGCGGTGAGTTTATCGCTTCTTCATACAAGCTTGAGGTCGGACATCCACCGGGAAACCCTGTGTTTCAGCTGATTGCAAGGGTCTTCAGCATGTTTGCAGATCCTGAGCATGCCGCTGTTGCGGTCAATGCTATGAATGCAATATGCTCGGCTTTGACTATATTTTTCCTGTATCTTACCATCGTATTCTTTGCCAGACGTATTGTAAGACCGGATGAAAAGGGAAATTACAGCATAGCAAAGGCAATCGCCATCTTCGGCTCTGGTGCTGTAGGAGCCCTTGCTTATACATTCAGCGACACGTTCTGGTTCTCCGCAGTTGAAGGCGAGGTATATGCCATGTCATCCCTTGTCACTGCACTGGTGTTCTGGGCGATGACCAAGTGGTACGACCAGGCTGACAGTCCGTATGCTAACAGATGGATCGTGCTGATAAGCTTCCTGATGGGCCTTTCCATCGGTATCCATCTTCTGAATCTGCTTGCCATACCTGCCCTGGTCTTCATGTTCTATTACAGAAGAAGGGAAGACGGTCACTACAGCCTCAAGGAATATTTCCTGATATTCATGCTGTCAGTGGTCATACTTGCAGTGATTCTTTTCGGAATCATACCGTATCTTCCAAAGTTTGCGGCATATTTCGACCTGTTCTTTGTCAATACCCTCGGACTTCCATTCAACAGCGGTGCAGTATTCTTCATGGCTGCCCTTCTGGGACTTTGTTTCTGGGGACTTTTCAGGACAATGAAGCAGGGCAAGGTGTTCCTCAACACCGCGCTTCTGTGCTTTACAATGATAGTGATCGGCTTCTCGCTGTTCTCTATCGTGATCATACGTTCAAGCGCAAAAACCCCTACAAACGAGTATCAGCCTGATAATCCGTTCACACTTGTGAGGTATCTCGGCCGTGAGCAGTATGGAAGCAATCCGCTTGTCTATGGTCAGTATTTCGACGCTCCATATGAAATAGAGGCGACAAAATACTGGGCTCCGATGGGTGACAAATATATTCAGGCAGACGGACCGGGAGATGTGAAATATGATGCTTCCGGCAAGATGCTCTTCCCGCGAATGTGGAGCTCTGACGGCAAGCACATACAGTTCTACGAGTCATATATGAACGGTGGTGGCCAGAAAGTGGCAGGTGCCGAGCATAAGAAACCTACATTTTTCCAGAATCTGGCGTTCTTCTTCGACTATCAGATGAACTGGATGTACTGGAGATATTTCATGTGGAACTTTGCCGGAAGACAGAACGACATACATAGTCCTGCTCCGGGCGACATCATGGCCGGCAACTGGGAGAGCGGAATCGGTTTCCTGGACAGCATCCGTCTGGGAGACCAGTCAGATGCGCCAGATTATCTCAAGAACAACAAGGCAAAGAACCATTATTACATGCTCCCTCTTCTTCTCGGACTTCTCGGACTTTTCTTCCAGTATTCGAGGGACAAGAGAGGCTGCTGGCTTACATTCCTCATGTTCTTCATGACAGGAATCGCCATTGTGATATATCTCAATCAGCCTCCTTTCCAGGTAAGGGAACGTGATTATGCATATGCAGGATCATTCTATTTCTTCTCGGTATGGATCGGTCTTGCCGTAGCTGCGGTGTATTCGTGGATTGAGGACCGTGCGCAGAAGAAGGAGACTGCCGTCGCTGCTGCAGTTACCGTACTTTTCCTTGGAGTGCCGGTGCTGATGGCTGCAGAGAACTGGGATGACCATGACAGAAGCAACCGTTACACAGCGGTGGAAATGGCAAAGAACTATCTCAATTCAGTAGGCCCTAACGGCATATTGGTGACTCACGGTGACAATGATACCTTCCCTCTCTGGTATGCTCAGGAGGTGGAGAACGTGCGCCCGGATGTGCGTATTGCCAATACTTCTCTGCTCGGAACAGACTGGCATATCGATCAGATGAAATGGGCTGTGAACGAGTCAAAGCCTCTCGACCTTGCGGTGGGACCTCGTCAGTATCTGTATGGTACGAATGAATATGTACATATATATGATACACGCGATACTGCCGTTCTTCTTTCTGATGTGATGAGGGTGTTCAGACATCCGGATGCAAGACTGCCTCTGACAAGCGGCAGGATGGTGGACTATATCATGTCAAGAAAGCTTGTCATGCCGGTGAACAAGGAGAATGTCATAAAATACGGCATCCTTGACAAGAAATATGAGGATATGATACCGGAGTATATCACTCTCACTATCCCTCAGGGCAAGGACTATCTCACAAAACCGGAACTTTTCATGCTCGATCTGCTTTCAAACTATCAGTGGGACCGTCCTATAAACCTTCTTAGCATGGGTGGCGATATAAATATAGGTATCAAGGACTATCTCATGTATGAAGGATTCTCATACAAGTTCGTTCCTGTCAAGAACAAGATGAAGAGCACAGAAATAGGCTTTGCAGACCCAGAGGATCTTTATTACAAGATAAAGAATGTATATTCTTGGGATGCCCTCAAGCGTACCGACTACTTCGTCGATTATCAGAATTTCTATACATTCTGCGGAGTGCTTTCTCAGAGAAACCTGTTTGTGAATGCAGCAAAGGAAATGCTCAAGATAGGTGACAGCGAAAGGGCGATAGAACTTCTCGATATGTGTCAGGAATGTGTTCCGGAAGAGAATTTCCCTCTTGATATCACGTATATGGGATTCTCAAACGAGTATATGGTCCTTGATATGATTGAGACATACTATCAGGCCGGAGCAAAGGAGAAGGCTCTCGAACTTGCAGAGAGATTCAGCGAAGACATCTTTGTTTCAGCTGAATTCTTCCTCCAGTACTACGACTACGCCAAGAGAGAGTTCGACGCATGCTACAACTGCATATCCTACATGGCAGAGCTCGCCGACCATTTCGGCGACAAGACCTTCGCCAACAGCCTGCGCGAACGTTTCAATGCTATGCTGGATGCGGAATAACCGGCTGATGCCTTATCTGGCAAGCCTTACAAATACACTCAGAGGTAGGTTCTTGCCATATGAGTCGCGCAGTACAAGTTCCCCGAAATCGAGGGACTTGTATGCGTTTTTAAGGCAGAACGCCTGCTTGACGATGGTCTCTCCGAGTACGGCAGAGTAGCCGTTCGAGTATAGGTTGAGGACCATGAAACTGTCCTGTGGGGCGAGGATCGCAGCCACGCACTGAAGCATCTCGTTAAGGCATTCGTCAAGCTTCCATTTCTCTCCGTCGGGTCCGTGACCGTATGCCGGCGGGTCGAGGATTATTCCCTGATATGTGTTGCCTCTCTTAGCTTCGCGGCGTGCGAATTTAAGAGCGTCTTCCACTATCCATCTTATATTGTCAAGACGGCTTGCCTCCATATTGCCGCGCGCCCACGTTACGACCTGTCTTACAGAGTCCAGGTGGGTGACATCGGCACCGGCAGCCTTTGCAGCAAGTGATGCGGCTCCGGTATATGCAAAAAGATTAAGGACTTTCGGTTTCGGTCTGCCCTCTGCCTCCGCCTTTTCAACGAGGGCTTTGGTCTGCCTGTAGATATATTCCCAGTTTGATGACTGCTCGGGGAACACTCCTACATGCTTGAATGATGTAAGACCTAGTCTGAGCGAGAAATTCAGTCCTTCCTGTGCTCCGTTGTATCGGATATACCACTGGTCGTCCATCTTCTTGCGGCGTTCCCATGTTCCGCTGTCTTCCTTGCCTGCTTTTCCAAAACCCGCCCCAGTCTTGAATCTGGTGTGGATCATCCTGTTCCATTCCCCGTCTGACAACGATTTGTCCCAGAGTGCTTTAGGCTCAGGACGGGCCATGATGAACGGACCGAATCTTTCGAGTTTCTCGAAGTTTCCTGAATCAATAAGTTCGTAGTCTTTCCAGAATGCACCTGGGCTTTCAATAGTCATCATAACGGGATAAATCTGAATAGTAAAGGTTTTTCGTCCGCAAAGATAGGTAAATTCTTGTATTTCCACGAAAATTGCTAAATTTGCTCGGTTTTAGGGATTGCCGGTCAGGCCGGCAATGACGTCGTTCCCGAGCGGAGTCATCTTTGGTAATGACGTCATCCCCGGTGGAGTCATCCATGGCAAGGACGTTATCCTCGGTGGAGTCATCCATGGCAAGGACGTCATCCCCGACTTGATCGGGGATCTGGGTAAGGAAAATTATTAACAAAACATATTATACTACTATGCAACAGTTTATTGACTCTTATGATTTCGCCGGCAAGAAGGCGATTGTACGCGTTGACTTCAACGTTCCGCTCAACGAGAAGATGGAGATCACCGATGACACACGTATCCGTGCAGCTATTCCTACACTCAAGAAGGTACTCGAGAAGGGTGGTGCTGTGATTGTAATGTCACACCTCGGTCGTCCTAAGGGTGTTACAGAGAAATTCTCTCTCAAGCACATCCTCGGTCGTGTTGAGGAGCTTCTCGGAGCACCAGTGAAGTTTGCTGACGACTGCCAGGCTGCTGATGCTCAGGTTGCTGCCCTCAAGATGGGTGAGTGCCTCGTTCTTGAGAACCTCCGTTTCTATGCTGAGGAAGAAGGCAAGCCAAGGGGCGAATTCGCTACTGACGAGGAGAAGAAGGCTGCTAAGGCTGTGGTTAAGGAAAACCAGAAGGAGTTCGTGAAGAAGCTCGCTTCATACGCTGACTGCTATATCAATGACGCATTCGGTACAGCTCACCGTGCACATGCTTCTACAGCTCTCATCGCTGACTACTTCCCTAACGACAAGATGTTCGGTTATGTGATGGAAGGCGAGATCAAGGCTATCGACCACGTTCTCAAGACTCCTGAGCACCCTGTGACAGCTATCGTAGGTGGAGCAAAGGTATCTTCAAAGATCACTATCATCGAGAAACTCTTCGACGCAGTTGACAACATGATCATCGGCGGCGGTATGGTATATACATTCAAGAAGGCTCAGGGCGGTAAGATCGGACGTTCACTCTGTGAGGACGACCAGATGCAGCTTGCTCTCGACACTCTCAAGAAGGCAGAGGAGAAGGGCGTAAAGATTTATCTCTCTAAGGAAGTTGTAATCGCTGACGATTTCTCTAACGATGCAAACACCAAGATCTGCCTCAACTCAGAGATTCCTGACGGTTGGGAAGGTATGGATGCCGCTCCAAGCACACTCGCTATGTGGGAAGAGGTTCTCATGAACTCAAAGACCATCCTCTGGAACGGTCCTGTAGGCGTGTTCGAGATTCCTGCATTCGCAAAGGGTACAAACCGCATCGCAGAGATTCTTGCAAAGGCTACCGAGAACGGCGCATTTACACTCGTAGGTGGTGGTGACTCAGTTGCTGCTGTAACTCAGATGGGTTATGCAAACAAGGTAAGCTACGTGTCAACTGGTGGTGGCGCAATGCTCGAGTATCTCGAGGGTAAGGAGCTCCCAGGTATCGCAGCTATCCGCAAATAATCGCGGCATACTATAGATGAAAGAGGTCTCGCAGCAGTGTGAGACCTCTTTTTCGTTCCTCATTACGCAAATGCGCCTGGCGTCTAATCCGCTGACTATCAGATGATTGCCAATATGCGATTCCCCGTCGCAGGGGAATCGCATATTCGTAAAGCGTTGATAATGAGCGCGTTGTCTGCCAGGGGAGTGGCGCCGCCGTCTCCGGATATAGGGACGCGGACAGTAGAGATATTTCTGAAATATATTTATCTTTGCAGTCTGTAAAATGAAAGTCTATGTTTGAAACTTTAATCGTAAACTGGAGCGTCAATCCTGAGATACTTTCAATTGGACCTCTGTCGCTCAGGTGGTACTCCTTACTGTTCGTGTCCGGATTCATTCTCGGATGGTTTATCTTCAAATGGTTTTTCCAGCGGGAAGGCATTCCTGTAACGCTGCTTGATCCGCTGCTTTATACACTGCTTATAGGAACGATTGTCGGGGCACGTCTTGGACATTGCCTGTTCTATCAGCCGGATTATTATCTCGGCAGCTGGCAGGGTTTCTGGGAGATATTCATGCCATGGAAAGGCGGACTGGCAAGCCACGGCGGTACGATAGCTCTCTTTATTGCAATGTGGTGGTTTGCAAAGCATTATGGCAGGAAATATGATTTTGATTTCGTATGGATACTTGACCATCTTGCCATAGCGGTGTGCTTTGCCGCTACATTCATACGTCTCGGAAACCTTTTCAATTCTGAGATTTATGGAGATGTTACCTCACTTCCTTGGGGATTTATTTTCGAACTCAGAGGTGAGACAGAGCCGAAGCATCCGACCCAGCTTTATGAGGCGCTGAGTTATTTTCTTCTTGGTGTGTTCCAGATACTTATGTACAAATACAGGCTTCCTAAACTCAATCGCGGATTCTTTATCGGAACATTCTTCATAGGCTGTTTCGGCATGCGTTTCCTTATCGAGTTCATCAAAGAGCCTCAGGTAGGTTTTGAGAACGATATGGTCCTGAATATGGGACAGTGGCTCAGCATCCCGTTCGTGCTGCTTGGAATAGGATTCCTGATCTACAGCTGCGTGAAAAAGGAACCTGCAGCTGCAGTACATCCTCAGAAGAAGAAATCACAGCCTACTCATTACGCAAAGAGCCTTGCATGATATTCAGCTCTCCCGGCCTCAGGGTCAGGAGAGTTTTTCTTAATGTCTGCCTGTAGCGCATAGGAGATACTCCAGTGTGTTTCTTGAAGAATTTGCCGAAAGACGACTGGTCGGCAAACGATAGTCTGGATGCGATCTGCTGAATGGTCATTTCCGGGTCTCTGAGCATTCTGGAGGCAGCTTCAGTCCTCATCAAGGCGATTATCTTTCCCGCAGATACCCTGGTCTTCTCCTTTACGATAAGCGACAGATACTGTTTCGAAATGCATAGTTCCTCTGCATAGAATTCGAGAGAAGTCTCCTCAAGCACGTGCTTGCTCAACAGCTCGGTAAACCCTTTCAGGATGCTGTCAGAGCGTTTCATTTCTGTGTTGTGCGACGGACTGCCTTCTCCGTATCTGTTCCACATCATATTAGCCATGTCGGTAAGCAGGATATAGAAGTACGCATAGTTTATCTCTTCTGCGAACCTGTGATTCTTGTCGGACAGGGCGTCTATCATATTGGATATGTCCTTTTTCAGGATCTTTATGTCATTAGGATTGTTTATAGTTCCACCCAGACTGTGGTCAATGCTGAATCTGAAGTCTGGCGGGAAAGGATTTCGGTTTCTGAAGATATCCTCTACCACTCCCTTGTCAGTCGCCGTGACCATGGCGTGGAAATTATTCCCATATCGGATTTCATAGATATCTGCCCATGTCGGGAGATTGATGTAGCTGTATCTGCCGAAATGTACATGATCTCCGTTGATGAGAATGTCTATATCTCCTTGAAGGACAATGATTACAAGATGGTATTTCGGCCTTCTCGGCTTGGAATATCTGATATGGTCTCCTCCTTTAATCTCGCAGGCAAAGATGTAGTCGTCGATATATCCCATTCTCTTGATGGTGGCCTTACCGAAAATTACCGCAGGTTTGAATCCTTTTGTCTTATTTTCTACCATTTTTTGTCATTTGGATTACAAAGATAATCGAATTAGAATAATTAACCAAATGTGTTTACTTTTGGACCAAAATGTGTGCCCGATTAGCACAAAATTTGTACTAATTTTGCGGCTTGAAAAATTAGGAATCAATTTATAGATAATCAATGAAAAAATTAGTGGTAACAACAGTGATTCTTGCAGCTGTAATGCTCCTGCCCGGAAATGTTTCTGCGCAGTACAGAGACAAGGCTGCGGAGAATGCTCCAAAGACCAAGACAGACCTTCTTCTTGAGGAGGCAGGCAAGGCTCAGCAGCCGGTTGTCATTACATTGGAGCAGGCTCTCGAGATTGCTTTGAGTGAAAACGTATCTGTCAAGGTGGCAGATCTGGAAATCAAAAGGACTGAATATGCCAAGAAAGGTACATATGCAGCCCTTTTTCCGCAGATAGACCTCTCTGCTGCATATCAGAGAACTATCAAGAAACAGGTGATGTACATGGACTTCGACATGAGTTCCATCATGCCGAGTATTCCTGGAAGTGGTTCTGGGGAGGGCTCTGAGGAAACACCGGGAGCAGGCTCGTCTTCGGGCTCGTCATCGTCCAGCAATGACGGTATGGAGGTTGGTCGTCTCAATACCCTCAATGGCGGTGTGACGGCTGCGCTTCCTATCATCAACGCTCAGCTCTGGAAGGGTATCAAGCTTTCCGGTCTTGATGTGGAACTGGCTGTAGAGAAAGCCCGTGCTTCGCGTCTTGATATGGTGACTCAGGTGAAGAATGCGTTTTTCGGGATTCTTTTTGCGAAAGAGGCCCTCAATGTGTATGAGCAGGTTTATGACAATGCGGTGAAGAACTATGACGAGACAAAGAAGAAATATGATGCTCAGAAAGTATCGGAGTTCGAACTCATCAGGGCAAAGACAACAGTGGCAAACGCCATCCCGAATGTCTATAACGCTGAAAGTTCTGTAGTTCTTGCATTGTGGCAGCTCAAGGCCGTCCTCGGAGTGGATCTTGACCTTAACCTCGATGTCGCAGGAAAGCTTGAGGACTGGTCAGGACAGATGTTCTACGACATTCATCAGCACGACAGCGTCAGCCTCGACCAGAACTCTACAATGAAACAGCTTGCTATCCAGACAGAAGTGCTCGCGGAGAATATCAAGATGCAGAAATATGCGTGCATCCCTTCTCTCGCTCTTGCATTCAACTTCAGTATGAATACAATGGCAAATGACGTGAGCTTCAGCGAGTTCAGATGGACTCCTTATTCATACGTAGGTCTCAGTCTCAATATTCCTATTTTCGCAGGAGGAAAACGTTATCAGGCTATTCGTCAGGCAAAGAACCAGTACCAGCAGATGCAGCTTCAGGTGGACAACACGGAAAGGCAGCTGAAGATCGCCATTCGCCAGAGTCTCACCACTATGGAGACAAATATGAAGAGTTATTATGCGGCTCAGGATGCCGTGGCTGCGGCTCAGAAGGCATATGATATTGCAGAGGCAGCTTACAAGGTTGGCCGCAGTACTCTCATCGAGCTTAACGACGCTCAGCTTGCCCTTACACAGTCGCAGCTTGCTCAGTCCCAGGCAGTTTATAATTTTATAGTAGCCAAGGCGCAGCTTGAGCAGACTATCGGACAGGATTTTATCAACTAAGGTAAATAACGTTTATACAGAATAAATATGAAAACTATTTTCAAGACAATGTCAGTTGTAGCAGCCGTGATGATGACTGTCGGCTGTGGCAATCAGGAAAAGAAGCAGGCAGTAGAGCAGACTGCAGCCGTTGTTGAGGAGGCTCCATCTGTTTCTGTAGCTCAGGTGTTTGTAAAGAGCGTGCCTCAGGAGGCTACATATACATCTACAGTACAGCCTTATGTGAAGAACAATATAGTGCCTCAGACAGCAGGCCGTATCACAAAGATAAATGTTGAAGTCGGTGACAGGGTTAAGAAGGGACAGATACTTGCCGAAATTGATAAGGTGCAGCTCCAGCAGGCTCAGCTTCAGCTTCATAATGCAGAAGTAGAGCTCAGCCGTCTCAAGGCTCTCTATGAGGCCGGCGGACTTTCTAAGTCAGACCTCGATGCCATCGAACTTCAGTATAATGTCGCAAAGACGCAGGTGGACAATCTCATAGAGAATACAACTCTTCTTTCTCCTATCGACGGAGTCATTACTGCGCGTAATTATGACGCAGGAGACATGTATGCAATGTCAGCCCCTATCTTTACAGTGGAGCAGATCAAGCCGGTAAAGCTCCTTGTAGCTGTCTCTGAGTCAGATTATTCAAAAGTCAAGAAGGGAGACAAGGTCTCTATCAAGGCTGATGCTTTTCCTGACCTTACATTCGACGGAAAGGTCGAGAGAATCTATCCTACAATCGATCCTGCTACCCGTACATTCAATGTAGAGGTGGTCGTGCCTAACAATTACAGTACGCTCCGCCCGGGTATGTTTACAAGGGTTACAGTAAACTTCGGAACCAACAATAACGTGGTCATCCCTGACGTTGCTGTGGTGAAGCAGCAGGGTTCAGGCGAGAGATTCGTATATATACTGAATGAGGACGGCACAGTTTCATATCAGAAGGTAGAGCTCGGCCGCCGCATGGGTACTGAGTACGAGGTTCTTTCAGGTCTCTCAGACGGAGCGAAAATCGTTACAGGCGGTCAGATCCGTCTCAAGGATGGTATAAAGGTATCAGTTAACGAGTAACAGATTATGAGTATATACAGAAAAGCGGTCAATAATCCGGTTACCACGGCGCTGATATTCATCGCCATGGCTATATTCGGTGTTTTCTCGCTGATCAACATATCGTTGGACAGGTTCCCTAAGTTCGATGCGAATGTCATCATGGTCATGTCTTCGTATCCGGGAGCCAGTGCAGAGGACATCGAGACCAACCTTACCAAGGTCCTTGAGAACTCTCTCAACGCAGTCAGCGACCTTAAGAACATTTCTTCAACATCAAAAGAGAACATATCTCTCATCACTCTTGAGTTTGTCGAGGGTGTGGATATCGATGTGGCTACAAACGATGTACGTGACAAGCTCGACATGGTGAATTCCGTTCTTCCGGACGGAGCATCTCTTCCGCTGATCTTCAAGTTCAGTGCGGATGACATGCCTATCATGATCATGGCGGCAACTGCCAACGAGAGTCTTAATGCGTTGGAGAAAATCCTGGATGACAGAGTAGCTACTCCGCTGGCGCGTGTGTCAGGTGTGGGTACCGTATCGGTTGCAGGTGCTCCGCAGCGTGAGATCCAGGTATATTGTGACCCTAACAAGCTTGAGGCATACGGCCTTACTGTGTCAGGCATCTCAAGTGTGATTGCGGCAGAGAACAGGAATGTGCCTTCAGGAACAATAGATATAGGATCCAATGCATATTCTCTCCGTGTAGAGAAGGAGTTCAGCAGCGCAGAAGAAATGCTTGATATCGTAGTCGGTCATGTGAACGGAAAGACAATCTATCTCCGTGATGTGGCACGTGTAGTGGATGGAGTTGAGGAAAGATATCAGGAAGCAATCGTGAACGGTACGCCAGGTGCACAGATCGTTATCCAGAAACAGGCGGATGCAAATGCCGTGAACGTGATCAAGGGTATCAAGAAGGAGATGAAGAAGATCGAGAAGACTCTTCCGTCGGATATCACCATAACCACAGTCATGGACAGCTCCGACAATATTCTCAATACTTTGGATTCCCTCAAGGAGACCATTCTCGTGACCTTCCTTATCGTGATGCTCGTGGTTTACCTCTTCCTCGGAAGATGGAGATCTACATTCATCATCGTTCTGGCGATTCCGGTTTCACTTCTCGCATCTCTGATGTACCTCTGGGCTACAGGAAACACATTGAACATCGTGTCGATGTCTGCCTTGTCAATTGCCATCGGTATGGTCGTCGATGATGCCATCGTGGTCCTTGAGAACATCTCGACACATCTGGAGAGGGGAGCCAAGCCGAAGGAAGCCGCAGTCCATGCAACTCAGGAAGTGGGTATCTCTGTAATTGCATCTACTCTTACCATGCTCGCGGTGTTCATGCCTCTTACCATGGTCAAGGGTATGGCAGGTATCATGTTCAAGCAGCTCGGTTGGATTACAAGTATCATTATGATCGTTTCTACAATCGGTGCGTTGACCCTCATTCCTATGCTCTGCTCGCAGTTCCTCCGCTTCAAGCCTAAGACAGGAAAGCTCCATGATCTTATCTTCGGAAACTTCAGCAGATTCATCGATTGGATATCAAGAGGCTATGGCCGTCTTATCAACTGGTGTATAGGTCACAGGACAATTGTTGTCATAGCATCAGTAGTGGTGTTTGTAGCTACAGTTGGCATTTTAGGACCAAGAATCAAGACAGAGTTCTTCCCTACATCAGACCAGGGACGTATCACTCTTCAGCTCGAGCTTCCTGCAGGAACAGGTCAGGATATCACAAGAACCATCGGTTATGAGCTTTATGACAAGTTCGTGGCACAGATTCCGGAAATCGAGAGCTGTGCGTTCGCACTCGGACAGGCTGATTCGGACAATGCCTTTGCTTCGATGCAGAACAACGGTACCCATATCATTTCATATAATATAAATATCGGAAGTATGGAAGACCGTGAGAGGTCGCAGTCGGAGATTGCTGACGTGATCCGTGCGATTCTTGCCGATTATCCTGAGTTCAAGAAGATAAAGGTTACAGAAGGAGGCGGCGGAATGGGCGGCGCTTCAACAGTGGATGTCGAGATCTATGGTTATGATTTCGATGTGACAGACCGTGTTGCCAAGGAGATCCAGGAAAAGATGCTCGCTTCAGGCAAATGTGCTCAGGTGCTCATCAGCCGTGATGAATATACTCCTGAGTATCAGGTTGATTTTGATAGGGAGAAACTTGCAATCAATGGTCTGAACACCACAACTGCTGCCTCATATTTCAGCGCAGCGATGAACGGTTCGACTCAGTCGTTCTATCGTGAGGACGGAGATGAGTATGATATCCGTGTACGTTATGCTCCTGAGTTCAGGACAAGCGTCGAGGATATAGAGAACATCATGATATACAACAATATGGGTAAGGGTGTGAGAATCAAGGAGCTCGGAAAGGTTGTCGAGACTCTGACACCTCCTTCGATCACCAGAAAGAACCGTGAACGTGTCATTACAGTTTCTGCTGTGGTAGGTACGGGTGTTCCACTTTCTGACGTAGCTATGGTTGCAAATCAGGCTATTGAAGATACAGATATACCTTCAGAACTTGCAGTGAAGATGGCCGGATCTTTCGAGGACCAGCAGGAGACGTTCGGAGACCTCATAATGCTCCTTCTCATGATCATCATTCTGGTGTACATCGTGATGGCATCGCAGTTCGAGTCTTTCATGAGTCCGTTTGTAATCATGTTCTCGATTCCGTTCGCCTTTGTTGGTGTGATACTCGGTCTGATCGTGACCGGAACGCCTCTGGGTGTCATGGGTCTCATCGGTATCCTTATCCTCATGGGTATTGTGGTAAAGAACGGTATTGTGCTCATAGACTACACGATCCTTATGCGTGAGAGAGGATTCAGTGTTGCAGAGGCAAGTGTGATTGCAGCGAAGTCCCGTCTTCGTCCTATCCTCATGACTACCTTGACTACAGTACTCGGTATGGTGCCTATGGCAGTAGGTCAGGGAGAGGGATCTGAAATGTGGCGTTCGCTCGGTATGGTTGTGGCATGGGGTCTTTCGATATCGACTCTCGTAACCCTTGTCATCATTCCTACCGTATATGCTTCAATGGCTTCATGGCAGGAGCGCCGTGCTGCACGCAAGGCTGCGAAGAAAGCATCACAAGCAGATCAACGGCATTAAGAACAATAACATTGATGATTCTGAGCGAAGCGAAGGTAAGTCCCCTTCCCGAGGAAGGGGATTTAGGGGAAGGGTAACGTAGAATTTTCATATTTCTCTCCCAAACCTTACCTGACGTGATCAGTACAAATCAACGATATTAAGAACAATAACATTGATGATTCTGAGCGAAGCGAAGGTAAGTCCCCTCCCGAGGAAGGGGATTTAGGGGAAGGGTAACGTAGAATTTTCATATTTCTCTCCCAAACCTTACCTGACGTGATCAGTACAAATCAACGATATTAAGAACAATAACATTGATAAATATGAAAGGAATATTCATAGCATACGATCAGGCATACAACATGGAAGTGGCAGACGCTATCCAGAATCTGGGTGTACGTGGCTTTACCATGTGGCAGGATATTGCAGGAAGAGGCAGCGAAACAGGTGAACCTCATCTTGGCAGCCATGCCTGGCCTACAATGAACAATGCGATTCTAACATTCGTTCCGGATGACAAGGTGGACAGCATAATGGCACAGCTCCGTGCCATGGACGAGGAAACTCCTGACCTGGGTCTTCGTGCATTCGTATGGAATGTTGAAAAGTACTATTGATATCTTTATACTTTACGGTATTGTAGTTGTTGTAAATCCAATCGCAAATCTTTATATTTGCGATTGGATTGTTTAATTTAATATTGTTATTATGGCAAAGGCAATTACAGATGCGAATTTCGCAGAGACCCTGAATACAGATATGCCCGTGCTTGTAGATTTCTGGGCTACATGGTGCGGTCCGTGCAAGGCAATCTCTCCGATTATCGATGAGATCGCTGCAGAATATGAAGGAAAGGCAGTAGTGTGCAAATGCAATGTTGACGAGTGCGATGACGTTCCTATGACTTACGGCATCAGGAGCATCCCTACACTTCTTTTCTTCAAGAACGGAGAGCTGAAGGACAGACATGTTGGAGTCACTTCGAAAGCAGACATAGCTGCAAAGATTGACGCTCTTCTCTAAAGGATTCAAAATGAAGAAATTTTTTGTTTCAGCGGCATTGATACTGATGTCGCTGTGTTTTGTTGAGAATATATCTGCGAGGAACTTCGGAGTGGTGGGAGGCGCAAACTTCCACACATACAATGAGTCCCAGACGCTTGCCCAGTGGCATGCCGGACTCGTATATAAGGTCAATCTTCCGATAGGTTTCCAGATACAGCCGACTCTGCTCTATAATGTGAAGGCGGCTACTACTGATCTTGCGCCTGTAGATCTTTCAGTCGGTTATCTTGAACTCATGGCTTCATGTCAGTGGGGTGTGGACCTTATCCTTTTTCGCCCGTTTGTGGAGGTAAGCCCGTTCATAGGTTACGGACTGAATGGAAATGGAAGTCTGAGGGAACTCTGGTCAAGCAAGGGAGATAAGCTTGAGTATGGTGTAGGGCTTGGTGGAGGACTGCAGATATGGAGATTCCAGATAAATGCCAGATATAACTGGAATTTTGGAAATGTATTGCCACGAATAGATTCAGAGGGACTTTTCGATAAGGAAAATCTGGACTGTGTCACCCTTTCACTTGCATATTTCTTCTAATAAAAATGGATATCAGAACTGTCAAGGAATTTATCGGAGCAGACTGGACTGTCATGACGCAGCGTCTGGCTGATGCACTCAAGAGTGACATCGCCCTTCTGAACTCTACAAACGAGTCCATCCTGGCCCACTCGGGAAAGCAGCTTCGTCCGCTTCTGGCTCTTTTGTTTGCAAGGGCATGTTCCGGTGGAATCGTTTCCGAGGCTACAATAAGATATGCCGTATCTGCAGAACTTCTGCACAATGCCACCCTTCTGCATGATGATGTGGCGGATGACAGTGACCAGCGCAGGGGAGTCCCTACCATAAGGTCATTGATGGGCCCTGCTGTGTCAGTTCTGGTTGGAGACTACTGGCTTGTGAAGGCTATGGAGCTTATGCTCGGCGAAAAGGACGGAGATACGAGGGTGATAAGGATATTCTCAAAGACTCTAAGCGATCTGGCTGAGGGTGAGATGCTCCAGTTGCAGAAAGCTCAGAACGGTGATACGGACAAGGAAGATTATCTTCGTATAATTTACAACAAGACAGCCTCTCTGTTTGAGGCAGCGTGCGTTTCGGCAGCCATATCCGTTTCTGCTTCAGATGCTATGCTCAAGGCGGCTCATGATTATGCTGTGGCTTTGGGACTGGCATTCCAGATCAAGGATGATATTCTTGATTATGATGGAACAGAGTCGGTAGGCAAGCCTTTAGGGGTGGATATAATGGAACAGAAGATTACCATGCCGCTTCTTGGTGCCATGAAGAATGCCGGAGAGACGGAAGAAAAACGCGTCAGGGGTCTGGTGAAGGATATTGTGGCTCATCCGGAATACAGGGATGAAATCGTGGCATTCGTCAAGTCAAACGGAGGTCTGGACTATGCCATAACTGAACTTGGCAGATATGTGGATGAGGCAGTTTTGGCCTTGGATGTGCTGCCGGATTCGTATGAGAAGAAATGCCTTGAGGAACTGGCATATTTTACTGCAAAAAGGGATATGTAATGAGGTTTGAAAGTGTAATAGGAAACGCGGAAATTGCGGAAGCTTTGGTGTCTATGGCAGACAGCGGCAAGGTGCCTCATGCCATGCTGCTGTATGAAAACGACGGCAGCGGAGCCTTGGCCCTTGCGTTGGCATTTGCCCAGTATCTTAACTGCAGCAATCCTTCGGGCGGAGACTCCTGTGGAGTATGCCCCTCATGCAGGCAGATGTCGAAACTGATACATCCTGATGTACATTTTGTCTTTCCTGTGAACAAGGGACCCAAGACATCGGACGACAAGCCGACTTCCGAGTCCTATCTCAAATACTGGCGTGAACTGGCGATAGAGAATCCTTATTTCATCGAGCCGGACCTGCAGGAGGCAATAGGTATCGAGAGCAAGGTGGGGCTGATTGCAGTTGCGGAGGCCAAGTCTATAATAAGCAAGCTGTCCCTTGCCTCTGTATCGGACGGATATAAGATAGTGATATTCTATCTTCCGGAAAAGATGAATCAGGAAACTGCTAACAGACTGCTCAAGGTGGTTGAGGAACCGCCTGAAAAGACGGTGTTCCTGTTCATTACGCATGCTCCTGAAAAGGTACTGCAGACAATATTTTCACGTTGCCTGAGTATAAGGGTGATGCCTCTGAGCATGGAGGAATTTGCAAGGGTCGCCATTATGAGACCGATCAGGGATGATGATGAATACAGTAATGCGATGAAACTGTTTTCAGACCTGATGAAGGCTCTGGTCTCGCGTGACCTTATGGGTGCTCTGGAATGTGCCGAGGAAATGGCTGCACTGGATTCGCGTGAAAAACAGAAAGCTTTTTGTACCTTTGTATCCGGTTGCATTAGAAAGATTTTTATGATCCAGCAGGACATGCGTCATCTTGTTGCGGTTTCACAGTCCGAAAATGATTTCTATGAGGATGTGTCGGCAAAGGTGGCAAAGACGTTCTGCTCAAGGACAATAACAAATATAGAGAAGGCGGTTGCGCTGATTGACAGGAATGTGAATTCCAAGATCGTGTTCTGTGACCTGGTCAACCGTATGTTTTTAAGTGTATGATGGAATCTAAAAGATATGACTGCTCACGCGGATGCGTAGTTGAGCGTTCAGATACCGGCGAAGTGGATTGTACCTATCGCCAGGGTTGCTGCAAGCTTGAGGTGTATGACTGGCTTCAGGGAGTGAGCCAGGAACATTACAAGGATTATTTTGAAGTGCGTTTCAAGAATACCCGCAAGGGAATCTATCGCAATGCCTCGGGTCAGAGCATCAAGACCGGAGACCTTGTGATCGTGGAGGCTGCCAACGGTCATGATCTGGGCATCGTGACTCTCGAGGGACCTATGGTGGCAAGGCAGATGAAATGCAAGAAGATCAATCCTGAGACCTTCGAGTTCAAGAAGATATACCGCAAGGCAAAGTTGTTTGATATAGAGAAATGGCAGGATGCGATTTCCCGTGAGCACGAGGTCATGATCCGTGCGCGCCAGATTGCCGAGGAACTTGAACTTGAGATGAAGATTGGCGATGTGGAGTTTCAGGGAGACGGAACAAAGGCGATATTCTATTACATCGCGGACGGGCGTGTGGATTTCCGTCAGCTTATCAAGGTCTTTGCAGACGTGTTCCGTATCAGGATAGAAATGAAGCAGATCGGAGCCCGTCAGGAGGCCGGACTCATCGGAGGGCTTGGAGTTTGCGGCAGGGAGCTTTGCTGTTCCAATTATATATCTTCTTTCCAGTCCATCACTACTTCAGCGGCAAGGGTACAGGACCTTTCTCTTAATCCTCAGAAGCTCGCGGGACAGTGTGGCAAGCTCAAATGCTGTCTAAACTATGAGACTGCGGCATATATGGATGCCCAGTCGCGTATTCCTAAGGTACATAACCCTCTGGAATTCCAGGACGGACTTGCCTATCTGATGAAGACGGATATTCTTCGAGAGATCATGTATTTCTCATATGACCCTTCATCTCTCGCCAATCTGTATCCTTTATATGCAGAAGATGTTTGGGAAATCATCAAGATGAACCGCAACGGTGAGAAGCCAGAGTCTCTCAAGAGTGATGTGGCTCCGGCTGCGCCTGAATTTGTGACTGCAGTGGGAGATGAGTCCATCACCCGTTTTGACGAGGCTCGCAAGAAAAAGAAGAAGAAACGCAACAATCGCAATAAGAACCGTCAGAAACAGGAATCATAATGGGAAAGGACAAGCTTAGGAAATTCCGTGAAAACGAGACATTCAGATGTATGATTCAGCCGGCAACTTCTGAAGTGCTGCGTTGCGACCATCCTCTGAAAGGCAATTGGGGAAGAGATTTCTTCGGCAATGACAAGCCTATAATCCTCGAACTGGGTTGCGGAAAAGGAGATTATACCATAGACCTTGCAGAGAGGAATCCGTCTTTCAATTACATCGGAGTGGATATTAAGGGAGCACGTCTGTGGAAAGGTGCAAAATACGCAGAGGAACACGGCCTGAAGAATGTGGCATTCCTTCGTACCCGTATCGAATTCATCGAGTCTCTGTTTGCTCCGGGTGAGGTGTCCGAAATCTGGATCACATTCGCAGATCCGCAGATAGGCCGCGAAAAGAAAAGGCTGACTTCTCCGCTTTTCATGTCCCGTTACCGCAATTTCCTCAAATCCGGCGGCATTGTGCATCTGAAGACAGACAGCAGGTATCTTCATGAATATTCCCGTGCAATGGCGCAACAGAACGGGCTGCGGATTCTTGCCTGTGCTACAGATATTTATGGCGATGACCGTGAGAGACTATATGAAAGCGGGCTTTCTTCGCTCTGCGGACGTTCGGCTGTCGATGCTTTGTTTGAGGTGCAGACTTTCTATGAATCCCAGTATCTCGCCCAAGGATTTCCGATTACATATCTGTCATTCCTGGCTGATCATGAGGGTGACTACATTTCCCCGCAGTGGGATGAGGACAGGTGGAAGGATGAGAATCATCATTTCGTAATTGCTTCAGGTCTCTCCGTCGCTTCTAAATTCTATCCGGAAGCCTGAAGTCCGAGTAAACCTGTAGCGTCTGACATGGATTTTGCTACAGGTTTAATTTTTTTTGTACCTTTGCGGCGGTTAATTAGTGTAGATATATGAAAATAGTATTTGCAACGGGCAATAAAGGAAAGCTAAGAGAAGCTTCAGAAATTTTGGGCGAGGGTTTTGAGCTCGTTACCCCCGCTGAGATCGGTATTACGGAAGATATACCCGAGACTGGAAACACTTTGAGGGCAAATTCATTGCAGAAGGCACAGTATCTTTTTGACAAGTGCGGATGTGACTGTTTTGCTGACGATACAGGACTCGAGGTCGATTCTTTAGGTGGAGCACCGGGAGTATATACTGCAAGATATGCAGGAGAAGGTAAGGACTTCAATGCCAATATGGATAAAGTTCTATATGAACTTAAAGTGCTTGAAAGTGAGGTGCATACAGCGGCGGCTATGGGGTTGAAGATGAAAAAGGTGTCCCGCAGAGCGCGTTTCAAGAGCGTCATTACCCTTATAATCAACGGAGAAAAACATTTCTTTGAAGGAACACTTGAGGGGACTATAGCATATGAGAAGTCCGGAAACGGAGGATTCGGTTATGATCCTATATTCATAGCTGATGAGTATCCGGGACAGACTCTTGCAGATATTACGGAGGAGCAGAAGAACGAGATTTCTCATAGAGGCAAGGCGCTTCGTGCAATGGCACAGTGGCTTAAGACAAATGCCTGATATATGACTACAGAGCTGATAGTACTCCATACGACCAAGTTCGGCGAAAATTCACTCGTCGTCCATACCCTTAGCAGGGACTATGGGCGGCGAAGTTTTCTTATCAGGAGGGTCAGCAAGAAGACCATGCCTTTGTTTCTTCCGCTCAATATTATAGAAGCAGAGATAACGGAATCACCCCGGTCCAATCTGTATTCTGCAGGTAATCTGACCTCTGCATGCTCTCTGCTTGGCATAAGAAACAATATGCTCAAGAACTCCATGACCATGTTCATAAGCGAAGTCCTCTATAGGACAATCAAGGAGGGCGCTGCAGAGTATGGACTATATGACTGGTGCAGGAAGAATATTCTTATGCTGGATGCGATCGAGTCTGATTTCAGCAATTTCCATATACGTTTTCTACTGGAGCTTGCTGTCACTCTGGGCTTCAGTCCTCAGACGCGTGACCTGGTGCCGTTCGTAGGGAATCATTTCCAGACAATCGAGCAGTTCATGAGTCTCTCGTTTGCAGAATCCATGCTGATTCCTCTCAACGGTCAGACAAGAAACGAAATAGCGGAAGAAATCCTCCGCTATATAGAATATCATACAGAATCTTCTGTGAATGTCAACTCCCTGAAGGTGCTCAGGGAACTGTTCGCTTAGTCTGCAGACCAGATATAGACCTTGTCAGAACGGCGCAGACGGCTTTCTTCTATGGCCTTGCATGCAGTCTCGCTGCAGCCGTCACCGCAGAGGCTGAGCTGCTCTTCGCGTGCACCGGGAACGACTTTCGACCAGTCTATAGGAATCGAGCAGAACGTGCCTTTGGATGCCTCCTGGACTGGCTTCAGATCTACTCGTATTTCAGGAACGGTATATTCCACGCAACCTGATGTAGGCCCGATTATCAGGATCTTGTCTCCGACTTTCAGAGAATATGACTCCACGAGAATCTCTGCCACTCCAAGCTTTCCGAACCAGTTGGTGATCTTGCCGCAGTATGCTTTCTTGCGGGTGGCCTTGCTGCCGTAGATTTCAGACCATTCTCCAAGACGAGCTCCCTGATAGTAGCCATCCCAGAAACCTCTGTTGAACACTTCCTCGAGTTCCTTTTTCAGGGATGCACCCAATTCCGCTGTATATGTTCCGTCACATACAGCATCTGCGGCGCGACGGTAGCATGATGCCACACGTTTTACATATTCAGCCGAACGTGCTCTGCCTTCTATCTTGAACACTGTAACTCCAGCAGCTATTATCTTATCCATGAACTCTATGGTACACAAATCTTTAGGGGACATTATGTATTTGTTGTCCACAGTAAGCTCGGCACCTGTTTCCCTGTCACGCACATCATATGCGCGGCGGCATATCTGATAGCATGAACCGCGGTTTGCAGATGCACCATATTCATGGAGACTCAGGTAACATTTTCCTGAAATCGCCATGCACAAGGCACCATGAGCGAACATCTCTATCTCCACGAGTCTGCCGGACGGACCGCAGATATTGTCCCTGTCGATTATTGCCTTGATCTCCTTTACCTGTGTCAGGTTGAGCTCGCGTGCAAGTACAATCACGTCTGCAAACTGAGCATAGAAACGCAGGGCTTCTGCATTGGATATGCTTAGCTGTGTGGAGATATGTACTTCTACTCCTATGCTTCTGGCATATGCTATTGCTGCCATGTCAGATGCTATCACTGCAGTAACTCCCGCCTTCTTTGCAGCATCAAGAGTCTTTCTCATGTCCTCAAGATCACTGTCATAAAGCACGATGTTGAGGGTGAGATATGTCTTCACTTTATATTCGGAGCAGATGCGGACTATCTCATCGAGATCCGTCATCTTGAAGTTGTTCGCCGAGTGGGAACGCATGTTGAGCTTCTCCACTCCGAAATATACTGAGTCGGCTCCACCCTGCAGGGCGGCCATAAGGCATTCGAAATTGCCTGCCGGAGCCATAATCTCTAGAGAATGTTTTTGTTGATGCATATATGATTGATTGTCAGGTCTTTATGGTTTATGCCTGCGCACTTTGGGGAGCAGGCGTTTAGTCTAAGTTGCTGTGCTACAGGGAGTTATTTGTTTCTTCCGAGCAGTGCTGATGCATAGTTGTGCAGCATAGATGCGGCCTCTGGGGAGAGTTTGAGTTCCGACACGTACCCGAGAGCCTGGCTGTGCAGTCGTATGATTTCCTGCTTGGCATCGTCTCCGACTCCCAGCTTGTCATATATACCTTTGACCGCCTCGATCTTTGCGGCACGGTGCTCATCCGTATGTACAGGAATGCTCATTGCTGCAAGAAGGTCCCCACGCAGGTCTCCCGCCTTTTCAAAAGCTCTGGTAAGCAGCCAGGTCTTCTTGTTGTTGGAAATGTCTCCGCCAATAGATTTGCCGAATACAGCCTGGTCACCATATGTATCAAGCCAGTCGTCGGCTATCTGGAATGCCAGTCCAAGATTGTATCCGTAGTTGTACAGCAGTTCGCATTCATGCTCGGAAGCACCTCCGATAAGGGCTCCCATCTTTGCCGAGCATGCAATCAGGACAGCTGTCTTGAGACCTATCATCTTCATGTAGTCCTGCATCGGCACGCTTTCCATGTCTTCGAAATCCATATCATACTGTTGACCTTCGCATACCTGGGCGGCAGTCGTTGAAAATAGCTCAAGCGCATCAGGAAGTACAACGGCAGGGGCCTTTGCTATGAGTTTGTAGCTTTCTATTGACATTACATCTCCGGAAAGGATGGCTGTGTTGTCATTCCATTTCTTATATACAGTAGGAACTCCACGTCTTACCGGTGCCTTGTCCATTATGTCGTCATGTATCAGCGTAAAGCTGTGAAATACCTCTAATGCGGCAGCAGGGGAAAGTATTTCGTCAGAGAACGAGTCCTTGAACAACGAGTAGGCTGTCAGACAGAGCCTCGGCCTTATCCTCTTGCCGCCGATTTCCATCATATATCTCAACGGATCATAAAGACCGGCCGGCTCCGGTGTGAACTTAAGATTGCCAAAAAGTTCGCTTATGGCATTTTCAATGTGTTTTTCCTGTATCATGGGCGCTTATTCTTTGCTGTGCAAAGATATTAAAAATGTTATATCTTTGCACTATGATTATCAAAGGACAAGCCACAGTTGTAAAACATACGGGAAGTCATTACCTGTTGTCCCGTCTTCCGCAGTGGGAACTTTTTCCTGCTGTGCTGCGCGGTAAGATACGCCTTAAGGGCAGTAGTGCCACAAATCCTGTGGCAGTAGGGGATATCGTTGATTTTGAGGCGGACATAACGGAGGAAATGTCCGGTCCCGAGTGCCTGACTCTTGAGAATCCGGCAGTCATAACTGCGGTACATCCACGAAGTAACTATATAATAAGGAAATCTACTAATCTTTCGCGTCAGTCGCATATTATCGCATCCAATCTCGACAGAGCATTCCTTGTTGTGACATTGGATTTTCCTCAGGTGAAACTCCCGTTCCTGGACAGGCTGCTTGTGACCTGCGAGGTGTATAATGTGCCGCCTGTGATTGTACTGAACAAATGTGATCTATATGGCCCTGAATATGACCAGATGCGTGCCGCATTCCACGAAATCTATGAGGGTGCGGGCTATAGGATAGTTGAAGTGTCAGCTCATACAGGTCAGGGAATAGATGAACTTAGAGATATGGTGTCAGGGTCAGTTTCCCTGTTCTCCGGAGTCTCGGGAGTAGGCAAGTCGTCTCTGATCAAGGCGCTCGATCCGTCTCTGGAGCCGCGTGTGGGTGATATATCAGATGCGCATGAACAGGGACGTCATACCACTACTTTCTATGAAATGTATCAGGTCCGCACTGGAGGTTTCATCGTGGATACACCGGGTCTGAGAGGCTTCGGGCTTGTGGATCTGAAGAAAGAGGAAATCGCCCTGTATTTTCCTGAAATGCTGAAGGCTTCAGAAGGTTGCCGTTTCGCTCCTTGTACTCATACTCATGAACCGGGTTGCGCTGTAAAGGATGCCGTGGAGAATGGCGTCATCAGCTATGAGAGATATTCTTCATATCTCGGTATGCTGGACGAGGAGGGTAAATACAGGTAGTAGCTTCGATAGATGAAAGAAATCAACAAGAATATTCTTAAACTGGCCATACCGAGTATCCTGGCCAACATCACTGTGCCTCTGGTCGGTATGGTGGATATTGCTGTGGCAGGACATCTGGATGTGGAGACGGCGACCATGATCGGTGGAATAGCTATCGGCTCTATGCTCTTCGACCTTCTGTACTGGAATTTCGGATTCCTGAGAATGGGTACGGGCGGTCTTGCAGCCCAGGCGTATGGAAGTGGAGACAGAAGAGAATGTGCAAGGATCCTGACTCGTGCACTTTCAATATCCCTGCTGATTTCAATAGTTCTGATTGCCATCCAGTGGATTTTTGTCAAGGCAGCATTTCTGGTGGTGGACTGCACTCCTCAGGTCAGAGAACTGGCTGAAAGATATTTCCATATAAGAATATGGGCTGCTCCTGCAACTTTGAGTCTGATGGCCCTGAAAGGATGGTTCATCGGTATGCAGGATAGTGTGAGTGCAATGGTTGCAGATATTACTGTGAACGGAATGAATGTGCTCCTGAGCATAGTTCTGGCTCTGGGACTTAGTGTGCATGGCAGTCAGATCGTTCCGGCGATGGGGTTTGACGGAGTTGCTGCCGGCACGGTGTCTGCCCAGTGGACAGGGCTTGTAGTGTCAGCATTGATATTGCTGTTCAAATATCGCAACGGAACACTGGATGCACTTGACGCGGAGGATATCAAGGGACTGTTCAGAGGAGGAGAGACCCGCAGATTCTTCAGTATGAATACGGACCTGTTTGTCAGGTCTGCCTGCATGATAGCCATCTACATAGGTTTCACAGTGATTTCAGCGCGATACGGTGACCTGTTGCTGGCTGTAAGCTCCATACTGATGAAACTTCTGCTGCTGTTCTCATATTTTACGGACGGATTTGCATATGCCGGAGAGGCTCTGACCGGAAAGTACATAGGTGCAAGGGATTCGGGAATGCTCCGTCAGACAGTAAAATGGACATTCATATGGAGCATGAGCATCGCATTCATATTCATTCTCATATATTATTTTGCCGGCGTGCCGATGTTGAGGGTAATGACTTCCGATGAGTCTGTCATCTCGGCTGCGACTGATTATATCCCTTGGCTGCTTCTTATGCCGATTGCGGGTTGCGCTGCCTTCACATGGGACGGCATATATATAGGTGCGACAGCATCGAAGGGGATGCGGGACTCCATGCTATGGGCTGTTGCCGCCTTTGTTGTTGTCTGGGCTGCGGGAATTCTGATACTCAATACGACAATAGGTACCGCGTCCTCACAATACGGCGTGCTGGCAATGCATGTGCTTATGACTGCCTATTTTGCTCACCTTCTGGCGCGTACCGTCTATATGACGGTAAAAGCCCGTCGGATAATCCGCTGATTGTCAGCATATTGCAATATATGCCTGCGTCCGCGGGGGAGCAGGCATAAGGCGTAAGTCGCTGATAGTCAGGACTATCGTATTCCGTGTTTCTTCAGGATTTTCAGCAGAGGCTTCTCGATGGACTTTGCCCACAGGGTGTATCCGTAATCTCCCGGATGCGTACCGTCAACCGATGTCTCCTGAAGCTTGTCTGCAGCGTCGGTGGCTTCTATGAAATAGACATTCCTATACTTCCTGCATGCCTGCTTCATCAGTTTAGCTGCCATCTCCTGCTTGGCCTGTTCCGACTTGTCAACTCTTGTGCTGAAGTTTCGGCTTTCACGACGGATGGTCTGCTGGAAGATAAGCGGAGTGTCGGGATGTGCCTTCTGGAGCTGCTCGATGAACGGAAACAGTCTTTCTTCTATCATCTTTGCATTAGGATTGGAGAATGCATCGAAAACGAAAGCGTCAACGTCGGCATCACAGAGGACTTCTCCGAAGTACGGCTGCATCTTGCAGTTTCCGCTGCATCCCAGAGAGAGGAACTGCAGACCGGTCCATCTCATCAGCTGCATAGGATAGCTCATTCCCGAACGGCTTGTGCTGATGCCGTGAGTGAAGCTTGATCCAAAGATGCCGATCCTGTGACGGAACGGAGATTCGAGGCTTTCAAGCATTGTCCCTTCCTCTACACCGATGCCGAGAGAATAGAGCTCACTATAGATTGGAAGATACAGCATACATTCCTTCACACCTTCAGGCATGTCCTTTATGATGACGAATTCCTTGTTGAGATTCTTGTCGGATGGAGCCATCGATTCCGCATATAGCCATTTTCCGTCTTTCCTGATATACAGGTCATAGCCTCTGAGAGCGAGTCCCATAGTGTTTGTCGCATGGTTCGTATATCCATATTCCGGCTTCAGGGAAATGGATTTGGAGTCTGTCTTGAACAGCACCGCAAGTCCGGCACTGCATCTTACCTGAATGTTCTCACCCTCTGTGAATCCCTTATATTTTACGGTATCCACTCTGTGGTAGGGATTCGGCGTATCGATGATTTTGCCGATCAGATTGAGGTCTGATGCTTCTGTATAGACATACTTCGGGGTCTGCGCACTGAGACATACTGAAATTGTCATCAAAACGAGAATAAAGAGGCTCTTTTTCATATCCGGTTACTTAAACTCCGGTAAAATTACATAAAAACCGGAAAAATGTTACCTTTGTCGTGCGAAAATCGGCGATGGGACTTTATAAATTCTATAGGATAAGCAAGCCGGCTGCTGAAAGGGTGGCTGAGAGCGAGGTGGGGAAGACCTACAGGACATTGCGCAACAGGACTTTCTGGGGCGCGACCGCGGCGTACAGTCTCTTCTATCTGTGCCGTCTGAGCATGGGCGTGGTAAAGAAGCCGCTTATCGATGAGGGACTTTTTTCGGCTGCCGAGCTGGGAGTGATCGCGTCCGCTTTCTATTTTGTGTATGCTATAGGCAAGTTCGTGAACGGATTCATTGCGGATTATTGCAATGTGCGCAGATATATGGCGACCGGACTGGCTATCTCGTCTGTGATAAATCTGCTGATGGGACTCATCGGGCTTGGTAACGGCTATGCCGGTTTTCCTCCTTATGCCGTATATCTGATATTCATATTTCTGTGGGGAATCAACGGCTGGGTGCTTTCCATGGGCTCTCCGTCCGGTATTGTCAGTCTTTCAAGATGGTTTCCTCAAAGCCGCAGAGGAACATATTACAGCATATTCTGCTCGACTCCTTATATCGGTGAGGCATTGTCAATGGTCCTGACGGGGTCGATTGTGGCTGCATTCGGCTGGGAGTACGGCTTCATCGCTTCGGCACTTGGTGGCTTTGTGGGAGTGGGCCTTATACTGCTCTCCGTTTCAGATACTCCGCAGAGTAAGGGACTTCCTTCCGTCCAGGAACTCTCCGGCGAGGAGATCAAACCTATTGACAAGCTTCCGACCAGGGAAATCCAGAAATTTGTGCTGAAGCATCCTGCAATATGGATAATTGCAGTCTCGTGCGCATTCATCAATCTGACAAAATACGGTATCATGGAGTGGGGAGTCCTCTATCTTCAGGGTGCCAGGGAATACTCTCTGGAATCAGCCAGCTGGATCATAGGATTTTCTGCGGTTTTTGCCATTGTGGGTACTGTAGGGGCAGGTTGGCTGTCTGATGTGGTGTTCAAGGGAGATAGGGTGAAACCGGCTTTGATATCTGGATTCATAAGTCTGGCGGCATTGGCCCTCTTTCTGCTTGTGGACGGCAGCAAATGGGTCATGGCAGCCTTTGTGTCAGTATTCAGTCTTGCAGTAGGCGTGCTGTACTGCATTGTCAGTGGTCTTATGGCAATAGATATAGTACCTCGCAAGGCGACCGGAGCCGCTCTGGGAATAGTCGGAATCTCGAGCTACATGACCATTGGTATCCAGAATATTGTGAGCGGTCTTCTGATAGACAGATTCGCAACAGAGACAATCACGATAGTCGATGGAGTAACTAAGACAGTAACGGAATATGACTTTGTTCCGGTAGCTTTATTCTGGCTTTCTGCCGTGCTGATATCCTTCCTTCTGCCGGTACTTAACTGGAAACGTCTCAAACGATAGTCATTCGTCAGGGAAATCCTGCATTTCGTCGTAAAAAACAGCGAACTCCTACGTAACTTCAACTTACTTTCATATATTTGTTGGAGGTCCCTTGGAGATGATGAAGACGGGATAAGACACGATAAGAATATAAATCATAATACAATGAAACTGAATGTAAACATAGAGTACCGCACATCATGGGGTGAAGAGCTCGTCCTGTGCATCGGCGGCAAGCGTTATCCTCTTTCATACTGCGAAGGCGGTCTTTGGACGGCTGAGATAGCAAGAATAACACTTAAAAAGGAGACTGAATATTCTTATGAGGTGATCCGTGACGGCCAGACAGTGCGTTCCGAGTGGAAGAAGCATCTTCTTGTGCTTCCTGAAGGAACCGCTACGAAGGTAGTGGAGATCAAGGACAGGTGGAACGACCGTCCTGCTGATGCACCGTTCTATTCGACAGCATTCACCAAGGCTATATTCGGAAGAAACGCAGGAGAGGCAAAGGCAAAGAAGACATCTGCAGAGGCCAATGTCCTGCTTCAGGTATCTGCGGCAAATGTGCGTCCGAACGAGGTGCTCGCTCTTGCAGCAGGTTCGGAGGAACTGGGCGCATGGGCAAAGGTGATTCCTTTCGACGGATCGCAATATCCCCTCTGGACTCTCCCGCTGAATGTTACTGAACCGTTTGCATACAAGATAATCATTGCTGACAAGAAGACGCTTGCTCCTCTCGCTTGGGAGGAAGGCGAAAACAGATGGTTTGCTGAACTTCCGCAGAAGGGAACGCTTTCCGTAGTCGCTGACATCCGGACATATTTCAACGGTAGGAACTGGAAGGGTGCAGGTACTGCGATTCCTGTGTTCTCGCTCCGCACAGAGGATGACTTCGGTGTGGGAGAGTTCTTTGACCTGAAAAAGATGGTGGATTGGGCTGCTTCTACCGGTCAGGGCATACTTCAGTTGCTCCCTATCAACGATACTACAATGTTCGGAACATGGGAGGATTCCTATCCGTATAACCCTAACTCGACATTTGCACTTCATCCGCAGTATATCAACCTCCCTGCAGCAGGCGTGAAGGCTGATGAGGAATACAAGGCCCTGCAGGCAGAACTCAATGCACTCGAGCAGATAGATTACGAAAAGGTCAACAACACCAAGATCGCACTCCTGAGGAAGGCTTTTGAAAAGACATTCAAGAAACTCTCTGCAACTGCAGGATATCAGGCATTCGTGCAGAAGAACCAGTCATGGCTCATCCCTTACGCTGCATTCTGCGTACTCAGGGACCAGAACGGTACACCTGATTTCTCACAGTGGAAGGGATATGCGAAATACAGCAGGAAGAAGGTTGCGGAATTCTGTGCCGCCAATCAGGCAGATATAGACTTCTGGTGTTTTGTACAATATCATCTTGACAGACAGCTCTCGGAAGTATGTGAATATGCTCATTCAAAGGGTGTCGTATTCAAGGGAGACCTTCCTATCGGCATAAGCCGAACAAGTGTGGATGCGTGGCTTTATCCGGAACTCTTCCATATGGATTCGCAGGCAGGAGCACCGCCTGATGCATTCTCGGCAGACGGACAGAACTGGGGCTTCCCGACATACAACTGGGAAAAGATGGCCCAGGACGGCTATGCTTGGTGGAAGGCTCGACTTGCAAAGATGTCTGAGTATTTCGATGCATTCAGAATAGACCATATTCTCGGATTCTTCCGTATATGGGAGATTCCGCTCGGATCAAAGAGCGGTCTTGACGGCTATTTCAATCCTGCACTTCCGTTCCCGGCTTATGAGCTTGAAAACCAGGGTTTTGATGTAAGAGATAACGGCCTGTTCATAGAGGACCCGCGCAAGACGGGACATTATCATCCTCGTATCGGGGCACGAAGCAGCCAGTCTTACCAGTGGCTTGACGCTTACCGTCGTGCGGCCTTCGACCGTCTCTATGATGACTTCTTCTATCATCGTAACAATGAGTTCTGGAAAGAAAAGGCTATGCAGAAGCTTCCTGCCCTGCTTGATTCGACCGGAATGCTTGCCTGCGGTGAGGACTTGGGAATGATACCGGCTACAGTGCCTCAGGTGATGTCGGACCTTCGTATCCTTTCTCTTGAGATACAGCGCATGCCGAAGGATCCTGCTCAGGAGTTCGCAAACCCTGCATGGTATCCTTACCTTTCTGTCTGCACAACTTCAACACATGACATGAATCCTATCCGTGCATGGTGGGAAGAGGACCGCAAGGTTACTGACAGCTTCTATCATACTATGCTTGGAGGGCAGGGCGAGACTCCGTTCTACTGCGAGCCTTGGATATGCCGTCAGATTGTCGAGCAGCATCTGTGGTCTCCGGCAATGCTTACAGTGCTTCCGCTTCAGGACTGGCTCTCGATGGACGGAGCGCTCCGCAGAAGCAACCCTAACGAGGAGCGTATCAACGTGCCTGCAAACTCGCGTCACTACTGGCGCTACAGAATGCATCTTACTGTGGAGCAACTCCAGGCTGCAGACGAGTTCAATGCCACACTCTCGCAGATGATTGCTGATTGCGGCAGAAAATAGGACTGACATATATATAAAGCGAGGTGACACAGACCGTCACCTCGCTTTTTTGTGTACCATAGACGACGTTGTTAATTAACGTCTGAAGTCTCGATATGGACAGTGGTTTCCGCTCCGTTCAGAGTGACTTTCAGGTCTTTAGTCTGGTTGCCGCCTCCGCCGGTACCTTTGTTGATGATATAGTTCAACTCCTTGCCGCTCCTGCCGGAATCAAAGTCGTAATAATAGACATAGTAGTCACCTTCTTCCTTGTCCCAATTCAACTTGGTACCTGGCCAGTCTCCCAATATAGGAGCAGTGTCCCAGCAATATATATACTTGTCATACCAGTCAATAGCCTTGTTTACCTTGACTATAAGTCTGCAGGTTGAGCCGCTGTCAGGGTTTTCAGGCTCGTCGGAGCCTCCCTCTTCAGCAGGAAGAGATCCCCCTGCAGGAACAACGCAGAATGACGAAAGGTCCTTCTTGATATAGGCATCGAACTTGTCTGCCGCGTTTCCTTTTACAAGGATATTGCTTCCTGAGGTGCTTGGATTGTACCATTTGGACGCATCGATCTGTGTCTGCATAACGCCATACCATGTGGTGTTTCCGCTTTCGTCAGTGTACACGAACTTGAACCCGCAGTCTCCTTCATCTGTTGCACTGGCAGAAGCGGCTTTGAATCCCTTGAGGACATAATAGCCGTTCTCTTCTGTCATCATGTCAGAACTTGTGCTCCATCCGTTGAAGTTGCCCGCAACACTGAAATCAGTAGCAGGAGCAGGTTCCTCTCCGCCTGGATTCTCCGGAGTCTCTGACTCTGAAGGGTTCAGCGAAAGCGTGCCGAGGTCCACCAGACCGCTTCTTGTCAGATTGACAGGAGCATCAGTGACATACGACCTTACCGAGTCGTTAAGAAGCACTGTGAAACCGTTTCCGAGAGAAGCAGGGAGGGTGGCCAGATAATATGTGGCGTTCTTCTTGAATTCACCGGAAAGGGTTACTGTGTTCTGACTCTCTGTCACGGCAAGACGAAGACCGTCACCGTCTACAGTTGCGTTCAATGTACCGGCAAGCACTTTTGTGTCATCGTTAGGAACTACAGTCACTGAAGTTACCCCATCCGAAATCACCTTGAACCGGATAAGCGAACTTACGTTCTTGAACGCCAGTGTCTGGTTTGTCGAATATGCAACTGCGATGGCTGCCTTCGGGTCATATGAACCCTCGACTGCAGTCTGTTCCTGCGGCAGATTGAGCGAATATACTGTCATACCCATGAAGGAGAATGTCAGATCCTCGCTGTACGGATAGGCTGCGAGATAATGCTTGCAGCCCTTTCCGTTCAGTGTTCCGCTGAAGGATGCTGTTGCGGAAACTGATTTTCCTGTGTTTGTGAACTCGTTGTTCTTACCGTCATAGATGCTGATCTTGTCGGCAGGTGACCAATGTGGGGTGAGTCCGGAAATGACCGTCTTGCTTTGTGGCGCATCAGAATAGACAGCCTTGAAGACCGTCAGACCCTCTGTTGAGGTCATGTCGTCCTTCACGCATGAAACGAGTCCTGCAAATGCAGCGAATGCAAATAATATGTTTCTCAATTTCATAATCTTATCTATTTAACTGATGAATTTACAAGTACAAGAGCCTCTCCAGACTTGAGTGTATATGAACCTCCGTTGACAGTCTTGCCTGTCAGGTAGTCCGTCCATGTTCCTGAAGGGATGGTAAGAGTCTGGTCTGCAGCGGCATTGCCGTAATAGTTGGCATAACCGTATACCTGCTTTCCGCCCTTCTCCATCTGGAATGTCTTCATAGGCCATCCTTTTGGAGTCCATGAGAATACGGCGTCCTTTCCGAAGAGTTCAGGATTGTTGTTGCGGAGTGCATTCATCCTGCAATATACATCGTAGAGGGCCTTTCTGTCCGGATCATCGTAGTAATCCCACTTCACAGGCTTGCGTGATGTCTCATATTCTCCTGTTCCGGTCATATCGGTTCCGTCAGGCTTGCACCACTTGTTGTAGTCATAGCCGAGTTCACCCATCTGCCAGATCATCTTAGGACCAGGTGCGCAGAGGAAGCAGACAGCGTTGAGTGCAAGGTTCTTCATTCTTGCCGCGTGGCTTGTCTTGATGATGCCGTTGCCATATTTCAACTGCTTGTATGCCATTCTTTCCTCGTCGTGGCTCTCCATGAATGTAACCCATCCTGTGGCACCATGACCTTCAAGACATTTGTATGCACCGCTGAAATCGGATGCTCCGTTACCTTCGGCGCATTTGATGTACTCTCCGTTCAACTTCTTCCAAGGATGCATTCCGTCCCTTACATATTCGCTTTCCTCCTGATCGTTGCCCCAATGCTCGAGAATGATATAACTGTCAGGGTAGGCAGACCTGATGGCCTTTGCATAGTCCTTGATCAGGGCTATACGCTTCTGGTCTGTTCCGTTCCAGCCTGCGCTGCTTTCGGTGAATCCCTTTGAAAGGTCGAATCGGAATCCGTCCACGTTATATTCATTGACGAGGTTTATGAGGCTTCTCTTTATGAGTTCAGGAACGAAGTCACCGTAGTGGTTGATGTCGTGGAATACATTGAAGTCGTGTCTTGCGTCCACATAGAAGTACGGGTTGTTCGAAGCAGTCTTGTTGTTGCTTGCATTCCAGTACATCTTTGCAAGAGGAGAGTCTCCTGTACTGTGGTTGTACACTACGTCCACGATCACCGCTATTCCTCTCTTGTGGCACTCGTCGATGAAAGTCTTGTACTGCTGGCGTGTGCCGTATGCCTTGTCGAGGGCGAAATAGTGGTTCGGGTTATATCCCCAACTCTCGTTTCCGTCAAATTCCTGGATAGGCATGAGTTCCACTGCGTTCACTCCGAGAGTCTGGAGATAATCCAGATGCTTCATCGCACCTGCAATGTCGCTGGTTTCGGTCCAGTCGCCGAAAAGCATTTCATATATAACAGGACTCTCAGGGTTCTTCATCTGGAACGGAGTCCAGGCGAAGTTGTCCCTGTTGATCTTCACACATGAAACGATTCCGGATGCGCCTTCGTTGCCAGGATATACCATCTGGTCCTCCGGATAGATGGTGTGATTGTAGTTGATCCACTTGTCGTTGTTAGGGTCGAGGATCTTTTCTGAGAACGGATCTGAAAGACGTACTACCTTGTCAGGGTCACCCTGGATGGCAGAACGCTCGCCGAGATGATACTGGAAGCGGTATTCCTTGTCAGGATCAAGTCCTGAAACCGTAATCCACCAGCAGCCGTTTGCATCGTCGCGGTACATGCGGCTCTTCTCGTCGTTTGTAAGAGTCCAGTTGTTGAAGTCGCCCATGATATAGGCATAGTCCTTATGCTCTCCGTTTGCATCCTTGTCATGAAGGACGAATGTGATGGAACTGCCGTCGGTCACGTTTATGCCGTATGTGCAGTCTGCAGGCATAGGCTGGCTCACAGGGTCGGTAGCCTCGAAAGGCTTGAACTTGTTGTCGGTCACCGTGATGAAACGGTCTTCTGCAATACCTTTCAACGAGCCGTCTGCACTGCGGATCACGATGCCTATCTGTGTCACAGGGGTAGTGCCGCTGTTGAAGTACTCACGGATGGTCGGCAAGAGTTCAAGGTGCCATGTGTCGGCAGATTCAGGGTCCGGGGTGAACTTGCAATGAGGAAGGTTCACGTTCCAGTCGGCCTGGACAAATTTCCACGTACCATATTCCAATATGCCGATATGTGCATATACATCACCGGTATATCCCTTCAACGGGGATGTCTTGCCTGCCTTGAAGGATATGGTCACAGGACCGTCAGCGTCAGGAAGGGCCGGTGTGGACCACAGACGTGTGGCGTTCTGGTCGGTAATAGGATTCTCCACAAAACTTTCGTTTTCCGCAGTACCGAATCCGTCACCTTCCTCAGGAAGCGCTCCGTCGCATGATACTGCCAGAAAGACAGACAGTACAGAGATGGTGTAAATGAATTTACGAATCATCATAAATCATATAAGGGGCGGCTAAAATGCCTTTTAACCGCCCCACCAGATTGTTATTTTAATCTTTTAGATTACTTCTTCTCGAAGTTGAGTACCCACTCCCACTCAGATGGGTTGAAAGTAAGGGTAATCTTGTAAGTAGCAGCGCTCTTACAGCCGATGTTACCTCCCTTGTCCTCGAAGTTGTCTGCATCACCTGTGATCTTGATATTGCTGTAATCGAGGTTGTGTTTGTCCCATGTACCGGCAGATCTTACCTTGAACTGAGCGTCAGCCTCGATAGCCTGCTCTGCGATCTCGAACTTGTAAGTACCGTTGCTTTCGCTTACATAAGTGAAGAGAAGGTCAGTATCCCAGTTAGTACCTGCGATAGCACCGATAAGACCGAGTTTGTATTCAGGAACATTGTCATTGAATGGTACTTCACCTACCTTGGTCATCTTCGCAGTGAAGTTCTTGCCGAGGTTACCGCCCTTGAGGTTCCAAGTAAGTTCGATATCCCAGATACCACGCTTAACCTGGATGTTCTTACCATACTGAACGAGGTCGTTCTCCATGAGCGGAAGATTGTCTGAGTCAGCATTGTTACCAAGACCGATCTCTGCCTTCACATTACCCATGTCGTCCATGTTAACCTTCCAGCCGTGTGCATAAGTGAACTTGTATCCGTCAGGAATCTCGTTAGTCACGTTCTTGATAGTCCAGGCCATCTTCTTTGTGTTGAAAGCAGGAGCAGTCATCTCAGTGTAGCCCCAGCCGTTCATCTTACCGCGGATACCCCACTTTGCAGGAGCAACGATGATGAGGGCAGTGTTGAGGTCCTTTGCCTTGTTGAGGTCGAGCACGATGTGATAAAGACCAGACTCTGCAACAGTCATCTTAGGAGCGTTCTCGCCTTCCTGAAGAGAACCTCTCTTGATTACCATAGGTGGGTTGTTGTCAAGACCCTCGAGGTTCATGTCGCCGAGTTCTGCACCGTAGAGAGTAGTCTCACCAGCCTCATAGATAGCAAGTGAGAAAGTCTTACCCTTCTCGAGAGCGACATACTTCTCATACATACCGTCTCTCTTTGACTTTGTAACCTCATTGAAACCGGCAGCCATCATATAGTCTGACTGGATGTTGTCAGAACCAGTAGCCTCTCCGACTACATAGAAACCGTCCTCGATGAATTCCTCATCGCCAAGACCATTCTTCTCTTCGCATGAAGCGAATGCGAGGAGTGCAAGAGCACTCATGAACATTGAAATTTTCTTCATAATGATAATTGTTTGTTAGTAGATTAAAAAAATTGGTAGTTTGATTATTCATATCCCTCGTTCTGGGTCCATATCTTTTCGCCGTTTTCATCTCTGAGTGATTTCTCAAGAACAGAATATGGGATAGGGAACCAGTTCCTTGTTTCTCTTATTTCGTTTACGAACTCTACATATTCAGGATCGTTGAACTTTCCGAATCTGATAAGGTCGCGGCGACGCATGTTCTCCCATGCGAACTCACGTCCACGCTCGTCGCAGATCTGCTCGAGAGTCCAGGTCGATACATCTCCGTATGCCTCCTTGTATGCAGCCTCAGGGTCTTCGCTATATGCGAATGTTCTTGAAAGCATCTTCTTGAACTCCTCGCTTGTAGAAGATATCCTGTCTGCACCGCATCTTACGGCAGCCTCCTCACGCATCCAGAGCACGTCTGCATAGCGGAAGAGCACGAAGTCGTTCTCTGCCCACTGGTTTTCCTTTGCCTTGTCCACCTCATATTTCAGAAGACGTGCGCCGGAGTTCCATGTTGCACCGCTCAGAGGATCATCGCTCTTTGCATCCTTGTGAAGGACAATATCCTTGGTTATGATAGCGTCCACCTTGTCGGTCTTGTCCTGGAGGATCTTCTCGCCCTTCTCGTCATAGATAGGACCGTAGAACCATCCCCAACGCTTGGTGTCTTTTGTACCCTTGCCCTCATATCCGGGACCGCGTACATCCCAGTCGTTGTAACGCTCTATGAATGAAGGACGTGCGCAGAATCCGTTCCAAGGCTTCTCGATAAGTCCCCATGAATCCTGATGGCAGTAGTGGAGGCTAAGTGCGATAAGTCTGAGTTTGTTTGCCATTGAACCGTTGTAGCGGAAGTCAAAGTCAGCATTACCGTTCTCCACGATCACGAAGATGTTCTCCTTGCTGTTTTCGTTGTTGATTGCAAAGTTTGCGAACCAGTCGTCCTCGATCTTGTATGATTCTGATTCTATGACTTTGTCGCAGCATCTGATTGCATTGCGGTAGAAGTCATCTGCAGATGTTATCTTGCTGATGCCGTATGTGGTATATTCCTCATCAGAAATGCTGATGTTGTCAGGAGTACATCCGTAAGACTCTGCGTTCAGATAGAGACGGGCAAGAAGGGTATAAGCGAATCCGCGTGTTACGCGACCATAGTTCTTTGCTCTGTTTCCGTCTGTAACCTCGGTCATGTTCGGAGCATTCTTCTCAAGGCTTACAACAAGTCTCGACCACACTTCAGTCGCCTCTGTCAGAGGCTCGTCAGTCTTTTCCACGAACTCCTCGAGATAAGGAATACGTCCGAAGCAGTCGAAGAGTAGGAAGTAGTAGTACGAACGGAGTACCTCGAGTTCGCAGATCGCTTCAGCAAACTGTTTCTCGGTGAAGTTTTCCTTATACTTCTTCATTGAATCTGAGAGTTTGTTGCAGAGCACCGCACCTGCGATGGTGGAGTTCCATACGTTCTTGAACGCATCAGCAAACTCATTCCATTTGTGAGTGTTGAGGTTTTTCCAGTATCCTCCGTCAGCCCAGTGCTCTTCCGGAAGACGTACAGGGCAGCAGCACTCGTCAGATGTGAGTGACGATACTCCCCAATATCCCCAATGGTCGTGCAGCCATTTGACGTCTGCATAAGCCTGTCCTATGGTAAGGATGACATTTTCCGGAGTCATCATGTCCTCGATGGTCGGGTTACCATAGTTCTGCTCTTCAATCATTCCGTCGCAGGATGTCATGGAAAACGCTGTCAGGAATGCGCAAAAATATATTATTACCTTTTTCATATCAGTCTGTGGATTTTAGAAGAGATTGAGGTTGACTCCAAGCATGATGGTAGCGACTCTCGGGTAGAAATTGTCCTTGTCGATACCTGCCTCCCATACACTTGTAGTGTTGATTTCAGGGTCCTGGCCGCTGTATGCTGTGATGGTCAGGAGGTTCTGTCCTGTGAGGTATACCCTGAGAGACTTGATGTACTTGTTGGTCTCCTTCATTTTGAAGGTGTATCCTACGGTAAGGTTGTCGAGTTTCAGGTAAGAACCGTCTTCAAGATAGAAGTCAGTGAACTGGCTCTTGTTTGTGTACTCTATCTTTCCTGTCATAGGATGTGGGTTCAGGATGTCCTTCATGAAGATGTTCGAACCTACAGATGCCTGAGGACCGTAGGCCATGCGGGTAAGGTTGAGAACCTTGTTGCCTACGACTCCACGGAAGAATACAGAGATGTCGAGGTCTTTCCATCTGATCACGTTGTTCCATCCGTATGTGAAGAGAGGCTGTGCGCTTCCGAGAATACGGCGCTGTCCTTCAGATGCATTGTCTGCAGCAACCTTTCCGGTCTTTCCTGTCTTCTTGTTCAGAGTCTCGTAGTAGCAGATGCCGTTTCTGTAACCTGCGATCTTGTATCCGTAGAATGCACCTACAGGCTGTCCTTCGATGAGGATCTGGGTGTTGGTGTTCATGATACCGTTTCCGCTGATTCCGCCTGATGTGGTCTCAGTATAGTTGAAGCCCTTTGAAGGGTCGGAAAGTTTTGTGATGATGTTGCGGTTGAAGGCGATGGTAGGAGTAGTCGACCATGTCCAGTTGCCTCTTTGTACCGCTACGCCAGTGATTGCGAGTTCCACACCGTAACTGTCCATCTGTCCTGCATTTGCGAGGAGGGTAGGGTACTGGTATGGAGGAGTCGGCACTTCGTAGTCCCAGAGAAGGTCGCGTGTCTGACGGTAGTAAAGGTCGATGCTACCGTAGAGACGGTTGTCAAGGAATGCATAGTCCAGACCGAGGTTGTACTCATATTTCTTCTCCCATCTGAGGTTAGGGTTGACATTCTGAGAAACGCCGTAAGTATATACATATCCTCCGTTGTACCAGAATGAACCGCTGTTGGACATGAGTTCGATAGACCTGAGGTCAGAGCCGAGGTTGTTACCTGTGACACCGAATCCTGCGCGGAGTTTCAGGTCGTTGCACCAGTCCTTTCCTTCCATGAAGTCCTCGCCTGTGATTCTCCAACCGAGGCTCACTGCAGGGAACCATCCCCATTTGTTGTTTATACCGAAGCGTGATGAACCTTCACGACGGATGGATGCAGAAACGAGATATTTCTCACCGTAGTTGTAGTTCACGCGGGCGAACATGGCGGCAAGAGTGTTCGAGTTTCTGTATGATGAAGCGTTGAGTGATTCCTTTGATGCGTCACCGTTGCCGATCTGGTAGTATTTTACATTGTCGGTAGAGAATCCCTTGTTGGAGATCTCCTGTCTGTCATAAAGGAAGTTCTGGTAAGAGAAACCGGCCACAGCAGCGATGCTATGCTTTCCGAATGTCTTGGAATAGTCTGCTGTCGCTTCGAAGAGTTTGCTGAAATTGAAGTCGCTTGAGCGTCCTGCCTTTCCTGAACCACCTTCGTCTGTGTTGATTTCGTGGTTGTACCAGAAGTTGCGGTTGTCACCCTCCTCGATTGCTGCGAATCCGCTGATACGGAGTCCCTGGACAGGCTTGATGTTTACGGTAGCCTTTACCGAACCGCGGAAGTAGTTACCGTCGCCATAACTTTCCTTCTGGTTGAGGAGTTCCACAGGGTTGCTTGCACCTGTTGCTGTAGGCTTGTAGTAACCGTTCTTTCTGGTCTTGTCGTAAATAGGGAAAGTAGGGTTAAGTATTGCAGCCTGTGTGAATATTCCGTTCTCAACATAGTCGTTGCGGTAGTGCATATATGACATGTCGTACTGGAGTTCGAGCCAGCCGTTGAGGGCCTTCTGCGAAGCGGCGATCTTTGCGATGATCTCGTTGCGGTTGTTGTTCTTTGCAATACCCTCGGCATTCTTGTAGTTGAGTGAAGCGCGGTAGTTGAACTTGCTTGCAGAACCTACGATAGCGACATTGTGGCTATGTGTGATGGCTGCTGGACGGCAGACTTCCTTCATCCAGTCTGTCATGATAGGTTTGCCGTTCTCGTCTACAGATATTGTAGGGACCACAGCGCCTCCGGAGATCTTCTCGAGGTTTACATATTCCTCTGGAGTAGCCATTCCGTTGTTGCCGTTGCGTACGGAAACGGATGCATATCCTGAATATTCAACATGTGTCTGAGCCTTGTCTGAGAAGTTCTCGCCTCTCTTTGTGGTGATGATGATCACACCGTTGGTACCGCGGGTACCGTAGATCGCTGCTGCGGAACCGTCCTTGAGAACGTCCATTGATGCGATTTCGTCAGGTGATATGGTAGAGATGTCACCGCTCATAGGCACACCGTCCACGATGTAGAGAGGAGACGAACCTGCACCCTTGTCGAGAGTGGAGAATCCACGGATCTGTACTGCTACGCCTGTGTTGGTAGGGTCGCTTGTCGTTCTGATGATATTAAGACCGGCAACCTTTCCCTGAAGTGCGGATATAGGGTTTGCCTTCACACCGGCGTTGAAGTCCTCAGACTTGATTGAAGCCACCGAACCTGTGACCTCTTTCTTCTTCTGGGAACCGTAACCGATGACCACTACGTCATCAAGGAACATCGCGTCCTCTGACAAAGTGATGGTTGCAGGCATTTCAGACGCCTTGAAGGTCTGTGTTGCATAACCGATGCAACTTACTTCAACCATAGCGTCAGATGATGAGACCATGAGGATGAAGTCTCCGTCAAGTCCGGTAGAGGTTCCGTTTGTTGTATTTGCCTCGAGCACAGTGGCTCCGATCACCGGACCCATAGCGTCGTTTACAACACCCTTCACCTCATATCCGTTCTGAGCGGATACGGACGCACCCATGATGCACGAAAGTGCCAGCGATGCGAAAAGTGTCATGATTCTATTCATAAGAATTGTGTTTGGTTAGTAGATGTTTATTTTATAATGATTAATAGCGTACATTGAGGATTATGACTTTAACAGATTATGAAGAGAAAAACATTTGAAGAAATCGCAGTACTTTGGCTGGCAGATAAGAAGAATTATGTCAAGACATCGACATATGCAGCCTATGCATTGATAGTGGAAAATCATATAATCCCCACATTTTCAAGTCATTACAAAATAACAGAAAGTATGGTTCAGGAATTTGTTCTTGATAAGATCGACTCAGGAATGACTCAGAAATCAGTAAAGGATATTCTCGTGGTCATCAGGATGATTATCAGATATGGTGTCAGGAACGGGATGATGGATGCAACGGATATGAATATCCGCTTTCCCACTCAGAGTGTGCGTAAGGAGGTGGCTGTATTGAATCGGGCAGACCAGAAACGTATCATGAATTACCTGAAGGAGAATATGTCCTGTATGAATCTGGGCGTTTATATAAGTCTGTGCGCTGGATTGAGAATAGGAGAAATCTGCGGATTGAAATGGATGGACATCGATACGGATAACGGCTTGATATCCGTATCCAAGACAGTACAGAGAATCTATCTTCGCAACGGAGGTGCAGGCAGGACAGAACTGCGCATCGGTCCTCCCAAGACTCTGAGTTCAGTCAGGAAGGTCCCTGTCCCTGAAGATTTACTGTGCATGGTCAGGACCCTGAGTAAAGACTCCGACAGAGAGTCCTACATATTGACCAACTCACCGCATCCGTCTGAGCCGCGTACTTACCGCAACTACTATTACCGTCTTATGAATCATATCGGTATGCCACGGACAACTTTCCATGCCCTCAGACACAGTTTTGCAACAAGATGTATCGAAAGCGGATGCGACTGCAAGACAGTGAGCGTACTTCTTGGCCATTCCAACATCAGTACGACCCTGAATCTATATGTTCATCCCGGTCTCGAACAGAAGCGCAACTGTATCGAACAGATGATGCACTCCTTGCTCTAGTGTCATTTTTTCAAGGTACCTGGGACGGTTTTGCGGTAAAAGCGTAGCAGGTGGAACTATATGTGTCACGACGCAGGAGTTTTGGCTTATACTCTAGCGTCGTGGCACGGATTCCGGAAAATGGCGCCGTTTTCCGTCACGACGCACGAGTTTAACATGAAAGTCTTGCGTCGTGACAGAAGCCTACTACTGTCACCCAGTGTCATTGCGAGGCTTCATTGAAGCCGTGGCAATCTGATACCCTCTGGGCGGGAGATTGCCACGTCACTATCGTCCGTTCCTGCTACCGCACGCTCCTTCGCTGCAAAAGTCCACAGGACTGTTTGCTTTTCGCTCGCGACCTCGCAATGACAGAGAAAAGGAAATCGCTTCTTACAATGCCAGAAACCGTTCCGGCTTCCAAAAAAATCGATTTTTTTGAAAAATCCTCTTCGAATAATCACTGTCTGAATACACCCAGACAGCGATTTTTCGATTTATCCGTTTACAATTTTTTTACGCGGATAAGTCTTCGGAACTTTGCAGAAACACTAATATCATACTATATGACAAACAATTCAGAACAAAAGGAGAATGTGGTGCAGAGATATGTGGACATTCTGACAAACAGCGGATTCAAGGCGCTGTTCGGTGATGCAGACAACAAGGAGGTCGTAATGTCGATTCTTAATGTACTCCTGCCGGAGCATAGGCGTATTGAGACTATTGATTACATGCCTACGGAACATCAGGGTCCTCTACTCGACAGGAGCAAGGAGTTTCGGTATGATTTCATGTGCAAGGATGCATCAGGTGTAGTCTTTATAGTCGAACTTCAGAAGTATTGGGATGAGGACTGGTTCAAACGTTGCGTCAGTTATGCGAGCAGGGCCTATGACAGACAAAACCGCCGGGGAGGAAGTTACAATGTTCCTCCGGTTTATCTGATAGGTCTGATGAATATAGAAATCCCTCATCCGGACAAAGAGTTCTGGAAGGACCGTTTCATTTCAGAATATACCTTCCGTGAAAAAGAGAGCCATGATTTGCTTGGCGAGACAATTGTTATTATATTTGCGGAGTTGGCAAACTTCGTCAAGCCGTTGGAGGATTGTGTGAGCGAGCGGGACAAGATGCTGTACCTGCTGAAGAATATCGGCAGGATGATGGATCAGCCGGCATGGCTTCAGCACGAGGTATATACTCGTATCTTCAAGGCATGCGAGATTGCGGGGTTCACGGAGGACAAACTTATAAATTACGAACAGGAAATGTACGACGAGAGAAGGCTTAACAGCGAACTTAGAAGTGCCAGGAATCTGGGACGCGATGAGGTACGGGCAGAAGGCAGAGAGGAAGGCAAGGAGGAAGGCAGGGAAGAGGGACGCGCAGAAGGGAAAGTCGAAGGACGGCAGGAAGCGAAACTAGAAGATGCCAGAAGACTCAAGGAACTGGGCGTCGGGGTGGATATCATCTCGCAGGCGACTGGGTTATCGGTTGAAACGATTGAAAGTCTGTAATCCGACACTGACATCAAATATTCATAAAGTACAAGCCTGAGGACCGTTACTGGTTCTCAGGCTTATGCTTTTATATGCAGATTCACCATAAAAAATGACCTGAAAGGACAATGTGAACTACAGATAATCGTGCTCTGGCAGGTTTTGACAACGAGTATTGGGAGAAAACCCTGTCATCGTTTACGCTTCATGTATTCCTTCGGGGTCATATTGAACTGCTGCTGGAAGCATTTGGTGAAATATGACGGGGAGTTGAAGCCGACGAGGTAGCAGATCTCGCTGACACGATAATCGCCGGTGTCGAGGAGTTTGGCGGCATGCCTGAGACGGCACAGGCGGATGAATTCGTTCGGCGAGAGGGAGGATATGCTCTTTATCTTCCTGTAAAGGGACGAGCGGCTTATCTTCATCGCGGCGGCGAGGTGCTCTATCGAACTGTCGGAATCATCCTTATGGTTCAATATGATCTCGTTCACCTTGTTGATGAAGTTTTCATCCACATAGTTCATCAGAACCTCGTCCGTCGGGGTCTCCGGATCTTTGCGGAAAGCCTTCTGCATCTGGGCGGTTTTAGAAAGAAGGTTCTTGATGATTGCTTCCAACTGCTTGACTGAGAATGGCTTGCTCACAAAGTTATCAGCACCGGCTTCCATCGCCTTGACTATTGTAGCGGTGTCGTCCTGCGCGGTGAGCATAATAATCGGAATATGGCTGAAATTGAAATCAGTCTTCATCTGCTGGCAGAGTTCCAGACCATCCACCTTAGGCATCATGAGGTCCGCCACCACCAGATCCACAGTCTTCTTTCCGAGAGCCTCCAGGACTTCCTCTCCGTTAGAACAGGCGACCACATTATATTGCTTTCTCAAGGTGTTACAGAGGAACTGAAGCATCTGGCTCTCGTCATCTGCCACGATGATCGTCTTCATTCCTGATTCGTCAGACTCAAAGTCCTGCTGGTCAGGGATTGTCTCCTCCACAAGCATTATATCTGATTTAGGGATCTCTATCGAAAATTCCACACCGCTCTCGTCATTCCTGCTTATGAATATCCTGCCTCCATGAAGTTCGGACAACTGACGGACCAAAGACAGGCCGATTCCGAATCCAGAGGTGAGGTTTTCGTTCTTTTCCTGGAAGAACGGATAGAATATCTTTTCCACATTTTCATTTTCGATCTTTCGTCCATCGTTGAAGATCATTATGGAGAACCAGCCGTCCGACGGGCAATCATCGCACAAGGTAAGCCTTACCGATGTCCGGGTGAACTTGACGGCATTGTTCAGCAGATTGGTGAGCATCTTCAGGATGATTTCCGGATCGACTTCTGTAATTATGTGCCGTTCAGGGATATCCGTCGTCAGGGATATGGACTTGTTCTTAAGTATTATGGTATAGTTGCGGAGACATTGAAGAATGAGTTCATTGATATCCGTAGTATGCAGATTGACCTCGAATCCAGCCTTCTCGAGTTTGGAAAAATCCAGAAGTTCGTTGGTCAGATTGACAAGCCGGTTGATGTTGCTTCCCATTATCTCCATATTCTCGGCCACTTCATCATTACCGGAAAGCATGCTGTCCAACTGTTCGAAAGGCGCTATTATCAACGAAAGAGGCGTCTTGATCTCATGGGTCATATTCACAAAGAAAGCAAGTCGGGCCTGCTGCATGGCAAGTTCCTCCTCTTCCTTGATCTTATTGACAAGAAGGATGTGCTTTCTGCGTTCCTTGCGTTTCCACAACACAAAGACCACAGCCATTATACACAGACAGAGCAGGACTTCCAGGATTATTCCCACAACGGAAGCGTAGAACGGAGGCTTTATCCTTATCTTCACGGAAGCGCCTTCCTCGTTCCATACGCCGCTGCTGTTCCGGCCTCTCACCTGAAATTCATATCGTCCGTAAGGCACATTGAGATAATTCACACGCTGACTCCGGTCTATATACACCCAATCATCCTCCAGTCCCTTGAGGCGATAGGCATATTGGTTCAATTCGGGAGTATCATAACTCAATGCGGCAAACTCGAAACTGAAGCAGGATTGCTCGTGAGTCAAGGTTATCTTAGGATTGAAGACAATGGAACTGTCCATGACACATTCTTCGTCTGCCGGATGCATCTCCCTGTTGAAGAGGTCAAATCTGGTGATGACGACAGGCGGCACCTGCTGAGCCTTCAATGCCGCTTCCGGATCGAGACCGATCAGACCGCCGATGGAGCCGAAATAGAGTTTTCCGTCAGATGTCTCTATACCTGACTTGTAGTTGAACTGGCTGCTCAGAAGTCCGTTGTAATGCGTATGCGAATAGAAGGCGGAGGACTCCGGGTCATATTCTGTCAGACCCTTGTTGGTACTGAGCCACATTCTTCCATTCTTGCCGTTGAGGACTTTATGCACCACGTTGCTTGGCAATCCGTCCCGGACTGAGAAAACCCTGAAGGTCCCGTCAAAAGGGTTGTGGACAATGACTCCCCCTCCTTCCGTAGATATCCATATATTGCCCTTCAGGTCCTCTGTAAGGCTCGTCATCCTGACACTTCCGAGCGAGGGGTCTATGCTGCCGGCAGGATAGTTCTTCCATTCCTTTATCAAGGAGTTGTAACTGTAAAGACCGGTGTCGTTGGTCGCCACCCACAGGATGCCGCGACTGTCTTCCATAATGTCGCTTACATTCACATTGAACAGTTCAGGAACAGTGCGGAATGTACCTGTCTGCGGATAGAACATGTTCAGTCCGTAAATGGTTCCGACATACATGTCTCCTCCCCTGGTCCTGCATATTGCAAACACATTGTTGTCAGACAGGGTTCCCGGAACACCATAGTCACATATATGGTTGGTGACCGAAAAGTCGTCCAGGTCGACCACGTCCATACCATGGTGGAAATAACCGACATACAACCGGTTTCCGTCAAGGCAGAGTCCGTGGACATTATGATAGGACAGACCGCTGTTGGATGGATTATAGTTCCTGAACTCCCCTGTCGAAGGGTTATAGAAATTGAGTCCGTTGTCTTCAGTTCCTATCCAGAGGTTTCCGTTCCTGTCCTCCACCATTTCCCTGACAACGTTTCCACTCAATGATCCGGACTCTCCTGTCGCATAGAAACGTGAGAAATAACGGTTGTTTGGAGAAAGATAATTGACACCGCCGAAATATGTACCTATCCATATGCCTCCATCCCTGTCCTCGCACAAGGAATAGACGGCGTTGCAGGAGAGAGAGTGGCTGTTGGAATAATTCAGCCGGTATCTGCGGTTCCTTCCTGTCTTCATATCATGACAATACAGGCCGCTTTCCGTTCCCACATATATCCGGTCTCCGATTTTCTGAATGCACCTTACATACATACCATTGCCCTTGTCGTTTATATATGGCGACATCTCGAAGGTCTGTTTGTCCAGACGCCACACTCCGCTTGTAGTGGTGCCGAGAAGAAGGGTCCTGTTGTCTATCTCCACTACTGTGGTTATATCGTTGGAGAGGCGGTCAGGTGTGTAAAAGAAACGTATCTCCCCGGTCCTCATGTCGTACCTGTTAAGACCGCCACCGACTGTCGCTATCCAGACTATATTGTTGCTGTCCGCATGGATCTTCCATATACCGTTGCTGCTCAAGCCCGAAGACGATCCGTCGGTATATGAAACGACAGAAAGTTCTTCTGTACGCGGATCATATCTGAACATTCCCGCCCAATAAACTCCGATGAGAATATTTCCTTCCTCATCCGGCACGATACACTGCACCAGTCTGTCTATAGACCTCCCGTCCGGCGTCTTCCGGTCGAACTTCCTGAATACGTCCTTCCTTCTGTCATATATATATAGTCCGTCGTCCGTTCCGACCCAAAGGTTGTTGTCCTGGTCCTCATACAGAGAGTGGACATAGTTGCTGCCGAGACTGCCCGGATTGTCCGGGTCATTGCAGTAGACCTTGCAGGATATCCCGTCATATCTGCACAGGCCGTCCTTTGTTCCGAACCACATGAATCCAAGTTCATCCTGCATGATGCAGAACACCGTATTCTGAGGCAGTCCGTCCTCTATTGTAAGATGACGGAAATAATCCATATCAGCCAACGCCGTGAACGGCAGCAGAAGGAACAAAGTCAGCACAAAGTGCCTGTAAACAGTCTTAAGGCCCATATACGTATATCTTTTCAGCAAATTTAGGCAGGCATGACCTAAAAAATTATGAATATTTATTCAAAGATATAAGAAATAATTCAATGCAATCCGTACCATCTTTTTTTATGTTGTGAATTATTAAATTTGTGTGAACACATAACCCGATAACACACTTCAACCACATGTTCTTATTCGAAAAACATGCTAAGGCGGTCGCATTGACACTGGCACTGACACTCGTCGGCTGCTCCGACCTGGGAACAGACGGAACTCAGGACGGCTCACAAGACGGAGCCGGCATTACAGCATGCGACGCTGTCTCTGTGACAGCAACCACAGCCACCATCTCGGTTAGTCTTGGTTCTGCCCCCCCCGAATCACTTTCATCCACTTCGGTAGTCGTATTCTATTCCGACGCTGAAACTTTCGATGTCGAAGACGCCGAATCCGTCTCAAGCACAAAGATCAGCAAGGCCGGGAAATGCACCATCCTCCTGGAGGGACTCAAATGGGGAACCACCTATAAATATCTTGCATATGCTATATCAGACACCTCGGAGAATCCAGGCGAGAGCGGCGAGTTCAGGACGGCAGACGTAAGCATATCCCTCTCGGTGGACGGTCCGTCCGTGACAAGCACTTCGGCGACAGTCAAGGGAACCGTCACAGGAATATCAGCGGCAGACAGAGGTGCTCTCGAGTTCGGAATCCGCTTCTCGGAAGGTGAAGACTCGGAACCTGTGTCATATCAGGCAACGACTGGAGCCGGTCCGGATTTTCAGGTCACAGTAGAAGACCTGAACAACGGCACTGAATATATTGCCGTACCATATATCCTGCAGAACGGGACAGCAGTCTACGGCAAGGAGTTGAAGTTCACCACATCCGGCAATTATTCCTCTGCATCGGGAGATCTGGACCTTGATTCCGCCACAGACCTTTCGTCAAAGGAAAACGCCAACTGCTATATTGTCACGGAAGGCGGCCTCTACAAGTTCAAGGCTGTCAGAGGATGCTCCGGCGAGCCTGTAGGGAGTACATCGTCGACAGACCCTGCCGGAACTCCTGCAGGATGCGCAATACTTTGGGAGTCCTTCGGTACGGACATCGCGCCCGAATGCTGCGACCTGATCGAAAAGGTCTGTCTAAAAAACGGTTATGTAGCATTCAGGACAGCAGGTACTTTCAAAGAAGGAAACGCAGTGATAGCAGCGACAGACGCCAAAGGCAATTGCCTCTGGTCATGGCATATATGGCTCACCGATTCTCCGTCTGAAAACAAGTATTCCAACAATGCAGGTGTGATGATGGATAGGAATCTGGGTGCGACCTCCACCGCTCCTGGAGACCCTTGCTCACTGGGACTTCTCTACCAGTGGGGCAGAAAGGATCCGTTCCTGAGCGCTTCGAGCATCAGTGAAGACATTCCGGCAAAATCAACCATCGCATGGCCGAAGCCCGTCGCCCACAACAACACCACCGGAACAATCTCCTATTCAGTAATGAACCCTACCGTATTCATCGGCTATAACCTGGAGACAAAAGACTGGCAATATAGTCAGGACAACACCCGCTGGAGTTCATCAAAGACTAAATATGACCCATGTCCTCCGGGATACAGGGTTCCGGACGGAGGAGCATCAGGTCTTCTGCAGAAGGCCGGCTTTGCCGGATGGTTCAGTTTCGACGGAAACAACAAGGGAATCCTCTGCCTGAATTCGAGTCCGGCAACATGGTATCCCGCTTCCGGCTTCAAGTATTTCGACGACGGGTCGATAGGCTACATAGGTGTGGACGGTTATTACTGGTCAGTGACACCTAGCAGGACAGATGCCTACTACACATACTTCAACTACGGAGGATATGTGGACCCGGCCTTCTCCAACTACCGTTCGTTCGGATTTGCAGTACGTTGCCAGAAGAACTAAATATACGAAAGACATGAAAAGACTACAGCATATATTGACCATAGCAATCTGCGCCATGGCAGTTACCTTCCCGTCATGCGAAACTGCAGAACCTGTTCAGGGAAACGGTGACGGAGATAACACCACAGACGGCACTCTTCCGGAAAGGGTGACCGCTCTTCAGAGAAATATAGTCAAGGACAAGCCGGATAACGGAGCGCGTATTGTCTGGGACCATCCTTCCTTAGCGAAGATAAGCAATGAATGCGGAAGTTACAGCCGCGTGATCAAACTTCAGGACGGGACATTCATGGCCACATATGAGGCATGCAGCGGATGCATTGTCATCAAAAGGAGCGAAGACGGAATAACATGGCCGGCATCAACTGAAAAGAGGATTGTTCCCACATATGGACTCATGTCTCCGAAGGGTCAGGTCGTCATGAGACCGGCGATGCCTTTCCTGTGTCAGTTAACTAACGGAACGATACTCTGCGCCAACAACTTCTGCCCTCAGACACCGGGACTTGTACCATATCAGATAGCCGTATGCAGAAGCGAAGACAACGGAAAGACCTGGACCCAGAGGGAGATAGTATATGAAGGAGGATGCATATTCGAGGACGGCTGCTGGGAGCCTGCAATCCTGCAACTCCCTGACGGAGAAGTCCACCTGTATATAGCCAACGAGGCGCCCTACAGCACAAGCAACAAGCAGGAGATATCGTTCTTCACCTCCACCGACTCGGGAAAGACATGGAGCAAGGATTTCAAGACCGCATCCATCAGAAGCACCGGACGTGACGGAATGCCTTGTCCATGCATATTCGAGGATGAGATAGTGATAATCGTCGAGGACATCTTCCATGTGGAACTCAAGCCTACTACCGTGCGATGCAAAGTGTCGGAAAAATGGAGCACTCCTGTGACCGACAACAGTCCGGGACGCGACTACAATCTTCTGAACATCCCTAAAGAGAAGTACGCCGGTGCACCATATCTGGTAAAACTGAATTCAGGAGAAGCGGTCATAAGTTACCAGACAGTGGACAATCCGGAAGGCATAAACACCATGGACGTGGCGATAGGTGACAGAAACGCGAGAAATTTCGGAAGACGCACCCAGCCATTCGGCGACTTCATAGGAAAAAGTTCCCTCTGGAATTCACTCTGCGTCATGGACGACTACACGATCGGAGCGGTCGGAGCACCTGAAGGCACCCCGGTGCTGAAAAGAGGACATGCCATGGCTCAGATAAGGGCAGAAAAAGACAAGGTAGGCAGATGGCCTATATATATCGGCAATGACGGAAAGGAGACCCTCCACGCCGGAATTGCAGTCACGGACAAGGAACTGGTATTCGACATCAAGGTCAAGGATACGGAGATATCTGTCGAAGGAACAAACCACGACGAGGTCACAATCTATTTTGACTCGATGGACAAAGGCTATGCAAAGCCTTACAAGGGAGTATTCAGGATCATCACAGGACCGACGGGAGATGTAGGAATATGGGAAGGAAACAACGGCAGATGGGTGGAGATAGACCCGTCAAATGTGTCTGTGACCGCAGAGGAAACAGCAGGAGGATATGACCTTGAGGTGCGTCTGAACCGCGGATTCATACCTAAGATGAATACAAAGTCGGTACGCGCAGGATTTACCCTAGCCGCCTACAATGACGGAGGCAAAGGTTTTACAGAAAGCATCATATACATGAGCGCCACCAACCCTTGCTCATGGCTGCAGATCCTGCTGCCTTGAAACAGAACAAACTATTAACCACTATTATAAACACTACCCAGATGAAAAGGCTTAAGACACTTTCAGGTATATTGCAAATCTCTGCAATAGCCTTTTTAATGGCAATGACCACTGTCTCCCTTGCTCAAGACAAGACAGAGTCGCACCAGTTCGTCGGACAAGTCCTTGATGTTGATGGACTTCCTGTTCCTGGAGCAACTGTATCACTCAAGTCTGACCCGTCAAAGGGAGCATCAACCAATGCTGATGGAGAGTACGTCCTTACCGCTACATCAGACGATGTATTCATCTTCTCGTGTATCGGATATGAGACACTTGAGGTCGAAGCGTCAAAACACCAGAAGATCGTCATACTGAAACCCAACCAGGAGTTTCTCGATGAAGTCGTGGTCGTGGGATACGGTACCCAGAAGAAGGTAAGCGTCGTGGGCGCTGTTTCAACTATCGACGTAAAGGCGATCCGCTCAGTTCCTGCTCCTTCCATCTCCCAGGCCCTTGTCGGCAAGGTTCCGGGTCTGGTCAGCAGACAGGTCAGCGGCGAGCCGGGCCAGGACCAGGCATTCCTCTATATCCGAGGTATGAGTACATGGGGAGACAATACTCCTATCGTGATTGTGGATGGTATCGAGCGTGACCTAAATTCCCTGAACACCGCCGAAATCGAGACAATCACCTTCCTCAAGGACGCCACCGCCACCTCCATCTATGGTATCCGCGGCGCAAACGGTGTTGTGATCATCACCACAAGAAGAGGTGATGTCGGTGCTCCGAAAGTATCTCTCCGCTCGGAGTTCGCATGTCTGAGCGGTATGCGCTTCCCGGACTTCATAAACTCGGGAGAATATGCGGAACTATGGAACGAGGCCAGGATCAACGACGGTCTCGAACCGACATACACAGGCGAGGAAATCCTTAAATACTACACCGGTTCGGATCCTTACAACTATCCGGACATTGACTGGATGGACCATATATTCAAGAAGCACACATTCCAGACCGTACACAACCTCAACATCAACGGAGGTACGGAAAAGGTAAGATACTTCGTGAACCTGGGATTCACCATGCAGGACGGTCTGTTCAAGAGGGATCCTTCCTTCGAGTACAACACAAACGTGAACATGTACCGCTACAACCTGCGTGCAAACGTAGACGTGCAACTCGCTCCTTCACTCGTGGCCGAGGTCGGTCTGGGATATATCAGCAAGGACCAGACCCATCCGGGATATTACACTCCGGAGATTCTCGGAGCGGCATTCGACTATGCGCCTAACAAGATTCCTATGAGGAACCCTGACGGCACGTTCAGCGCATCCATCTTCAACCAGTACACAAACCCTTACATGCAGGCCACACACGGCGGTTACATGACCCAACTCAGTTACAACCTGCAGGGAACCTTCACCCTGAAATGGGACCTTTCGAATCTTGTGACAAAGGGACTCAACTGGACCAACACATTCTCATTTGACCAGAGCGGCTACGGATGGAACAGGCGTCTGAAGGGTGTCAACAGCAAGGAGTACCTCGGATTGTCATCGTCCGGCGAGGAAAACTACAAGGTGTGGTTTGAAAAGGCTCCTGAAATCTACAGCACATCTGCCGCAAGCAGCCGTGCGCTCAGGTTCTTCAGCCAACTCAACTACAACAGGTCGTTCGGCAACCATAACGTGAACGGCATGCTGATGTTCAATATCGCCGAATCCGTCAACCAACTTGCCGGCAACGGAACAGCAGCCCTCCCTTCACGTATGATGGGACTTTCCGGACGTGCCGTATACGACTATGACTCAAGGTACATCGCCGAGTTCAGTTTCGGTTACAACGGATCGGAAAACTTCGCTCCGGGACACAGATTCGGATTCTTCCCAGGTGTGGCCATCGGATGGAACATCGCCAAGGAACCTTTCTGGAAAGTGGACAAATTCAGCACATTCAAGTTGAGAGGTTCGGTCGGAATGGTTGGTAATGACCGTACCGGAGGTACCCGATACTCTTATCTCTCCACAACCGCTTCAGCCAACGGCTTCCTTATGGGACAGTACATGAACCCTACAGCAGGTTACAGCGAGAACATCATCGGCGGAGGAAGCGACGTGACATGGGAAGAGGCGACCAAGTTCAATGCCGGTCTCGAACTGGGATTCTTTGAAGACAAGGTCACCTTCAATGTGGACGTGTTCAAGGAAAAGAGAAACGGACTTCTTGTCCAGAGAAAACTCTCGGTACCTCAGGCTTCCGGATTCCAGCCATGGCAGTTGCCTTATGTGAACATCGGTAAGACCGAAAACAAGGGTATTGAGGCAATGCTGGAGGCAAAGAACACGACATCTTCAGGACTGTTCTACTCGTTCAAGGGTAACTTCTCATTCTCGAGAAGCCTCTGCATCGACAGGGACGAACCTGCAAACCAGCCTGAATACCAGTCATATAGAGGACACTCACTCGGACTTTCATCGGCTCTTATCGCCCTGGGATTCTTTGAAAGCCAGGAAGATATAGACACCAGTCCAAGACAGGACTTCGGACCGGTACAGCCTGGAGACATCAAGTACAGGGATGTCAACGGTGACGGTATAATCAACAACAACGACAAGGTGCTTCTCGGTCATCCTCAGGTACCGGAAATCAACTACGGATTCGGTGTCACACTGGCCTACAAGGGCTTTGACCTGAGCATATACTTCACCGGAGCAGCCAACTCATCTTACTTCTTCTACGGCTCCACCATCTATCCTTTCCAATGGGGACAGGAGGGCAATATACAGCGTGAGTTCTACGAATATCGCTGGCGTCCCGGTGCAGACAATTCCAACGCCAAATATCCGCGCGTCTCTTCGTCTGAAAACACAAACAACAACAGATTGTCCACACTATACATGAGGGACAACAGTTACCTGCGTCTGAAGAATGCCGAAATAGGTTACACTCTTCCAAGCAGATGGCTCAAGGCCATGAGAATGGACAATTTCAGGATATTCATCAACGGCATAGACCTGCTGCTGTTTGACAAGTTGAAGATCGTAGACCCGGAGGCTGACAACGGCAACGTGGCGGTATATCCTAAACAGAGAACAATCAATGCCGGTCTTGACATAACATTCTAACAACAAGAAGCCATGAAGATAAACAAATACATAATATCAGCACTTGTGGCAGTTCTTTGCTCCGCTTGCGACTCGTATCTTGACAAGGGACCGGAGGAAAATCTTTCCATCGAACAGACATTCACCGAAAGGGCCTATGTCGAGCGCTGGCTGTACAACATATATTCCGGAATGCCTCTGGAAATGAACTTCCACAGGGATTCATACAGGAATCCGTTTGTCGGAGGCTGTGACGAGATGGAGGTAACCACAGGTACGGCTGCCTGCAATCTCATCAACACATCTTCCGTTTCTTCCGTGAATGATTTCGGAACATGGGGACAGACTGCCTACTTCGCCAGAAGATGCAACCTGTTCCTCGAGCACATACACCTCACTCCTCTCGAAGAGAGCGAGAGAGAAGAGTGGAAAGGAGAGGTACACTTCATGCGTGCATTCTATAACTTCCTTGCACTCAGAGAGTACGGACCTATCCCTAAGTACGACAAGTCTCTGAATATCGGTGCCGATTTCAAGCAGATCGAGAGAGCCTCATTCGACGAAATCGTTGAATTCATCGTGGATGACTGCGAGAAGGCTATCGAAGTACTTCCGGCACGCAGGGAGTTCAACTATTACGGCCGTGCCACTGCAGCAGCGGCATATGCTCTCCGATCAAGAGTCCTGCTCTATGCGGCCAGTCCTCTTTACAACGGCAATCCGGCCTATACTTCCCTGAAATCAAAATCAGGAAAGCCCCTCTTCTCCGATTATTCCAAGGAGAAATGGACAAGGGCGGCAGAAGCGGCAAAGGAGTGCATAGACTTCTGTGAAGGACGTCTCGAAGGCACTACCGCCGAGTACGCTCTATATGAATCTGCCACAAACGACCCGGTCAAGACCGCTCAGGAACTGTTCATGAACAACTGGAACGACGAGGTACTTTTTGCCGTGAATGTAGGAATGAACCTCCTTTTCGAACAAAGTGTGGACCCTGTAAGTTCCCAGGGATTCTCCCTTTATTCGCCATCGCAGCAGATGGTCGATTCCTACCGCATGCTTAACGGAGAGATGCCTTTCGAGACAGACGAGAACGGCAACGTGACATATGACGAGAACGGCAATCCTAATGTGGTGTCTTCGTCATACACCGAAACAGGCTTCGCAAAAAGCGCATCTGCATCAGGCTGGTATCCTGCAAACATATCCAACATGTATGTGGGAAGAGAGCCACGGTTCTACGCCCATATCAACTACTGCGGTTCCCAGTGGAAGGGGAAAACCCTTCAGATGTGGAGTACAGGACTTGACGGCATAAAGACGGCGGGAGCGAACCACTCCAAGACAGGATATCTGATGAAGAAATTTGCAGACGAGGGAGCGGTCACCGGTTCTGCCACACCTATCCTTTCAAACCGTTCGTGGATATTCTTCAGACTGGGAGAGATCTACCTCAACTATGCTGAGGCATTGAACGAGGCCGAGGATACTCCGAATGCAGACGTATATGAATATCTGAACGCCATCAGGAAACGCGGAGGTATTCCTGAACTATCGGGAACTTACAGCCAGGCTCAGATGAGGACTCTCATCCGTCAGGAGAGACGCGTAGAACTTGCATTCGAGACACACAGATACTTCGATGTCCGCAGATGGAAGATTGCCGAGAAGACTGAAAACGGTCCTCTGTACGGAATGAACATCAATGCAGGAACATCCCAGGTGGACCCTGTCTACTACAAGAGAACCGTGGTCGAGAACAGAAAGTTCGATGAGCGCAACTACCTCTTCCCTATCAACAAGGATGAAATCGAGAAGGTTCCGAATATTATCCAGAACCCCGGCTATTAATTGTAAAAGAACACATTATGAAACATTATCATAAACTTTTCATGATCGCTGCCATGATGCTCGCCGCATCATGTGGAGAGGATGTCGTCTATGAACTGCCTGACGGAGACAAGTACAGTCACCTGTATATGCCTCAGGCGGTGGACTGTCCTTCCACATCACGTCTGTTCATGATCAATGAAGAGCAGACCCTTCACTGCAGTGCATTCTATTCAGGCTATGACGCACCCCGCGAGATAAACGTGAAGTTCGAGATCCGTCCGGAACTTGTGGCTCAGTACAATGAGGCAAACAACACCTCATATGAAGCGATGCCGGAAGGCAGTTGGAAGATGGAAGAGACTTCCGCACTTATACCAAAGGGCGGTTGTACTACCGAACTTCTGGACATCACGATCAACACTTTCGGACATATAGAGCCGTTTACGGAATATATGCTGCCGGTTGTCATGACGTCAGAAGACATCAGGATAAGCGAGGAACTGTCGACCCTTTATTATGTGATATCTGCGGCATATGAGCCTGGCAACGTTCCTTCGACAGTGGTGAGCGAGGAAATAGGCGATGCTCTGGAGATCTTCTCATTCAACGACAGATGTCTGATCGCAAGGAACTCCGAAGGAATGGTTTTCCGTTATGGCTACGATCCCGAGACCAGGACCTTCGGTTCTCCTCTTACCCTGCATTCCGACTGGAACACAAGCCTGGTCAAGATGCTTGCGAAAGGTCCGGGCAACTCGATACAGGTGTGCAACATGTATGACACATGGATTTCCTACGAATGGAGCGAAGACGCAACACCGCCGGTGCCGGAATATGCAGGCTACAAGAGCGTGATTACAGGAGGTACCTGGGTATTCAAGAACATCGTACCGAATTGTCCTAGCGGACTGCTGGCAGTGATGGCGGCTGACAATTCACTGAACCTGTACAAGTTGTCCAGCGACGGTCACGCCTTGAGCGGTACTGCAGCGACAACAGGATTCAATTACGGACAATACACCCAACTCTTCTACTACGGAAACGACCTCCTGGCCATTGACAATAACGGAAACCTCTGGCAGCACACAGCCAAGTCAGACGGTTCATTCAGTTCCAATCCTATACAGGTCGGCAGCGGATGGGAAGACTTCACACATGTCATTCCATTCGGAACAGACCTGCTCGCGCGCACAAAGGACGGCAAACTCCACAGGTATGATTTCGACCTGAGAGGATTCTGGGCATTGAAATAACAGTAACTAACACATAATCCATAATACCATGAAAACAAGAAGACTATTGATCGGCATGCTGACTCTGGCAGCCATCGCATGTACACCTGAACAGCAGGTGGTCAATCCTGAACTCAATGTTGACAAGAGTGAGGTATCCGTTGAAGCAAAAGACGGTAAAGCCACTGTCAATGTGACATCAAATGTGGAGTGGACCGCCTCTTCACAAGCAGACTGGCTCTCAATCGACCCTTCAAGTGGAGAAGGCTCCGAGAATGCGGTTGCAGTGAAGATTTCGGCGGGAGATAATCCTGCAGAACAGGCAAGAGAGGCTACCGTCATAATCTCTGCCGGCGAACTCCAGAAGACAGTCAAGGTGACTCAGAAGGCAAAGGAGGCAGAACAGGAGCCTGAGCCTGAGAAACCTCAACCGGAAGTTTCCGAATGGAGCCTTGTAGGTACATTCAACAGTTGGGATGAAAAAGGCGGTCTGAGCCTCATCGTGCTTGATGAGAACTATTTCGTATACGAAGGTCTCACCGTTGAGTCATCCGTTGAGTTCAAGTTCGTCAAGAGCAAATCCTGGGACGGAGCAATAGGTGGAGACGGTGTCATTGACCCTGATACCATTCAGAACGCCGGAGGTTCCAACATAACTGTAAACAAACCGGGAACATACGATGTATATCTTGCAAAGGCACTCGATAAATACTATGTAATGACTCAGGGCAAGACTCCTGCAGATGCTACAGAACCTGTTGTAGACCCTTCTACCTTCACTTGGGGAATCATGGGAGAGTTCAAGGACAATGCCTGGAGCAGCGAGATAGCGTTGACTAAGGAAGGCGAATGGTTTGTTGCGAAGAATGTGGAATTTGCAAAGTTTGATTTCAAGGTCCGCGCAAACGGCAACTGGGCTGACAACAGCACATATGGAGTTGCTCCCGGCGCTCCAAAAGGCAAGACTAACAGCGTAATAAGCGTTCTGACTTCGACCGATTCGAAGAATAACAACGGTGCAAATGCCGAGAACATCACACTTGAGGGCGAAGTCGGCACATTCGACGTATATTTCAGTTACGAAAAAGGTGAAGTGTGGGTGATGACTCCTGGCTATAAGCCTGGCGACGAAGTACCTGTACCGAAACCTTTCACTGTTGTCGCTGAAGGCGTGATGGAAGCAAACGAGATCATCCCTTACAATGAGAAATGTCTTATTATCAGAGGCAAGGACCTTCTCATCTACCGCATGGCATATAACTCTGACGGAACATTCGCTGCTGCAGAGCAGAAGGCCGACTGGTCCTCTTACGTTACTCTCTGGCTTGCCAAAGGTCCAGGCAACTACCTGCATTTCGGAAACATGTATGATACATGGGCTGTGTACAACTGCGGTGACGATGCGTCCACCCTTCCGGCATGGGACGGCATCTGTGACGGTGTCAACGAAGGCGTGATTGTCGGTTCCGCAGGTACATACTGGCCTGTAAGAACAGGACATCCTGACGGAATCCTCGGTTTCCTCGGCGACGGTCAACTCCTGTTCTACAAACTTGACGACAAGGCAAGACTTGTAAGTAAGGATGGAGCATTTGTACACGCATATACAACAGGCTTCAATTTCGCCGGATACAGCAGCAAGACATTCTGCTACGGATATGACCTTGTATGTATAGACAACGACGGAAAGATGTGGCTCCACACCTGGGATGCTGCCACCATGACATACAGCATCACTCCTAAGCAGATCGGAAGCGGCTGGAACAAGTACACCCACGTGATTCCTTGGGGAAAGGCCATTCTCGCACGTGACACCAACGGAAATCTGCACAGATACGAATTTAACCTTGAAGATTCCTGGGATGTAGAATAACCTCTAATCCTGACTAACATGAAATTCATCAACAGAAATAACGTTTTATCATGCATCCTGCTGCTGGGATTGATTTCCTGCAGCAGAGATGCTATGGAAGACAGCCATTTCATCTATTTCAGTCCGACAGAACCTTATACACGCATAGGTGCTGTCGAATGTGAGATCAACCAGATTACCGGAGAAATCAGAAATGCCGAACCTCTTCCGGCCAGTGTGGACATTACGGCAATGGCAATGTATTTTGTCACCAACCATGACCACAACGGCATATATGTCAACGGAGTGAAGCAGAAGAGCGGAGTCACCCTCAACGACTTCTCTGCACCTGTGACATATGAAGTCCATTCAGATGCCGGCATAAAGGAATACACCGTAACTCTGGAACAGGAAACGGACTGTCAGACCCAGACCGCAGTCAGACTTGTCCACAAGACAGGTCTGTCCTTGAGCATCGATGCAGAGAAGGAGACATGGATTACCGACAACATCAGGCAATCCGTCGTCGACTTCACTATGGAAGACAGCAGAAAACTGAGACTGTGCCTGTTGGAGGCGGACATGGCAGACGGTTCGCTCACACTGCATACCCTCATGCCTGACAACAAAAGCAACTGGGGCCTTCAGAACATAATGGACCAGGCTACTGCACTGGAAGTCGAGGGATATGAAGTCCTCTGTGCCATCAACGGAGACACATTCGACCAGTTCACAGGCAAACCTGACGGAATCGTCCTCAGAGAGGGAGAGATACTCAACATCATGGACTCCAGATATTTTTTCGGAATCAGAAACGACGGAAGACTTTCCATCGGTGACAATGAGGACTTCTTCATCGTAGAGAGCAAACTCACAAATGCAATCGGCGCCAGAAGTCTCATCATAGAAAACGGAGGAATGGTGGCAGGAATGGACTCCGACGGATCGTTCACAAGCAGAAGTTTTGCCGGAATGGACTCGTTCGACCTGAAGAAACTGTACTTCGCCTGCATCCAGTCTCTGGACGAAGGGGAAAGCACCGGTGTCACTCTTGAAGAGTCCATTGACATACTTCTGCCTCTTGGAGTAGGTCATGCAGTAGCACTGTCCGATGGCGGATCGGCTTCGCTTGTAAGTTTCACTCACGGCAGACTGCAGGCCGTAAACAAGTCTGCGCTTGAAGATGTTGCCAACGGTATCGCACTGATAAGAAAACAATAAGCGCAAATATCTGATAATCATGAACAGAACATTGTCAGCAGGGATGATCTCCATCCTCCTGCTAGTGTCTGCCGTATGTTATTCGCAGACACATCCGAGAGAGGTTGAGCCGTCTGTCGAAACAGCCAAGACATGGTGGGACGAAGAAACGAATGTCTGGACACCTATCGGCTGGAAAAGCAATTACAACCGCTATGTGGTCCTGTACAATGGCGCTCTGATAATAGATCCGTCACATGGGCTTATGGGTCCACGTCCTAATTCCCGCGAGTTCGTCGGCAATGATTTCCTGGTCCAACTGCACACCACGCTCTACGGTGACGTACCGCCTTTGCCTCCGCATCGTATGAATGTCCGGGAAATCGACTACGGTCACGGCATACAGGGATGGAACAACTCACATGAGACTCCTGTCCTGTGGACGGAACACCGCATCCAGAGCGGAGTATTCATCCGTCAGGAAGTATTCGCGCATCAGGAGGGTTGTGCAGATGTGAAACATGGTCTGGAACCGCTCTACGCATGGATGAGGATAAGGGTGGACTATGTCGACCCGATGCGTCATCCTGAAAGCCAGGCTGTGAACCTAAGGCTCTGCGGTTCCTATTATGAACATGATGCAGAATGCTACGACCCGAGAAGCAGCGAGCCTTCATTCAAGATAACCGTAAATCCGGCACTCGCCGCATATCACAACCCGCTGGAGGCGACAGTCCTCGAAGAATCTGACATGATTCTGATAACAGAACCTGACGGCAAGGTCAGAGCAGGTGTGATGAGCGCAGACAAGGACCGTGTGACCTTCTTCAAGCAATATGAGGGAGTATATGGACTGCGCATCAACCTCAAGGCCTGCGAAGGAGACCATATCGACGTACTGGTCCCTTTGATGCCTCAGGAAAAGGACGCCTTCCTCAAAGAGGCAGAACTTACCTACAATGGCGCTCTGGAGGAATCTGACAGATATTGGGCACAGAGACCTCAGACCGCTGCACGCATAAACATACCGGAAAAGTATATCGAAGAGGCCATCGAAAGAAACCTTAAGTTTGCTCCTGTTGTCTCCGAACTTGACCACAAGACAGGACAGCACTCATATCTCACCGGAGCATGGGGCTATGACTGCCTCTGGCCTACTCCTACATCAACTGTCAGCCATATGCTCGCCGACCAATACGGATATCACGACCTGACCATGCTCAATTCCGAGATATTCCGTCTCAATCAGGGATCCATCAAGGCTCCGGGAGCACTGTATCCCGTGCATCCGGGCTACTACGGAGCGCCAAGGACCCTGACATCATATGACTGGCTGTCCGACCATGGAGCGATACTTCACCAGGTCGCCACAAGTTGCCTTTTGAGCGGCAACAGGGAACATGCCGACCACTGGACGGAATCCATAGTGGCCGCCTGTGATTTCATCAAGGACATGTGCGCTGTCACCGGTCATGGAGGAATCGAAGGCCTTCTTCCTCCGGGAGTCGCATCCGATGACGGAATATCGACCCAGGCTGTATGGAACATTGCATGGAACTACAAGGGTCTCACCTCCGCAGTGAAACTCCTGAAGTGGGTGGGTCATCCGCGCTATGAGGAATTCAACCATCTGGCAGAGCAGACAAAGGAAATATTCAGCAGAGAATATCACCGCATCGCCGAAGAAGGTCCTAAGTGGACCGATTCCGAAGGCAAGGTAAGATATATGCCACCGACCACCATGTCATCCGGCCCTATGCCTTTCCATGTATTCTCAGAGGCATTCTACCTTGACACCGGTCCTCTGGTGCTGGTGTGGGCAGGTCTGATGGACGCTGACGACCCTGTAATGTCAGACCTCGTGGACTATTTCAGGCATGGCCCTAACGGAAAGTATTTCACACCTGTGTATAACTGCATCTGGAGACCTTCCCTCCAGCATGAGATATCCACATGCGAGCCTTGCTACAGTTTCAACATATTCCACTCATGGCAGAAAGGTGAAAGGGTGAAATATCTCGAAGGTATGTACAGCCTCTTTACCGGAGGTATGTCGCAGAACACCTATATCTCATGCGAACACCGTCATGGTATCCAGGGCAACCTTTTTGTGGCTCCTCTCGCGGCATATCTTGCAAAACTTGCCGTAATAGACGAAGCCATTGAGCCGGGAGTACTTCATCTACTGAGATTATGTCCTCTCGCTTGGGTTTCCGACAAGGAATTTACTATATTTGCAAACATGCCAACTGAATACGGTCCTGTTGACCTCGAATTCGGTCTTGTCGATGAGGGCAGGACATTGGAGGTGAGGTTCGACGGAAAATGGAGACAGAAACCGGAGTCGGTAATTCTCCACCTTCCTCCTGTGGAAGGACTCAGAAAGGTCCGTATAAACGGCAGATGCCACAGATATGACGGAAAACCTATAGAGATCAGATAATAACACTAAAAGAAAAAATCAGATGAAGAAGACATTTGTTTCAATCATTCTGGCATTGATGGTGACCGCCGGGTTCGCTCAGGAATGGGCACCTGCCGGAAACAACATCAAGTCAAGCTGGGGAGAGCAGATCGACCCGGCCAATCCGCTCCCTGCATACCCTCGTCCACAGATGGTACGCGCGGAATGGATGAACCTCAACGGACTATGGAATTATGGAGTCACTGATGCCGCTGAAGATGCGTTCGCTGCAGAAGGCAGGATTCTCGTTCCTTTCGCAATCGAATCTTCGCTTTCCGGCGTAGGCAGGGAGCTGAAGAAAAATGAGGCGCTTTGGTATGAAAGGGAATTCACCGTTCCTAAGAAGTGGAAGGGTAAGAACGTGAAGCTGAATTTCGATGCTGTGGACTGGCATGCTACAGTATATGTAAACGGAACACTTGTGGGAGAGCACAAGGGCGGTTATGACGGATTTGCGTTCGACATCACTCCTTATCTCAAGAAATCAGGAAAGCAGAATCTCAAGGTGAAGGTCCTGGATGCTACTGATGACAGCTTCCAGCCAAGAGGAAAACAGTGCCTTATCAAGAGGGGTATATGGTACACTCCAGTGACCGGTATCTGGCAGACAGTATGGCTTGAGCCGGTAGCTCCTGCACATATCGACAATTACTATGTGGTAAGCGACATCGACAACGGCACAATGACATTTGACGTAGCTTCAACAGCTGCTGAGGGTGACGTGGTGAAAGTTGCAGTTCTCGAGGGTGGCGAAGGATATTCGGCAGAGAAGCCTTCTCAGACTGTTGTAGCCGAAGCTGTGGTGGCAGACGGCAAAGCTGTTGTAAATATTCCTCAGGTGAAGACATGGTCGCCTGATTCGCCATATCTGTACGGAATACGCATCTCGATCGAGCGAAAGGGAAAGGTTGTGGACAGCGTGGAAGGATATACTGCAATGCGTAAGATCTCCATCGTAAACGACAACACTCTGAATGCATACAAGAGAATGGCCCTCAACAATGAGGCTCTCTTCCATTTCGGACCTCTGGATCAGGGCTGGTGGCCGGACGGACTCTATACCGCTCCTTCTGATGAGGCGCTTGAATTCGACATCGTCAAGACTAAGGAAATGGGCTTCAACATGATCAGAAAGCATATCAAGGTTGAACCTGCACGCTGGTACTACTACTGTGACGTTCACGGAATCATGGTATGGCAGGACATGCCGAGCATCGGTGACCACGACCGCAACCAGATGCCTGCAAGATCCGAGCAGGTACGCAAGGCCGTTTCCAACAGATGGTCTGGAGACAGCATCCTCGGCGGAACAGACTGCGACATCCCGCAGGAATGGAAGGAGAACTATTACAGAGAATGGACAAATATCATCAACTCGCTGAAGAACTTCCAGTGTATCGTGGTATGGGTACCGTTCAATGAGGCCTGGGGGCAGTTCGATACTCCTGCTGCCGTAAGACTTACCAGAAAGCTCGACCCTACCCGCCTTATCAACTGTGCATCAGGCGGAAACTTCGATTTCTCGGAAGGCGAAGAGGGATTCGGCGACATCCTTGACGTGCACCACTACCCTTGTCCTGCAATGAACGTATTCGAGCGCAAGTTTGTGAACGTTCTCGGAGAATACGGCGGAATCGGTCTTCCGGTGGAAGGACACACTTGGAACATCGGCCACAAATGGGGATATGGCGGCAACAAAAATGACGTTGAGGAAGTGATGGCTCAGTATGAGAGATTCCTTGAGATGCTCAAGGTATTTGTCGGAACAGGCTGTGCAGCTGCGGTATATACTCAGACTACCGACGTAGAGGGTGAGGTCAACGGACTCATGACATACGACCGCAAGGTCATCAAGATGGATATGCCTCGCATCGCGAAAGGCAACCAGGCTGTAATCAAGTCCATGCCGGCCAAAAGATAACATCAACTAAATTACAGAAACGAAGTGACAGTCTGTCACCGGCGGTCCTCCCCACTACGTGGGTGCCCTCCATTTTCGGGAGCCAATGCCGCCTTGTAACAGACTGTCACTTCGTTTCTCTCAAATATATCCGCTGTCTTATTTTATTTCTATTGAATTCAGCACGTCGAGTTTTCCGTCATTTACAAGTTTTATGATCAGTTCTCCAAAGAGAGTATTCTGCCAGGCAAACCATGGACGTGTATAGTCGTCAGGATTATTTACATTGAAGGACTCGTGCATGAAACCAGTGCCGGCATCGGTGGTCATGAGCATTTCGATACATTCCTTGATCTCGGCATCATCCTGTGATGTAAATGCCTTCATCATGATACTCATAGGCCAGGCCATATCATATCCTATATGAGGACCTCCTATGCCTTCTCCCTTCGAGCCCCTGAAGAAATACGGATTATCTTCACTCCATACGAATCTGCGTGTATTCTGATATATCTTGTCATTCAACGGAACATCTCCCAGATACGCCATAGCAAGCAGGCTTGGCACATTTGCATCATCCATAAGGAACCTGTTACCGAAACCGTCCACTTCGAAAGCATATATCTTTCCGTACTTCGGATGCTTCACTACAGCATGTTTCTTAAGAGCCGCCTCTACCTCGTCGGCAAGTTCCAGGCACTCTGATGCCGTCTGTCCGTCATTATTGACCTTCATCAATATCTCTGCAGCCTTCCTTAATGATGTGACGGCAAAGAAGTTTGACGGAACAAGAAAATCGAATGTAGTGGCATCGTCAGACGGACGGAATGAAGACACGATGAGTCCGACCGGATTGACCGGATTTCCCCATCCCATACAGCATTTGGTATCCAACTGGCGATCTGTCTTCCTGAGGAATCTATATGGGCCGAGGTCATCTTTCCTCTGCTGTTCCTTAAGGGTCCTGAGGATATTCCTTATTGCTTCCTGCCATACTGGTCCGAATATGGATTCATCGCCGGTGGTCTGCCAATAATGATACGCCAGCCTGACAGGATAGCAGTGTGAATCAATTTCCCATTTGCGTTCGTGCACTTCAAGTTTCATCTCGGTCATATCACTCTGCCACTCTCCTCCAGTCGGTCCATCATTGAATGCATTTGCATAAGGATCGATATTGATAAGCTTGAACTGGCGGTTGATAACTCCTGCAAGCATGTTGCGCAGATGTTCATCCTCTGGAGCAAGCTGGATATAAGGCCAGACCTGTGCTCCCGAATCCCTGAGCCACATGGCATGGATGTCACCGGTATATACAAACGTGTCGTACAAACCGTCAGAATCCTCTCCCTTGAAATGCACCGTCGTATCCAATGTGTTCGGGAAACAATTCCTGAACATCCATATCAGTCTCTGATTTGTGAGCAGCCCGGATATTTCATCGATTTTAGCCTCCACCGCCGCAGAAGTGAAAAGCCGGTTCTCCTCAGCAGGTCTTCCGGACTTGTACTCTTGTCCAAAGACTGCCGCAGAAAGAGACATTGCAACAGATATTAAGATCAACTTTCTCATATTTCATCTATTCGTTTGAAAATGAATAAGGCCTGTCGTCGGCAGAAACTGAACGCCCTACTGATGGAACATCAGACATTGTATATCTTATATCCGCACCATCGGTCAGGAGAGCATGGTCGAAATATGTACGGGTATATTTTCTTCCATTGACCTTCAGACCGGCAACGTAGAAGTTCTCCTTACTATTATCCGGAGCACTGATCTTCAGCGTCTTGCCGTTTGGAAGAGCCACCTCGATCTTCTTGAAGAGCGGTGTACCGAGGATGTACTGGTCTGTGGCAGGACACACAGGATAGAATCCCATTGCGGAGAACACATACCACGCCGATGTCTGACCGTTATCCTCATCACCGCAATAGCCGTCAGGATTGCATGTATAGAACTTATCCATCACTTCTCTGATACGCTGCTGAGCCTTCCAAGGCTGACCACTCCAGTTATAAAGATACAGCATGTGCTGGATAGGCTGGTTACCATGAGCATAATTACCCATGTTCATGATCTGCATCTCACGTATCTCATGAATAGTAAAGCCATAGTAACTGTCGTCAAAATGCGGCGGAATATCAAACACCTTGTCCAGATTTGCGTTGAAGGCATCAACTCCACCCATGAGGGATATCAGTCCTGCAGGGTCATGGAATACCGACCATGTATAGTGAAGGGCATTGCCTTCGGTAAAGTCTCCACCCCATTTCAACGGACTGAAATCGTCCGGGAATGTCCCATCTGCCTTACGTCCGCTCATAAGAGCTGCTTCCTCTCGGTAAAGGTTCTTATAGTTCAGCGCCCTTTCCTTATATACACGGATCTCATCTTCAGACTTGCCAAGAGCCTTACCAAGGGTGTATATGCACCAGTCATTGTATGAATATTCAAGAGTTCGGGCCGCACTTTCGTTTATCCCGACATCACACGGAACATATCCGAGCTTGTTGTACCATTCCCAACCAAGACGTCCTGTTGACGGTACCTGAGGATGAACAGCGTTTGCACCATGCTTGACAGCCTCCCACAAAGTCTCGATATCATATCCTCTTATTCCCTTGATATGGGCATCTGCGACAACAGACGCTGAGTTGTTTCCCACCATGCAGCCACGATGTCCGGGGCTCGCCCACTCAGGGAGAAAACCGCTTTCCTTGTATGCATTCACCAAACCTTCCTGCATCTTTTCATTCATTTCCGGATATACCAGATTGAGCAAAGGGAACAGGCAACGGAATGTATCCCAGAAACCGGTGTCTGTAAAGAAATATCCAGGGCACACCTCTCCGCTATGCGGGCTGTAGTGTACCTGTTCACCTGTCGCTGTCGTTTCTGTCAAGGAACGGGGGAAGAGGACAGAGCGGTAGAGACATGAGTAGAATGTACGGATATTGTCAATGTTGTCATCCTCAACCTTTATCCTTCCGAGTACATCATTCCAGCGAGAGCGTCCTTCAGCCTTCAGACGGTCAAAGTCACCATCACCAAGCTCCTTCATATTGACCAGAGCCTGATCTATGCTTATGAATGACGAAGCGACCTTAAGATTCACCTGACGCTGCTCAGACATCCTAAAACCTACAACAGCACCAGAATGAGACGACTGAGACTCCAATGTCTCAGATTCATTTATACCGTCAGACACAGTACGGACATATTCGAAAGGAGTGTCGGACTCTATGACAAACCAGTTTCTGAAATTTGAAGGCACACCTCCAGAATTCTTAGTGGTATAACCTACAATCCTATTCTCCTCTGGAATAACCTTGATGTAAGATCCATTGTCAAAAGCATCGACAACAAGATACGAGGCCTCATTCTCCGGATAATTTATACGGAAAGCAGCAGCCCTTTCTGTAGGAGTCAGTTCCACATAAACGTCGTGGTCTGCAAGATATACCCCATAATAATATGGCTTTGCATCTTCAGCCTTATGAGAGAACCAACTTGCCCGTTCGTCCTGATTGAAGACAGCTTTCCCTGTAACAGGCATGAGCGCAAACTGACCGTAGTCATTGATCCATGGGGACGGCTGATGTGTCTGCTTGAATCCACGTATCTTATCTGCAGTATAGCAATACGTCCATCCGTCACCCATTGTGCCGGTCTGCGGCGTCCAGAAGTTCATTCCCCATGGACGCGCTATCGCAGGATAGGTATTTCCTGTGGAAAGCGAATGCTTGGACATTGTTCCGACAAGGACACTGACATGGTCCACCGGTTCGCATACAGACAAGTCCGTAGCAGACTTGCAGGACATAACAGCCAGACAGGCCAAAAAGATTGTTAATTTTCTATACATCATATGAATTGTTATGGGATATCCACCTCAACAGTTTCGGAATAATTCCACCTCTTGGTTCCGCTACCTGCAGGTGTATCGTAGTTTATTCTTGCCGCAGCACGTATGAACACCTTCCTACCAGAAGGAATAGGATTCTTAGGGTTAGAGGTGATGGTCATTGTCTTACCGAAAGATGACTCGAATTCTTTACCTGTGAACTTGATTTCATTGGACCACCTCTCATCTCTTGCCCTATAGCCACATGATGAGGACTGGCTTACAAACAGCTGAATATCAGTCACGTTAAGATAAGAATCATCGTAATTGCCACTCTTGGAGACAAGACTCTTGAAATCTTCCTTAGACACACCTCTTACCACCTTGACACGAGCAGTGATTACACCGTCACTGACCATTGCCATTTCATCCAGTTCCACCTTGAGAAACGGAGACACTTCAAATATAAGGAATTTTTCTCCTTTCAGATGTATGTCCTTTGTCTGATTGACTACAGGGATTCCGTCTGCATCCTCCAGATAAATTGGAAGGAACGGACCGTCTACTCTCACATTATAGTCAGCCTCAAAGAGTTTTGTGTTCTGGAATGTACCATCCGGACGGCAGTAAAAATCCAGCGGAGTGACATTGCCTTCCCATGAAGTCTCTATCAATCTTACCCTGATTCCTTCAGATCCCTGATCGGTCAGCACAGGTTCGCCCGTAGCCACGTCAACAACTTCTCCTCGAAGCGTCTCAGAAGGAGCATCATAATTATCCAACTGAAACAACGAACATGAGGCTGCAGTCATCAGGCACAAAATTAACGATATATATTTTATTGTCTTCATCTTGATTTATCTATTTGGTTGCTGATCGATATATGCACTCTTTGAAACCTCTCCTGACGGTATCGAGAAATAATAGTCTATTGTATTGAACTCGAATTCCTGCGGACGCACATTCACAAAGTGGGCATCAAAGAAATACTTGTCATTGACTGTCGAATAGAAAGGGTACAGCGCGCGGAAACGATACTTCGATCCACTGCTGAATATGTCTTCATCTTTTTCCACACCCCAGAACAATTCCTTCGCTCCCTCGTGCTGAACTCTCCACCTGCGAAGATCCCATTTGGTCTTGTGCTCGAATGCAAGCTCCTTCCTGCGTTCACGTCTGACAATATTCCTGCTCTCTTCGTCTGCAGAAAGATCAGTTGCCAGCAATTCTGCTCCCGCTCTCTCCCGGATGTCGTTTATCGCCTCAGTAGCAACAGAAAGCATATTGTCTCCCATTACCGGACATGGTTTGCCAGCTATAGACAGTTCGACAGCTGCCTCTGCCGCCGCCAGAAGTACATCGGCATAACGCATAAGTATGAACGGTTGGTCAGACTTGCCTTCTCCTATTTCCTCAATAGTCTTGTCATCGTCAAGATACTTACGGAGGTGAAGACCGGTAATGGTCGATTCATAGTATTCCTGCCATACTCCGCAAGATCCGGTAGCTGACATCTGTTGACCATTGACCTCAACCATCTCTATACCGGATGTCGGCTGGGATCCAAGGAACAAGGTCTTGTTTCCTCCCTTATAGCAATCCAGTTCCGCATATTTCTTCTGTGCGGCACCATAAGAATAGTTGTTGCCGAACAGAAGCGGCACATGACCTTGCGTACCACCTGTAAAGATACCAGCACGAACTTCAATGACCTCTTTGCGGAATTCATCCATCGGGAATATGACATATGCCCTGAGTCGAGGTTCGGCCTCGGCAAAAAGATCCATTGGGGAGTCAAACAGCAGATATTCTCCCTTGTCATTTGACGATCCTGTTGTAAGCTTGAGTGTTCCGTCCGGATGATATTCCAAGCCGTCAAACATCTCCATGAAATCCAGGGTAGGACAAGTACCTCCTGCCAACGGAGAATGCCATAGGAAAGGTGAGCTATATGCATCCAGACCGTGAGTCATAGTAGGATACTCATACTCTCTCACAAGGATATTCTCTTCACTTGTAAGATCCGACCACATATCCACCATATTCTTATACTGGGCTTCCTTATCGCCGGCCGCCCAAGACTTCTTATAGAGAGAGTAGCCTCCTTCTGTCATGACTTCGCGAGCCGCCTTATATGCTTCGGCAAACCACCTTGCCGACAACTCCTGAGCATTTTCTCCGAATCCAATGACTCTGTTGCCGGATTTGGATCCGATACCGGTAAGATTGCCGCTTACTGTAGAGTTGTATTTTGCAACCGATCCTGCATAGAGCATGGCTTCCGCCTTGAATGCCAGAGCCACATATCTGTTGGCATAGCCCCTGAGCGCACTCTTAGGCTGCATCAGCTCTGCCGCCATATCAAAATCGGCGAGAACCTGTTCCCATGTATCCTCCTCCGACGCACGATACTTCTCCAGTTTGTCACTTGAAGCAGGATATTGAATCACCTCCGTCACAAGTGGAACGCCACCATAGCGTCTGGCCATCTGATAATATGAATATGCCCTTACAAAATAAGCCTGTCCGATATAATCATTATAAACCGCCTCATTGGAAAAATTTCCCTTGTAAGCAGGCAAACCTTCTATCAGTTTGTTCGCATCCCTGATCAACGAATACGATGATCCCCACCACGGGTCATCCTCTCCCCTGAAAGCAGTGGTCACACCATCTCGGTTCACTGCTTCGCCGGTTCCTTCCACACCGAGGCATCCCAGCCATGAACTCCTGCGAGGAAGACCCCACTGTGCCATATATTTGAAATCCTCCCATGGCATCTGGCTGTACAGGCGCGCCATATATATTGACAGTCCTGCCTCCGAAGACATCAGATCCTCATCTGTCAACGTATTTTTAGGAGGCAGATACATGTCCTGGCAAGACACCAGAAGCAATAAGCCGGCAAGAACATATAATATTGATTTCTTCATAACTTTTGCAGATTTAGATGTTTAGAATGATAACGAAAGACCAATAGTATAAGTCTTGTTAAGAGGATACATTCGTCCCAGATCGCTATCAGGATGCTCCGGATCCACAAATTTGACAGCAGTGATAGTCAGCGGATTGTATGCATTTGCATATACCCTCAGACTGAAATCCTTCATCCTCTTGAATTTAGGTATCGTATAGCCGACTTCCACACTCTTGAGTCTCAGGAATGCCGTACTGACCCTGTTGAAAGTAGAATTTTCATCCGGGTAATGACCGGTAAATCCATAATATCCTGGAATCCACTTTGTTTCCGGATCATAGATATCCGCTCCTGTCTCCGCCGGATGCCAGCGATCCAGATACTGTACGAGCGTACCGCCACCGGTACTTCCCCATATATTGTAGAGCGGCTCTGAGTATTTCATGGATCCGAGTGCGGAACCTTGCCACAGCATGCTGAAGTCGATACCTTTCCATGCAAGATTAAAAGATAAAGAATAGTTCATCCATGGAGTCTGGTCAAATGCTATAGGATGAGCATCGTAACCGTTGATTTCACCATCACCATTCCAGTCAACATATTTATAGTCTCCAGGCAGAAGGTTGTTTTCCTTGTATATATCATAGCTCCAGATATCTTCCCAACTTTCATATCTGCCGGCAGCCTCATATCCGAACTGTACTCCCTGATAACGGTTGTTCAGATTGTCATTGCGCCATTTCTCATATGAGTTACCATATCCTCCATTCTGAGAAGCGACCAGATGTTTCTGCCTTGTCACAGACATCATTGCCTTTATCTCATATGACAGTTCTCCAACCCTGTTCTTATGATACAGCTCCAGTTCAAGACCAAGATGGCTGTCACTGTCAAGATTTTCGTAAGGTGCCGAGGCTCCTACTATTGTAGGCAAGCCGACAGAATTACGGCTGAATATTCCCTTTCTGATTCTATGGAAATAATCGAACGACGCTCCCAGTTTACCCTTCCAGGCCTCAAAATCCGCTCCTATATTGAACGTGGTGGAACGAAGCCATGTTATATTCCTGTTTGGAAGCGATGAAGGATCTACCGAGTAAACAAACTCTCCGTTGAACATATATCCCGGAGCATAGCCTGCATACCATCCCTTGCCATCGTCAGGAGTTTCGCCCCCTCGGAATGTATAACCTGAAATCCACTCATAATTCATACTGTTGTCATCTCCAAGCACTCCATAACTTGCCCTTATCTTCAACTGATTGATAAATGACAATGGAGACTGCTTGAAAAACGGTTCTTCTGAAATACGCCAGCCGGCAGAAACGGATGGGAAGAATCCCCACTGATGTCCGGGAGCGAACTTTGAAGACCCGTCATATCGGAACTGAGCCTCCATAAGATACCTGTCCGCATATGAATAATTCAGACGGCCGATCACTGCCTGATACATCACCTCATAGAAAGCCCCTTTGTCAATTCCCACCAACTGATTCTCTCCTGACAGAGAAGTGAAATATGGAGTACCGAAAGCGAGGTCGCCGGACGCATAATAATTGTCTGCATCATGCTTCTGTACCTCATAACCGACCAATGCTCCTACTTTGTGCTTTTCGGCGAATGTCCTGTCATAATTCAATATGAATTGTGCCAAAGTCTGCTGCTGGTTATAGGAGGCACGGGTCAGATTGTTCGGAGTACTCTCGTTGTACACTTGAGAGTCATAAGACTGGCTCTTGTCATTCCAGGCATACAGATAATATTCCTTTCTGAATGACTCATCCTGATTGTACTTGAAGTCATAGCCGAGCAATGCCTTTGCACTCAAGCCTTTCAGCACCTCTGTAAGTGTGCCGAAATCATATTCGAGTGACGCAGAAGACTGGAAATACTTCTGTTTGTAGAGCTGGTATCCGGAAATGTCGGATGTCATCATGGCAACCGTATTTTTCTGCAGGTCCAGACCAGCATAATTCAGCATTGTCTGTTCCTTATCAGCAAACGCCGGATTTACAACACCTTGAGACCAGTAGTTTCTGATGATGTCAACGGAGCTCGAATAAGGAGTATGACGCTGGTCAATCAATCCGCTGAGGTTAAGATTGACCTTCATTCCCTTGATGATTTCCGCAGTAATATTCGAGCGTAGATTGTATTTGTCATACCAGAGGTCGCGCGACTTGAAGAATCCTTCCTGATAGAGATATCCGAAACTGAGATAATACTGTATCTTTTCCGTACCTCCGGATATGCTCAGGTCATGCTGTGTCTGAGGCGACATCTTCGCCATAATCAGGCTGTTCCAGTCCGATGTCATCTTCTTTCCGGTCCTATAGTCCTCGAAATCCTGCTCTGTGAATATCACCGAGCCTCCTGTCACTGCATTAAGATTCTTCTCGTTCCACAATGTCATCGCATCATACACATTGGTGAGTGCAGGCATTCTGGACGGTGTCTGGAATGTAAATGAGCCGCTATAGTTTACCTTAGCCTTTCCTTCCGCACCTTTCTTTGTAGTAACCAGAACCACTCCATTACCAGCCCTGACACCATAGATTGCAGCAGATGCGTCTTTCAAGACAGAGACGTTATCTATATCGGATGCATTCAACCTCTGAAACTCCTGAACGGAGCGTGGAACACCGTCGATGATAACAAGAGGTGCACCCATGCCTCTGATATCAAAGTTGGCACTGTATGTACCAGGTTCCGCACTTTTCTGCCATACACGAAGGCCCGGAATCTTACCGGTAAGCATATTCTGCGGATTCTCGGACTTGGTTGTGAGGATATCATCTGAGCCCACACCTGAAACCGCACCGATTACCGACCCCTTCTTCTGGGTACCGTAACCGACTACAACAACACTTTCAAGATAATTGCTGTCCTCAAAAAGAACAACATTTATCTGAGTCCTGCCGTTCACCTTCTCCTGCACCGTTGCGTAACCTATATACGAGAACTCCAGTACAGCATCCGAAGGCACAGAAATGGAATATTTTCCATCCAGATCTGTAGGAACGCCCTGCGTGGTCCCACTGACCATCACACTGGCTCCTATCACCGGCATCGAATCAGAATCGAGAACAACACCTTGGACTGTGATGTTGCCCTGCGACTGTGCCATAGACGGTATCCACATAAAGCAGAAAGACACTATGGCAATTACAAGATATGATTTAACACCTCTCATAAACTAATATTCAGTTATAAATCTGGCAAGAGCAGCATATTCTGCAGCAAATGCGAATATGAACATTCCCTCTACATTCTGTTTGCTGCGGTCAGATCCCCAGCCCAACAGAAGGTTAGTCGGAAGCATGCTTTCATACATATACTTCTCCCATGAGTAATCCAGGTTGTCCTGAAAACTCTGAATAGGAGACTCGGCATTCATCTCATACGGGTACGCGTCCAGATAGCCACGCATCAAGACACAGTTGAACCAGTTGTTGAATCCGGACACATCATATGAATACAGTCCGGGCTTGTCTTTGTCAAGCGTTGCAAAATACCTGAAGCTCGCAGACACAAGAGCCTGTAACTCACTGAGATACTTACTGTCGCGAGTCACCCTGTACAGATCAGCAGCTCCGGAAAGCATCGTGCCGCTGTTGTAACTGTATGCAGGTCCGACACGACTGTTGAGATTGGTATGTCTGCGATACCTCTGTCCGCCGACCTCTTCGTACACCACCTGGCCGTTGGTATCATCTCCACCCAGCATATCATCATAGACACCATCGGACCTTAAAAGGTTATTCCTCTGGAAGTCATATACCTTCTTTGCAAATTCAAGATAGTACTCCGACTTTTTCACAGTCTTTACCGCACGAGACCTGTCCTTTTCAATATATCCATATGTAATAGTCTCATCACTGTCCTTATATATCTCAGACAGCCACACCAGTGGACTTACAAACGGTCCGTTACTGCATGAGTGCTTCGAGACATACCCCGGTCCCCAGGTTATACCTCCATACTCCTTGCCCGATGCATTCAGTGAACAGTCCCATCCGTCAAGAACATACTGCGCCAGATATTCAGCCTCATTGAGATATTCTTCCTTTCCGGTGAGACGATACGATTCTATAAGTTCCCTTACCAGCCATTGCTGATCGTCGTAAACATTCAACACCCCGCTCACATCAGCTGTCCCCGGAGCCCCTGCACGGTTGACTGCATATACAGACCAGTCCTTAGTCTGAGTGTATGAAACCAGCCTGAAAGTACCCTTATAATACTGAAGACCGGAAAACAGTTTCTCCAGAAGCTGACAGTACTTTGAGTTATATCGATCATATAACTCAGTATCGCCAAGGTTCTTCTGCGCCTCGAGAGCTTTCAAGATACCATTTACCGCTTCTATTGCACTTGTATACATCCACACACTGGCTCTCTCCTGAGACGACGTCTTGGTATATGGGTTATAATATCTGGCCATCGACATGGACTCGTTGGAAAAATAATTTCCGATTGCCGCATCAACCAGTTCGACGGAACGAAGAATATTCTGATCGGCCTTGGTGTCTGATCCCCCGTTCTGTTGCGGATCGGATTCGTTAGAGCAGGAGAAGATACACAGGCATATCAGAAAAAGGGAACAGAGAAACCGTACTTTGTGACTATTCATTTCCACTGACTATAAAAACCGCCGCAGGGTCCTTGAACCCTGCAACGGCATGATTGTATATATGATTAATTAAGTGTGATGCTATATATGCAGAGCTTGTCCTCGTTATTTGACTCTTCGCCTTTGACAACTCCAAGAGCAAGCACTACGTTCTTTCCGTCGAAAGCAGAAAGGTCATATTCGAATGTAGCATACTTCTCAGGATTTCCCTGGCCACCGTCCTCATTGATGAACTTGAAGAGCTGACCTCCGACTGCCTCGCCCATATTATTCTCAACACCCTCGCCAGGAGTAAATTTCGGAACAAGAGGTGTTACTGTCATATCTTCTGTTATAGCTACCAGACCGAAGTATGTAGGATTTGCAGAGCTGAAGTTTCTTGCCTTGAGAGTAAGTTTGTCCGCACCGGCTGCAATTGCATATTTTGCGTAGAAATAAGCCTCTGGCTTGGTCATATCCACAGGAGCATCGTGTCTTGTCTTGATGACGAATCCCTCGCTTGGGAATGGCTCCGGATCCTTCTTTACAGGCATGAAAGACCACCAGTATCCGATATGGCCAGCTTCTTTCCAAGACTGGTAAGCATCTCTGTAATTGTCGCGGTTACCACCCACTTCACTGATTGCAGTCAACACTTTCTGGTCTATTGTCATAGTAGAACGGACCATCTCCTCAGTGAGTTTCCAACCCTCAAGACCTGTTACCTCTTTTCCAGAAAGCCAATTCCACTCAGTAGTTGCCGCAGGTCCGAAAGCAAGACGACGAAGAACAAGTTGCTTCCAATAGTCACCAGTCTCCATCCTGAAGGTACCGATTGCAATTACAACTTCCTTTCCTACATATGCGCTAAGATCAAAGTTGATATCAGTATAGTTCTCGCTTGCAAGAGTCTGCTTCTCACCTACGACAACAGCCTTAGGATCTGCCTCAGAAAGATCGACAACCATCACTGCCCAATGACAAGGAGCCTCGGCAGAAGCAGCATGAGTTCTTGCTTTTACTGTAAGGATCTTGTTGTCATCAGTAATCATCTTGCTACCATAAAGGTATGAATCGAACATCTGATCGTCTGCAGGACGCTCCTGATCTCCATCCTCTGCGCGATTTCTGATCTGGATTGTAGTTCCTTCATTCTGCTCTTCCCACCAGCCTACGAAGCCATGGAGAGTACACATAAAGTCAGTTGACCAGTCGAAGTGAGGATAGTCATCACCGTTTCTACCTCCACGGTATGCATTATAGTACCACTTTTCTGCATTTTTGAGTTCATTGATGGTAAGTCCGCGAAGGATTTCAGATGCGCCCATTCCGAAATCAGCTATCTGAGCTACTCCATCGACAAAATCAGAAGGTGTCACATTCTTGGTTGCCGTAGGATATCCCTGCTTTGTAAATGTAAGAGTATAATCCTGAATAAGAAGATCCTCGAAAAGATATGAGCCATCCTCTCCGGTAGTGACATTTCTGGTTTCACTGATGCTTACGAGTACGCCTGCGAGAGGAGTATTCTCAGCCTGTGCATCCAGAACCTTTCCTGAAATCCTTGCGTTTGCAATCTGGATTGTCACATCGACAGTGGCTACACCATCAACAAACTTGGCTGCTGAAACAGATGTGCTTGCCTCAAGATAACCGGATTTTGTAAATTTGAGTGTGTGTCTGTCGATATCGACATCCTCCACTTTGAATGTACCGTCTGCTGCAGTAGCGACAGTTCCTTCGACATCCGATACTGCTACAGTCACACCCTCAACCGGATTGCCAAGATTATCAACTACTGTACCCTGAATGGTTCCTTTTGTTTCAGGCTGTTCTGACGGGTCCTCCTGACATGCAGAAACACCCAATGTCATAGCACATACGGCAAACATGCCGGCTATGAGATTCAAAATTTTAGAGGTTTTCATAAAATGATTGGTTAGTGATTGTTTGTTTTATGGCACAAACATACGTGACCGGGATTAATTTTAGGATTATTAAAAGATTAACACCAAAATTAATTTCACATTTCTTACTTAACCTGCCTGTAAATCATTTTATGAGACTGTTGAATTCATGTTTGTATTCGGCATCGTACATTGCAGAGTATTCCTTGACAAATGCCGAAAAACGGACCAGAGCGTCTTCGGTTCTCTTGAGCTTGACAAGAGCATTCAACTGACATATCAAAGTCTGTTCGTTAAGCGGATCGGTATGAAAAACCACATCCGCAAGATCGACAACATTGATATACTGCTTTCTCTCGTAACACTTCATAAGTTCAGCAGTCAATATATTTATAAGCAGCGATTCTGTCTTTTCCTTCAACGAGTCAAAAACAGGATCCTCCATAAACGGCAGGAACTTGCCTCTGGACACAATCGGCATCACCTTTTCCATATCCGGATGGTCGAGAAGCAACTCGCGACGGAAATCAATCCAATCGCAAGAGAAGCCCCCGGAGCACTCAAGCTTAAAATGACTGTTCTCATAAACCAGCGATGCACCCTCGAAATTTTCAAGAAGCCGTCTCAAATGATTGATCGCCACGCCTCTTGAATTCTTGACCTTATCCTCCGACTTATCCGGCCACATTATCTTGCTCAGGCGGACAGAAGAAATTCCGTCATCAAGACTATACTTGATAATGAGGCATAATAACTTCTTCTGCTGATACGGGAACTGGACCTCATTACCTTTCACATCCAATGCAGAAAAGCCTCCGAACAGACAGATCGAATTTGGTCTCTGCTCCACAAGATATCGTTTCCTTCCCAAAATGACGGGATTATCCTTTGCACGCTTCGTTTTCTTCTGCTCCCGGGCATAGATTACTGAAGCGATTACCATAAACACCAACAACGCGGCAACCAGGACAACCCAGACATGGGATTTTCTCGATGCTGCCAGATATTCAGCATCCGTCAATGGAGGGAACGAGAGTGCGTACACCCTCAATTGAGAGCTTACATCATCTGGCGATTCCATTACTGTGAGAATCAACAGACGCAGATCCTGATCAAAATAGAGATTAGCATTAGTGGATATCTTATCTGAACGTATCGGTATCTTATTACACAGTTTACTATACGTAGCGCTCTCTATATCAAAATAATACAGCTGAAGATACGAATTGGTAAGAAACTCCGGATAACACACCGTATAGAAACCGCCGTCGTACAGGATCATATTACGGACCGGAACCATATTCTCTTCCTTCCAGTCAAGATGCCTGTCCTTGCCCCAGATTATCGTATTGACACCACTATTCAGATCCAGACGATAAAGGTCATAAAAATAATGCCGGCCTACTATCTGTTCTCCGGATTCATTGCCCATACCTCCGAACACATACAATGCATCCTCTGACGAAGAATAACCTAATGAAGTAAAATATCTCGGGTGTATCCTGTCCCCGGCAGGAAGAGTATCCTTCTGCCACTGGAAACTGCCCAGGTCACATGAATAGAAGTCTCCGTTGTATATCATACTTCCGAATCCCCCAAAAAAGACAAACTTCTTCCTGTTCTCATCCAGATAGGAACTGTGATGATGAAACCTTATAGGCAATGTATCATTACTTCTTACTGTCCATGTATTTGCACCCGGATCATATGAGGCCATTGTCGGCACAGACAGGGTTCCATCCTCTACATATGGCTCATAGACATACAGCAATGAATCATATGGGTTGACAAAACTGCTGCCTAAATATGTTTCCACCGGACATGGAGCTTCGTATTTCTGCATGCGGGATTCCTTATTGATAAAATCATATACATATACCGAATCCCTATTATAATATACCAGGTTCTTTCTGATATTGTCGTAATTTACACCGGCTCTGGTCTGTGATGAAAAAGATGCGACTTCATCCCACTTGTATGATTTGTGCATCAGCCACGAAGGATTGCTTACCGCACCATAAGTCTTGCCGTTAATCCCCTTGACCTCAACGCCTTCCGACTCATTAAGAGGAAACAGAAAGGTCTTTCTCAAATCAGAGACCGTCAGATTCTTTACCGCCATGGAAGGGACATCGATCATATAATCACTTTTTCCGAAATTTATGACCGGACGCCAGCTTGAAGACATTGGAGCAATCTTTGTCTCAAACACATAATCATCCACCTTCAGGACAACAGTCCCGTCAGCCATCGCAAACTCCAGTGATACCTGCATCCATTTGCCAAGCTCTATATAATCATGTGGGACATCTGCCTTGATGATGGTAGATTTGCCCTCCTCGTTCAATCGGAAAGGATAGGTATCATCCCATGTCTTGCCGGAATACAAAAGATTGAATATTCTCTCATTCTCATTGTTCTTTATCCTCAATATGTAGCCAAAATCCGAAGGAAGATACATGGACAACGAAAATTCTATCTTCAGGACATCATTGAATTTAGGCGTTCTGTTCACAAACACATCATAGGAAGTCCTTCCTTCAATTGAATTCTCCATACCATTGAACATCAGTCCCTGGGCAGAGATTTCAAGCGATATAAAGAGAAGAAACAAGGTTAAAATTTTCAGCGTCTTCATTAATTTCGATTTAATTTGCCGTAAATTTAATTAATTTTCATCATTTCCAAATTTTCTGCTTTGCGCGATGGTTTCTACCCGGTAAAACTCGGCAGAATTTCAAAGATAAGCACTATATTTGCGTCAGACGAAAGACTATGTTCGAGACTTTTACAACTGCAATGATAATCCTGCTCTGCTGGCTGGCGCTGACAGTGGCGGACCTTGCTGTCAGCGGAGTGGTGAGCCTGTGCGCCGGGGTAGCATTCCGGAAGGTTTTTCTGTGGGGTCTGGTTTCGCTTGTCATTCCTCCGCTGGCGGTGGCCTATGGAGCATTGTGGGAAAGGAACTGGTTCAAAGTCAATGAAGTGAAAATCGGATTCGAGAGTCTGCCTGAGGGATTTGACGGATACAGGATCGTGCATATATCGGATATCCATGCCCGCTCCTTCGTGGGAAGGGAGAAGCAGCTGGAACGCGCGGCAGACCTCATCAATTCGCTGGACGCAGACCTTGTGGCTTTCACTGGAGACCTTATAAGCATGGCACCGGATGAGCTTGAAAGCACCGCACCGATATTGAGAAGAATCAGTGCGAAAGATGGTGTGGTGTCTGTCCTTGGCAACCATGATTACAGCCCATATACGGATGTGGATGAGGGAACCAGAAAAAGATATGTTGAAGATCTGGTGCACGCTGAAAAGGAAATGGGATGGAATCTGCTTATCGACTCACATGAGAAAATATGCCGGGGTGAAGACTCTATCGCCGTAATCGGTGTGCAGAACATTTCGCCGTCCCGACATTTCCACTCACATGGCGATCTGACCAAGGCATCGGAAGGCACTGAAGGAATGTTCAGCATACTGCTCAGCCATGACCCTATGCACTGGGAAGCGGAAGTTCTGGGCAAAGACATCCCTCTCACATTGTCCGGACACACCCATGCAATGCAGATATCGCTGCTGGGATGGAGTCCAAGCAGTCTGATATTCAAACAGAACAAGGGGCTTTACTCGCGTAACGGCAAATATCTCTACGTAAACATAGGACTGGGCGAGACGATTTTTCCTGCCCGCATAGGGGCCCGCCCAGAAATAACTTTAATCACCTTGACCAAACAATCCAATAAATCATAGTCATGAATTATCTACTTATTCTTCTGGCAGTTTCACTTGCCGTTTCAGGACTCGGATGGATCTATTTCATCTATTTCTTCAGCATCGGATACGGATTCGGAATCTCTGCACTTGCAGTTGCTCTGGCCTTGCTGTTCCGCGACGTACTGACTGTTCCTACTGCACTTCTGTGTGTGGTGATGTTTATTTTCGGATGCAGGCTCGGACTGTATCTGCTTACACGTGAGAAAAGGTCTCCGGAATATAAGAAGATCCTGTACGGACCGGATGCTGCGAAGAAGAAACCGCTGTTCGTGGTGATTACAGTATGGATTTTCTGTGCGCTTCTGTATGTGGGCCAGGTTAGCCCTGTTGCATTCTATCTTGCAAACAAGGCGGAAGGAGCTCCGGTAAATGAGATATTCCCATGGATAGGTGCAGCTCTGATGGCTCTCGGAGTAGCACTTGAGAGCGTAGCTGATGCGCAGAAGAAGGCTGCAAAAAAGATCAACAAGCACAGATTCGTGGACACAGGTCTTTACAGACTTGTCCGCTGCCCGAACTATCTTGGTGAACTTGTGATCTGGACAGGTGCATTCATCGTATGTTTCGGAGCATGCTGCACAATCTGGCAGTGGGTCATTGCAGCTGTCGGATATATCGGTATCGTTTACGTGATGTTCAGCGGAGCACGCAGACTTGAGATCCGCCAGGCAAAGGTATATGGAGAAGACCCTGAGTTCCAGGCATATATAAAGAAGACACCTATTCTCCTGCCTTTCGTGCCTATCTACAGCGTGGCAAAATACAAGTGGCTGCAGGCTTAGTAGTCGGTGTCACGACGCAAGACTTTTCGCTCATTCTCTTGCGTCGTGGCAAGAAAACGTCCTAAAAAAGAAATTTCCTGTCACGATGCAGGAGTTATAGCCAAAACTCTTGCGTCGTGACAGGGTTAACAAAAGAATGAGTACGATTCTTAGAGGCTATTTCGGTAATCCGAATGTATCTGTAAGTTCTTTCATCTGGGCGTCGGACATGCCTTCCGGCTCGAAGCCCATATTCTTTGATGCTATATAGATCAGAGCAGCTTTGTTAAGCACATCCACCTGGTCGAATGCCGACATTATGTCTGTATCGACAGCGAATACTCCGTGCTTTTCCCACATCACCACATCATAGTCGTCATCAATCGCCTTGATTGTTGCCTCGGCAAGTTCGACTCCACTTGGCATAAGGTACGGTACCATGCCGAGCCCGCGAGGACAGAACGCCTTTGTCTCCGGAATCATTGACCAGAGCAACTTAGTGGCAACATCCTTCTCCATGAATCTGCGGCAATGAGTCATTGCAACAAGTTCTATCGGATGAGTATGGAGTGATGCGCGATATGGAGAGCCCTTTGCCAGCAGGTAGTTGTGCACGCTGAGATGCGAAGGAAGCTCGCTTGTAGGCATCACTGGATTATCAGCTATTATTTCGTAGCTTGCACAGTCATCGAGGATGCGGATTATCGAGCCGTTTGCCATAGGGTCACGGGCAAGGTCACGCATCCTTTTCTGAGTACCCTTGCAGTAGAAATAACATCCTTTCAGACGAGGAAGCACTGTACCGATTGGCTTTACATCGCTTATTGCAGGCATTGTACGCACCTCATCGTCAATATGCTCTGTAATGTTTACAGTAATATTGCCGCCGTTTCTTTCTGCCCAACCTTTTTCCCAAAGGTAGCCGGCTGTTTCCGCCACCTGCCATACTGCATCATGGAGGGCTGGACGGTTGTGTAGTATTGATTGTTTCATTTTTCTGTTTTGTTGGACCCCCGATCAGGTCGGGGGTGACGTAAAATATGGTGGACGTAAAATAGGGGGGGAACGTAAAATAGG
>SUYR01000049.1 GCA_015060335.1 Bacteroidales bacterium | reverse complement strand
CGGGTCTTATGGAGAACCTGACCGGCTGGGATAAGGAAATATGGCTTTATATAATTTTCGGATATTATATCCTTGCGACCCTTCTCCCTGTGGACAAGATCATCGGGTCGATATATCCGTTCATGGGGGCTATTCTTCTGTTCATGGCCTTCGGTGTGGGAGTGATGCTGATTGTCGGAGAAATAAACGGTACTCACCAGATGATTGAGCTCACTCCGTCAGTACTGAAGAACTGGCATTTCGCTCCGGAGAAGAACCTCATCTTCCCTATGATGTTCATTGTGATTTCCTGCGGCGCGATCTCCGGGTTCCATGCCACACAGTCTCCTATGATGGCGCGCTGCCTCAAGAATGAGAAATATGCCCGTCCTGTGTTCTATGGAGCGATGATCGCAGAGGGTGTCGTGGCCATGATATGGGCGACTGCTGCCATGGCATATTGCGGCGGACCGGAGGGACTCAACAATGCGATGACCTCTGTAGGAACTGAAATAAACGGAGTCATCGTTAAGAATGCACAGGCTGCAGACCTTGTGGATATGATATGCAAGAGCTGGCTCGGAAAGGTGGGTGCTGTGATAGCCATCCTCGGCGTGGTCATCTGTCCTATCACTTCGGGAGATACGGCTTTCAGAAGCCTTCGTCTGTCAGTGGCCGACTTCCTGAAATATGACCAGAAGCCTATCGTCAAGCGCCTGATGGTCAGCCTCCCTATATTCGTGATCGCATTCTTCTTCTGCAAGGTGGATTTCTCTACAGCGTGGAGCTATCTCGGAATTGCAAACCAGACTCTCGCGGCACTTGTCATGTGGACCGGAGCGGCCTACCTCATAAATAAAGGAAAGCCGCATTGGATGTGTTCCATCCCTGCAGCTTTCCTGACTTTCATCTGCGTATGCTTCATCCTTGTGGCCCCTCTCGGCTTCGGCCTTGCCCCTATAGTGGGTTACATCGCCGGTCCGATTGTGGCGCTTGCCTTGTTTATATTCTGTATAATCAAGGGAGCTAAGCGAGATACTTCTTCTTTGTAGGCCTTGCCACAAGCTGAATGTCTATGCCTTCGATCTTGTAGCCTTTCACCCTTTTGCGGCCCAGATATGATTCGAGGAGAGATACGAGTTCATCATCGATGACATCCTTGAATACATGGTTCTCCTGGTCGTAAAGGTGGATGTGCTTGAAGGTGTTCACGTCGAAGTACATCTTGTTGTTTGCACTCAGGCGGTAGTTGTAGACCTTCAGCATTGCCATATGGGTAAGTATGTTATAGACGGAGGCCAATGTCACCTTTGCGGTGCCTTTGGCTTTTATCGTGTCTGTGACCATGTCTGCAGAAGCATGTCCGAGCTCTACCATGGCTTCATGTACGGCAAGCCTCTGTGGTGTTGCCTTCAATGAGTGTCTTTTGAGGATTCCCTTGAATTCCTCTATCGTAGGGCATTTGTGTGTATTCATGCGGCAAAGATATTTAGAATTATTCAAAATTCCAAATTATGCCGTTTTCCGGGAAAATTGTGTATCTTCCTGTCTTTGACACTTTCATTTAGTGCAATTTGACATATTTCGAGGCTACAGACCGCTGTAATGGCGATTTGTAGCCTCGAGATTTTTTCGGGATATGTAATGTATTGAGTTCTGTAGGGGTGGACTTCGGGCCGGTACGCGCCTATGGCGCTATCCCTCCCAGCAGAGCTGGGCCCCTCCCGTTCACGAAGTCACGGGCGACTACGCCGCCCGAAGTCCACCCCTACAGAACTGCTACTCTGCATTATCCTTATCATGTTTCTTTGTCTGTGCTATGATGCTTCTCATCTGCTTCTTTGTGACTATCTGATAGTCAGTTCTAAAGCCTGCTGAGCCATGTAGATTGTTCGTGAGATCTGTTCGAGTGTATGTCGGGATATATCCTTCTCCATTAACGCTCAGGAAGTTCATATCCCTAAGTGTTCCTATGATTTCAGATGTAGTGAAGTGCTGACCGCCACGGTTGACCTTCTTTTCAAGATACTTGTAAAGCAGCAGCGACAGAAAACAGGTCAGGAAGTGCGCCTTGATCCTATCATCCCTTTTCAGGTATACTGGTCTGGCTCTAAGGTCTGTCTTCATTGTGCGGAAGCCATTCTCGATGATCCACCTGCCGCCATTGAGCTTGATGATTTCAAGGGCAGAGCCCTCAAGGTCTGTGGATATGCAATAGAACCCATCAAAGCGAGCTTCTTGATCGATCATATCTTGATTGAGCGAGAAGTTTTCTATCTGAGCAAGTTCCCCGTCCATCGTGCAGTACTCAGATTTGATATATCGTTTTGCATCGTTTGGACTCTTGCGCTTTGATGTGTTGCCACGGCCAGAGTCAATTAGAGCCTGCGCTCTTGATATTTGGCGACCACGTACATAGGAAAGATATTCTCTATATTTGAAAGAAAAGGTTACGATAAGACGCTGTTCCAGAACCTCGCCTGTTGACATCTTGGTAGGCTCCCATCTCTCTTTGTAGAACGTAACGTTGTAGTACTCATCAGGATTTAGCTGACTGATGTCGTATTCTTTTTCCGAACCACTCATATGCCACCCTGTGGTCTCCAAAGCCCAGTCTTGAAGCGGCTTCTTGAGTTTCTTCAATGACTGTACGGTGATGAAGGCCCGATCTCCAACACTGTCGCGCTTCCTATTCTCATATGACGATAGGCCTCCGTCTGTACATACAACGAGTTTAGATAGTCCAAACTTATCCTTCAAAAGATCCTCCATCGGCTTAAGTGTGGTGGTTTCAGCCGTATTGCCAGGCTCTATGCACATTGCCAAAGGGAAGCCATCCTTATCCATAAACAGACCCATCTGAACAATCGGAAGGGGACGACCTTCCTTGCTGTGGCCATACTGAACCAGACCCTGCTCCTCCTCCCATTCAAAGAAGTAGTTGGTCAGGTCGTAGTACACGACGCGAGCATCCCTTTTACCTAACTTCAAGCTACGTTTATAGACATCTGCCTGGATCTCATTGAACTCAGTGGCGAGCAAACTGAGGGCTCTGTACACCTGATGTATGTCAGCAGATGGCTGTTCAATAAGCCTTTTGGCATCCTCGAGAGAAGATAGCTTTGACCCGGGGTAAAGAATACGAGTATACAGGAGCATTGATAAGATTTCGCTCAAGTCGTACTTATTCTTATGCTTCTTCTCGATCTTCTTGCAGATATAATCAAGACCTAGTTCGTGGTAGATTTTCTGCAGGAATAGGTAGCCGCCATTGTAGCTGCGCTGCTCGTTTTTCTGAATAATAGTCGTTGGAGAGTACTCTACAATGACTTTTTTATTGTTCTCCTTTTCTGCTGCAGTTAACTCTGCAATATACTTCTTGGCCTCACCAATAGGGTCTATTTCTCCAAAACGAGATATCAGATCCTCCATTGTACCAAGGCGCTCAACATTTTTAGTTGCTGGCTTTCCGTCCTCTTTGCGATATGATTTCTGGACGTAATAAATAGGCTCTTTACCCCAGTTCAATACTCTAAGTACCATAAAAATCCATGTAATGCGTTACGAATACATTACAAAGATAGAAATAATATTTGACAAAAAAAGACTTTCAACAGAAAGTCAATCAATTATTTGCAAATATTGAAATTTTAAGAAAGTGTCAAACTTCCGATTTGTGTGTATTCATGCGGCAAAGATATTTAGAATTATTCAAAATTCCAAATTATGCCGTTTTCCGGGAAAATTGTGTATCTTTGCAGCCGTTTTTTAAGTTGCACACTATGGGAAAGAAGTTCAATGAATTTAAGAGATATGCCCTTGTGACCGGGGCTGCGTCAGGAATGGGCCGCATATATTCGAAGGAATTGGCTCTGAGGGGATATAACCTTGTCATGGTCGATATCAATCCTGCCGGACTGGCTGAGACAGAGACATTTGTAAAGGATGCTGTTGCTGCATGCGCAAAGATTCCTGCAGAATGTAAGGAAGATATGAAGCTTATGTCTGTTGTCCAGGACCTTTCGACAATGGATGCTGCTGACAAGGTGTATGAGGCGACAGAGGCGGCCGGCTGCGAGGTGGAGGTTCTTGTGAACAATGCCGGCGTGATGTACTGCCAGGGCATAGCTGAGACTTCCGAGAGAATGCTCAAGCTCATCATGATGGTGCATATGAATACGCCTCTGATGCTGTGCCGGAAATATGTCGGTGCCATGAAGGAACGTGGCTGCGGATATATCCTGAACATATCATCCCTCGCTGCATGGATGAGCTGGCCGGGAATAGGTATGTACGGCAACACGAAGCGTTTTGTGAGGAATTATTCGCGTGAACTTCGCATTGAGTGCCAGAGGACAGGGGTTAGCGTGACGAATGCATATTTCGGTGCTGTGGACACGCCCCTCATAGGCATAAAGCCGTCCCTGAAGAAGCTGGCTCGTGTCCTGACAGTGATGATAAGCCCGGAAAAGGCCGTAAGGAGGGCCCTGGGGGCCACATTCTCCAGACGAAGGGGGACTATGCCGGGACTTCTGAACAAGATATTCTTTCCGATAATAGTCATCCTTCCCGATTTTCTTTTGGGCTGGATTTACAGAATGGCCAAAAACCATCTGATGAATGTCTGAAAAAAGCATTATATTTGTAGGTTGACCCATAGGCCGGAATGGCTGCGGTAAGAAGTAATAGAATGGAAAAGGTAAAATGTCTTATAGTAGGCGGTGGTCCAGCGGGATATACTGCCGCTGTCTATGCGGCGAGGGCTGATATTGCTCCGGTAGTGTACGAAGGTGTTCAGCCGGGAGGGCAGCTTACGACCACAACTGATATAGAAAACTATCCAGGATTTGAG
>SUYR01000004.1 GCA_015060335.1 Bacteroidales bacterium | reverse complement strand
CAAACACTTTTTGAAATATACAAGTAAATTGCATTGTACTCAAACAGACTTAAAGTGTTAAAAATGAACACTTTATTAAACGGAGATGAACGGTAAAAAACGGCGGTTCGAGTCCGCCCATCTCCACAAAATGGAAAAAAGATTTGCAGATTCATAAAATTTGCTTACCTTTGCAATCCCAAAAGAAACGGTAAGTTCTTTTAATAGTTGAAGAAACAAATCGGGAGCATAGCTCAGTTGGTTTAGAGCATCTGCCTTACAAGCAGAGGGTCGGGGGTTCGACTCCCTCTGCTCCCACCAAAAAGCCTTTCAGAAATTCTCTGGAGGGCTTTTTTATTGTACGCCCAAGTATGGCAAGTTCGGGCTTGACGTAAAATCCCGGTTGTTTTCGATATTCCGGTCGTGATCTATGAAAGCGTGCCTTGGGGTGCAATTATAAGTACCCCAAGGTACGCTGTTTTCTTGTAAGTAATTGGTATTGTGTTTGTTATGAAAAATCGGTGTGCCCAGAGGTGTCGATTTCTGCACCCCAGAGCACGACTAGGTGTCATAAAACAAGGAGGATTGAGTATTCTGGGACAGGAAGACGTCAACGGACGTGATTCTCGGTCAGGACATCGGTAGGACGCCCAAACTCCTGGCGCTTAAGCTTCTGATATAGAGTGAGTTATGCAAAATCGATTCCCCGCTGCAGGGGAATCGTATATTGGCAATCGTCTGAGGATCAGCGAATTAGATGCCAGGTGCGATGCGGGTGTTCTGTTAAGTTTTCATTTCAGTCCACCCAAATCACGCTTATAGAGGACAAGATTCAAAATCAACCGGGATTTTATATCCTTGTCTATCAACAGTCCAGCAAACTCTATAAGATGATGAAAAGAATTCTATCGTGTGTCATAGGCATAATGATATCTGTTCTCTTATCAGCTCAGATCAAGCCAATTACTGGAACCCTGCTTAATATAGTATGACATGATCCTTTCTTTCTTTGAGCGTGAACGTCGATATTTGAAATGAAAATCAGTAAGAATAAAACTACGAATTTCTCATAGATCAGACAGCTTAAATAATATTTTTGCTTAATATTGCAAAAAATGAGTATGAGGTAGTTTTTAATCTTAATCTGTCTTTTGACAGCATTCTATAACTGCCTATGTCAGCATTTGAGACACTATGCTAAGAAATATGAATAAATACAAGATTCTTATAGTTCTTAACTTTCTGCTGGTTTGCTATAGCATGCCGGCAGAAAGTTTTTTTGATGAAAATGATGACGGAAAAAATGTTAAAATTCCAGTGGGTTATTGAGGATATTAAACAGAAAAAGCAACTCATCCGAGTTGCTTTTTTGGTAGTCGGTAGGGGAATCGAACCCCTATTGCAAGATTGAGAATCTTGAGTACTAACCGTTATACGAACCGACCATTTGTCAAATGGGATTGCAAAGGTACGACTTTTTGCGGAATATCCAAATTTTTTCGTAAAAATTTTCAAATTATTTCAAGAATACGAAGAAAACCGCCATGATCAGGCAGAAGAAAGCGGCAAAATGGTTCCATTGCAGTCCTTGTCCTTTGAACATCACAGTCACAATGACTGTAAACACAGTGAGGGAGATGACTTCCTGTATGACCTTGAGCTGCATGAGGTTGAACGGTCCGCCGTTTCCGTCAAATCCGATCCTGTTGGCAGGCACCTGTGCGCAATACTCAAGGAATGCAACTCCCCAGGAGAAAAGTATCACAAGGATGAGCGGCCAGCTTGTGGAAATCTTCATCTCCTGAAGCTTGAGATGACCGTACCAGGCAAATGTCATGAATACATTTGATGCTATAAGAAGAAGTATTGTCCAGATCGCTTTCATTTCGTTGAAATTAGTCTGCAAAAGTAACATTTAATTTGTAAATGCTGGCATTAAATTCTATTTTTGCATGATGTCGATGTGCACAAGGATGCATCATTTTATTGCTACTATTATTAAATACTACATGATATGACACTTATTAAATCAATTTCAGGAATTCGCGGAACTATCGGCGGTGCTCCAGGAGAGGGTCTCTCTCCGCTTGATGTTGTGAAATTTACTTATGCTTACTGTGAGAAGATGAAGGAGCGCCTTCCAAAGGCAGCAGATGAACGATATAAAGTAGTGGTGGGTAAGGATGCCCGTCTTTCAGGAGATATGGTCGAGCAGCTTGTCTGCGGTACACTTATAGCTTGTGGTGTGGATGTCGTGAAGGCTGGATTCGCTTCGACTCCTACAACTGAAATGGCTGTTGTCTTTGAGCAGGCAGACGGTGGAATAATTCTTACTGCATCTCATAATCCTAAGCAGTGGAATGCTCTTAAGCTTCTGAATGAAAAAGGTGAGTTCCTCAATGCACAGGAGGGTGCTGCAATTCTTGCGTGTGCAGAGGCTGAGGACTTTAATTTCGCAGACGTGGATTCTCTTGGCGTCATTGAGGAAAAGGATTTCACTGATGCGCATCTGGATGCAGTTCTTGCTCTTCCTGCAGTTGATGTCGAGGCTGTGAGAAAATCCGGCTTCAAGGTTGCTCTTGATGCTGTAAACTCTGTCGGTGGTATCATTATGCCTCGTCTTCTCGAGCGTATGGGTGTAGAGTGTGTCATGGTGAACTGTGAGCCTACAGGTCAGTTTGCACATAACCCTGAACCTCTGCCGTCGAATCTCGTTGAACTCAGCGAGGCCGTAGTGGCTAATAAGGCGGATTTTGGTATTTCTGTGGATCCGGACGTGGACCGTCTTGCACTTATCTGTGAGGACGGAAAGGCATTCGGAGAGGAATATACTCTTGTAAGTGTTGCTGATTACCTGCTTTCGCGTGCTTACAATGAGGCTCTCAATACAGGTAAGTCCATCGAGGAAGTGACTGCGCCATATCAGCTTGCTACTTCTTCCAACCTTTCTTCATCAAGAGCTCTCAGGGATGTGACAGAGCAGTATGGCGGCGAGTATAGCGCGGCAGCCGTGGGCGAGGTGAATGTGACTACCAAGATGAAGGAGTGCGGTGCTCTTATCGGTGGTGAGGGTAACGGAGGTGTCATCTATCCTGCACTTCATTACGGACGTGATGCAATGGTGGGAGTTGCTTTGTTCCTTACCAATCTTGCATATAAGAATATGAAGGTTTCCGAGCTTCGTGCCACATATCCTGAATATGTGATAGCAAAGAACAAGATAGAACTTTCTGATTCGGCTTTGATTGACAAGATTCTCACAGAGGTGAAGAATGTGTTTGCAGCTGAAGATATCAATACCATTGACGGAGTGAAGATCTCGTTCGAATCACGTAAGGAGTGGGTGCACTTGCGCAGGTCAAATACTGAGCCTATCATCAGAATCTATGCTGAGGCTGCATCTCAGGAGGCTGCTGATGCTTTGGCGCAGAGGATCATAGATATCGCTGATTCGATTCTGGCGGCTCAGGCATAAAAACTATAGAATGTTTTCATTTAGAACTACATCACTTGAAGAGCAGATGGACAGGGCCTTGAGACAAGGCTCTGTCGGCTGTTTCTGTACCCAGAACTGCTGGGATACGGAACATGGCAGATATATGTATGATATTTTCCGTGAGAGGGGCAATCTCAAGACAATATTTACGCCTCGTGACACGGAACTTACGCCTCAGACCAATCATATAGAATTCTCGCTGGACGAACTCTCCGGTCTGAATGCTGTGGTTGTCGAGATTCAGGATGTCGGAGTCCGATATTTCAATTATACTAAGGATGTGCTCCGTCTGATGGAGGTCCTCAAGGAGATGGGAGATGATGCTCCTGCATTGTATATAGTTGACCATATCAATCCGGCAGGGCGTGTGGTAGAGGGTACGATGCCGTCCATGAGAGTCGAGCCATATGTGGCAAAGGTGGCACACAGGCATGGTCTTACTCTCGGAGAACTCGTCAATCTGTATTATCACGAAATAGGGGCAAAGTTTGCAATTCATGTCATTTCTGCATTGGCGACAGAGTCGAACAAGCAGCTTATGCCGTGGACAATAGCTCCGGCATCCGATATTCCGGGCCTTTTTACCTGTGACATGTACAGCGGAGGAGGTCTGTGGAACAATACCAATATTACTCCAGGTATAGGCACGGCAAGACCTTATGAGTATATCGGTGCGCCTTTTGTCAAGACTGCGGACAATGAGCCGGTACCTGTGGCTGAAGGCGTGTTGCTCAGACCATGCTCATTCACTCCTTCATGTGGAAAATATGAAGGTAAGAAATGTTACGGATATCAGATCCTGCTGGAGCCTGGTGTGGAATATCATTCCTTGCTCCATACACTTCAGCTGATGCGCTATTTCAAGGACAGATACGAGGAATTCAAGCTTGAAGATGGCTTTGAGGCAAAAGTATCTGACCAGGTCATCATAGACTTTATCAATGGTTCGGTACCTTATGAGGATCTGAAGGAGCATATAAAGGTGGAAGAACAGAAATGGATCAGGAAGGCCAAAAAGTTCCTTCTATATGAAGACCAGCCATATAGAATCAAATAATATTTGCAGATTAGAAAAATATCCGCTATATTTGCGCCCGCAAAAATTAGTTAACTAAATCTTTTACGCATTATGAAACAAGGTATACATCCCGAAACCTACCGTCTTGTAGCTTTCAAGGATATGTCAAACGACGTAGTGTTCATCACACGCTCATGCGCGAACACTAAGGAGACCATCGAGATTGATGGTGTTGAGTACCCAGTTGTCAAGCTTGAGATCTCTAACACATCTCATCCATTCTACACAGGTAAGATGAAGCTTGTTGACACAGCTGGTCGTGTTGATAAATTCTATCAGAGATACGCAAAGAAGAAGTAATTCTTCCAAGACATATGGTAAAAGACTGCGCTTCGATATCGAGGCGCAGTCTTTTTTAATAGCATAGTCTGTCAGAACAGAATGTGACCCTCTCTCCTGTTACGGGATGTGTGAATGTAATGCTGAGTGCGTGAAGACAGAGACGTTCCGATGTCGTGTCGGTTTCCAATGAGTATGAACCGTAAAGCAGGTCTCCGAGAATCGGAGAGGAAAGCCCTGAGGCATGGGCGCAGTGAACGCGGAGCTGATGGGTGCGCCCGGTCTGGGGATATAGCGATATTTCTGCAGTACCGTCCGGATTTATGCCGGCTATCCGGTACTTCGTGTGTGCTTCCTTGCCTTGCATTATATCAACTTTCTGACGAGGTCGTTCGTCATAGTCCGGTGATAGCGGCAGGTCGATCAGGCCCGATGATGATCCTTCAAGTGCCCCGTGAGGGGATATTCTTGCTCTGTAAGTCTTCAGGATGCTATGCTCCTCAAATTGTTTTCTGATATTGACTGCCGCTTCCTGAGTCTTTGCAAATATCATTACTCCTGAAGTGTCCATGTCCAGACGGTGTACTGCGTGTGTTTCACCATGCCGGTCTGCAAGCCATTCCTGAAGCGAGGTACGACCGTCAAGACCCGGGACAGAGGGCATCCCGCTTGGTTTCTCCACAATTATCAGTGATTCGTCTTCATATATGATCAAAGGATCCTGATGGCATTCATGGGCAGGTTTCATCTCTGAGGGCAATCCTTTCATCATGAATTTAAGCAGCGGACCGCATTTGCTGGTACATGAAGGATAGAAATGACCATGAGTCCTGACGGCTGTCTGAGGAGATTTTCCATACCAGAATTCTCCCATGGCAAGTGGCTGTAGATTGTTGCGGTATGCATATTCCAATAGCTTCGGTGCTGCACATTCGCCTGTGCCTCCGGGAGCGGTCAAGCCCTCTTCTGAGAATATGTCTGCAATAGATGCACAGTCTCCTGATGCATTATGCACGATGTATTGCCTGAATATCCAGTCCTGGAGAGATTCGGACATGAGCACCCGCTGATTCTTCAATATCTCTATTTTGTCAGAGATTGCCTTCAGACTAGACTGAAGTTCGGAAATGCGGTTCCTGAATGATAGTTTCAACCGATGAAGCTCTGCCTTTTCATGCTGGCTTTCCCGTTCGAGGGCGGATAGAATATCTTCGTCGCAGCAGTTTTTTCTCATCTCCTTTCTGGCAGCCTTCGAGCGTGATATGGAGGATTTCATCTTCTCGAGACTTGACTTGTAGTCCGATTCTGTTTCTGCAAGCAGGTCAAGAGTTTCCTTGTATTCTTCGCAAGTCAGTATGCTGTCTATATCCCTGTTCAGTGATGTTATTTCTGCTTCCCGCCTTCTGAATTCTCCATCAGGATCTGACAGGTCATAGATCGGAGGAACAAATCCTTCTATCCTGCTGAATCCTCCCACGTTGCCGGAAAATGCTGCTATATAACAGAGTGACTGACCACCTTCCTGCCTGCATACCAATACCCCGATCATCTTGCCTTCTTCAAATCCGGGGATATGACTGTCTTCGATCCTGCCGGCAACCAGCCTTGCAGCCATTATTACAGACGGATGTGGCCTGTACCTGAAAGGATCTGTGAATCCTGACGGTATTTCAAACGAAAAGTCTTCTGGAAAATGATGTATCACAGCACAAGATTGTTTAACTTGTACTCCCTGCAGAATTCCTGAAGTCCGCATTCCTGGCATTTAGGTTTGCGTGCGGTGCAGACATATCTTCCGTGCAGGATCAGCCAATGATGAGCTGTACCTCTGAGTTCTTCGGCAAAGCCGGCTGTGAGGTCCTTCTCTACCGCTTCTACAGTGGCGCCGTCTGAGAGTCCGAGCCTGCGTGATACCCTGAATACATGAGTGTCCACTGCTATTACAGCCTTGCCGTATATTACTGATGCTATGACGTTGGCGGTCTTTCTTCCGACTCCGGGTAATTTCTCAAGATCAGCGGGCTCTGACGGTACCTTGCTGTCAAAATCAGAGACAAGCATTGATGCCATGCCGATCAGATGTTTCGCCTTGTTGTTCGGGAATGATATGGACTTTATGAGTTCATAGACCTCTTCAAATGATGCCGCCGCAAGATCTTCCGGCTCAGGGAACCGTTTGAATATGACAGGCGTGTACATGTTCACCCTCTTGTCAGTGCATTGGGCTGACAGTATGACGGCTATGAGCAGGTGAAAAGGGGAGTCGTAATGGAGCTCGCTTTCCGCTCTTTCCATGTTGGCAGAGAACCAACGTGTTACGTTATGAAACAGTTCCTGATTCATCCTATATGGTCAGTTCGAGGTCTATGTTGTCAGTCCCTGTCTGTTCGGTGCAGGTCTCGTCCTTGCATACCAGGACTCTGCCCGGATATTTCTCGAAGATCTGTCGGTTATGAGTGACCATGACTACAGCCGTGCCCTTTTCCTTGTTTATGCCCGTCAGTAGCTTCATGATGCCGTCTGCCGTCTCGTTGTCAAGATTTCCTGTAGGCTCGTCGGCAATGATTACAGCCGGATCGTTGAGCAGAGAGCGTGCAATGGCAATACGTTGCTGTTCGCCACCCGAAAGCTGGTGAGGCATCTTGTGCGCTTTTCTGTCCATTCCTACGGCATCGAGGACGTATTTTATCCGTTTGTCCATATCCTCTTCAGACTTCCATCCGGTAGCTTTCAGTACAAAACGCAGATTGTCTTCAACTGTCCTATCCATGAGGAGCTGGAAATCCTGGAATACCACTCCCATTTTCCTGCGCAGGAATGGAATCTCCTTGTCCTTGATTCCGACAAGATCGTATCCGCAGACGGTGCCATGACCTTTGGTCAGAGGGTTTTCCGCTATCATTGTCCTTATGATCGATGTCTTTCCGGTGCCGACCTTGCCCACAATATATACGAAGTTTCCGGGACATATGTCCAGATTCAGTCCATAGATCACTGTGGCCTCTCCGTTTACAATGTCTGCATCCTTGAATGAGATGATAGGTGTGTTCCCTTCCATAGAAAATCTGTTTATCTGACAAACATACATAAATTATCGCATATTTGGGCCTGTCAGGGTGTAAAATCAAGGGAAAAATGGTTAAATTTGTAAAATTTTTGTGCGATGAAAAGAATAGCTCTGATAATTATATCGCTGGTGTTGGCAGGACATTATGCTTCGGCTCAGATCTCTGAATTCAGGGATGCTGTGAGGCTGTATGACAAGGGGATGTTCAGCCGTTCCAAAATGATGTTTGACAGACTTGAGTCTGAGACGGAAAGAAAGGCAGATCCGGCAGGATACTCTCTGCTTTGTGATGTCCGTGCAAATGTACCTGGTTATGAAAACAGGATAGAGGCATTTCTGGAAGAGTATCCTTATTCTGTCCTTCTTTCACAGATAAGATATTATCACGCTCTTAATCTGTTCGATGCAGGAGAGTATAAGTCTGCATCCGAGCAGTTGGCAATGATTGCAGAGAATTCGTTGTATAAGGATCAGCGTACCGAGTATGTGTTCAAAGCTGCGTACTGTGATCTGGAAAACGGCAATACGTTTTCTGCCCGTGACGGTTTCAAGGACGTTGAAAGCCGTAAAGTCTCGGATTATACAGCTCCTTCCAGATATGCGATAGGATATATCGAATATAATCTGAAGAATTTCAAGGAGGCGATATCCTGGTTTGAAAAGGCAGCATCTGATATCCGCTTCAAGGAAATGTCGGATTATTATGTCATGGAGTGTCGTTTTCTGTTGAAGGATTATGAATATGTCATCACCAAGGGAAATGAGATGTTCAAGACAGCCTCAGCAGAACGTAAGCCGCATCTTGCCCGTATAATTTCGGAGTCATATCTTGTCAGGGATGATGTGGGGAATGCCCGTAAATATTATGAACTTAGTATTGCCGGAGGAAAGACGGAAGGCAGCAGGGCTGACTGGTTTTATGGCGGATCCGTACTGTATGCAGTCAAGGATTACAGGGGCGCTATCGACAACTTTACAAGAATGGGCGAAAGATGCGACTCCATAGGGCAGATTGCAAGCTATAATCTCGGTTTCAGTTATATACAGACAAAGGACAAGGTCTCTGCAATGAATGCTTTCAAGGAGGCTTCGCAGCTGCATTTCGATGATGCCATAGCAGAAGATGCCCTTTTCAATTATGCGAAGCTGGCTTTTGACCTTAACAGTGACATATCGGTCTTCAATGAATATCTTTACCGTTATTCTGATGCGAAGAAGGGTGACAGGATATATAGCTATATTGCTCTGGCTGCTCTTCAGAACAGGGATTATGCAGGTGCCGTTGATGCATATGACAAGATCGATGAGCTTGATGAGGATATGAGGCTTAACTATATGAAAGCCAACTATCTTCGTGCTAATCAGCTTATTAAGAGCGGGTCTTACCGTAAGGCTGTGCCTTGTCTTAAAGCGGCTGCATATTATTCTCCTAAATCTACCAGATTCAATCAGTTGTCCCGTTTCTGGCTTGCTGAGGCATATTACCGTACTGGAAAATTCGATGATGCCAGAAAGGTGTTTACCGAACTGTATAATGCTTCTGCTCTTTATGGACAGCCGGAGGCATATCTTCTCCCATATAACATAGCATATTGTTACTTCAAGGAAGGGAATTATTCTCTCGCGAAGAAATGGTTCGGAGATTATCTCGGAGAGAAATCCGTCAGGTACAGAAAAGAAGCCTTGGTCAGAAAAGCAGACTGTGAGTTTGTCGTGAAGAATTACAAGGGTGCCGCTACTGCTTATGATGTGGTCTTGAGGGATTATTTCTCTGCGAACGACATATATCCGTATTATCAGGCAGCCTTGTCATACGGACTGATAAACAATCATGAGAAGAAGATCAACCTCCTGTCCAATGTTCTTGAGGCTTCACCGGAGGCAGAATTCTATCCTGAAGCTTTGTTTGAACTTGGACGCTCTTATGCCGTGAAGGAAGATGATGACAATGCCTTCAAGTGCTTTGACAAAGTGTCAAAGGTCGTAAAGGATAGCACATATGTGGCCATGGCATATATTGAAATGGGAACATTGGCAAGGAACCAGTCCATGTTCAATGAGGCACTGGGTTATTACAAGACAGTGGTGGAGGAAATGCCTCTGTCGGAATATGCTGATGATGCCCTTCTGGCGATAGAATCGATATATCAGACCAGAAACGAGCCTCAGGAGTATCTGTCGTATATCGCAAGCATTGGAAAGGAGGGACTCAAGACAGAGGATGAGAAGGAACTCATGATCTTCAATGCTGCCGAGCAGGTGTTCCTGTCGGAAAACTATAAGAAGGCCCTTGTTGCATTGGAGTCCTATATTGATACTTATCCTCAAGGCAAGAACCTTTACAAGGCGGATTTCTATATGGCTGAGTCATATCGTATGCTTGGAATGAATGAGCAGGCATGTGATTCTTATAGGATGGTGATCGACGGCGGAGTGGGCTCCTTTGTTGAATTGTCCATGCTCAATTTTGCCAATCTTTCATTTAGCCTTGAGAGGTGGGATGATGCATATGGCGGTTATCAGTCGCTGCGCGAGTCTGCCAAATTAGGCAACAATACATATCTGGCACTTCTCGGTATGATGCGTTCGGCATATAGAGGTCATCAGTGGGAAAAAGCCATAGCCGGCGCTGAGGCTCTGTTGGCTGACGAACGTTCTGCAGCTGACAGTGTCGAGGCTGAATTTGTCAAGGCTAAGTCTTATCTTGCAACAAGCCGTAGGGAAGAAGCGCTTGCTCTGCTGGAGAAACTTGCAGCTGATGTTTCAGGTGTTTACGGTGCAGAGGCTGCATATATTCTGATTCAGGATGCATATGACAGGGGAGAGTTTGATAATGTCGAGACGCGGGTGTATGCTTTCTCCGATGCCGGGTCGGGACAGACTTACTGGCTTGCCAAGAGTTTCATTGTGCTCGGAGATTCGTTCATGGAAAGAGATGATGTCGAACAGGCCAAGGCTACATTTGAAAGCGTGCGTGACGGTTATACTCCGTCGGGAGATCAGGATGATGTCCAGGATAATGTAAAGCTTCGTCTGGCCAAGATTGAAGAAATGTCAAATCAGGAGTAGAATATGAAGAGAACTGTTATATTGTCGGCTGCCGTGCTGATTTCGGCGGCTCTTCAGGCTCAGAATCTTGACCCTACAGTCGAAGTGAGCCGTGTGTATGAGGGTAAACTGATAGAGGTGCGTAAGCCTGTGATGGAGATGAATGTTCCGGATACTCTATACAGATTCGATCTGGATTTCGACTATTCTGTATTCAGTAATCCATACAGAGGTTCATACGAGTTCAATCCCTATATGATGGATATGCGCCCTGAATCGAATCTGCAGACTCCGTCCAGATTTTATCTCAGAGCAGGAGCAGGATACACTCTCCATCCTGTATTTGATCTTCTGTGGTCTCCTGACCTCAAGGGAGCGTTCAGTGTGGATGTGTATGGTCAGCACAGATCATATGTCGGTGGGTACAGACCGCTGATGGGTAATGAGGCATATGACGGATATGATCTCTTGTCCAAGGCAGGAGCGGATTTCGGATATGACTGGAAAAAGGCTGCACTTGATTTTGGTGCGTCGTATTATGGAGTAGCTGTCAAGGATTTCATGAAGACAAGGTCTTATAATGCCCTTGATGCGTATTTTTCAATTGCTTCAAAATCTTCATGGTCAAATAGTTTCATCTATAAGCTTGATCTGGATTACAGGTTTGCCTCAGACGTATCGGAGCTTCCATTGAATCTCCACGATATCAGTCTGGACGGATGCTTCGGACCAAGTTTCAACTCCGGCAACAAGATGTTCTTCGATCTCGGCATCGAGTTGAATTCCTGTGCAGGAACGGTGACATCTACGCAAGCAAGATTTTATCTTACGCCGCATTATGTGATTGATAGAGAGAGAATTGATCTTGATCTCGGATTCAGGTTGTCTGCTGCCATGCTTTCAGGAAAGTTCGGCAAGAATCAGGTGATCTATCCGGATATAAGCATGAATGTGGCGGTGATACCCGATGCGATGCGGCTGTATATGAATATCGGTGGCGGGGAGAAACTCAACAGTTACGCTTCCCTGATTGAAAGGAACCATCATGTGGATCTTAAATACAGTCTTGGAGATTATACGACACTTATGCAGCCGTCTGTTGAAAGAATCTCTGCAGAACTTGGTTTCGAAGGCAGGATATCCAGCTTTTTCAGCTATAATCTCAGAGGCGGATATTCAAATTTAGGACATGCACCCCTTGATGCAGCAGTGAAGTGGTTTGATGACCGCTATCTTCCAGCTTTGGGATATTCTCCGTATCAGAGGGCTTATGCCGCCTTGGATTGGGATCTCAATTTCCAGAGTGTAAGATTTGACGGTACGGTTGAATATTCTCACTATTGGGGCATCACCTTGCCGTCTGTGTTTGCACCGTCATCATTGACTGCTGACGTGGAACTTGCATACAATTGGAGGAAGAGGATATTCGCAGGTGTCGATTGTGTATTTGCTTCGGCAAGAACAAATGGAGAGGGACTTAAGGTGCCTGGATTTGCGGACCTCGGTGTGTATGCCGAGTATGCTATGAACGGTATGTTGTCATTCTGGCTTCGTGGAGGAAATCTTCTGAATATGGAAATACAGAGAAATCTTCTCTTTGCGGAAAAAGGCATCAATTTTACGGCAGGAGTATGCTTGAATTTTTAAGAAAAAATTGCTATTTTTGTCCGATTGATTTAATGATAATTAGTTAAAGAAAATATGAGTGAGGAAGTAATCAACAACCCTTCTGCGGAGCAGTACTCCGCGAATAGCATCCAGGTCCTGGAAGGACTTGAAGCTGTGAGAAAGAGACCGTCGATGTACATCGGAGATGTAGGCGAAAGAGGTCTCCATCATCTTGTATATGAAGTGGTTGATAACAGTATTGATGAGGCTTTGGCCGGATATTGTACACACATAGAAGTCACTATCAACGAGGATAATTCGATAACTGTCAAGGATAATGGACGTGGTATCCCTACCGGAATGCACGAGAAGGAAAACAGGTCGGCTCTTGAGGTCGTGCTCACAGTCCTTCATGCCGGCGGTAAGTTCAGCAAGGACAGTTACAAGGTGTCCGGAGGTCTTCATGGCGTGGGTGTGTCCTGCGTAAACGCTCTTTCTGATTATCTCAAGGCAGAGATCCATCGTGAGGGCAAGATATTCGTACAGGAGTATTCAAAGGGTAAGCCATACAAACCGGTTGAGGTCGTGGGCGAGGCAGAGGACACAGGTACATTTGTCACATTCCATCCGGATCCTGAGATCTTCCAGGTTACAAGGGTCTATAAGTATGACACTCTCGCTGCACGTCTTCGTGAGCTGGCATATCTTAACAAGGGTATCCACCTCAGCCTTACGGACAAGAGAACACTGGTAAATGATGTGGATGAAAACGGAAACGAACTCGAGACCACACATTTCAGAAACGATATATTCTATTCTAAGGACGGACTCAGGGAGTTTGTCGAGTATCTGGACGGTGGAGCGGAGAAACTCATCGAGATGCCGATATACCTTGAAACTGACAAGGTGATCCCGATTGAAATAGCTCTCCAGTACAATACGAGCTATACGGAGAAGATATACTCTTATGTGAACAATATCAACACAATAGAGGGTGGTACGCATCTTCAGGGATTCAAGATGGGTCTTACAAGGACCTTGAAGAACTATGCGGAAAAGCAGGGTATGCTTGCAAAACTAAAGTTTGATCTTGCAGCAGATGACTTCAGGGAAGGACTTACGGCTGTCGTTTCTGTGAAAGTGGCCGAACCTCAGTTTGAGGGACAGACCAAGACCAAACTTGGCAACGGTGAAGTGGTTTCTGCTGTTTCTCAGGCTACGGCAGCTGCTCTGGAACAGTATCTTGAGGAGAATCCTCGTGAGGCAAAGATGATCGTGGAGAAGGTCATATTGGCGGCAACAGCCCGTCATGCTGCCCGCAAGGCTCGTGAAATGGTGCAGAGAAAGACAGTCATGTCAGGAGCAGGTATGCCTGGTAAACTTGCTGACTGTTCGTCAAGGGATCCTGAAGTATGTGAGCTTTTCCTTGTCGAGGGAGACTCAGCGGGCGGTACTGCAAAGCAGGGACGTGACAGAATGACTCAGGCTATCCTTCCGCTCAGAGGTAAGATCCTGAATGTCGAAAAAGCGATGGAGCACAGGGTATTCGAGAGTGAGGAAATCAGAAATATCTATACAGCTCTCGGTGTGACGGTCGGTACAGAGGAAGACAGCAAGGCATTGAATCTCAGCAAGCTCCGTTATCATAAGGTAATCATCATGACAGATGCCGATGTCGATGGCAGTCATATCGCTACTCTGATTCTTACATTCTTCTTCCGTTATATGATAGACCTTATCAAGAATGGATATGTGTATCTTGCTACACCGCCTCTCTATCTTGTCAAGAAAGGAAAAGAAGAGATATATTGCTGGACAGAACAGCAGCGGAAGGAAGCTACGCTGCAGCTTGGCAAGGGATCTGACAAGGGCGTGTTCGTACAGCGTTACAAAGGTCTCGGAGAGATGAGTGCTGAGCAGCTGCAGAGTACCACAATGGATCCGGAGAAACGACTCTTGCGACAGATCACCATAGAAAATGCTGCTGAAGCAGAGCGTACGTTCTCGATGTTGATGGGAGATGATGTGCCGCCTCGTCGTGAGTTCATCGAGCAGAATGCACATTACGCAAATATCGATGCATAGTTATTGATAGTTCCGTTCCCTTGGGGGACGGACTATTAGTTTTTGATTTAACTGCTGATTGCATATGGAGAAGAAATACTTTCCGAAGAAATTCAGGGTTTACCTTCCGCTTCTGTTGCTGCTTGCCTTGCTGGTGGTCCTGATGCCGAGGGCGTCGAAGTTCAATTATGATTATAAGAAAGGTGATACCTGGATGTATGAGACACTTGTGTCTCAGTTTGACTTTCCTATTTTGAAGACTGAACTTCAGCTTGCTGAGGATCTCAGCAATGTGTCTGTAATCCCATATTACAGGCACGATGCTTCGGTATTCCGCAGGTCGATGGACCTTCTTGGGAATACTGATCTCGGAAGGTATGAGTTCATACGTCCGAGAATAGCTTCGGAACTGACGGAAATATATTCAAAGGGAGTTGTGTCGGCTGCTCCCGGTCAGAAGGATTCTGCTGCTTCCAGACTGATGATAGTCCAGAGAGACCGTAGAATCGATAAAGTGCCTGTCGTGGAGGTCTATACGATTGAGTCGGCTGGAAAACAGCTCTATGGATCTCTATCTTCCATGGTCAGACGATCTGATATGGATTCTCTGTTCAGCAGGACGGACCTGTCGAGACTGATCGAGCCGGATCTTACATATGACCAGAAGGCTACTGACCTAATGCATAAGGAAAGTCTGGACAATATATCAAAGACAAGAGGTGTCTTCAGGGCTGGTCAGACCATCATTTCCAATGGGGACCTCGTCACTGCAGAAGCTGTCCAGATTCTGGATTCGTATAAGGCGGAATATGAGGCGAGCGTGGGATATTATGGTAATCCGATTTTCTTATGGGTCGGTAATATCCTTATCTCACTATGTCTTGTTATCCTCCTTTTCCTCGCCATATATTACTGCAACTGGAAGATTTTCGGAGAATTCAACAAATATCTTTATCTCTTGCTTGTGTTCTCCATTGCTGCAATAGGAGCATCTCTGGCTGCGAGGTTCAATCCGGAAGTGTTCTATATGCTTCCGTTTGCCCTGGTGGCTCTATATCTCCTTGCCTTCTTCAAGAAGAGGATGGTCTTCATAATGTATTTCATTTCGCTTCTACCTGCGCTGCTTCTTGCTCCGGACGGTGTGGAGCTGTTCATGATAAATCTTGTGGCAGGTACAGTGGGCATATTCGTATTCGAGAAGTTCAACAGGGGCTGGCTTCAGTTTGTCACTGCATTCATCGTATTCTTTGTAATGGTGTTCGTCTGGACGGCCTTCCGCTTCATAGAGGGGCTTGACAGTCTTCATGATTACTCTGTAGTGATTGATATGGCTCTAAGTGCACTTCTGCTTGTGGCCGGATATCCTCTCATATATCTGTTTGAAAAGCTCTTCATGCTTGTGTCGGCGTCGAAGCTGGTGGAACTCAGTGATACCAGCAACAAGCTTCTGAGAATGCTCGCAGACAAGGCTCCGGGTACATTCCAGCATTCTCTTCAGGTGATGAATCTGGCTGATGCAGCAGCTCGTTCTATAGATGCTTATGTGCCTCTGGTGCGTGCCGGAGCCCTATATCACGACATCGGAAAGATTGCAAATCCGCAGTGCTTCACTGAGAATGAGGCTCCGGGGGTACGTTTTCATGCAGACCTTTCTCCAAAGGAAAGTGCGCAGGAAATAATCAGACACGTCTCTGACGGTCTGGCTCTTGCCGACAAATATGGATTGCCACAGGTGTTGAAGGATTTCATACAGACACATCACGGGACTACCAACACTGCATATTTCTACAATAAATACCTTAACGAGGGAGGAGATCCCGAGGATGTGGCAGACTTCTACTATGATGGTGTCAAGCCGACTACAAAGGAACAGGTGATCCTCATGCTTTGCGATACAATAGAGGCTGCATCAAGGAGCCTGAAGGACTATTCTCAGGAAAATATATCTGCTCTGGTTGACCGCATAATTGAAGGAAAGGTGGATGATTGTCAGCTGTCCAATGCAGATATCTCTCTCAGGGAACTTAATATTCTGAAGGATGTCATCAAGTCATACCTCATGCAGATGCATCATTCAAGGGTAGCTTATCCTAAGAGAAAGGGCAGGAAATGATATTTTGAAATATCCTGCAGAATGATTAAATTTGCGGGCTAATTCCGCGCGTTGCGCACAGGCAGAAAAGTATTAAATAAGATAAATATGAAAATTGAACAGAACAGAATTGATGATCTGAATCTCGAGCTTGCGCTCACAGTTACAAAGGAGGATTATTCAGACAGCAGAAAGAAGAGACTCAGCGAGTATAGAAAGAAGGCTGAGATCAAAGGTTTCAGAAAGGGTATGGTGCCTATGTCTCTCGTAGAGAAGATGTACGGACAGACTGCTCTTGTTGATGCAGTCAACGATGTGATTGCTGAGGGACTTAACAATTACATTCAGGAGAACAATTTCCGCGTACTCGGAGAGCCGCTTCCAAGTGAGGAGCATATCCAGAACGAGTGGAACGACGGCAATGACTTCAACTTCAAGTTTGACCTTGCTCTTAATCCGGAGGTCTCTTTCGAGCTTTCATCTGCTGATGAGGTTCCTTATTATACAATAACAGTTACTGAGGCTGCAAAGAACGAGATGAAGAACAATCTTCTCAAGCAGTACGGTTCTCTTGAGGACGGTGAGGCTGCAAAGGAGGAGGACTTCATCATCGTGGACTTCGAGCAGGGCGACATGAAGGTAGAAGGAACATATGTAGCTCTCCGTAATGTGGCAGAGGCAGCAAGAGCATCATTCGTAGGTGTGAAGGCCGGTGATGTGCTCGACGTTAACGTTAATGAGGCGTTCGAGAACGAGACTGACCGTTCGTCAATGCTTAAGGTCAGCAAGGAAGAGCTTGCCAACCTTGATCCTATGTTCAAGATGACTGTGAAGAATGTCAAGACATTTGTGAACGCACCTCTCGTTGAGGAAACTTTCGAAAAGATATTCGGCGTCAAGACAGAGGCAGAGTTCAATGCTAAGATTGAGGAGAGAATCCGTGCCGAGTATGCTCAGGAGGCTGATTTCCGTTTCTCAAAGGATGCAAAGACGTTCCTTCTTGAGAAGGCAGATGTCACTGTAGCCGAGAAGTTCCTCAAGAGATGGGTATATGTTGTGAATGAGGGTAAGTTCTCAATGGAGGACATCGAGAAGGATTGGGATCTTTTCATCGCTGACTACAAGTGGCAGATGGTACGCAGCTATCTCATGAACAAGTATGAGGTGAAGATAGAGGAGGCTGACCTTCTTGCAAGTGCAAAGGGTTTTGCTGCATATCAGTTCGCAATGTACGGAATGAACAATGTTCCTGACGAACAGCTTGAGTCATTCGCTAAGAATATCCTTTCACAGGAAGAGCAGGGTAGAAGAATCCTCGACCAGGTGGAGAATGAAAAGACATTCGCTGCAGTACGTGAGGTGGTTACCCTCAAGAAGAAGAAGATCTCGGTTGAGAAATTCCGCGAGTTGAAATAATTTATGCAGGCCGGCTCGCATGAGCCGGCTTTTTTATATGATCATATGAAAGAATTTGATAAATACGCACGTCTTGAGCATGGAATCAGCTCTATGACCATGCATCGTTATCAGTCAGTTCTTGACGGTTATATCAATCCTACCATCATAGAGGAACGACAGCTGAATGTAGCGTCGATGGATGTGTTCAGCCGTCTGATGATGGACAGGATCATTTTCCTTGGTGTTCCGATTGATGACGATGTTGCCAATATCATCACAGCTCAGCTTCTTTTCCTTGCGTCGAGCGACAGTACGAGCGATATATCTCTGTATATCAATACTCCAGGTGGTCAGGTACATTCGGGATTGAGCATCTATGATACAATGCAGATCATCGAGCCTGATGTCGCGACTATCTGTACCGGAATGGCTGCATCTATGGGCTCTGTACTTCTCTGTGCCGGTGCTCAGGGAAAGAGGTCGGCCCTCAAGCATTCTCGAGTGATGATACATCAGCCTCTTGGCGGTGCTCGCGGGCAGGCGTCTGATATTCTCATTGCAGCTCAGGAAATAGAAAAGACAAGGAACGAACTTTATACTATCATTTCAGAGCATTCTGGTCAACCTGTAGAGAAGATATATGCTGACGGAGACCGTGACTTCTGGATGACATCTCAGGAGGCACTCGAGTACGGAATGATAGACGAGATACTTACAAAGAAGAGATAACAGATGGCTAAATCTACTAAACAGACCAGATACTGCATGTTCTGTGGCAGGAGTGAGAAGGAAGTTCCTCTTCTTCTGCAGGGAATGGATGCATGTATATGTTCGGATTGCGTGAAGTTGGCCCAGGGTTATATCGAAGAAGTGTCTGAGCCTGTTTCAAGGCCGCTTGGAAAGATAGATTCTTTGAAGAAACCAAAGGAAATACATGAGTTCCTTGATCAGTATGTCATTGGTCAGGACAGGGCGAAGAAGCTGCTTTCAGTCGCTGTCTATAACCATTATAAGCGTATCAATCACAATGTGGATGACACCCGTGATCTGGAACTTGAAAAGTCGAATATCCTGATGGTCGGTCCTACCGGTACAGGTAAGACGCTGATGGCCAAGTCTATAGCAAAGTTGCTGGATGTGCCTTTCACTATTGTCGATGCCACTGTACTTACTGAAGCCGGATATGTGGGTGAAGACGTGGAGAGCATTCTGACACGTCTTCTTCAGGAGGCGGATTTTGATGTGGCAAAGGCGGAAAGAGGAATCGTATTCATTGACGAGATAGACAAGATAGCCCGCAAGAGTGACAATCCGTCCATTACCCGTGATGTCTCCGGTGAGGGTGTGCAGCAGGCTATGCTCAAGCTCCTGGAAGGTGCAGTGGTCAATGTCCCGCCAAAGGGAGGACGCAAGCATCCGGAGCAGGAGTTCCTGCATGTAAATACCCAGAATATACTTTTCATCTGCGGTGGTGCATTTGAAGGAATAGAAAGGAAGATCGCACAGAGACTCAATACTCAGGTGATCGGTTTCGGAGCATCTGGAAAGCAGAAAGTCGATAAGGATAATCTGCTTCAATATGTAGAGGCTCAGGATCTCAGGGCTTATGGACTTATTCCGGAGATAATAGGCCGTCTTCCTGTCATCACGAATCTCGAGCATCTTGACAGAGAGGCTTTGAAGAGAATTCTTACAGAGCCAAAGAATGCTCTCATGAGACAGTATGAGAAGATGTTTGAACTTGATGGCATCAAGCTTACCGTCGAGCCTGAGGTGCTGGATCTGATTGTGGATACATCGATTGCCAACAGACTCGGTGCGCGTGGACTTCGTTCCATCTGCGAACGCATCATGACAGATGCCATGTATGATGCCCCGTCAGAAAATAAAGAGGAGTTTGTCCTTACATTGGAATATGCAAAGAACAGATTGTAATATGACACAGGAATTGAAGAACCAGCTTGCCGGTATCAGGCACGTAGCTCTTGATATGGATGGTACCATTTACTTGAGCAATACAATATTCCCTTATACTATCTCTTTTCTCAAGAGACTGACCGATATGGGAATAACCTATTCCTTCCTGACGAATAATCCGTCGAAGTCTCTTGCAGATTATCTTCATAAACTTGATGTTATGGGTATTCCTTGTGAGCCGGAGCAGATGTACACCACAACAATTGCTACAATTGATTACATAAAGAACAATTATCCCTCTGCCCGCAAGCTTTTCCTTCTTGGAACTCCATCCATGATCTCTCAGTTTGAAGAGGCCGGATTCATCCCGACATCGGACGATCCTGATGATGTGCCCGATATAATTGTGGCATCTTTCGACATGACTTTGGATTACAACAGACTTTGTCGTGCTGCATGGTGGATATCTCAAGGTGTCACTTATCTTGCAACCAATCCGGACCTTGTCTGCCCTACCGACCAGAGGACTGTTCTTGTTGACTGTGGATCGATATGTCGTTGTCTGGAAGGAGCTACAGGCCGAAAGCCGGATGTTACATTAGGCAAGCCGGATCCGAATATGCTTAGCGGCATATGTTCAAGGATGAATCTTGAGCCCTCTCAGATTGCAATGGTAGGAGACAGGATATATACAGATATAGCTATGGCTCACAATGCCGGTGCATTCGGAGTACTTGTTCTCTCGGGTGAGACTACATTGGAGACCGCACGCAAAGCCCCTCGTCAGCCGTCTCTGATATGCAGGGATATAGAGGAACTTGGCGAAATGCTTGCTGAATCAAGACAATAGGAAAACCACTATAATTATGAAACAATACATTGAAACTAATAAGGAGCGTTTTATTGAGGAACTTTTCTCGTTATTGAGAATCCCTTCTGTCAGTTCTCTTGAGCAGCACAAGGGTGACATGCTTTTATGTGCAGAACGCCTTGTGGAACTCTTGAAGGAGGCTGGTGCAGACCAGGCTGATGTGTATCCTACAGCAGGACATCCAGTTGTGTTCGGACAGAAACTTGTGGATCCGTCGCTTCCTACTGTGCTTGTTTACGGACATTATGACGTGCAGCCGGTCGATCCGATAGAACTGTGGCATTCAGACCCGTTCGAGCCGGAGATCCGTGATGGCGCTATCTATGCAAGGGGTGCAAACGATGATAAGGGCCAGCTTTTCATGCATATCAAGGCATTCGAGTTCATGGTCCGTCAGGATAAACTCAAGCATAATGTAAAGTTCATTCTCGAAGGTGAGGAAGAGATCGGCAGCCCTTCTCTTGCAGCATGGGCATCTGCCAACAAGGAACTTCTTGCCGCAGATATAATCCTGGTTTCTGATACAACCATGATTTCGGAATCGGTCCCTTCCATCAACTGTGGAATGCGTGGACTTTCGTATGTGGAAGTAAAGGTGACTGGTCCAAACAAGGATCTTCATTCAGGTCATTACGGTGGTGCTGTCGCAAATCCTATCAATGTTCTCTGTGATATGATATCATCCCTTATCGACAACGACGGTCATATTACAGTAAAGGGCTTCTATGATGATGTAGTGGAACTTTCTGCAGAGGACAGGGCAAAACTCTCACGTGCTCCGTTTGACATTGATGAGTATAAGGAGTTCCTTGATATAAACGAGGTGAAAGGTGAGGCAGGATATTCTACACTTGAAAGGACAGGTATCCGTCCGTGCCTGGATGTAAACGGCATTTGGGGCGGTTATACAGGCGAAGGAGCCAAGACTGTCCTTCCGTCAGTGGCACATGCCAAGATCTCTATGAGACTGGTACCAAATCAGGACAGCGCCACAATAACAAGGCTTTTTGAGGAACATTTCAAATCGATTGCTCCTGATTATGTGAAGGTGGAAGTCATGCCGCATCATGGTGGAGACGGTTTCCTTATTCCTATATCCTCTCCAGCGTACAAGGCAGCGGAAAAGGCTATGACAGAGGTATATGGCATAGAGCCCGTGCCGTCCCGTGGAGGCGGTTCGATACCTATTCTTGCTGATCTTCAGCGTATTCTTGGAATCGATCCTCTTCTGATGGGATTCGGTCTCGAAAGGGATACCATCCATTCTCCAAATGAAAGCTATCTTCTCAAACAGCTTTTTGCCGGGATGGAAGCTATTGCATTGTTTTATAAGTATTATTAATATTTCACTTTGTCATTTCGACAGAGTGAAGCGAGTGGAGAAATCTGATTATGAACAGAAAACAATTATTTGAACAGATCCAGGCCAAGAAGAGCATGCTCTGTGTAGGTCTTGATGTCGATTTCAACAAGATGCCGGATCATGTCAAGGCATTGGCTAACAGTGGAGAACTTGCTATCAAAGGCGAGCTGTACAAGGGTAAGGCCCGTTCGATTGTAGAGTTCAACAAGGCGATAATCGATGCTACGGCTCCACATTGCGTAGCATACAAGCCTAACCTTGCATTCTACGAGTGCTATGGCATCGACGGTATGCGTGCATTGGATGCTACAGTTGACTATATCCGCAGCAAGTATCCTGAAATTTTCCTTATAGCTGATGCAAAGAGAGGTGATATAGGAAATACGGCCAAGATGTATGCACAGGCTTTTTTCGAGGCGATGGATTTCGATGCAGTTACAATTGCACCATACATGGGTGCGGACAGTGTGACTCCGTTCCTTGAATATAAGGATAAATGGGCTATTGTATTGGCTCTTACTTCAAATGCCTCTGCATATCAGTTCCAGACAGCCCAGAAGGATGGCAAACCATTGTATCAGGCAGTGATGGAAGAGATGATGGAGATATCTACTCCGGACAACATGATGTTCGTAGTAGGAGCTACCAAGGCTGACAAACTTCAGGAACTCCGCAGCTTCTGCCCGGACAATTTCTTCCTTGTTCCAGGTGTAGGTGCTCAGGGTGGTTCTGCAGAAGAAGTTATCGCAAATGGTGCAAATGACCATGGCGGCCTGCTTATCAACTCTTCGCGCGGAATCCTTTTCGCTGATTCAACCGAGAATTACGCAAAGGTTGCAGCAGAAGTTGCTGCAAAGACGGCTAATCTATAAAGCCAAGCGGTCATGCGCCTGGTCAGGACATTTCTCTTAGCATTTATTCTCATATTGTGCTGCTCGTGCGCCGGCAAGTCCGGTGACGAGCCACGATATGTATATGTCAGTGAATCAGATATCGCTGATGGCCGCCTCGCGCGTATCGATGGTGGTCATGACGAGGACTGCCTCTCCAGGCGTATGCCAGATGCGGAATTCGTTACATTCAAGAATGCCTCGGAGTTCATAGTCGCGCTTAATGTAGGAAAATGCGATGCAGGTATTGCTGACAGAAAAGATGCGGAAATATTACTTGCGGTATGTGACGAGCTGAGACTTCTTAATCCTGATACGGCAGAGACTGATGATTTCTATATAATTGTCCATAAGAGAAAACTTCCGGGTGGCTCAGCTGATTCCACAGGTCAGGGATTATTTGAGAAGACAATGTACCGTATAGAGAGAAGTCTGCTTTCAGACTCATATTGGCTTCTTATCTGCAGAGGACTCCTTAATACAGTAATAATTTTTGTCTTTGGTCTTCTCCTGTCACTGATTCTGGCGGTATCCATGGTTTATCTTGAATATCAGCCCCGTATGAGAAAGGTGTTCGATCTCCTTCATTATATTGTGAAGACAATCCGGGATCTTCCTTCCATTGTGCTGATCTTCTTCTTCTACTATGTGGTCTTTGCATCAGTGCCGGTAAGTGGTATCATTGTGTGCATAATATCGCTTGGAGTATATTTTACAAAGGCATTCTACGATATATTTACCGTTCATCTGAGTCTCATAGATCCAAGACAACATCAGGCTGCGCATATGCTTGGTCTTACAGGTTGGAAGAAATATCGTCTTATAATACTCCCGCAAGCTGTAAAACCGATGCTGCCCCTGCTTTCCGCAACATCCAAATCTTTGCTCCGATCGACTTCATATGCAGGATATATCGCTCAGCTCGACTTGATAAAGGTTACGGAAATCATAAGAAATCAGACCTACGAGGTACTTGTCCCTTTACTTCTTGTGTCGATAATATTCCTTCTGCTTTCATGGGCGATCCGTGAGGGTATCTTCAAGTTGTATTCAATAGTGTTTGCAAATGATTGATGTCAGCCATATTACCAAGACCTTTGGATCTTCAAGGATTCTGGACGATGTTTCGTTGCATATATACAGAAACGAAACTGTGTCGATAATCGGTTATGCAGGGTCGGGAAAAAGTACCCTTCTCAACTGCATGGCAGGTCTGACTTCGATTGATTCAGGCTCTGTAACTGTGAATTCTACCCGAAAAGGTACCTATAATGGAATGGGTATGGTCTTTCAGGAGCACAATCTGTTTTCTCATCTTACAGTCCTTCAGAATATGACTGTCGCTCCCGTCAATGTGCTGGGAATTTCCAAAGAGGAAGCAGAAAAACAGGCAATGGAGCTGCTGGATACTGTTGGACTATGGGAGAAGAGCTCAGAATATCCGGATCACTTGTCGTTAGGTCAGCGTCAACGTGTAGCTATAGCCAGAAGTCTGATGATGAATCCAGACGTGCTCTTGCTTGATGAACCGACTTCTTCACTGGATCCCGTGTCTTCCAGCGAGGTGATGGATGTCATAAGGGAACTGAAGAAAAAGAAGATGACAATCGTGATGGTTACCCATCGTCTTGATCTGGCAGCCGAGGTCAGTGACAGGATCGCATTCATGTATAACGGGCAGATTTATGAGACAGGTACTGCAGATCAGATAATCTACAGACCACAGAATCGTGTCACCAGAAATTACATAGATCATTGTCTGAATCTCGTCTATGAAATCCATTCGTCCAAGTATGATTATCCGGAACTGAATGCCAGAATAGAGAATTTCTGCAACAGGTATAAACTCGGACCTCAATCTGTACATTCCGTTCAGCTTGTAGTGGAAGAATTCCTTAATCTCGTACCTTTGGATGAGGGAGTCAGACTTCTTGTATCCAAGTCAGTCGATAATCTTCATCTTAATGTTGATGCATGGCTGCCCGATTCAAATCGGATTTATATCGATAAATCTTCCTTGGATGAAGACTTGAGCTATGCTATTCTTGTCGGCATGTGTGAACTCATTGAAGAATCTGTTGATGATTCAGAAGGAAAGCATGTTCATTTACAGCTGAAAGAAAATGTCTTTTAGGTGAGATATAGTCGATTTAATTGGGATTAAAATAGAAAAATTAAAAATTATCGCATAAAAGTCTTGCATTTTTCAAGTTTGTATTCTATTTTTGCATTGTGCTATTTTAGAATTATTAAAATTTGAAGGTATGAAAAGATTTGTGATTACATTGACCTTTGTGCTGGTCTCTCTAACAGTCATGAGGGCGGGTGACAGACCTGTTACTTTCGACAAATTACCTCATGCAGCACAGAAATTCATCCATACATATTTCTCTTCGCAGAAAGTAACGTTGGCTACTATGGATGATGATCTTGTAAGGCCTGAATATCAGGTAAGTCTTGCTGACGGAGTCATTATTGAGTTTGAGAATAACGGAAAACTGGAAAAGATCCAGGACAGAAATGGAAATATTCCTGAAGGAATCGTACCTGGAAAGATCATTGATACTGTCATGAAATATTATCCTGATGAGAAAATAGTCGAATATGAAGTTGGCAGAAAGTCCTATGAGGTACAGCTTTCCAACAAGGTCGAGATCCAGTTCGACTCCAGATTCAATGTGACTGAAGTGGACAACTGATTGTTTTGTTATTCTTAAAACCGATGATTATGAAAAAGATATTTATATTGGCAGTTCTTTTTACAACTGCATTGCCTATATTCTCGTGCGAGAAGTATGAGGACGGACGCCCAAAGAAAGAGGTACGTGACAGTTTTACAAAAGCTAATCCGGATGCCTTTGATGTAGAGTGGGAATGGGAAGGACGCTATTGGGAAGTTTCGTATGAGACAGGATCAAGGCCAAACGCTATCGAGCATGAGGCTTGGTATGACAAGGAGGGGAACTGGATAAGAACTTCTACTGAAGTCTTGATAAGCGATGTTCCTAAGCAGATCAAGGATTATCTTACGGCGGATCCGAAATATGGACACGGCAACTATACGGATAACGATGCTGAATATATTCAGACACCTTCAGGAAATTTCTATCGTTTTGAACTGAGAGTGGATGGAGTTGATGTCAAGGTTGACGTGAGTCCGGACGGAACAGTCACCTTTGCCAAGTATGATTTATGATTCAGTCAGTCAAAGCTTTGAGAAAGAATTCTTTACACATCCTTTCGCTTATGTCGAAGGATGTGTAATTTGTATTATGTTCAGTCCTGTCCACATCTGACAGGTCACACACATACAGTCTGTTGATCAGAGAAAGATACATCTTGGAATACTTGACATCCAGATGCCTCTGGAGTTCGCTGGCATATTCCATGGTCATTGTGACTTCTTCTTCAGTCAGGCTGTCCTTGCAGAATATATACAGCCCGAACTCTTCGAATTCACCATAGAAGCCGGATGCGACCTTTCTGATCTTGCTTTCGATGATGCGTCTGAGAGGCAAGGCCAGTGACCAGTATTCATATTCAAGATGACCTACGTACTTTCCGTCCTGGAGACCGTATCCGTAACCGCTTGTTATGATCTTTCCGATTTCATCACGGTCTTTCTCCAACACATCCAGACCAGCCATTTCCCTGAGCATGTTCAGTGCCTCTTCCTTCTTCGGCTCCATGGCTCTGGTCACTTCTATACCCAGACTTCTGTCCGGCTTCTGAAGGTCCGGCCTGTCCTCATTCACGAGATCTGAATATTCTTCTCCCAGCACAGTCTCAAGTGTGATCTGCGCATATCTCTCAAAAAAGCAGGTGTCAAATTTCCTCATGTCTGCAAAGTTATAAAATTCTTTATTTGTCTGTCTGTGGAATTTATTAATTTTGTGCCGGGATTATGGAGCAAGGGAATCCGGTGTGAATCCGGAGCTGTGCCCGCAGCGGTATTTCTCTGAATATTTCTGCACAAGCCATTGCAGCCCTGTACTGTGAGAAGGCGTAGAAATCCGGCATGCAAGTCCGGTAGGGGATGAGTCCGAAGACCTGCCATAGTCAAGTCATACTTCTGAAATCCGGGGGCAGGTTTCTGTAACGGCGATAAATTATGTTATTTTCTATTCTTTTTTCGGCAGGCATGCTTTCTTTTGCCTCGCCAGATGGCTCGCAAGAGCCTCTTGTGGATTCTCTTGATGCTGTAACTGTGACGGCAGACAGGGGAGTGATAGTATCAAGAACAGATACAATCAGTTTCAACAACTCATCAGATCTCTCGGATGCACTTATGTCATGCCCTGGTCTGTATGTCAATGACAATGGTGGAATTGCCGGACTGAAGTCCGTGAGCCTCAGGGGCTTAGGTAGTGCTCATACTGCAATTTATCTTGATGGGGTCAAGGTGGGTAATCTGCAGTCCGGACAGAATGACCTTGGTATGCTGGATTTTGCTGTTTTGGAGTCAATTGTGGTCGATTATGCTCAGAACAGTCTTTCGCTCAGGACCGCAAGACCAGAATTCAGAATGTCTCCGGTGTCAGGCAATGTCAGGATGCATGCAGGATCGTTCAGCACATATCTTCCGTCTGTAAGACTTGATTTCCGGCTTTCAGACAATTACAGCCTTTCTGCAAGCTCGTCCGGAATATTCAGCAAGGGCAACTTCAAATGTGCAGACGGCAGCAGGAGAGCGAATAATGATATTTCTCAGGTGAGGGCAGGCCTTGATCTGTGGGGAATAATCTCTGGAGGAGATATGCATGTAAAGGCGTATTATAATGATGCTTCAAGAGGAACTCCGGGATCTGTCTCATGGCCCTCTGATGATCGTCAGAAAGATATGAACGCCTTTCTTCAAGGGGTGTTGAGGAAACGTTTTACTGATGTCTATTCAATGAATATCAGCGCAAAAGGTGCGTATGACAATATCTTCTATACGAGTTCGTACGGTGACAGCAGATATGGTCAGACAGATATTCAGTTAAATACTTCTCATTATTTCAGGGTTTCAGATAACTGGAATCTTTCCGCAGCTGCCGATCTGCAATGGGATGCCCTCAAATCAACAAACTATACAGCTTCCCGTACATCATTGCTGGCAGCTCTGTCATCGTCCTATCGCTCGGAAAAGATTTCTGCAGACCTGGCTTTAGAATATTTTGGCACATTCGATAAAGGGGCATTGTCGAGACATGCGTGGTCTCCTTCTCTGGATGTAAGGGTATCTTTGATCAAGGGACTTGATGTTTTGGCTTTCGGACGCAGAGCATATCGGGTACCTACATTCAATGAGCTGTATTATGTGGGTTATGGTAATCTGCAGCTCAGACCGGAAGATGCATGGCTTACTGATGTCGGTGTAGAATATACATTCATCAGGCAGTTGCAGAATAGTTACTCGATGCAGCTGAAAGCAAAGGTTGACGCCTTCTATAACTATTTGACAGATAAGATTATATCTGCTCCGACTGAAGCTGATCCGAATATATGGGCACCATACAATCTTGGTGAGGTCCGCTCCGTGGGAACGGATGCTGTATGCGGAGCGATGTTCCTCCTGGGAGATTGGAAGGCAGGTGCGGATCTTAAATATACTTTTCAGTCTGCAGTTGATAAAATCACTGGAGATTACGTTCCTTATATTGCAAAACATACCTTTTGTGCTGATATAGATGCGTCGTGGAAAAAATGGATGATGAGCATCATCTGGCAGATGCGTGCAGGGCGTTCTGACAGTTATGGGAATATGCCGGATTGGAATACTCTGTCTGCCTCCCTGAGCCGAAGTTTTGCATTTGACCGTGCCGGCGCAATGAGATTGAATATTACTGTCAGAAATATTCTGGACTGCAGATATGAACTTTCCAGCGGATATCCTATGCCGGGACGTAGCCTGACCGGTGGAATTGAATATAGATTTTAGATATGTTGAGTCTTTTGTATGTACTTATATCCGGTATCGCCCTTCCGATAGGAGGCATCCAGATGCAATATTTATGGAGAAACCAGCTTGGGGATGTATATAGCCTCGGCCTCGGCAGTGCCGCTTGTCTGGGTGCGGCAGCTGCCACTATGACCGGTTGGTGTTCGCTTACGATGGGAAGCTTTGTGTGTACCTTGATATGTACTTTGGTGTGTTTCTTCGTGACCCTGAAAGTGAATACACAGAATCTGATAACCTTCGGAATACTCTTCGGCACCTTTATCGGATCGTTGGGTACGATAGTGGTCACCAATGCACCTAATGGAGACCTGCTCAAGCAATATTATCTTTGGGGTGCGGCCAATTTCAACCTTGAGGGGGTGACAACTGGTGATATCGTGTTTTCGCTTGCTCTCTTTGCAGCCGGACTTGCCACCGCACTTATATCTTCCCGTTCGCTTACAAGGCATTTTGAGGGCGAGATTGAGTTGTCCAACAGAACCAAGGCGCTGCTGCTTCTATGCATCATGTTTCTTGTAACAAGCTCCGTATCCATCTGCGGTCCAATCGGATTCATATCCCTGGGAGTCCCGAATCTGAGCCGCATCATATGCAAGAGTGCCGATATCAGAAAACATTATCTGATATCGGCCTCTATGGGTGTTGCACTTCTTTTGATGACTTATCTTGTGGTAAGGTTTGTCAACTTCGGAATCTATCTTCCTATCAGTGCTACGATGGCTATAATCGCCCTGCCTTTGATGCTTGTACTGTTTGTGCGTAAGTAAGACCGGCTTATTGCTTTATACATCTTACAGGGTCTGCACCTCCCATGAGACCGAATCATCAGACTTTGAGTACTGGAATAGAAGTCTTGTGATCTTTTCTTCTTGATAGAATCACTGGGATGCAGAAAGATCAAGGGGCGACTCGTGAAAATCGTCCCTTGGCAAGTGTGTTTATTTGATATTATGGTAAATATCTGTTAATACTCCTCCTCGTTGAAGAAAAAGTCGTCCTTAGTCGGATAGTCCGGCCAGATGTCTTCGATGCTTTCGTAGATTTCGCCGTCGTCTTCAAGTTCTTCAAGGTTTTCTACTACTTCAAGTGGTGCTCCCGAGCGGGTTGCGTAGTCAATCAGCTCTTCCTTTGTTGCAGGCCATGGGGCATCCTCAAGACGGTATGCAAGTTCAAGTGTCCAATACATAGTATTATTTGTTTAATTTATTAGTAATCAATGTTTTTAACAGATTGCTCTGCTTAAGGGGCGGCAAAGATATATAAAAAAATCTATATTGCCGTTCTTTTTGCTAATTTTGCACAAAATTTTTAGTATTTGTGACGCGGCAGGGGATGCAATATCCGTACCAGCCGATGTAGAACTAGATGAATGACGTAAAAAACTGTAAAATGGCATATATAAAGGAAGAAATATACGACGAAGCAACTACGTCAGCTATTGCGGAACATTATAGAGAAATCTTGAGACTTCTTGGTGAGGACCCTGAGAGAGAAGGCCTTCTTAAGACTCCGGAAAGAGTTGCAAAGGCTCTTCAGTTTCTGACCCATGGATCTGCACAGGATGGTGCCGAGATTCTGCGTAGCGCTATGTTCAAGGAGGAGTATCAGCAGATGGTATTGGTAAAGGATATCGAACTATACTCCACATGTGAGCATCATGTGATGCCGTTTATCGGCAAGGCTCACGTGGCATATATCCCTAACGGTCAGATTACGGGACTCAGTAAGATCGCCCGCGTAGTGGAGACCTTTGCACGCCGCCTCCAGGTCCAGGAGAGGTTGACTACTCAGATCAGAGACTGCATACAGGACACTCTGAACCCTCTTGGAGTAGCGGTTGTAATCGAAGCTTCACATACCTGTATGACGCTCAGGGGTGTACAAAAGGCTAATGCGGTGACTACCACGTCAGCATTCAGCGGAATATTCCTTAAAGACGAGCGTACCCGCAACGAATTCCTTAATCTTATAAAATAGTCTGGCGCTTAATCCGCTGATAACCAGTCGGTTACGAAAAGGCGATTCCCCGTTTTCGGGGAATCGCCTTTCTGCAAAGCGTTGAAGGATAACGCGTTAGGTGCCAGACTATTTCAGATATGCATCTTCCACTACCTTGGCGCTGCGGGCAATGAACTCGCTAAGCTCCTTTCCTTTCAGCATGCCGTTTGCCAGAAGGGCAAGGTCGGTGATCTGCTTGAGTATCTCGTTATCTGCAGCGAATGCCTCAAGGTCTGACCTGTGAGCTGCAGCAGCTGTCTCCTGTGCTTCTGTCACAGTCCTCTTGACCTCCTCAGATGCGTCTGAAGCAGCGTCAGGTATAACCTGTGCCGGAGCTACGTCAGCAGACTTCGCCTGCATGATACGTGCTACGAGAGGATTTTCCATGTTGACTGTGATATTGTACATGGCTGGCATCTCTCCATAGAAATTCATTCCGCCTCCCATTGCAGACATCTCACGGTAACGTCTCATGAATTCGCTCTGGGTGATAAGTATAGGTGCTGCAGTTTCACCAAGATTATCAGCCTGGACATAATATTCATTCTCCTTCGGAAGGACAGACTTGAATATTACTGAGAGATCTTCCTGATCTGCCTCTGAAAGTTCCGGACGGATCTTCTCTTCCTTTGGAATGAGATTGTCGATGCTGTCAGAGTCAACGCGGGCAAATCTTGCATTTTCTATCTTTGTTTCGAGCAGATTGACAAAATGACTGTCAAGATGGCAGTCCATCAGGAGCACATCATAGCCCTTGTTCTTTGCTGCCTCGATAAATGAGTACTGGCTCTCTGCATCGGTAGCATAGAGGAAAACAATCTTCTTGTCCTTGTCTGTCTGTTCGCTTTCTATTGCCTTTTTGTAGTCTTCAATGCTGAAATACTTGTTTTCGGTATTCTTCAGCAGACAGAATTTAAGGGCTCTTTCGCAGAATTTCTCGTCAGTAAGCATTCCGTACTCGATGAAGAGCTTGAGGTTGTCCCATTTCTGCTCGAGCTGTTCACGTTCGTTCTTGAATATCTCATCCAGACGGTCTGCAACCTTTTTTGTGATGTATGAAGATATCTTCTTTACATTTGCATCGCTCTGAAGGTAGCTTCTGGATACGTTGAGAGGAATGTCAGGGGAATCGATCACTCCATGAAGGAGTGTAAGGAAATCCGGAACGATATTGTCAACAGAGTCGGTTACAAACATCTGGTTGCAGTACAGCTGTATCTTGTTCCTTGAAATCTCTACGTTGTTCTTGATCTTAGGAAAATACAGGATACCGGTGAGGTTGAAAGGGTAGTCCACATTGAGGTGGATATGGAAGAGCGGCTCATCAGCCATAGGGTAGAGCGCTCTGTAGAACTTGTTATAATCCTCTTCTGTAAGGTCTGCCGGCTTGCGTGCCCAAAGCGGCTCAACCTTGTTGATTACATTATCCTTGTCTGTATCAACATATTTGCCGTCTTTCCACTCCTGCTCCTTTCCGAAGATTACCGGTACCGGCATGAATTTGCAATACTTGCCGAGCAGGCCGCTGATACGGTTCTTTTCAGCATATTCCTTTTCGTCCTCTGCTATATAAAGAGTGATGACAGTACCTCTGTCAGTTTTGTCACACTCTTCCATGTCATATTCCGGCGAGCCGTCGCATGTCCATTTTACTGCTTTTGCACCCTCTTTCCATGACAATGTCTCGATGGTGACCTTTTCAGCTACCATGAATGCCGAGTAGAATCCGAGACCGAAATGGCCGATTATGCTGCTAAGCTGGTCCTTGTATTTCTCAAGAAATTCTCCTGCTGACGAAAATGCAATCTGGTTGATATATCTATCGACTTCCTCTGAAGTCATACCGATACCGTTGTCAATGATTTTCAGAATCTTTGCTGATTCGTCAAGCTCAATGCGTACAGCAAGTTCTCCAAGCTCTCCGTTATATTCTCCGGAAGCAGCCAGAGCTTTCATCTTCTGTGTCGCATCCACTGCATTTGCCACGAGCTCTCTCAAAAAGATTTCATGGTCTGAGTAAAGAAACTTCTTGATTACCGGGAATATGTTCTCGGTAGTTACTCCTATTTTTCCTGTTGTTGCCATTGTTTTGTATTTAGATCCCCGATCAGGTCGGGGATGACGTTAAACATATTGTCGTGCTGACGTTAAACATATTGTCGTTCTGACGTTAAACATATTGTCGTTCTGACGTTAAACATATTGTCGTTCTGACGTTAAACATATTGTCGTTCTGACGTTAAACATATTGTCAGGGATGACGTTAAACATATTGTCGTGCTGACATTGAACAAACTGTCGGGATGACAGTCCATGTCTTCTCCAATGTGTGACAGACCAAACTCCATTCCAATCCGTATAATATGACAAATAGTCAGTACGGACTGACAATAATAGAAGAAGCGGCCAGACTTACGTCATGACCGCCTCAAGGTTTAGGAATAGTACCTTAAACAGGTTTTTATTTGTACATGAATCTCTTGATACTCATCTTTGGAGTCTTCTCGAAAGGTTTGTCCATTACTTCCACAAGGTTGATCTTGCTGTATGCAGGCATAGACTTGTTGACTTCAATCATGAGAGTTTTGGTGTAAAGCTCAACATCTACAGCCTCAGCCTTGAGCTTGTCAGCATCCATGAATACCAGTGCCACGATCTTTGTTCCTCTTGAAATCACTACAGACTCGATTACATATGGCTGATTGTTCACCACGGCTTCGATTTCCTCTGGATAGATGTTCTGACCGTTTGCAGAGAGAATCATGTTCTTGCTGCGTCCCTTGATATAGATATTGCCTTTCTTGTCAAGAAGTCCGAGGTCTCCTGTACGCATCCAGCCATCTTCTGTGAATGCAGCTGCGGTAGCCTCTTCGTTCTTGTAGTATCCGCTCATGATGCTGTTACCTTTAGCCTGGATTTCTCCAACCTTGGTGTAAGGGTCCTCTGAGTCGATTCTGACCTCTACACTGTCAACAGCCTTTCCGCAAGACTTCGATGCGAATTCCCACCAGTCTTCATATGCAAGAAGAGGAGCGGCCTCAGTCATACCGTAACCTACAGTGAAAGGAAGCTTGAATCTTCTGAACCACTTTTCTACATCAGGATTCAGAGCTGCACCACCCATCACGATTTCTCTTACCTTTCCTCCGAATGCACTGAGAAGAGTGTTTCGGATCTTCTTGAAGATGAGCTGGTTGACGCCTGGAAGAGCACAGAGTACCTTCATTGCAGGCTTGTTCACTACCGGTGCTACCTTGCTCTTGAATATCTTCTCCATTACAAGTGGAACTGTAATTACAAGGTATGGCTTCACCTCAGCCATCGCACCCAGAAGGAGTGCTGGTGTAGGTGTCTTGCCCAGGTAGTATATCGATGAGCCTCCGCAAAGCGGATATATCAGCTCAAACATCATTCCGTACATATGTGCCATCGGAAGCATTGACACGATCTTATCTTCCGGATATGAAGGAAGACGCTTTTGTCCGAATGCTACATTCTCGCTGAGACACTCGTATCTGAGCATTACACCCTTAGGGGCGCTTGTCGTACCAGAGGTATAGTTTATAATCGCAAGGTCTTTCTCGTTGTCTATTGGATATGATATATGCTCAGGTTTGAATCCGTCAGGATATTTACTGTTGAAAATCTCGTCAACCTTGTCATGTGCTGCCTGAATGCTTTCGCTAGCTGCATATAGAATAGAGAAATCACTCGATGATATCACAGCCTTGACTGTAGGCATCTTGGTAATGTCGAGCTTGGTCCATATGTCGGTGTCAGTAAGAAGCACTATACTTTCAGAATGATCTACGAGTGAGTTTACACTGTCCGGATGAAAGTCTGCAAGTATTGGAACAAGAACAGCTTCATATGTATTTGCTGCAAAAAAGGTTATTCCCCAACGTGCAGAATTCTTTGCGCAGAGAGCGACTTTGTCTCCTTTCTTGAGACCGATCTCTTCGAAAAAAATGTGCATGCGCTCGATTTGTGTCGCAAATTCTCCGAACGTGAATGATTCTCCGCGATAGTTGGCAAGCGCTGGGCGATCCCAGTTTGTCCTGATGGCCTGTTCAAGTCGTGATAGGTAATGCATAATAATAGTCAGTTTTGAAATTTTCGGCTGCAAATGTAATAAAATATGTTTCCTAGCTCCTGATAATTACTATATTTGTGGCGAAACCCCGCGATTTGTGGTGATTTTTAATGAAAAATTACGCTTATGAGCAAGAAGAAATATCCTATCGTAGCCCTTGTTTATGATTTTGACGGCACTTTATCTCCCGGGAACATGCAGGAATTCGGATTCATTCAGGCAATCGGGAAGAAACCGCAGGAGTTCTGGCAGGAGAGTGATGACATTGCATCAGGTCAGGATGCCAGCAATATTCTCAGTTATATGAAGCTGATGTTCGATGAAGCACAGAAAGCCGGAATCAAACTTCGTAGAGAGGATTTCAAGAAATTCGGCGAGGCTGTTGAATTATACGACGGAGTTCTCGAGTGGTTTTCAAATGTAAACGAATATGGAAAGCAAAGGGGTGTGAAGGTAGAACATTACATCAATTCCTCTGGTCTTACATCCATGATTGAAGGAACTCCTATCGCCAACGAGTTCAAAAGGATTTTCGCATGCTCATTTCTGTATGATGAAAACGGAGATGCGGTCTGGCCTGGTGTTGCGGTGGATTACACTGCAAAGACCCAGTTCCTTTTCAAGATCAACAAGGGTATCCTGAGTGTAAGGGACAATAAGAAGGTAAATGAAAGTCAGGCAGAAGACAACAAACGTGTTCCGTTCCCTAATATGATATATATGGGTGACGGAGAAACTGATGTCCCTTGTATGAAGATTGTGAAGATGTTCGGAGGACATTCGATTGCAGTCTATGACCCTTCCAACAAGAAGAAGGTGAATGTAGCAAGAAAACTGCTAAGACAGGAACGTGTGAATTTCATTACGCCGACCGACTATACGAAAGAGAGCAGAACGATGAAGATCGTCTGCTCTATCATAGATAAAATCCGTATCGATTTTGAATTGGCCGATCTGGCTAAACTGAAATAATTATTTTACTATCACTTCAAGCTTGCTGTATGCGCGCTCTGCCTTTGCCAGGGCAGCAGCCACAGAGTCATCTGTTGCCAGAATGACTCCTACACGTCTGTGACCTGCAATTTCAGGCTTGCCGAAGAATCGGATCTGTACTCCTGGTTCTTCAAGTACCTTTTCGAGATTGCAGAACTCATATTCCTTTGTGTTGCCCTCGACGACGATTGCCTTGGATGCTGACGGACCGTAGAACTTCACGTCCGGAATAGGCAGCCCGAGAATTGCTCTTGCGTGAAGAGCGAACTCAGACATGTCCTGAGAAATCATAGTCACCATACCCGTGTCATGAGGCCTTGGAGACACTTCGCTGAAAATGACATCGTCTCCCTTGATAAAAAGTTCCACTCCGAAGATGCCATATCCGCCGAGAGCATCTGTAATCGCTTTGGCTATAGCTTCTGCTTTTTCAATTGCATCTTCCGACATAGCCTGAGGCTGCCAGGATTCACGGTAGTCTCCGTCCACCTGATGATGTCCGACCGGCTTGAGGAAAGTCGTACCGGCACAGTGACGTACAGTAAGGAGAGTGATCTCGTAGTCAAACTTTACGAAACCTTCCACAATCACCTTGCCGCTTCCTGCACGGCCACCTTCCTGAGAGATCTTCCATGCCTTGTCAATATCTTCAGCACATTTGATTGTACTCTGACCATGTCCCGACGAACTCATTACAGGCTTCACGACACAAGGAATGCCTATCTCCTCCACCGCCTTGTCAAACTCTTCGCGAGTCTGTGCAAAACGATATGGTGAAGTAGGCAGACCGAGAGTCTCAGCTGCGAGACGCCTGATACCTTCACGGTTCATGGTAAGAAGAGTAGCCTTTGCAGTTGGAATTACGTTGTAACCCTCGTTTTCAAGCTCTACAAGCTTGTCTGTCGCGATAGCCTCTATCTCAGGAATGATGTAATCCGGATTCTCTTCCTTGATCACTGATTTGAGTGCCTCTCCGTCCAGCATGGACAGCACGTGACTGCCGTGGGCTATATGCATTGCAGGTGCATTGGCATATTTGTCGAGGGCGACTACTTCTACTCCGTATCTCTGAAGTTCGATTGCGACTTCCTTTCCAAGCTCACCAGAGCCGCAAAGAACGGCCTTCTTGCCTGATTTTGTGAATGTTGTACCAATATTTGCCATGATGTTCTCTTATATCATGGCAAATATAGTAAATTATTTATTAGAATGAAATCACTACCGCCCTGCTGAGCTCAGGTTTAGGTGCTTTCTTTACGACTTCCGCCTTGATAGTAAGTCTTTCAGGAGAAATTCCGTACTTAGTGGTGAGGATGTCGAACACATACTTGCCTCGTGCCTCGCTGAGATGCTGGTTGCGCTTCATAGTACCGGTGTTGCCGTCAGCGGAGCCCATGACTGTAATGAGAATGTCGGTGTCCTCATCTGCCTTGGCTATGATATTCTTGGCAAGAAAATCAAGATGCTGCATCTCCTTGTCGTTGAGAGTAGTCTCTCCGATATTGAAATATACCATTGCCGGAGTCATGCCCTCGAAGAAATCTGTCTCTTCCATGCGAGGGAGATTCTTGAGCTGGGTGTTCTCCTTGGTAAGCTTCTGGTTTGCCTTGCCAAGCTTCGCATTCTGTTCCTCAAGTGATGCATTTGCAACCTCAAGCGCTGCAATGGCACCTTCAAGTATTGCTGTCTTCTCAAGGTTTGCGACCTCTACAGCTCCGAGAATGGTAGATGTCCTCACGAAATTCGGCCAGCCCAGATCGACTGCAAGACCGGCTGTCACTGTAGGGAGCAGTGATACACCGCTGTCGTTGATAACTCTGCCATTCACGACAGTCGCTCTCATATCAATGATAAGGTCGAGCCTGTCAGTAAGTCTCAGCATGTGAAGCAAGCCCGCACCCGCTGCAAATTCATTGTCGGCAAAATCCACATTGTCCATTCCATATGAGCGGAAAAATCCTGCATGAAGATAAGGAACAAGATCCCAGAATCGCGTTTCCTTATATCCTCCGATAGCATCAGATGCATTCCAAAGGAAGTCTCCGTGGATATACATATAACCGAATTTCTGGAGGTATTTGTTCTTGTCGGTGTCAAGGCTCATTCCAAGTACCCCTGCTTCAGGTGCCCATGCCTGTGCGCTGAAACCTTGATAGCCCACTCTCATGCCGACTGCCGGAGTGAACCATTTACCGAAATTTGCATCAATGCTCGGACCAATCTTCACATTGTATCCTTCATTCAGGAATAGGTTTATACCTCCGCCGGCACCGATGAACCAGTTGTCGCCGAAGCGGTTAGTTTCATAAGGACCACGGACAATCTTGCCGTCCATATCCCTGTTTCCGTTCTCCTGTGCATGCAATGCCGGAGAGGCTGTCAAAGTGACAGCAATGAGAGCCGCAGCTCCCCAAAAAATGTTAAGACGTTTCATAACCACTACTAATTAAATTGTGTTATGAAACGTCTTAATACAAATTTAGTGTAAAAACAGTCGTTTTTCTGAAAAAAGTCTATTTTTCTTTCTGTTCTTCCTCTACAGTCGGTGCCGATTCCTTGTATTTGAAGCGGCGGATCTTCTGTGTGGCGGTCTTTTCGAAAGGCTCTTTCATTACCTCTACTGAGCTTACCTGAGAAGCCTTGCTGACATTCTTGTTGACCATCTTGAGCACTTTGCTCTTCCATGCGTCAAGCTTTTCATAGAGTTTGTCTTCGCCTTCCTTGTCCCACTCGATGTAGTTCTCAAGCGGCTGAACGAGAGCCACAAGCTTTCCGTCTCTTTCAACGACGATAGACTCGTTCACACCCTCTACATTGTTGATCACGTTCTCGATTTCCTCAGGATAGATGTTCTCGCCGGAAGGTCCGAGAATCATGTTGCTGTTACGTCCCTTGATGAAGAAACGGCCCTTTTCGTCCATAACAGCTATGTCGCTTGTGCGGAACCAGCCGTCTTCTGTAAATACGCTCTTGGTTCTCTTAGGATCCTTGTAGTATCCGAGCATTACATTCGGACCTTTGGCAACGATTTCACCTTCTCCGGTCTCCGGATTCACATCATGCAGCTTGAGCTTTACATTATATACAGGATATCCGAAGGAGCCTACAGCTCTCCAGCCTTTCATTGCATAACCCAGAAGTGGCGAGGTCTCGGTAAGTCCGTAACCGATTGCGTATGGGAAACCTGCCTTGAGGAGGAATGCCTCCACTTCAGGATCGAGCTTGGCTCCACCGATACCGTAGAATGAAATATGTCCGCCGAATGTAGCCTTGAGCTTGATGCCGATGATCTTGCACATAAGTCCGTTCATATGCTCGTTCATCCATGTGAGTGTACGGCTCTTCTTGATTGTAGGAAGCACGCTGCCCTTATATACCTTCTCGATGATCATAGGTACTGTGAGCATTGTAGTAGGCTTCACTATCTTGAGGGCCTTCATCAGGATTGAAGGTACAGGCGGTTTCTGGAGATAGTAAACGGTGGCTCCGCAGTACATTGGGTACAGCATACTGAGAGTCATCTCGAGTGTATGTGCCATCGGAAGGATTGAAAGCCATCTGTCTCTTTCGTTCCTCTTGCATGAGTGATAGCAAGTTATCACATTGGATGCAAGGTTGCGGTGGCTGAGTACTACTCCTTTTGCACTACCTGTAGTTCCTGATGTGTAGATGATTGTGGCTATATCATCAGGTGTCGGGATCGATGTCTTGCCGTCGCAGGTAAACTGGTCGTCGTCGGCCTTTATTGTCTCGAAATTGTCGATGTTGATGACCAATGTCATCTTGTCCATGACCTCCTGGCTGATCTTTCCCCTCAATCTTTCGGATACGAACAGAACTTTTGTCTCAGAGTGGTTGATGATGTTTGTTACTTCATTCTCCGAGCTGTCTGGCAGGATAGGAATTGCAATTCTGCCGAACGGAACAGTCGCGAAGAATGCGACAGACCAGTTAGGCATGCTCTGCGAGAGAATCGCAACCTTGTCACCTGAGCCGATACCGTATTGTGTAAGTTTTTTTGACAGACTGTCACATTTACCCTTGAATGTGGTATATGTATATCCGCCTTCTTTGGTGTCATACCATTGTGTGTACTGATTTTTTGCGTACACAGTAGTTGCGTATTCATAGAGTTTGGCGATAGTATCAACATACTTCTCCCTCATTCTCTGCATACGCTTGTACAATTGAATCATAATTGATGAAATTAGGTTATTTGGTTATGTACATGTCCGGATGCTTTCCGGTAAGATGCATTTCTTCGTATAGAGCCTGGATGCGTACCATGTCTGCTTTTGCATCATCAGTAAGCTCCACCTTGTGTCCGCGGCCGATGCGCTTTGTACCCCAGTCGAAATATCCCATATATACAGGACAGCCCACTTCACGAGCTATAGTGTGAAATCCTGTCTTCCAGCGTTTTACCGGTTTGCGGGTGCCCTCCGGTGCAAGTGCAAGGTGCACAACGGGTGTTCTCTTCATTTCGTTGATTACGCTGATTGCCACTTTGCTTCCTTTCTTGCGGTTTACAGGAATTCCTCCCAACTTTCTCAGGAGCCATCCCAGAGGTCCCCAGAAGAGTTCACCCTTGATCATGCAGTATGGCTTGCCGCCAACCGATACATAATAAAGGTATGAGATCACAAAATCCCATATTGAAGTGTGGGGTACTCCAAGAATGACACATTTGTCTTCAGGGGCTACCGGGTCAACTGCAGTCCAACCCAATGTGCGGAGTAGCCATCCGCAGAATTTTCTCCACATAATTAAATATTTACATCTTCCAGTTCTGCTTCAGACCTAAGATTATGCCTGATGAAGTTCTGTCTTTCAAAAGTGTTGTCTCCCATATAGAATTCGAGGATCTCGGCAATGGATTCCTCGTCACTGAGCTTGACCTTGTCCAGCCTCATCTTGTCTCCGATGAATTCAGTGAACTCATTCCATGAAATCTCTCCAAGACCTTTGAATCGTGTTATCTCTACGCCGGTCTTAAGCTTTTTCACGGCTGCATCCCTTTCTTCCTGATTGTAGCAGTACATGACTTCCTTCTTGTTCTTTACACGGAAAAGAGGGGTCTGAAGGATATATACATGTCCTCGTCTGACCAGATCCGGATAATACTTGAGGAAGAATGTGAGGACAAGCATTCGTATGTGCATTCCGTCGTCATCGGCATCGGTTGCCACAATGATTCTTCTGTATCTGAGGTCGTCGATGTCCTCTTCCAGTCCGAGAGCGTTGATGAGCAGATTGAGCTCTTCATTCTCCGCAAATTTCTTCGGCCCCTCCTTGTAGCAGTTCAGAGGCTTGCCTCGGAGCGAGAATACTGCCTGAGTCTCTGCGTTGCGGGCTTTTGTGATAGTTCCGCTCGCAGAGTCTCCCTCCGTGATGAATATGCTTGTGAGGTCTCTGAGTTCTTCCTTCGCTGCAGGAAGCTTGTCCTTATAATGATATTTGCAGTCTCTGAGCTTCTTGTTATATACGCTCGTACGCTTGTTGCGCTCCTTTGCCTTCTTCTGGATAGATGAAATCTCCTGACGCTCTTTCTCTGAAGATGCAATCTTGTCCTGAAGGGCAGGGATTATCTCCTTGTGCATATGGAGATAATTGTCCAGATTGGTCTTGACGAAATCGTTTACAAAAGATCTGATTGTAGGACCTATATCGTAGCTGCGGGTGCCGTCCTCATTCTCAATCTCCTGATTCCACATGTATGTAGAGCCGAGCTTGGTCTTTGCCTGATTGGCGAATATAGGCTCCTGTATCTGGATGCTGATGGCTCCTATTATGCCCTGACGGATGTCTTCCGGTGCGAAATCCTTTTTAGACCACACCTTGAAGAACTCCTTGAGTGTCTTTGATACTGCCTCCCTGATAGCTGCAAGATGAGTACCTCCGTCGCGTGTGTTCTGTCCGTTCACGAACGACGTGATGTTCTCGCCATAGCTGTTGCCGTGTGTTATCACTATCTCGATATCTTCGCCGGCAATATGTATAGGAGCATAATGTGGCTCTTCCGAAAGTTTCTCGTTTATAAGGTCAAGAAGACCGTTCTCAGATTTATATGCTGTACCGTTGAGATTGAGCGTGAGTCCCTTTTTCAGATAAGAATAGTTCTTGATCATGGACTCCACGGTATCCATACGGTAAGAATATCCTACGAACAGGTTTTCGTCAGGAGTGAACTTCACATACGTTCCGTTCTTCTCCTTCGTCTCTTTCATTCCGTCATTCAGAAGCTTGCCGGCACTGAATTCTGCATATGAACACATTCCGTCCCTGTAAGCTTCAACATAAAAATTGGAAGACAATGCGTTCACTGCCTTGAGACCGACACCGTTAAGTCCGACAGACTTCTTATATCCCTTGCTGTCATACTTACCTCCGGTATTCAGGATACTTACAGCCTTGACGACCGAATTGAGAGGAATACCTCTACCGAAGTCTCTTACAGACACTTCCTTTTCAGTGACTGTAATCTGTATCTGTTTTCCGAAACCTGCTGAAAATTCGTCGATAGAGTTATCCACTACCTCCTTGAGGAGTACGTATATTCCGTCTGCCGCATCATCTCCGTTTCCAAGCGTACCGATGTACATACCCGGTCTGAGACGGATATGTTCAACACCTTCAAGGGTCTTGATGTTGTCGTCTGTGTAATTGTTGATCTGTATGTTTTCCTGTGCCATAGTATAAGGACAAATTCATGCAAAGGTAGTGATTTTTTTTGTTTTCTGAAAACCAGCCTGGTTGACATATATAAATATAGACTGATGTCATGGCTGCATTCTGCGCGATTTTGTGATTTTAGAAAAAAATACTACCTTCGCGGGTTGAAAGATTCTTGACTAATGAATAATATGAGTTGTTTCAGGGGTAAATTTGCCCTTCTGGCAGTCATGTTCTGCCTTTTGTCCGGTCAGATTGCGAATTCGCAGTCCTATATACGTTATATCAAACTGGAAGATATCGGTACAAAGACTCTTTATGCAGACAGCGTTCTGACATCAATCATGCTACCTCGTGGTGTAGCTCGTCTGGTCAATTATCCTAAATTCAATGCGGCCGTTTACGAATTGAGTCAGGTCCTTCAGGACCCGTCCAAGGAGTTGTTGCAGGTATGGATCTGTGGCAGTACTTGTCCTGACGGACTTTGGGGAGAGAATGTTACGCTCAGTCAGGCAAGAACCGATGCCGCAGCAGAATATCTGACGGAGATTACAGGAATACCGGAATACAAGATACACAAGGAAAGCCTTAATGAGGACTGGGACCGTCTTGCAGAACTGGTGGCAGCCTCTGATCTGCCATATAAGGCTGAGATACTATATATTATAAGGACAAAGAAGTGGGGAGAAAGAAAGACTGCGCTTCAGAAACTTGATGGTGGAAAGGTGTGGAAGACTCTTCAGAAGGACTTTTTCCCAAAACTCAGATGTGTCAGATTTGCCATCTATTGCAAATGGGATCCTACAAAACCTTATCTTACGGCTCCGGTTGAGGAACCGGTCATGAAGGAAACCGTTGTTGAAACAGCCAAGGATACGGTTTATGTGAGAGATACGGTGTTTGTTGTAAGACAGCCTGCTCCGGTAGTAGTCGTGAAAGATACTGTATATGTGGACGCTCCTGTTGCTCAGCCTGTTGAAGTACAGACACAGGTGCAGACTCCGGTCCAGAACCCGGTGACTGCAACTATGCTTGATCAGGCATACGAGCAGTATAGAGCTGCTTATGAAAGACCGAAGAAATATTGGGATACCCCGTGGATGATGGGCTTGAAGACCAATCTCATAGCAGACGCTCTGGCTGTGCCTATGGTAGGAGTAGAATTCCAGATCGGCAAGAGTGTTTCGCTTGATATCGAGGGTTGGCTCACTCATACAAATATCTTCTGCAAGGAAGACACAAATACCAATTTCTATGGTCTGACACCGGAGCTCCGCTGGTGGATAAAGGGCAATACAATGCGCAAGGGCAGTTTTGTCGGAGTGCATGCCAGATTAGGCTGGTACACAATGCAATGGACTGACGGGCTTCTATATCAGAACGGTCCTAAGGATGTCTGGGAAGGTAATTTCCATGATGCAGGCAACTCAAATCCTGCATGGAGCGCCGGCTTTACATATGGTTATTCGCTCGGACTTGGTCATAAGGCAAATTGGGGAATCGAGTTCCTCCTGGGAGTCGGATATGCTCACTATGCTCACAATACCGCTGCATATAACGGAACAATGTGGGAGTTTGTCGAACATCAGGATAAACATCATTTCGGAATTACACGTGCAGGTATAAATCTCACGTACCGTTTTTCCCTTCGTAGGGTAAAACCGGAATTCTATGAAAACAATTAATATTTAACCAATAAAATCATGAGACGTTTAAGATTCATTCCAGCCCTGCTGGTAATCTTGTCTGCATGTTCTGAACAGTTGATAGAACAGAGACCGCTGCCCTCAGAAGAGGTCGGTACGGTCTCTATTGCTCTTTCAACGGATATGCGGAATGAGATAATCGGTACAAGGGCAGACGCGGATGAGCCTGTATTGGACGATTTCAGAGTTGCCATCTACAAACTTCAGGATGACAAGATGATCCGTCTTTACAATGACTCATACGCCAACACAGTGGGACAGGAAATTAAGCTCAATGCAGCGATGTACCGCCTTGTTGCACACCATGGTGATACACTCGGCTGCGGATTCAACAAGGCGTATTACCTTGCTGAAAAAGAGTTTGAGGTGAAGAAAGGTAGTAATACCGTTTCTGCTGAGGCAAAGCTTGCCAATGTCAAGATGGCGGTTAACTACCATGAGACCATCAAGGAGAATTACTCTGACTATTACACAATTGTCAGACATAATGACCATGAGGGCAAGCAGATCAAGTTCTCAAAGAATGAGACAAGATGCGGCTATATGCCTGGTGGTGAGGTTGTTCTCGAAGTCTATGCAGTAGTTGATGAAGCAGGTACTGTAAAGTATTTCAAGACAGAGCCTATGACCTATTCTCCTAATGATTTCGTTACCTTCACAATTACGACAGACAACCGCGAAGGCAGTCTTGTCATAAACATTACTGTTGATACTGCTACAGAAGACAAGAACGAGACAATCGAGATTCCAGCAACTACAGTTCCGCAGGCGGCTCCTACAATCACGCTCGCAGGCTTTGATGGAGCAGACAATACTCACGAAATCATCGAGGGACAGACTGCTGCCGGTCACAGCGGAATGGCAAGCTTCATTGCAAGAGGCTCTTTGTCACATTGCTATCTGACAACGGATTCAGAATGGCTCGCGGCAAAGGGTGTTCCTGCAGAAGTTGATTTTGCAAATCTGGATTCAAATACCAAGGCTCTTCTCAAGTCTGCAGGTTTCTCTTGGGACGAAGGAATGGCTACATCAAGAACATTCTCATTCATCGACTTCTCGGACGTGATCGCAAATATGCTTTCGTCTGTGAAGGCAGAGGCCGATGATGTGACAATGGCTGATTTCTCACTCAAGGTAGTGGATGCTGTTGGAAAAGAGATTACAGAGCAGTTCAGCATAGTTTCCGGAGGCGTTAAGGTAAGCCTTGATATCAAGGATTACAATGTCTGGGCAGCCAAGGTCGTGGATCCTGTAGTCACAATCAGCAAAGGTGTTCCTGCTCTTGTGGATTTCCAGGTTACATCAGACGGCGTGAGCTGGTCAGATATTGAAGTCACTCCTTCTACAAGCGGCTATACACTCAATTACGGTACTATCCCTACAGCACCTTCGACAACATATCAGGTCAGGGCTATATACAACAAGAATGAGAACTGTAAGAGTCCGGTGGTTACGATTACCACAGAGGATGCTCTGCAGCTCGGCAACAGCGGATTCGAGGGCTACCAGCTTGTGACTAAGAGAGTTTCACCGCTTGGATCTGCCTATGACAGAAACTGGTATCTGCCATATGCTTCAGGAGAGGCTGACCCATGGTGGGCATGTAACAGCCTTCAGTCAATGCCTGACGGACATACACTGCTTACTGCGACATGGTGTAAGAACTTCCCTTCATCCGGATATGTTGACGACCGTCACAGCGGCAACAAGGCTGCAATGCTTTTCACTGTAAATGTAGGAAGCTCAAACACTGGTTACAACAACAATACTATCGGTGTTGCCAGCGGAACTACATATGAGGGTGAAATCTGGATTGGAACATCTGACAGTGACGGAAATCATGCTACTGAAGGACATGCATTTGCAAGCCGTCCTTCGAGACTCACATTCTATTATAAATATGCTCCGACAGACGGAGACAAGTTCTTTGTCGATGCCTGGGTGAAGGCGGCTGACGGTACAGTCCTGGCTACAGCACAGGAGACAGCCGGCCCGGCAGCAGATACATGGACTTTATATTCACTTCCTTTTACATATAAAGTATTTGACAAGAAGGCCGCAAGCATTTACGTGCGCTTCAGCTCATGCTATGGTGACGGTCATGTCGATACAGATTCGAAGTTCAGACTCGGAGAAGAGACCGTTAAAGCACATGCAGGCTCATTCTTAAAGCTTGATGACATAGAACTTATTTATGAATAGAAAAATCAAAATTGAAATGAAAAAGATATTTTTCCCTATTATAGCTGCAGCAGCAATATTCACAGGCTGCAACAGAGAGGTCATCGAGCAGACTGGCACCGGATCGCTTGCAGTTGACCTTACCTGCAAGTCAAATCTCCACGAAGTGGTGACAAGAGCTACAGATGACGAGATCATAAATGACCTTGTAATCGATATACAGCGTCCATATGACAACTGGACAAAGACCTATGATCCGTTCAGCTCGATCAGAGGAAAGGTCGTGGAGCTCGGCTCAGGCGACTATATTCTCACAGCATCTTCAGCTTCCAAGGAGCATGCTGCATTCGACCAGCCTATTTATTCAGGCTCAAAGGACTTCAAGATCCTTACAGGTCAGGTGACAACAGTAGATGTGATCTGTGCAATAACAAATGTAAAGGTCACAGTCAATCTTTCTGACAATTTCGTTCAGGAGCTTTCAGGTTATACAGTAACCGTAAGCAACGGAAAGGGCAACCTTTCATGGAACAAGAATGCAGGTGAAGATGACTTCAAGCCAGTAGCAATCGAGGGACAGACATATTACACCGGAAACGAGGCAGGATGGTTTACTGCTGCTCCTCTTTCCATCACAATCGACGGACATAGAGCGATCGACAATACATCCGCTTCTGCTACTATGATCATTGAAGATGTAAAGGCGGCTGACCACCATGTCCTCAATATCGACGCAAAGGTTACCGGTACACTCGGTGGCATCAACATCACTATCAATCATGATGTGAATGAGATTGACCAGAATATCGTGATTCCTGGCTTTGATGAGGAGTATGTACCTGGTGACGAGCCTTCAGACGGCAGCGGAGACGATACAGGTGAAGAAGGTGGAAATGACGACAACACAGGAAACGAGCCTGTAGATCCTACTCCTTCAACAGCTCCATATCTTGTGTGGGAAGCCAATCCTTCGTTTGCTCCGATGAATATTGATGACGATCTCAATGCAGACCTTGTTGTCAATGCTCCTAAGAAGGTAAAGACATTTGAGGTGATCGTCGATTCTGAGGCACTTAGCCCTACTGTCGCAGCTCTTTGCTCATACGCGGATTCATATGAAAGCGGTCCTGCAGTTATGGATATGATAGGAGATGCAACTCTTCTTGAGAATCTTGCGGGTATGGGTCTCGGACTCCCGCTCGGCGATGAGATTCTCGGCAAGGAAACAGTTCCGTTCTATCTTACCAGTCTTATAGGTCTGATCAATATATATGGACCAGAGCCAGGTGCTCAGCATAAGTTTACTCTTAAGGTAACTGATGAGGAAGGCGGAATCCTTGAGCAGCTTGTTGTTTTCGTATCTATCTAATCACTGCTATCCTAAGCTATTAAAAAATGAAAAGAAGACTTTCATATATAATGACAGTCGTCCTTTCTGCAGGTGTTCTGGCATCATGTAATCAGGAAGTGATCCAGGATAACAGCTACGGATATCTCGGCATCAGGATGGACAGTGACCTCTCGGAGGATATCATTGTCAAGGCTGATGCGGCTGACGAACTGGTGTTTGCAGTAAATGTGAGCAACCAGTCAGGACAGACCGTGGCAACTGAAGAAGACCACCGTACAGTGACGACTGAGAATCCGATCAAACTTCAGATCGGAACATATACTGTGACTGCAAGTAATGGCGAAGACCTTAATGCAGCATTCAACAACCCTTATTATGAGGGAAGCAAGGATGTGAAGATCTATCCGGACAGAATCAATACCGTCGATCTTACATGTTCTTTGGCTAATACAATATTCTCTGTAGAATTTCCTGAGGATTTTTCAGATAACTTTGATGTGTACGAAGTGTCTGTAACAAACGGTACAGGCTCGGCACTTGTTCTCAGCAATGCACCACAGGCCGGAAACTCACTCGAGGCAGGACTGGATGCAGAGGCATATTTTGCTGTGACAGGTACATTGACATGGAATCTTTATCTGAAGAATTCAGAAGGAGGAGAGTACAGATATACAGCGACTTATGAGGATGTGAAGGCTAAGCAGCATTATCATCTTACCTTCGAACTCGGAGAGGATCAGACGGCTGACGGAGCGTTCATCATCAAGGTCACTCTTGACAACTCTATGGATGAGTCTGAGCATAAGCTTATCCTTGATTTTGACAACAGCTCTCTCCCTGAAGTGTCATCAAATGATGAGTTCGCTGTAGAGTCAGGAGTTCCTGTGACTACACCTGTAGGAAACAGCATCAGCAAAGTTCTCAACTTCAGTACACCTGTCGGAGTAAGCAGTCTGCGTATAACTCATGACAATGAGGTACTTGAACAGTCTGGACTTCCTAAGTCAGCAGAACTTATAGGTACATCTGCAACCGATCTGACTAATGCCGGTATCGTTGTATCTCAGGCAATTACCAAGGCTGTGGCTCTGGGCTCGACAGAAGTGGCTGTCGATATAACATCTTTTATTTCCAGACTTCCTGTCGGAGCATATGAAATGACGTTTACTGTCATTGATGCAAAGGGACACTATGATGTATTTGAACTGATTCTTGAAGTGATTTCCGATGTTGACGCAGAAGCTGTATCTGCAACAGCAGGTTGGGCATGTTTCGCTAAACTCGAAGGACGTTTCTTTACACCGGAGGTGCCGGAAGGCATTACATTCCAGTATAGAAAGGCATCAGAGTCCGAGTGGACTGAGATCGATCCTTCAAAGATGGAAGTAAATACTGCAACACTCAGATATACAACTGTCGTTTACAGTCTGGCTCCTTCTACAGAGTACGTATTCCGTGCAGTTTCTGCAGAAGACAAGGAGACCAAGGAGATGACATTCTCTACAGCAGCAGCTCAGATGGTTCCTAACCTCAGCTTTGACAACTGGTATAAGGATGGTGATGCATGGATGCCTAATGCAAGCTCAAGCACCTATGTATGGGACTCTGCGAATCCGGGAACTGCCGGTCTGGGTGTTGTTCCGACGACTCCAGAAGAGTCTGATGTAGTGAAGGGCAAGGCAGCCAAACTTCAGACATCGAAGGCTATGGGTATGCTTGCTGCAGGTAATATCTATATCGGTAAGTTTGCAAAGGTAGCCGGCCTCGGTGCAGAGCTTGATTGGGGATATTCATTCTCATCTCGTCCGATAGCGCTTACAGGATACTACAAATACACTCCTAAGACCATTGATATGACCAAGGATCCTTATAAGGGACTTGCAGGACAGTCAGACCAGTGTCAGATCCAGATTCTGCTGACAGACTGGGATGGAATGTTCCGTATCAATACTTCAAAGAAACAGTTTGTAGATTTTGAGAATGACGAGCATATAATCGCACATGGCTCATTGACCTCAGGTAACAATGACAACGGATATGTGAAATTCACATTGCCTCTTGTGTACAGAAACAACAGGACGCCTAAATATATAGTCATTGTGGCAGCAGCCAGCCGTTACGGAGACTATTTTACAGGTGGTGTAGGTTCGGTACTCAGAGTTGATGAATTCAATCTTGTTTACGATCCGGCAGAACTTACAGATGCAGAATATCAGCAGGTATTCAGCAAGGTAAGTCCTTTCTAAACCTCAGACATGAAGAGAATTTTTTCAATATCGATAATGATATGCATAGCTGCGAGCAGCTGGGCAGGCTCCCGTAAGAATACGGAGCCTGTCGAGCCGTTCGACAGAGGTATCGGCATGTCTAATTCGGTCTTTGTCCCTAAGGGTACGGTTAATGCGGGAGTCAATTTCTCCTATAATACAATCGATCTCGGAAGGGCTGCGGATGACAACGGCTACTCATTGCTCTTCGACCTCATCAACGGTCTTGAAGGCAGTATGTACACATTCGGTCTGGCACCGCATGTGTCATATTTTGTAGCCAACAATCTGAGTGTCGGTGCGCGTTTCGATTATGACAGATCTTCTCTTGGACTCGGTAATGCTGCTCTTTCGTTGGGCGATGACATGAGTTTCGGAATCTCCGATTACAACATGCTCAAGCATACATTCAGCGGTTCCTTGACGATGAGATACTACATGTCCATTGCCAACAGCAAGCGTTTTGCAATCTTTGCCGAAGTCAGAGCTACGGGTGGTTACGGTGAGTCCAAGACATGGAAAGTCGATGGCGAGGATAAGTTCGGAACATATCAGACCACTGTAAGCGGATCGATAAACTTTGTTCCAGGTATCTGTGTCTTTGCGCAGGACAACGTCGCAGTAGAAGTGGCTGTGGGAATTCTCGGAATCAATCTGACCAGAGTTGAACAGACCCGTAATCAGGTGGAACACAGTATGATGCAGACCAGTGGCGCAAACTTCCGCATCAATCCTCTTGCAATCGAGATCGGTACAAGTTTTTATTTCTATACAGGTCCTCACAGCAGGAAGGCAAGAATGAAGAATAAATGATGAAAAGGATATTTACATATATTTTCAGTATTCTCTGTCTTGCTGCTTTCAGTTCGTGTATAGAGAATGACCTCTCGTATCCGAGACTCTCGCCGGACTTTGTAGCATTTGAAGTAGAAGGACAGGAGTCTGTCACTATAGATCCGTCAGCTGCTACAATTGAGATAGTCCTTGGCGAGACAGCAGATATTTCTGCAGTAAAGGTCCTTTCCTATTCTACTGCAAATGATGCTGAGATTATTGGAGGCATGCCAAAGGTCCTCGATCTGACTTCTCCTGTGAAATTTGTCCTTCGCGTCTATAAGGATGTCGAATGGACGATATCAGCAGTGCAGCCGATTGACAGATATATCAAATGTGACAATCAGGTGGGAGAAGCGGATATCGATCCACTCAAGAAGATCGCCTATGTGTATGTCACAGATAACCAGTCCCTTCAGACTGTCACTATCAATGATATGAAGCTGGAGCCGGAAGGCTCGGTAATCTCATCCACTACAGGCTTTATCTCGGTAAACGGTGAAAGCAAGCCTCTGATGGAAGTCTGCAAGTTCCCTATGACGCTGGACTGTGTCCTGATGCGCTATTTTACAGTAGAGTATGACGGACAGTATATCGAATGGTCTGTCAAGTTCCTTCAGAAAGCAGTAGCAGTTGCAGTGGATTCTGTCGATCCATGGACATTCTCTGCTTTTGTGAACGGTGTGACAAACGGTCAGGGAACCCCTTCTTTGGAATATAGGAAGGAATCCGATACCGAATGGACAGTCTGGGACGATATCAAGGTAACCGGTACTGTGGTAAAGGCAGAACTTACTGGTCTTGAGGAAAATACTGCATATGCAGTCCGTCTTACCAATGGTGTGGAGACATCAGACGAGACCGTCTTTCAGACAGGCACAGCTCAGCAGATTGCCAATCTGAGTTTCGACGAGTGGTATCAGGATGGAACTGCATGGATGCCGAACTCTGGTCCGGACAACTATGTATGGGATTCAGCAAATCCTGGAACAGCAGGTCTTGGTACAGTACCTACAACTCCGGAAGATTCGGATGTGGTAAAAGGTAAGGCCGCACGTCTGGAGACCACCACGGCAATGGGACTGCTTGCTGCAGGAAATATCTACGTGGGACAGTTTGCAAAGGTTGCTGGACTTGGAGCAGAACTTGACTGGGGCTATCTTTTTTCGGCACGCCCGTTGGCTTTGAGAGGGTATTACAAATATTCTCCAAAGACAGTAGATATGGTAAAGGATCCTTATAAAGACCTTCAGGGACAGACAGACCAGTGTCAGATCCAGATACTTCTGACGGATTGGGACGACAGATTCCATATCAACACATCCAAGAAGCAGTTTGTCGATTTTGACAACGACAAGAACATAATTGCACATGGCTCGCTGGTATCTGACAAGGAAGATTCGGACTATGTGAAATTTACCATCCCTCTTGTTTATAGAAACAGCAGGACACCGAAATATATTGTCATCGTAGGTGCCGCAAGCCGATATGGCGATTATTTTACAGGAGGAAAGGGATCTGTACTGAAGCTTGATGAATTCGAACTTGTATATGATCCTACAGAACTGACAGAAGAAGAATATGAACAAGTGTTCAAAAATATTTTATAACATGACAAATAAGATCTTGACAGCAGCAGCCTTGGTACTGATGGCTGTTGCATGTAACACGGAAACACAGACTCCGCTTCAGTATGGAGAACTTTCTGTTGCATTGACAGGGGAGCCTTCTGTGGAAGTCGTTACCAAAGCTCCTGAGACTCTTGACCCTGCTTCAGACCAGGCAAAGAATTACACAGTGAGAATCTTCGATTCGTCAGACGCCCCGGTATATGAGAAGGCGTTCAACGAATTCGAGGCTCAGAGACTTACCCTCGGCACCTATTATGTGACTGCGGAAAACTGCACAGCGGCAGCTGCCGAAGAAGGAAGAGGCATGAAGCGTCTATATGGACGTAGTGCGGACATCACACTTTCAGCAGAAGCTCTTTCGCAGACTGCTACAGTCAACTGTACAGTGGCAAATGCAAGAGTTGCAGTAGCATTTGATGCATCCACTCAGGGACGTTTCACTGATCTGAAGGTAGTTCTTTCTCCAAATGGCCGTAATATCGAGATAGATCAGACGGCAGTTGGAGTGGAGACGGAGACATGGTTTAATCCTTCGACTGTGGAATATACCATAACAGGTACATTCAGTGCAGGTGGAGTGACCAAAGAAGTCAATATTGACAAGAGCGTGACTGTAGAGGCAAAGAATAATGTCCTGCTGCTCGTGAAAGTCAATCTTGAAAACGGCCAGCTCCTGCCGAACGTGACAGTTGACGCGTCAATCGACAATCAGGTAGAAGTACCAAGTGAATTCAATCCGTATATTTAACATAAACAAATAAGATTTATAACCATTATGAAAAAGACAATCCTTTTTGCAGCTGCCCTTGTAGCAATGGCAGCTTGCAACAAAAACGTTATCGAAGTAGCTCCTTCTGACGGATTCGGCTACATCAATCTGGGTATCACCGCTGATACTGAGATGGTTGTTACAAAGGCAGCAGAGCAGCCCGATGGAGCGGAACTTCCAAACTATAATATTACCCTTAAGCAGGGGGAGACAGTTAAGTGGACTCGCGAATTTAGTAAAATGACCACAGATGATCTCACGCAGCCTGCAGGAACATATACTCTCTATGTTGAAAATCTTACGGAGGAAGAGGCTGCGCCGGCTGGTGCTAACGGTGCAGTCAGAGTTGCCGGATCTGTTGACTTTACAGTTAAGGCAGGTATTGAGAATACAGCAGAAGTTACTTGTGAGGCAATCAACTCAAGAGTGACTGTTGCTAATTCATTTACTGAAGGTGTCTTCTCAGCTGCTGAAATAACAATTACGGATGGTAATCGAGCTTTGCCAATGGCATGGGGACATACTGAAGAGAATGGTGCATATTATTCTGCAGGAAAGAGTATAACCTGGACACTTACTGTCACTCTCTCCGATGGTACCAAGAAGACATATTCAGATCCTGAGGCTACTGTGACCGTAGCAAAGAAGTGGACTCAGATCAATTTCTCTAATTCTTCTACCAATGGTAAGATCTTAGTTGAGATTCTTGTTGACGGCGTAATCTCAGAAACGATCGAAGTTTCAGAGACAATCGATCCTCTCGAAGGTACTGTTGTTCCGACTCCAGAAGCTTAATTTCTTTTTCCAATGCGTAAATCAGCCTTATACATATCCGCAGCAATACTTCTTGCCTCAGCATGCAACAAGGCAATGGTGAGCCCTCAGCGTATGGGAGCCATCTCGCTTTCGTTGTCATCTGACAGGGAGGTTGTTGTGAGCACTAAGGCGGATCCGGTGGACTGCAGCGGCTTTCTGGTAGATATCTATGGCGAGACTTTTCTCGGACAGGCCTATGCTTCAGAGCAGTATGTGTACTCACAGATGCCTGATGAAGTGGAGATTCCATATGGATACTACCAGGTAGAAGCCCAGAGCTGTCTTGAAACGACTGCTGAGAACGGCTATGGCTGTGTCAGATATCAGGGTGTGTCAGATCAGGTGGATGTGCTTTCACAGACTCCTGCCAATGTGACGGTTACCTGTAAGATGGTCAATGGTAAGGTTACCATGACTTTCGACGAGAGTTTCCTTGAGGATTTCAGCGATGTCACAGTTGACATTACAGCTACCAGAAAGGTTACTCTGACCAGCGCTCAGGCAAATGCTCCGACTGAAGTATATTTCAATGTGCCGGAGTCAGGCTCTCAGCTTGTCTATACCATATATGGTACAGTGGCCAAGGGTACAGAGTCGGAAAGGAAGCTGACATATACGAATTCAGCTTCTCCGATGACTCTTTCTCCTGCAAAATGGGCAAAAATCACAATTAAGAGTAATCATAACGGAGTCATAGGTCCCGGAATAACCGTTGACGGTGAAATGGGAAAAGATTCTTTCACAGAGGTAATCAATCCGGAGGATGGCGACACTATCGTTGACGGTACTGTACAACTCCCTTCTATACTGGTTGATACACAGGTGGAAGATGCCACAGTAATTGACTGCGTAATAGATATATATTGATCGATATGAAGAAATTTTTATTTATAGTTTTGATCTCGTCAATGGCTCTGTCTTGTCAGAAGAGTCTTATCCAGAGAGAGGTGGAAGGTCGTCTGAGCCTCTCCCTTGAGAATTCTCCTGTTGTGGAAGTCCTGACAAGGGCTGGTGGAGAAGACGTAAGCGTTGATGACTTCAATGTATATGTAAGTTCTGAAGATGCGACATTCACATATCTCTATAAGGATATGCCTTCTGTGATTACCGTGCCTGTTGGCCTTTATACCGTATCCGCTGATAATGTTACAGAAGTGGAGTCTCTGACTGCTCCGGACAAATGGGGGCAGGTAAGATATGCCGGTACTTCTGAAGCCAAAGAGGTTGTTGCGGGACTCAATCCTACTGTGTATAGCGTGACTTGCAAGATGGTCAATACTGCTGTGTCAGTAATATTCGGAGAGAATATCGACAAGCATTTCACCGATTACAAGATCACAGCCTATACGGTGGATACCCGTAAGCTTGAATATACGCCAGAGAATACTGTAGGAGAGACTCCCGCTGTGGGATATTTCAACAGCGGCATAGCACTCAACTATGTGTTCTCCGGTACTTATATCATTGATAATGAACCGATGACTATCACAGGATCCAAGACTCTTCAGCCTGCAACACACCTCCACCTGACATTCAGGATGAGCGAGCAGAACGGAACAGTCGGCAAACCTGAGATTATCGTGGATACTGCATGCGAGGATCTCTATGAGACCATTACAGTGGACCCTTCTCAAGGAGGTTCTTTCATAACAGAATAATTGAAAAACATGTCATATATAAATAAAATAACAACAGCGGCGATTCTGACACTTTCTGCCTTTGCGTTCTCATCTTGTATAGGTGAGCAGATACAGCAGGAAGGAGAGGTGGGTTATCTCTCTGCTCCGATGCTTGACGTTGATGTCACGGTTGATGACCTGACACCGACCAAGTCATTGGACATTGATATTGCTGAGCCAGCTGTGACAGACATAACATTTGTCGTCAAGGACAAGAACGGAAATGAAATATATAACCGCAAAGGCTTGTGGTCAGAACCGTTGGTGCTTCCTGTGGGAAATTATACCGTTGAAGCTTCTGCGGGTACCAATACTTTTGGCGTGCCGTATTTTACCGGTTCGGCTTCAGGCTCGATCAGTCCTCTTGATCAGGAAGTTCCGGCATTGACTCTTGCGCTTGCGAATGCTCTTGTCAAAGTGAATGTTGAAGAATCATTCACGACGCATTTCACGCCGGGTGAAACCGTGTCATTCAATCAGGGTGCATATACTGCAGGATATGGAGAATGGGTATTTGTTCCCTCTAGGGCAGATCTGACTCTCTTGATGTCAGGAAAGAACTCTGCAGGTGAGAAAGTTGAATTGACACATAAGCTTGCTGCTCCGTCTGCAAAAGTTGCATATAATGTCACTTGCGGTCAGACTGATAATGACTGGCCTTCAATCTCCCTGACACTCAAGAAGGAAGATGCATGGGCTTCTCGTATCTTTGTCACTACTCCGGCATCTTTCAGCGGAAAAATTTCGGAGAAGAATCAGGAGGCAGTAGTGTATGAGGCGATTCCTTCTGCTTCCTCAGACTGGACGAATGCTGCGACAGCTGTTACAGAGAATAATGTCCTTGTATTCAAAGGACTCTCTGAAGGTACTGAGTATCAGGTACGTGCACGTGTCGGTGCTCTTGTAAGCAATCTGGTGAAGATCACTCCGGAAGTTGACGGTCTGTCTGCATCAGCAAGCCATACCACTACATCCGGAGAGTTGGATGGAACTGATGTCACCTCATCTTTCAACAAGTCTGCTGCGGTCAGAAATGCCATAGAAAGCTGGAATATCAACGTCTGCAAAGCTGACGGCACACCTCTCCGTGAAGGTCTGTCGCTCGGCAACTCCGACGGCTCCTCAATCACTGACACAAAAAAAGGTTGGCCTTATCTGCCTGTGGGTAATGATGAGGAATATATCGTCAAAGCTTCAGCAACGATTGACGGAAAGACACACACTTTTGAGGATATCGCTCTTGACGTGCCAGCTACACCATCTTTTGATTTGATACTGAGTTCATATACTTCATATGATAAATATGCAGGTACCAACAACATTACAAAAGATATTAATGGTGATGCGGGAGCAAATAATTGCGCTCCTGAAACTATCTACAATGCTGGAGGAAGATGGACACTCTCTCAGAATATAATGGCTAACGAGAATTACTCTAAGAAACTGGTCATTGATTATGATGGCGACAAGTCGCGTACGTATTCAGTAAACTCTTTCGCAGCAAACGAGTTTTACGAAAACATTACAGAATGCTCATGGGAATCTCATCAGCTGTCAGTATCTCTGACATTTGATAACAAGACCGTTGAAAAGTCCCAGACTCACCACATCACAGGTCTGCCGTACGATTTGGTGAATAGCCCACATACAGATAAATGGTCTTTAAGTGGTGGTACTGCGGAATGGCAAGGTACAACGATACACCTAAATCATTCAACAAGTAACTCAGCTACTCTAAATTTGAGTGTGCCTTCAGCAATTAAAATTAATATTAGTACCTCATTTAGTATATATACTCCATCAAGATTTGGCAAACCAAAATTGACAGTAAGTGCTGGTGGTACAGATATAGGCTCAAAAGAAGGACAATCCGGAACTGCTATTACAGTTGATTTTACTGAGGCATATTCGGGTAGTTTGTTAACATCTAACTCTACTGTTAAGTTTACAAGAACATATTTTGCGGGACGAGAGGGTGATGTATGGATTAAAACATTAAAAATATTATACTCCGAATAATTTATTTTAGAGTAAATTGAAGGCGCCTAACCGCCTGATCCTGAACGCTTTATGAATAATCGATTCCCCGCCGCAGGGGAATCGATTTTCTGTAAGTTGGTGTGTGTCAATGCTTTGAGTGCCAGACAAGATTTCGACTCCCGTTGGTTGCTTGAAATGACAATAATCCGAGACTGTTTAGTCGCCTTTTTTATCTATCCTCGCCACGAAGGTAAGCCTCCGAAGAAATGCATATCTTATATCTCGAAAGCACCCTCTTGACATAATTCTCTGGCACCTAACCGCGTGATCCTGAACGCTTTATGAATAATCGATTCCCCGCTGCAGGGGAATCGATTTTCTGTAAATTGGTGTGTGTCAATGTTTTGAGTGCCAGACAAGATGTGGCGTCTCCCGTTGGTTGCTTGAAATGACAGTAATCCGAGACTGTTTAGTCGCCTTTTTTATCCATCCTCGCCACGAAGTAAGCCTCCGAAGAAATGCATATCTTATATCTCGAAAGCACCCTCTTGACATAATTCTCTGGCACTTAACCGCGTGATCCTGAATGCTTTATGAATAATCGATTCCCCGCTGCAGGGGAATCGATTTTCTGTAAATTGGTGTGTGTCAATGCTTTGAGTGCCAGACAAGATGTGGCGTCTCCCGTTGGTTGCTTGAAATGACAGTAATCCGAGACTGTTTAGTCGCCCTTTTTATCCATCCTCGCCACGAAGTAAGCCTCCGAAGAAATGCATATCTTATATCTCGAAAGCACCCTCTTGACATAATTCTCTGGCACCTAACCGCGTGACCCTGAACGCTTTATGAATAATCGATTCCCCGCCGCAGGGGAATCGATTTTCTGTAAATTGGTGTGTGTCAATACTTTGAGTGCCAGACAAGAATTTCGACTCCCGTTGGTTGCTTGAAATGACAGTAATCCGAGACTGTTTAGACGCCTTTTTATCTATCTTCGTCGCGAATTTTGAATGCTATATAAATTTTTATATTTTTGCGTTTCAAGATTCTTAACGAAATGACTAGTAACTTGCAATTAAAACTGAGCCTTGTGTTGGCAACTCTCGGGCTCGTTATCGGGTGTATTGATGATATAGGTACTCGATCTCCCGAGAACGTCGAAGTCGGTCTGTATGCAGGAAATGCACTTACCCGCACAGTCATCGGACAAGACGGCTTGTCTGCCTCGTGGTCGGAGGGGGATGAACTTGCTCTTTGGGCAAAGGACCAGTCCGGATCATATGTCTTGTCAAATCAGAAATTCTATACATACGGAATTGACGGAAAGGATGGATTCTTTACATCTGTTCTTTCATCAGCAATGCCTGAGGCATCTTATACTTATTATTGCTGCTATCCCGCTCCAATTTCTGTGAGCGGCAGCAAGGTGTCTTTCAATGTGCCTTCGGTACAGGACGGAAAAGTCTCTCAGGGGGCAGATATCATGATTGCCGATCCTGTGGAACATGGAGCGTTGAAACCTGTGTCCGATCCTGAAGAACAATCTCCGATGAAAATGAATATGAACCGTATGATGCATCAGTTCAGGTTCTTCATCCCTGGAGACAATACTGTAATCGGTAATGAAAAGCTGGAGAGGATTCTTCTTACTTTTCCTTCTGGTGTGACCGGAAATGTCACCTTCGATCTGGAAAATCCGGATGCTCCGGCAGATCTCTCTGCTTCGAATGCGTCTGTCGAACTTAAACTTTCTACCCCGCTGGGCATTTCAGACAGTGATATACAGTATGCCTGCCTTGCATTTCTCCCGTCTAAGTTTGCACAAGGAGAGTCGTTGCAGGTAAAGGCTTATACAAGTGACAGAATTGTATATTTCGATCCTATAGACCTTTGCGGTAGGACTTTTGAGGCAGGGCATTCCACACCGGTCAAACTGAACGTAAGGGAATTGGTGGAGTATCCATATAAGATTACGTTCAAGGTTACAGCAAATAATCTTGGTGAGGGAGTGAATACAATCGTTCTTACGGCTCCTCAGGGATGTAGGTGGGATAACAGTGGCTCTAATGTGTTCAGATACACTCCTGGTCATAAGATTACAGCAGGAGAGACATTCTCATTGCGTTTTGAAGATGAAACTCAGTATAGGGCATTCAGCAGCAAGGACATATCTGTCACATATGATAGTGACAACACTCTCACATATCAGACTGTCCGCATCTCAGATCTTTCTGCAATTGACAATACCATCGTGGATCTTTCTGTTCCTTACCTCTTCTATGAAGATTTCAGCGCAATACCTGGATTCAGTGACGGACATGACAATCCTTCGACAGGTATCAACTCAGACACATATAAGGACATCATCGAACTGTCTTCAAAGACTTCAGTCCTTTCAGGCTGGTATGCTACCAGAATAGGGGCTCAGGCGGGCACTTCTGTGCGTCTGTGCTGCAGATATGAAAACGTCTTATGGATAGGTGCCTTCTATAAGGGACGTCTATACACGCCATTCCTGTCGAATATAAAGGACGGAAAGGATGTAAACGTTTCTGTGTCTTTCAGATATGGCAGCGCCCAGAAGAATGCCGGCAGCGGAAAGAAGGCAACCTTGTATTTCGGTGTCAATTATCAGGATGTCGTCACTAATCCGGATGTACTTGAGGGAGACAGTATAATTGACAGTGCAGCAGGCCTGATAGGAGGCTCCGGCTTTGCCAGCTCGGCTCCTACATCATTGTCGCCTATGATAATCAATGGAGAACAGCTTTCTACTTCCGGAGGATCATATACTTCTTTTGAGGGTACCAAGACAGTTACAGTCAATGGCCTGGATAACAGCATGAGACTCGCATGGATTGTAAGTACCAATGAGAACAAAGGTAACAGCAATGCCAATTTCTGGCTTTATCTCGACGATATAAAAGTGAAAATTGTACAATAATAAGATTCAAACCATTTAACAATGAATTACTTGAAAACAATCATTAGCGTGCTGGTTCTTCTTGCGGTGATATCCTGCCAGAAGAATCAGACTGAAGGTGGCGGACAGGTATGCTTTACAGTGTCCAGCAACGAAATTGTTGCGGATATGACAAAAAGCAAGGTTTCAGAATATACGACCCTGCCTTCAACAGAGGATTTCTCAATCTCAGTTTCTGGCTCAGGATATCAGTGGTCTGGCAAGATTTCAGATTGGGATGAGACTACGGTCCTTCTTGCCGGTGAATATACAGTAACGGCTTCTTGCGGATCTATTGACACCGAAGGATTTGATGCTCCTTATTTTACGGGTACAGAGGACTTTATCATAACTGGTGGCGAGGCATCTTCTGTCTCGATTCCGGTTTCGTTGGGTAATACCATAGTTAAGGTCAGCTGCTCTGATGATTTCAAAAGATACTATAAAGACTACACATTCAAGGTGACACGAGACGGAACTGCGATTGTAGAATTCGTCAAGGATGAATCAAGAGCCGCATTCGTGGATGGATATAAGATTTCTGTCGAAGGCACACTTACAGGAGAATCCAAGACATATTCATTCCAGAAGGAATATACAAACCTCGATGAAGCTACTGCATATACTTTCCACTTTGATGTCAGCAATGTGGGCGGCTCATCTATTACAATCAAATTCAACGATAATGTCGAGACGATTGACCTCGGCGATTTTGAACTCAACGATTAAGGAGGATACCATATGAAAAGAAATATTATACTTACAGCAATTTCAGCAGCACTGATGCTCGTGGCTTCATGCCAGAAAACTCCTGTAAATCAGCAGAAGGGGAACGGTTATCTTTCATTCGGCGAGTTCACTCTCGGCCTGGATGAGGAACTGATAACCAAGGCTTCGCCAGCAAGTGGCAATTATACTATATTCATCAAGAATATCGATGGGGATGTCATCATGCAGAAGTCTTATTCGGAGGTCAAGAATAATGGCAACAAACTGTCAATTCCTGCAGGAGACTATACTCTTGTTGCCCGTTCAGTGGAGGATGAGGTGCAGATCGCTGCATTTGAACAGCCTGTATACGGGGTCTCGAAGTCGTTCTCTATTGTAGCAGGTATGACCACATCAATCGGAGAACTGACATGTACCCTTCTCCAGTGCAAGGTGACAGTGTCATACAGCGATGAATTCCTTGCTTCAGTTACAGGACCAGGGTCAACAAAAGTCGAGCTTACGGCTGGCCATCCACTTGAGTTTGCACTTGATGCAGATGGTACCTACGATCAGAGTGCAGGATATTTTGCTGTCAATGGCAATACCATGACTGTAAGCTTCAAGGGAAGTATTGATGGCAAGAACATGACAATGAACAAGACATTTGCCGGTATCGAGCCAAAGCAGTGGCGACAGATAAGATTCGTTCCTAAGAAGAACGAGCAGGGAAATGCTACTTTCGACGTTGAGATCAATGACCTTATTTCCGATGCGATTCTCAATAATGGAGTCGATGTAGAAGAGGAAATCATCGGTGAGGATCCGGAGGCGCCTAAGGGCGACGGTGGAATTGCCATAGCATTTGATTATGAGAACGGTTGTGATGCGGAGCTTACAGATCTCCAGAACATCAAGATTGTGCCTGTTTCAGAAAGGGATATGTCAATCAAGCTGAAAGCAACAATTCCAGGAGGAATCAGGAAGTTTACAGTGGATATAGAGTCAGACGGTACAACATTCAACAATGCACTTGCAGCCGTTGACGCATTCCATATCGACCTTATCAATCCAGCAGCTGCACACGATATCATTTTCAAGGTGGTTCCGTTCCCTCACGGACCTGAGCTCGTTGGCCAGACAGAGGTGGAGTTCGATCTCAGTAATGCTCAGGATGAGATCATCAGCCATAAGGGTACACATAAGTTCATGATGACAGTAGTCGATCTTCAGGGTTGCAAGAATGTCATTCCTGTAACTATGGTAGTAGAGTAAGGAGGATGAAGATATGAAAAAGATATTGTCTTTATTATGTGTGGCCGTTGCCATACTGTCCTGCTCCAAGGCCGGAATGAACGAAAATAATGGGGGAGAGGGCGTCCTTAAGGTGGATATGAATATCTCATCACTCACAAAGGCTGCTCTCGATGCCGATCAGCTGAAGAATACGGCAACCGTAAAGATCTACAAGGCAGATTTTTCGGGACTGGTACGTTCCTATACATTTGATCAGATGCCGTCTCCTTTCTATCTGGCTGCAGATACATACAGAGTGGATGTCGAAGCGGGAGAGTCTGTAAAGGAGAATCCCGCAGCTGCTTCATGGGAACAGAAAAGCTACAAGGGTTCAAAAGAGTTTACAATCGTAGCAGGTCAGGTGACAAATGTTGAAGTCGAAGCTGGTATTAACAATGCTGTGACAGCCATAACTTTCGACCAGACTGTAGTGGAAAACTTTGCCGATGGATATTCATTTACAATCGGTCTTGATGAATCAGCTCAGCTGGTATATGATGCCTCGAAGTCCGGTGCGGAAGGATATTTCATCGTAGCGGGACTTGATGAGCCTTCGTTTACCTGGACATTTGAAGGTACCTTGCTCAAGGACGGATCATCCTTTGTCAAGACAGGTACAATAGCCGACGTGCTTCCGGGGAAACTCTATAGGATGAATCTCAGATATACCATCAAGGATGGCGATATTGACTTTACTCTGATGGTGGATTATACTACGGATATCGTAGATAATACAATTGTATTCGAGCCGGTATCAACAGGTCTGGCACCGTCATCGGTTTATGAAATATGGGCAACCAAGGCAACCCTCCATGCAGATGTTGACCCTTCATCAAATGCGGGAGCAACAGTCAGATTCGGATATTCTTCAAACGGATCGGACTGGAAGTATGCTGACGGTGTGAATGACTCGGAAGGTACATGGATGGCAGATGTCAAAGGTCTGACACCTGCAACAGAATATACATATAAACTGCTTATCAACGATGTGGAAACCGGAGAACCAAGGACATTTACTACTGAGCCGGCTCCTCAACTGCCAAATCATAGTTTTGAGTATGTGAGCAAGGTTTCAGACGGAGACTACTACAAGTTCTACGACCCGAATTGCGGTGTTGAAGAGGGTAGCTATATGTTCTGGGGCTCAGGTAACGGTGAAGGAGCAGACGGAGTGAAAGGCTCAGCGAATATGGGTTATATCATCACTCAGGTTGATCAGTCTGACTTCAAGGATGGAAAGCAGTCTGTGAAATGCGTAAACAGCAGCGCTGCAGGTCTTCTTACAGCCGGAAATCTCTTTGCCGGTCAGTTCGTAGGTCTCGTAGGATCGGAGGGTGGAAAAGTGAATTTCGGACGTCCGTGGACAAGCCGTCCTTCTGCAGTGAGGCTCTGGTGTAAGTATTCAACAGGTAAGATCAATGTCAATAATGGTTTCCCTGCAGGAGTCAATCTTACCTCTAATGACTATGACCGTGCACAGATCAAGGTCGCTTTGGGTACATGGACACGTTCTGAATACGGAGGAACAAAGGACAGCCCTGTCCATGTGAACACTACTGATCCATCTACTTTTGTGGATTTCTATACTGACAAGGCAACCATAGCAAACGGTGACCTGATCATTCACAATGATGGCTATGATGTCAATAGGGCAGGCAAGGTGACGGCTGTCACTACCGGCTGGATTCAATATACGATTCCTTTGGATTACCGTAATCTTACGACCTATCCTACGCATATTGCAATTTCATGCTCGGCATCACAGTATGGAGATTATTTCTCAGGATGTAAGGAAGCTACACTGTGGATCGACAAGTTTGAACTTATCTACGAATAATTACAGATGCAGAAACATATACTGATATCTTTAATGCTGCTGCTCTCTGCCATGTACGCAGAGGCGCAGCATTATGACAGGGGATATGAGGCCGTTCCTTCGTCTCCGTTTGTCCGTAAAGGTACATGGGTGGCAGGCGGTACACTCCGCTATTCCCAGCACGTGAACGAAAATTATAAGATGTTGCTTATTGACGACATCAATTCCAGGGGCTATAATATTTCCGTAAGTCCTCGACTGTTGTATATGGTCAAGGATAATATGGGAGTAGGTATGAAGTTCTCATATGACAGAAGCATGCTGGATCTTGCATCTGCAGGGCTGACTGCCGGAGAAATTCAGATGAATGCAAGCGATTGCTATCAGATCAGCCATAAATACAGTGCTCATGCGGTATGCAGGGCCTATGTGCCATTTGGCAACATAAAGAGATTCGCATTGTTTGCAGATGTGATGCTCGGAGGCTCATTCAAACAGGGAAAGGCCTTCAATGCAGGTGGTGATTATGTACTTGGAACATATGAGAAGGCATATACTCTGGAACTTGCTGTAAATCCGGGTATTGTCGCCTTTCTGACCGAACATATGGCTATGGAACTCAACGTCGGTATTTTCGGAGTAAGCTATGGCTGGAAGGACCAGGTCCGTAATCAGGTCACATCGGGCAGTACAAACCTTACCTCTGCCGGATTCATGGTAAATCTTCTGTCCATCGGAGTCGGTATTTCATATTATTTCCTATGATGAGAACAAAGAGTATATTTCTGGCGGCATGCCTTGTATTCATGGCGTCCGCCCTCTCTTTCGGACAGAATGAAAGAGCATCGAAGAGCACGATCGTACTCGGAAAGGAGATAATGCCTAAGGATACTTCCAAAATCTCCAGATTCAGGAATCATGTCATTGCTCCCAAGGGAGAATGGCAGTGCGGCATTTCGGTGATGTATGCGGATTTCTCAAGTAGTAATTCGGAATATATGATGCTGCTTCAGGGTATAAATGCCGATGCCTCCATGCTGAGGCTGGCACCGGTTGCGGCATATACCTTCAAGGACAATCACTCTGTGGGTGTCAGATTCCAATATACCAATTTCAATGGTATGGTTGATACTGCGACAGCTGATCTTCTGGGTAATTTCAGCATGACTCTGGAAGATATGAATGCCAATTCACGTGCACTTAGTGCCAGCATTTTCCAGCGTACATATTGGGGACTTGACAAGAACGGACGTGTGGGACTTTTCTGGGACTACATTCTGAGCTATACACGAAAGAATTCCCGTTTCTATACAGGCGAGACACCTTCTGCATATACAGTCACCAACAAGATGCATTTGGGCTTTGCTCCCGGTATTGTATATTTCCCGATGAACAATGTGTCCATACAGGCATCAATCTGTCTTGCAGATCTTTCATACAATTATGTGAAAGCATATGAAAACGGAAAGGTTGCAGGTTCACGTCAGGCATGGAAAGCGCAGGCAAGCATAAATGTCCTGGATCTGAATTTCGGACTTACTATACATTTTTAGAATGAAGAAGATATTGATATATACTGTTGCATTATTGGGACTTGCCGGCTGCATCACCAACGATATTCCTTATCCGGTGATAGAACCGAATATTGTTTCCCTTGATGTTGAAGGCAGTAAGAACGTAGATATAGATTATAACAGCAGGATTATCACTATTCATATGACTGAGACTTTTGACCTGAGAAGTGTCGAAATCAAGTCTGTTGAATTTGATAATCCGTTAGTCACTTCATCTGTCCAATTGACCGGAACTCACGACCTTTCAGAGAATCCTTTGGCATTTACACTGACAGTATATGATGAATATGAGTGGAAGATTGTAGCTCAACGTGATGTCGAGAGGTATTTTACCATAAAGGGGCAGGTCGGCAGCACGGCCATCGATCCGGTCAACAGGAGAGTTGTCATATCAGTAGGCAAGACTGCAGATCTTCAGAACATTGAAGTGACTACAGCCAAACTTGGTCCGAAAGACGGACTGACTGTATATTCTCCTGACCTATCCGAAATAGTAGGTGCCAAGGTGGATATGAGCGATGTGTTCACTATCGATGTCACTGCCTTTGGTGAAACTGAAACGTGGAGCGTATATGTTGAGGTTGTAGAGTCCAGCGTCTCTCTTGGAAATATCAATCCGTGGGCTACCGAGGTTTATGTCCATTCTACAGGTATAGCCGGTATGGAAAACGGATTCCAATACAGAAGGTCTGGAGATGATACCTGGGTCGATGTTCCGGAGAGCGATATTGTTGCGGATGGAGGAAGCTTTACGGCACATATAACAGGTCTTGAACCAGAGACTGTTTATGAAGTACTTGCTTATTGTGGCAATGACAGGACTGATGTTCAGGAATTTACAACTGGTGCTGCGACACAGTTGCCAAACAGCAGTCTTGAGCATGTAAGCAAGGTGGCAGGATCCAACTACTACAAGTTCTATGACCCGAACTGCGGATTCGAGGATGGAAGCTACATGTTCTGGGGCTCTGGTAACGGTGAAGGATCGGAAGGTATAAAAGGATCTGCATCAATGGGAATAATCATTACAACCATTGATACTTCAGACAAGATAGACGGAAACCATTCAGTCTGTGCTCAGACAAGTCAGACAGCAGGTATGCTCGCTGCAGGAAATCTCTTTGCCGGTCAGTTTGCCGGACTGGTAGGAACAGAGGGAGGCAAGGTCAATTTCGGACGTCCGTGGTCAACAAGACCGAAGGCCCTCAAGGTATATTGCAAATATACTACAGGAAAGATGGACATCATCAACAGAATGCCGATAGGAGAGACCTTGACCAAGGATGATTATGACCAGGCTCAGATCAAGATCGCTATAGGTACGTGGAACTATAGGGAATATGGCGGTACGCCTGAGAGTCCTGTCCATATCAATACTACCGATGAGAAGACCTTTGTGGATTTCTTTACAGATAAGAGCACCATTGCAAACGGAGACCTTGTCATCAGTCATGAGGGTTATATGGTCAACAAGGGAAATATGGTAGTTGAGCAGACCGACAAATGGATCGAATATACGATTCCTCTCGAGTATCATGTGCTGGACGAGATTCCTACACATATCGTCATTTCATGTGCGGCTTCCCGTTATGGAGACTACTTCTCCGGCTGCAGCAAATCGAAACTATGGCTGGATGCCTTTGAACTGATATATTAACAGGTCGCGTAATCGGTTGATTAATAGGAGCTTACATGAATGAGGGTCGGCAAATTTACCGACCCTCGTTTACGTTATTGCTTGATACATAGACACTTAGGCGCCAGGCTAAAAATCAGTAAGTTCAAGCCATCTGAGTTCTTTTTCGTCCGTCTCCTCGATAATCTCTCCAATTCTCTGAGATGCCTGCTGGAGTTTGTCAAACGGCAAAGAACCGCTGCTCAGTGATGCCTCAAGTTCGGCTTTTTCTGCAGATAGAGACTCCAGATCCTTTTCTATCTGTTCCAGTTCCTTCTGTTCCTTGTATGTAAGCTTCTTTTTCTTTACCGGTGACTCAACCTGCACAGCAGCTGCTGCCTTTACAGCCTTTTCCGCTTTCTCGGCAGCTCTTTCCTTTGCCTTCTGCTCGGCTTCGAACTCCTTGATATATTCCCGGTATTCGCTGTAGCTGCCTACAAAATCCTTCACGAGTCCATTTCCGCAGAATATGAACAGATGATCCACGAGTTTGTCCAGGAAGTGCCGGTCATGCGACACTATTATAAGCGATCCTCCGAACTCCTTCAGATACTCTTCCAGTATATTGAGAGTGACAATGTCCAGATCGTTTGTTGGCTCGTCCAGAATCAGCAGATTCGGCTGCTGCATAAGTATTGTCAGCAGATAAAGTCTTCGCTTCTCTCCACCGCTGAGACGTTCTACCTTATTGTTCAGCATTTCATGAGGGAAGAGGAAACGGTTCAGAAGCCATGTGTCGTTGACAATGTCAAGGACGGTGTCCTCCGGATTGAATGACATTCCGCTCTGGTGATAGTATCCGATCTTCAGAGATTCACCACGTTCAATAACTCCTGTGAGAATGCCCGGAGCTGAAGATGTATCGACTTCGCTCGACATGCCAGATGAAGCTTCTCCCGAAGGTGTCGGATGATGGTCCGACAAGCGAAGCATACTCCCACTTTTCTGCGAAGCGGTCGGACCATCATCCGACACCTTCTGCACCATCTCATCCGTATAATTCCCGGTAATGATATTCAGAAAAGTTGACTTGCCAGATCCGTTACGTCCCACAATTCCCACCTTCTCATATCTTTGAAAATTGTACGTGAACCTGTCCAGATAACACTGGTCACCATAATAGAAACTCAAATCCTTACAGTTGATGATCTTAGTTCCCAGTCTCGTCGAACCCTTCATCGCCTCCATGCTCACCTGCTTCTGAGTATAAACCTGCGAAGCCCTGTCCTTAAGATCATAAAAAGCATTGATCCTGTACCGCGCCTTTCCTGTACGGGCACAAGGAGTACTCCGTATCCATTCCAGCTCACGACGGAGAATATTGCGTACCTTGTCAGTCTCCGCATTGTAATTCGCTATCCTCTCCTCCCGTTTCTCCAGAAAATTCTGATAGTTGCCCCTGTAAGTGTAGATAGCTCCATGATCCATCTCCATGACTGTATTGCACACCCTGTCAAGGAAATATCTGTCATGAGTAACCATAAGCAGAGTGCAGCGTGAACGTCCGAGATATCCTTCAAGGAACTCAATGGCATCTATATCAAGGTGGTTTGTAGGCTCGTCCATAATGAAGAACTCCGCCTCTGAGGCAAGCATCTGAGTGAGTGCCACCCTCTTGACCTCTCCGCCAGATAGCTCCTTCATCTTCTGATCCGGATCAGGCAGATTGAAATTAGTGAGGAACTTCACTACACGTCTCTCATATTCCCAAAGATGTTCCTGATCAAGCCCTTTTGTGAACTCTTCAGAAGATGACATAATCTGATTGAAGATGCTCTTTTCCGGATCAAAAGGATATTCCTGTTCGAGAAAGGCAATCTTGATATCTTTCAGGAACATGATCTTTCCACCCGAATCTGACTTGTCCTTGCCTGCAAGAATCCTCATCAAAGATGTCTTGCCCGTACCATTAGGTGCAATGAGAGCGATCTTGTCGCCCTCATTTATATTGAATCCAATCTTTTCAAACAGGACCTTTGGCCCGTAACTCTTGGATATGTTTTCTATCTGTAGATAACTTGCCATACTACTTAAAGAACTTGTCAACCTCCTTGACCGCATCCGGGAGTGCAAATACAGCCACGCGGTCATACGCTTCAATCTTAGTATCGCCGACAGCTATATATGACTCATTTCCCCTTATCACACCTCCTATAATGGCATTACGAGGGAAATTCAGATCTTTCAATGCAGCTTTTGTAATTTTCGTGTCAGGTGCCACAATGTATTCGAGGACTTCTGCATTAGTCCCGCTCATGTATTTGATGAAACGAACCTTGTTGCTGAGAGTGAATTTGAATATCCTGCTCGCCGTGATAAGCTTCTTGTTGATTACGGCATCCACTCCCATGCTTTCAGCCAGCTTGATGTACTCCAGATTCTCTACCTCTGCAATAGTCCTCTGAATGCCGAATCCCTTTGCCGCGACACAAGCGAGAATATTTGTCTCCGTGCTGTTGGTGACTGCCACAAATGCGTCATATTCCCTGATCGATTCCTCGAGCAGAAGATCGGAATTCCTGCCGTCTCCGTTCACAACAACCACATTGTCAGGTAGTTTCTCCGACAGATCCAGACATTTTTCCTTGTTCTTTTCTATGAGCTTGATAGAGTCAATCTGTTTTGACAATTGTTTAGCCAGCATCTCACCGATCGGACTTCCACCGAGGATCATCACGCTGTTTACCTCGATATTATGCTTTCCTACATATTTCAGAAGCATATCCATTCCTTCCCTCTTGGATATTATAAAGACAAGGTCGTGATATTTGAACTTGGTGTCGAACTTAGGAATTATGGTGTCATTCTTCCTGGATATGGCGACAACTCTGAACTTGAATCCCTCCTCCTGAGCAAGCTGGCTGAATTCAACCATGTTCATGCCGATAAGAGGGGAGTCCTCCTCGAGTTTGAATACTGCCATGTGAAGCTTTCCACGTGCAAACTCCAGTGAATCAGATGACGCAGTCCTCTTAAGAAGATCAAGAATCTCGCCGGCTGCTATCTTTTCCGGATAGAACATCAGGTCGATACCCATTTCTGTAAAGAGGTATTTGTTCTCATAGGTCAGATACTCTTCATTGTTGATTCTGGCAGTGGCTTTCTTTGCTCCAAGCTTCTTTGCCAGCATAGCACTGACAATATTGACATCCTGAGATTCAGAAGGATTTACTGCAATGAACAGGTCGGCAGATGATATGCCGGCTTCCTGCAGAACGTGGATCGCAGAAGGATTACCCTCGACGGTTATGACGTCTGCACTTGCCTTTAAGTTTTCCAGCCTTTCCTGGCTCGTGTCGATGACAGTTATCTCGTTCGACTCGTTGCTGAGCATCTTTGCAAGATGAGAACCGACTTCTCCTGCACCTGCAATAACAATTTTCATAGCCTATATCTTATAAAAGTCTTCTTTTATGATGAATCTGAATATGTCTTTCCCCTTCAATATTGACTGAAGGACTATCCATTTGCTGTACATCCCTTCCACTCCTGCTTCATTGCACCAGTTCTGAAGATAAAGCTTTACAGATTTACTGTCGGGACGTCTTGACAACTTCCCATATTCCTTATGTGCCTTATACACGGACTTTGCACTTGATAAATTGAATGTGAACAGATATACCAAGGCAGACAACCAATCCAGACATCTGCGTGTCCTTATTCTTCTTGCAGCTCTTCTGCATCCCTTTGCAGCAGCTCTTTTCAGTGATCTGCCTTTTCTGTATTCTTCTAGTGCAAATGTCTTTGCAAGGTTGTTTTCAAGCATCAGCAGGTTATTCCTGAAGTTGAGGAACAGTTTGAAAGGGGAGGATGCCGGAAGCGTTCCTCCACCTACATGATATACGACAGAATCCGGTACTACTGTCACCTTCCAGCCTTCCAACTGCATTCTCCAGCACAGGTCTATTTCTTCCATATGCGCAAAGAATCTTTCATCAAGTCCTTCCAGTTTCCTGTAGACGGAACTTCTTACCATAAGGCAGGCACCGGTAGCCCAAAATACATTTTCCGGAGTGTCATACTGACCGTGATCTACCTCGAGACGCTTCATAATACGCCCTCTGCAGAAAGGATACCCATATCTGTCTATATACCCACCAGCTGCTCCGGCATACTCGAACTTGTCTTTCTGCTGCCAGCTGTGAAGCTTTGGCGCGCAGGCACCGCATTCGGGATGGGTGTCCATCCAATCCACAAGAGGCTCGAGCCATCCGTCTGTCACCTCTATATCTGAGTTTATCAGCACGAAGTACTCGGATTCTATCTCATTGAACGCCTTGTTGTAGCCGCCTGTAAAGCCCAGATTCTTCTCAAACTGAATGGTCCTTACTTGAGGAAATACCTCTTTCATGACATTCATGCTGTCGTCATATGAGTCATTGTCTGCCACTATGACCTCAGCTCCATCGACTTTTTCGCAGGAGCGCAGCAGACCCGGAAGGAACTTCCGCAGAAATTCTTCCGTATTCCAGTTCAATATGACAACTGCTGTCTTCATCTTAATGGCATCCGCAACCGCAGTCATCGTTTCCGCCGCATCCGCCCTCGCATCCTCCTTCGTGTCCGTGGCAACCGCTGCAACCTCCGCAAGAGTGTACATATTCGCCATGAAGACCTTCTGTGAGCTCTTTTTCTGTAGCTTCACGGACTGAAACGATCTCTCCTGTGAAATGCAGGGTCTTTCCTGCCATCTGATGGTTGAGGTCCATCTTCACGGAGTCTGCTGTAACCTCAAGTACCACTCCCGGAATCACTCCTCCCATGCTGTTCATCATAGGAATAGTATTACCAGGCACCAGAAGATCTTCCCTAACCTCTCCGTTCACTTCAAATGCAGCCTTTGGAAGGTCAATGATCCTGTCTGGTTCCACCTCGCCATATCCGTCTGCAGGAGAAAGGGTCACGTCAAACTTATCTCCCGGTTCCATGCCTTCGATATGCTCTTCCAGCTTCGGAAGCAGACTTCCTGTGCCCTGTATATAATCCAAAGGTCTTTCCTTTGTTGTGTGGTCAACAATGTTTCCGTCAACTTCGAGTTCGTATGCGAACTCCACTACTCTGTTCTTTTCAATTTTCATATTGCATTGATTTATATTATTCCTCCTGATTATGCAGAAAAAGATACGCCCTCAAAAGCAAGTGTAGGTATCTGCCATCTTGCACATTCTCTTGCATCTGTACCTGCTGCCATAAGGTTGTTCCATAACTCTATCATGTTGCCTGTTATAAGCATTTCCCGCACAGGATGAGTGATCTTACCCTTGCTGAATGCAAATCCTTCCACTCCATATGAGAAATCACCCGTCACAGGGTTGCAGTTGCCTCCGTTGAATCCGGTGACGTATACTCCGCTCCCACATAATTTCAAAATATCTTCCAAAGATACTTCTTTTTCTCTACCTGCCAAATCTTCACCCTTTATGTATGGCATCAGACAAGGTCTTGATATGTCTTCGACAGTAGGCGCAAACCCAGTTTTTCCTGACATGTATGTGTTTACAAAATACTGTCTGACTATACCGTTTTCTATGATAGGGGCGTCCTTAGTCGCAACTCCTTCTGTGTCGTAGAGGCGAGATCCGGATTTTCCGACAGTGCGTGGCAAATCCATTATTGTCATTCCCTCAGAGAAAATTTTCTGGCCGATACTGCCGTCCAAAAACGACATCTTCTGCTGTATCGATGACGCGTTCAGGGCCGAAAACAGGGGAGAGACCAGTCTGGTGGCGTTGTTCCTATCTACAACCATGCGGTAGCGACCGCCTCTTCTCGGCTTCGGACCGATCTGCCTTACAGCTCTTTCCAATGCCTTGGGTGCGATATTGCGGATATCCAGCTTGTCGGAGAACGGTGTGTTCTCCCACCAGAATCCGCTATATTTGTTTCCGTCAGCGTCCTCTATGGTCATTTCTACAAACGCAGAGAAGGTTGTCTCTGTATGCCTGCCTTCAAATCCTTGTGAATCAATGAGTACGGTGTCATCATAGGAATCCGTGTACTCACATTCCTCTGAAATAATGCGGCATTCTTCCGGATTGACCTTTCCATATATGGAGAGTGAACGTGCTGTAGAAATCCTGCTGTCTGCATCGGAGTTGAGATAGCTTCTGTCGAAGAGCTCAAGCTCCATTCCTGTCTTTGCGTCCTCCGCTGTCCTTGATTTGTCGGGAAGCCTTCTCAGAGAATCTTCTCCAAGCATTCTGACCATATTGACCGCATTCCCGATGAATTTGTCAAGCGCATGGATATCAAGCCTGTTTGTGGAGAATGTTCCATATCTTCCATCAGCAAAGATATACATGTAAAGTGACCTGTCTGCAGAATGTGTCACCTTGTCAATCTCGCCATTGAATATAGTTACAGAATCGCTCACACATTTGTTCAGGGACATACGTGCGGCGTCAGCTCCTTTTTTCAATGCTATGTCTATGCACTTGCGTGCTATGTCTATTTCCTTTTCCGTAATCATATCATTCTCCTCCTACAGTCAGACTGCTTACCAATATTGTCGGCATACCGCATGAGACAGGTACGCTTTGTTCCTTGCCGCATGTCCAGGTTCCGTTGTCAATCTTAAGGTCATTACCCACTGCAACTATGTCAGAAAGCGCCTTAGGACCGTTACCGATGATATTTATGTCCTTTACCGGGGCGGTCAGCCTGCCGTTCTCAATCAGGAAGCCGCTCTTTACAAAGAATGTGAAGTCTCCTTCTCCGATCTTTACCTGTCCGTTCGAGAATTCATCTACATATATTCCCTTGCTTACCGACGAGATGATTCCGTCTGGTGATGCATTTCCGCTTTCCATATATGTAGCCCTCATTCTTGGAATAGGATTGTATCTGAAGTTCTCCCTTCTGCCGTTGCCTGTCGGAGCAACTCCATACCATGCGGCACTGATCCTGTCATGAAGATATGAAGTGAGAATGCCGTCAGTTATCATATATGTCTTCTGGCCTGGAACTCCTTCGTCATCATAGTTGCCGCTGCCTCTGTTGTACATCACTGTACCGTCGTCAACCACATTTATTCCGGCAGGACATACCTGCTTGCCGATCTTGCCTGAAAATATTGACTGACCCTTTCTGTTGAAATCGGCTTCGAATGCATGACCCATAGCCTCGTGAAGAAGTATGCCGGATGCTCCTGCTCCCATAACTACGCTCATCTGTCCGCCTTTCGGTCTTATTGCTTCAAAGCGTTCATCTATTCCTCTGACTACATCTGATGCCAGTTCTTCTATAAGCATGTCGTCTATCAGTTCGGCTCCAGTCCTGAAACTCCTTGAGGCAGTCTTGTTTTCCGTCTTTCCGTTCTGACTGAATACCGCTGTGACAGTGACGCTACCCATCGGTCTGGTGTCACATGTGAGCTCTCCCAATGAATTGTACATCAGCACATCGCTTACGGAATCAGAAAGCCGTACGATCACTTTTACAATTCTGGAATCTGACCGGAATACCCTTGTTTCGAGGGATTTCAGGAAAGGTAGAAATGCATCGGCACTCATATCCCTCCAGTTCTTTCTTACGGGGTACATGTCTCTGGCTTCACCTGACACCGGACTGTAATGTCTTGATTCATTACTGCCGCAGGCTATTGCAGAAGCAGCCTTCGCTGCTTTCATCATGTCTTCAAGGTCCGTATTCTCGGTATATGCATATCCGGTCTTTTCTCCTTTCAGGACTCTGATGCCCACGCCGTAATCGGTGTGGAATCCACCGGATGATACAACTCCGTCTTTGAGCAGAAGATTGAAGAAAGTGGTATTTTCAAAATAGAAATCACAATAGTCTCCGCCTCTTGAGAGAGCTGCTTCAGCCACTTTCCGTAGCTGCTGCTGCGTGACTTCGAATATATCAAGATAATATTGGATGCTGTTCATCATTTCTCAGTTAAAGCGACAGAATGTTTCCATTCTCGTCTTCTATCTTTGCCTTTTCTTCGGAAATTGCCTTGATCACTGCATAGGTCTGCTCATCCCTGATGTTTATCACGTCTGTCTTGGAACCTTCTGCAATGACCCTGAATGGAATCTGCGAATTGTCTGCCAGAATCCATCTTTCGCAGATAGGTGCATAAAGATTGAAAAAGTAATATATACCTGTATTATATCTTCGTCTTATGGTTTCCTCCGGAATGTTGTGACCACCGGCCTCGACTCTCGCACGGACTCTTTCTACAGCAAGGTCAGGGGAGTTGAGCCAGAAATACAGGAGAGTCACTGTATATCCAGCCGCTTGTGCCATCTTGGCTGTTTTAAGCAATGTCCTGGTGGCAAGTGTGGTTTCAATGGCAAAGTCCTCTCCTCTCTTCAGCAGGTATCGTATCTTCAGAAGCATATACCTGCTGGCCTGGATTGATGCCTTTGAAGGGTCAAATGGGGAGAGTCCCTTTGCGAATTCATCGGAATTGACGAATTCCTTGCAGTCAAGCATCTCAGGCAGCAGCGAGTATGAAGCAGTTGTCTTTCCTGCTCCGTTGCATCCTGAAATTATATAAAGTCTCGGCATATTGATTAATATTTTCTATTTCGGGTTGTTTACTCCATGGCCGAACAAGGCAAAGTCTCCAAGACAAGGGTCATCAGGAAAGATTTCCCTGAAGGCATCTGTTATTTCCTGAGCCGTCACTATGTCCTGCTGCTTTCTGGATGTCAGTCCCAATTCTCTCGCCTGACTGTAAACGTGTACATCCAGCGGCAGGATCAGCTTCTTTCTGTCAGAATTCTTCCACACTCCCAAATCAACTTTCCCGTCGTCTCTGACCAGCCACCTGCGCATCATGTTTATCTTCTTGTTGGCAGCCTTTCTGTCTTCCTTCTGTCCGAATACCAGTGTCCTGAACTCCGTGTCTGTCATGCCCTCGAGACTGTTCCGTTCTCCATACAGTTCCTTAAGTCTCCGGCATATCATAGCGAATTCACTCCATTTTATGGTCCGGTGCAGACTTTTGTCCTCGTCCCTGTAGTCTCCGCTCATCACATATTCGTACGGTCTCCAGTCCATCTGGTCGAACATCCTTTCACAATCCCTCACAATCATCGCTCTGCGTCCCCAGGCAAGATGGGCCGAAAGCAGAGAAGCTATCTCTATATCCGCAAGAGATGCATCGCCAATGCGGTATCTCCGAGCGAACTCCCTTGGGAATGCAATCGGATCTTCCTGAAAATATTTCGGGTCATTGTATTCGTGGGCCCACGCTATGAGCGTTTCTTTTACTGAAGGATTCATATAACCCACAAATATAATGAAAATGGTCGGTTACACCAATATGTAGCCGACCATTAATTCAATATTGTCTGTTATGTTTATGCAGTAACTCTCTCAAGCCACTTCACCATTCCGAGCATTACGCTCATAGAGATCACACATACTACTGCAAATACAGTCCAGCACTGCCAGATTGGCCATGCGTTGTACATGAGAGGTCCGATCCAGAGAAGAAGGTTTCCAAGAGCTGTCGCTCCGAGCCAGAGACCCTGGCAAAGACCGAGCAGGTGCTTAGGAGCTACCTTTGATACAAATGAGAGTCCCAGAGGTGAAATGAAGAGCTCAGCCACAGTAAGGAAGAAGTACACAGCTATGAGTACCCACCAGTGCGCCTTGCCGGCCATCTGCTCTGCGATAGGGAGAGCCTTGTATGCGTCTGCTGAAGGATATCCCTTGATTGCAGAGAAAATAGCAAGGAATACGAATGCAAGACCTGCGATGAACATACCGATTGCGATCTTCTTTGGAGTAGAGATTTCTTTTCCGCGACGTGCAAGTGCGCTGAACAGAGCCATGATCACTGGAGTAAGCACGATTACAAAGAATGGATTGATTGCCTGCCATACCTCAGGTGCCACTGCTGAAGAATCTACGAAGTCACGTGCGAAGAAAGAAAGTGACATACCGTTCTGGTGGAATGAGAACCAGAAGAAGATCACGATGGCGAGCACTGCAAAGAGGGCGTAAAGACGCTGTTTGATCTCTTTTGCCATTGCTGCCTTTTCCTCGGCTGTATATTCGATGCCCTTAACTGCCTCTTTCTTTGCAGGAGTAGGGAATATCTTCTGTGAAAGGAAGAAGATTGTGAGCGAAATGAGCATTGCCACAACAGATGCGATGAATGAGTAGTGGATACCCTCATTGAATATCTGGAGATAATTCTGGCATGATGCAGCCATGTCGGAGATGTTTCCGCCTGCAGCAGCAAGCATCGACTGGAGATTCTCAAGGGCAAGTGCGCTCATTCCTGCTGCGTTGTTGATAAACTCATGACAGAGAGCAGGAAGCTGGGCGTTGTAGAGCATTCCGTTTGTCTCGAGCCACCAGCTGCGAAGAAGCGGAGCCACGAAAGGAGCGATAAGACCTCCGATGTTGATGAATACATAGAAAATCTGGAAACCTGAATCGCGCTTTTCCTTTGCTTCTGCCAGCGCCTGCGGGCTCACTTTTGCTGCTTCAGCCTCAAGGTTGTCATACATCTGACCTACGATAGCCTGAAGGTTGCCCTTGAACAGACCGTTACCGAAAGCGATGAGGAAGAGTGCAAGGCAGGTGAGCGGGAGGAGCCAGCTGATGTTGCCTGCAGTCGCAAGGATAGGAATTGAGAGCAATACATATCCTGAAGCCATGATGACCAGACCTGTCTTGATCGTACCCTTGTAGTTCTGGGTGCGGTCTGCGATAAGTCCGCCCACGAGGCTGAGAAGATAGATGCCGGCGTAGAAGAATGAATAGATTGTTCCTGCAGGGCCTTCACCAAGACCGAATTTAGAGCAGAGGAACAACACCAGGACAGCGTTCATGATGTAGTAGCCGAAACGCTCACCCATGTTGCTGAGAGCCGCTGCCAAAAGTCCTTTTGGATGTCCTTTAAACATAGTTTCTTGTTTTATTTAGTTGTTAATATTGTCGTAGCGCGCAAAGATAAGAAAAAATCTGTATATTTGCTTGTTTGAAATATGCAGACAATGAAGAATGTTCTGGTAAAAGTAATTCGCGCCATCATGATTCTGTTGGCGAAACTTCCCTTGAAATTTCATTATTTCATGGGCGACATCTTGTCGTGGTTTGTGAAGAATGTCTTGAAATACAGGTCTGGAGTCGTATGGATGAATATATCCAGGGCGTTCCCGGAGATGAAATACTGGCAGCTGAAACGTATATATGATGATTTTTACAGGCATCTGGGAGAAATATTTGCAGAGGCGATATGGTTCGGAGGCAGTGACTACAAAAGACTTAACAAAGAGAGTATTGTGACCGTAAAGAATCCTGAAGTCCTTGCAGATCTGTATGACAACAGCCCGAGTGTGACTGTCCTGTGCAGTCATTGCGGTAACTGGGAGATATTAGGAGGTCTGTACGGATATTTTACCAAGGATGGATTCGAGTGCCCGTTTGGAGAAGATCAGCTTACAGTGGTGTATAAGAAACTTTCAAGTGAGGTGGCAGACAGGGTGTTCGCGGAAAACAGAATCGCTGCCCTTTCCGTGCCATGCCCGCATAGTATCATCGAGTCAAAAAGCATACTTCGTTTCTCGATAGAGCATCGCCGTTCGAAGAGAATTTACGGATATCCCGCGGATCAGACTCCTTACAAGGGTATGGGAAGGCATGATATGGGCCTTTTCCTCAATCAGCAGACATATGCGATGACGGGAAGTGTTGGTGTAGCATGCAAATTGTCTCACTCTGTGGCATATATGAAGATGAAGAGGCTGGAGAGAGGTAAATATGAATGGGAGTTCATTCCGATATGTCAGGATGCCTCCACGATGTCTCCGGATGAAATAATGAAGCAGTATTATAATCTGCTTGAACAGGAAATAAAGGAGACTCCATGTAATTGGCTTTGGAGTCATAACAGATGGAAAATCAAATAATTATCGATATGAAGCATATTATCAAGACTTTATCGGCAGCGGCTTTTTTATTGTTGTCGGTGTCCCTGTCGGCTCAGAAGACATCGGATCCTCAGGGATCAATTGCTTATTGTCTGCCTTCTACTGTGATCAATCTTGAAGTTGAGGCTCTTCGGGAGGATTTCTATGCAGGTCCGTATGCAAAGTATGCGGAAAAATATCTTGGAATAAAGGTCCGTCAGAAAGATGAGACCACATATCAGCTTCTTCAGATAAATATGACTCCGTATGTCGAGGCAGATCATTCGGAGCGCTATGCTCTTTCTGTTGAGAAGGGAAAGATAGATGCGTCGTTCCTTAAACTTTCGTCTGCAGGTCTTGTGTCGTTTTCCGATGCCGTGGCAGGCGGAGAGACACAGTGGCGTTTCCCTGCACGTACATCAGGTGATTTCTCGGACAAAGGACTATCTTCAAATCTGACATCTGAGGCGACAGTCCTGTTCAAGAATGACCGAAAGGAGTCTGAGTACAACAAGGTGTCTGTCCAGCAGAATATGATTGTTGCAAAGTCTCCGGAGAAGAAGGCTGCAGAGACGGCAGAGATGATTCTTGATCTCCGTAAGCAGCGTCTTCAGATTGTGACAGGCGATACAGATGCTACTTACAGCGGAGAAGCCATGGCTGCGGCAATAGATGAATTGACACGTCTTGAAAAGGAATATCTGACCCTGTTTACGGGATATACAGAGACACAGACCCAGAAAATGAACTTTGAGGTCATTCCTGATGCTGCAAGGGAAAGTCAGAGATATATCGCTTTCAGACTTTCTGATACAGCAGGACTTGTGCCGGCGGACAATCTTTCGGGAAAGCCGATAGTACTGGAACTTGTCCCTCAGGAAATTGCACCGGTGGAAGCTCCTGCAGCAGAGTCGAAGAAGTCTCCTGCGGTTCTGGCTTATTATCGTATTCCTGCAGTCTGCTCTGTTAAGCTTATCGAGGGTGTCGATGTCCTGCTTCAGACACGTATTCCGATTTATCAGCTTGGTGTAAAAGCTTCTATGCCAGTAAATGTAATCTTAAAATAATGTAATATGATAAAGAATCTTGATCCACAGATTGTTTGGAAGAATTTTTATGAACTTACACGTATCCCACGACCTTCAAAGCATGAGGAACTCGCTGTGGAATATATGTACAATTGGGGCCTCTCACATGGTCTTGAGACAATAAAGGATGAGGTGGGCAACATCGTTATCCGTAAGCCGGCTACACCTGGCTGCGAGAATATGAAGGGCGTAATCCTTCAGGGACATATAGATATGGTGCCTCAGAAGAATGCCGATACTGTGCATGATTTCGAGAAGGATCCTATCGAGACATGGATTGACGGAGAGTGGGTTAAGGCAAAGGGAACCACTCTTGGTGCCGACAATGGTATAGGTGTGGCTATGGGTATGGCTGTGCTTGAGTCAACAGACTTGAAGCACGGACCTGTCGAACTTCTTGTAACTATCGATGAGGAAACAGGAATGACAGGCGCGAATGCTCTCAAACCGGGCATTCTTCAGGGAGATATCCTTATCAATCTCGACTCGGAAACAGAAGGAGAGCTTTATGTGGGTTGTGCAGGCGGACTTGATGCATCTGCATCCGCAACATACGTCCCTGCTGAATATGACAAGAGCTGGCTCTGCTATTCACTCGCTGTGAAGGGTTTCAAAGGCGGTCATTCCGGAATGGATATTATCCTTTATAGAGGAAATGCCAACAAGCTTGCTGCACGTATCCTGCTTGCCCTTATGACAGAGGCTGATGTAAAACTTCTTGATTTTGAGGGAGGTACTCTTCGTAATGCAATCCCTCGTGAGGCATTTGCGACTGTATATGTACCTGCTGACAAGCTTGCTGATGCACAGAAGGTCTTTGACCGTGCAGCTGCTGAGATCAAGGCAGAGTATGCCGGAACTGATCCTGATTCTGAATTTATCTTCAAGCCTTATGAGTGTGCTGAAGGCGAGTGCTGCTGCGGCGGAGACGAGTGCAAATATGTCCCTGAAGCAGATGCTGTACGCTTCGTAAGAGCTATCATTGCATGTCCTGACGGTGTGGAACGCATGAGCAGTGAGATGCCTGGTCTGGTAGAGACTTCAAACAATCTCGCAATGGTCAGAATCGAGGGTGGAGAGTTCTCTGTCAAGACTCTGATGAGAAGTTCTGTTGACACAGCAAAAGACGCTCTTGCTCAGAAGTTTGAGGCTATCTTTGCTCTTGCAGGTATTGAGACTTCTTTCGCTGGCGGATATTCAGGATGGGCTCCGAACCCGGATTCTGCAATCCTCGCAACAATGAAGAAGGTGTATAATGACCTTTATGGCAAGGAACCTGCTGTAATGGCAATCCATGCTGGTCTTGAGTGCGGTATCCTCGGCGGTATCTATCCGAACTGGGATATGGTCTCATGCGGTCCTACACTCATGAGCCCTCACAGCCCTGACGAGCGAGCAAACATCCCTTCTGTAGCGAAATGCTGGGACTTCCTTAAGGCTGTTCTTGAGAACATTCCGACAAAATAATTTGATTTTCAGATAATTATTCCTATATTTGCAGCCCATTTGGAGGATTTTATCCTTTCAGATGGGCGCAAATTATTATAAAACAATTAATTACAAACAAAATGATCAAACAGTACGAAACCGTTTTCATTGCAACTCCCGTTTTGTCTGAAGCTCAGATGAAGGAAGCGGTAAAGAAGTACACTGACTACATCGTTGCCAAGGGTGGCGAGATCGTGTACGAAGAGGACTGGGGTCTCAAGCAGCTTGCTTACCCAATCCAGAAGAAGACAACAGGATTCTATTATCTTATCGAGTTCAAGGCTGACACACAGGTTGTCGCTAAACTTGAGACTCAGTATCGTCGCGACGAGAGAATCATGAGATTCCTCACTTTCGCAATGGACAAGCATGCAGTAGCATATGCTGAGAAGAGAAGAGCTAACAAACAGGCTAAATAAGGAGGACTGAATTATGGCACAGAACAATGAAATCCGTTATCTCAACCCTCCTACAGTAGAGGTTAGAAAGAAGAAATACTGCCGTTTCAAGAAGGCTGGTATCAAGTATGTAGATTACAAGGACGCAGAGTTCCTTAAGAGATTCCTTAACGAGCAGGGTAAGATCCTTCCTCGTCGTCTCACAGGTACTTCACTCAAGTTCCAGAGAAAGGTAGCTCAGGCAGTGAAGAGAGCAAGACACCTTGCACTTCTTCCATACGTAACAGACCTTTTGAAATAATAGGAGGACAGCAATATGGAGATTATTCTTAAGAAGGATGTGGCTAACCTTGGCCACGCAGACGATATCGTCAATGTAAAGACAGGATACGCTGTCAACTATCTTATCCCACAGGGCTACGCTATCATGGCAACTGCTTCTGCAAAGAAGGTACTCGCTGAGAACCTTCGTCAGAGAGCTCACAAGATCGCTAAGTTCGTTGCTGACGCAGAGGCTCTCGCAGCTAAGCTTGCTGAGACAACTGTAAAGGTAGCTGTTAAGGTTAGCGAGTCAGGCAAGATTTTCGGTTCAGTTACTACAGCTCAGCTTGCTGACGCTCTCGTAGCTGCTGGTCTTGAGGTTGACAAGAAGGATATCACAGTAGAGGCTGCTAAGGAGCTCGGTACATACGAGGCTACAGTTAAGTGCTACAAGGATATCAAGGGAACATTCAAGTATGAGATCGTAGCTGAGTAATTCAGTATGACATACATCAGAAGGCCGGAAGAATTCTTCCGGTCTTTTTGTTTGTGTATGTTAAAAAGATTAATTTTGTTCCCGCAATGAATGAGAACAATACATATATGATACCTACCTCCGCCAAGGAGGTGAAGGCTTTGGGCTGGGATTATATCGATGTGATAATCTTTACCGGTGACGCCTTTGTCGATCATCCGTCTTTCGGTACTGCTGTCATAGCAAGATGGCTTCAGAAGTACGGATATAGAGTAGCAGTAGTCCCTCAGCCTAACTGGCGTGACGATCTTCGGGATTTCCGCAAATTAGGTGCTCCGAGACTCTATTTCGGAGTCAATTCCGGTGCTATGGACTCTATGGTGAATCACTATACTGCTGCCAAGCGTCTCCGAAGCGATGACGCATATACTCCAGAAGGACGAGCCGGTCAGAGACCTGACTATGCAGTAACAGTATATACCAGGATCCTCAAGGAGATTTATCCTGATATTCCAGTAGTCATTGGAGGAATCGAAGCCTCTCTCAGACGTGTGACCCATTATGACTATTGGCAGAATGCTCTCAAGCCTTCAATTCTCAAGGAAAGCGGTGCAGACTGGCTGTGTTACGGAATGGGGGAGAGACCTATGCTGGAGCTTACCAGAGCCATAGAAAGCGGCAGAAATATCAACGATATCCGTAAAATACCTCAGCTCGGTTTCTATATGGATGGAAGGTGCCGTCTGAAGGATGCCGTTGTACTTCATTCGTATGAGAGATGCTGCCAGGACAAGAAAGCTTTTGCAGAGAATTTCCATATTATCGAGACATATGCCAATATGCTGACACAGCCGGTACTGGTCGAGCCTGTAGGGGAAGGCTTTGTGCAGATCAACCCTTCATATCCACCAGCTCAGGAACATGAAATGGATTCTTTCTGGGACCTTCCTTTTACCAAACAGCCTCATCCTCGTTATAAAGGCAAGCATATCCCGGCATATGAGATGATAAAGTTCTCCATAAACACGCACAGAGGGTGCTTTGGAGGGTGCAACTTCTGTACAATAGCAGCTCACCAGGGAAAATTCATACAGTCCCGAAGTGAAGAATCCATTCTTTCTGAGATATCTGCTCTGCCTCAGTTGCCCGGGTTTGCCGGCAATATCTCGGACGTGGGTGCTCCTACGGCAAATATGTATGGAATGAAAGGGAAGAATCCTGAATTGTGTTCAAAATGTCGTCGAAAGTCCTGTCTTTTCCCTGCTCCATGCCGGAATATGGACCGTTCTCATGAGAGACTGCTTAAGTTGTATTCCAGAATAGCCGGAATAAAGGGGATTAAGCATGCCTATATCGGAAGCGGTATCAGATATGACCTCTTCCTTGATGAAAAGGGATTTGTCGATGAGACTTCATATCCCTATCTTAAAGAACTCATTCTTGAACATACTTCAGGACGCTTGAAAGTGGCCCCTGAGCATACGGAAGACAATGTGCTCAAGCTTATGGCCAAGCCATCCTTCAGACTTTTCGAACGCCTTCGTCTGGAGTTTGACAATATTGTCCGTAGCAGCGGTCGCAAATGCGAGCTCGTACCGTATTTTATATCTGCCCATCCGGGATGCGGTATGCGTGAAATGCGCCGTCTGGCATCCAATCCGGCTTTACGTGGACTCTATATGGACCAGGTGCAGGATTTTACCCCGACTCCGATGACTACCTCTTCAGTTATGTTCTACACCGGTCTTGATCCGAAAAATCTTGATAATGTGTATGTTGAGAGAGATACTGAGAAAAAGAGGGAACAGAAGTCGTTTTTCTTCAGGAGAAGTAAGTGATAAAAATTGATAAAAAATGTGCTTCTGATATTGTTCATTTGAAAAAAATGTCCTAATCTTGCATCTGAAATCAATGATAGCAATAAAATTCAAAGATATGTCAACAGTTACTAAGAGGAGAGCGGTAGTCAGCTTTGAGAATATGTCAGATGAACTGGCTGCTGCATTTGCAGAGAAGTATCCGAAAGGTTACAGTGATTATTTTCCGGATCTTGTAAAGTATGACAAGCCGAACGGTACAAGTTTTTATGCTGTGACCGTAGAAATTCCAGATGCCATATATCTTGTAAAGATTCAGGTCAAGACTGACGATGCAGAAGATCTTGAGCGTTGGCTCGATGGTGACGACGGTGACGACGGTGACGGAAACGACGGAGAAAGCCTCCCTGATGACAATATCTCGCAGTACTCAAACGGAGACGACGATTCATCGGATGCGGAATAAACGGTATAAGAGGGGATGACTAATAAGGTCATCTCCTTTTTCATTTATATATGACGATAGTGACGGTAGGATAAATTTGGCTTGGTTCGTCGGAACCAAAAACAAAATAGCTATTCTTTTGGTAATCAAAGGAATAGCTATTGCTTTTGATGGAATATTTTGTGTACTCGAAGTGCGAAAACAAACACACAATCCATACGATGACAAAGGTACTATATAAGTCGTACACTCAAAACGATTATTTTCTTTTTCCACCATGCATAGGTGACTTCATACCGGGAAATCATCCAGTCCGCACTGTAAATGCTATCCTTGACAACTTCGATATCAGCGAAATCGAACCACTTATTAATTATCTAAGTCAATTGATGATCAGCCATTGAACTGTGCCCTGAGAACTTCGTTCTTTGCATCTGCATCAGCACCCTTGATACCGAAGTAGAACTTGATCTTCGGTTCAGTTCCTGAAGGGCGGACAGTAACCACATCACCTGCCTCGTTATAGAACTGGAGGACATTAGATGCAGGAAGTCCAGTCTCCTCTGGCTTGCTGTAGTCTATTACCTTTATCACTGGAGAGCCTGCAAGTTCCTTCGGTGGATTGTTGCGGTAGTCAACCATCATCTGGGCTATTTCCTCAAGACCTGCCTTACCCTTCTTGGTAACAGAAATAAGTGATTCCTTATAGTATCCGAACTCTGCGTAGATATCCTGAAGGAGCTGATAGAGAGTCTTGCCCTGAGCGGCAGCCCATGCAGCACACTCTGCCACGAATGCACAAGTGATAGGGGCATCCTTATCGCGGACGAATTCGCCGACATTGAAGCCATAGCTTTCCTCTCCTCCGCATACGAATGTCGTCTCACCTTCATTCTTCTTGATGATATCCGCTATCCATTTGAAACCTGTAAGGACATTGTATACCTTTACACCATATTTCTCAGCGATGGCACGCATGAGCTCGGTAGTCACGATTGTCTTAACGATGTACTGTTTGCCGTCGAGCTTTCCAAGTTCTGACCAACGACGGAGAATATAATATGTAAGGATGGATCCGGTCTGGTTTCCATTAAGAAGCACCATCTTGCCTTCGTTGTCGCGTACGGCGATACCGATACGGTCGGCATCAGGGTCTGTTGCCATTACAAGGTCTGCTCCCTCCCTGTCAGCCACAGCAACTGCCATAGCAAGGGCTGAAGGTTCCTCAGGATTAGGAGACATCACTGTAGGAAAGTTTCCATCAACTACATCCTGTTCTGGAACATGGTAGATATTCTCAAATCCGAGCTTGTTAAGGAACTCTGGAACGATCTCGACACCTGATCCATGAATCGGTGTATATACTATCTTGATATCCTTATGAGCTGCAACAGCTTCAGGTGAAAGCATGAGGGTTGACACTGAATCGAGGTATGCCTCGTCCATCTCGTGTCCCATCACTTCGATCGGTGCTGCACCTTCGCCAGGTTCGAACTTAACCATCGAAGGGTCTGTGATCTTTGCAACTTCTGCAACGATATCCTTGTCTACAGGAGATGTGACCTGGGCACCGTCACTCCAGAATACCTTGTATCCGTTGTATTCCTTCGGATTATGTGAGGCCGTAATCATAATACCGGCTGTAGCCTTCTTTGACCTTACCGAATAGCTCATAAGAGCGATAGGATGAAGCTTGTCGAAGATATACACGTGAATTCCGTTGGCAGCAAGAACATTGGCAGCGATCTGTGCGAATTCAGGGCTGTTGTTACGGCTGTCAAATGAGATGCATACGCTGAGAGGACCCTCACAGTTTGCTTTCATATAGTTGGCCAAGCCTTGAGTCGCCATACCGACTGTATATTTATTCATACGGTTGGTTCCGACTCCCATAATGCCTCTCAATCCACCGGTTCCGAACTCCAGATTCCTGTAGAACGCATCTTCCAGTCCTACCGGATCATTCTGCTGAAGTTCACGGATCTGGGCCTTGGTAGCCTCGTCAAAATTACCATCCAGCCAACTCTGGACAACTTCTCTGAAATCTCTTTCCATAGATTGGTTATATTGTTAAATTATTACAGATTATCCTTCTCGATGTCCTTGAAATATCTATATGTATTGACCTTAAGTTCACCAACCGCCAGTTCGTCAGCAACTATGATTCCATGCGGATGAGCCTGCAGGGCTGAAAGTGTACATTTGTGTGAATATGCACCTTCAACAGCTTCTCTAAGGGCATTGGCCTTTTTATGACCGAAAGCAAGAACAAGAACTTCTTTTGCATCCATAACTGTACCGACACCTACTGTCAGAGCAGTCGTAGGCACCTTGCTGATGTCACCGTCAAAGAAACGTGAGTTCACAAGAATCGTATCATAAGTCAGACTCTTTACTCTTGTGCGTGACACAAGAGATGAGAATGGTTCGTTGAATGCAAGATGTCCGTCTTCACCGACTCCACCCATGAAGAGGTCAATTCCGCCCGCAGCAACAATCTTGGCTTCATAAGCAGCACATTCAGCAGCTAGATCCTCTGCATTGCCGTTAAGGATATTGATATTCTCCTTCGGCACATCTACATAGTCGAAGAAATTTCTTGCCATGAATGAGTGGTAGCTCTCCGGATGTTCTTCTGGAAGACCCACATACTCGTCCATATTGAAAGTGATCACATTCTTGAATGACACCTCACCCGCCTTATACATACGGATAAGTTCCTGATAGGTTGCAATTGGAGTACCTCCTGTCGGAAGTCCAAGTACAAAAGGCTTGTCGGTCACGGCTGCCTTGGCCTTGATTCTTGAAACAATATAACGTGCCGCCCAAACCGAGCCTTTAACACTATCCTGATTGATTATAAGTCTCATTTCTATATATCTTAAAGTTAAAACAATCTTACAAATACCTCAATAGCCTGATACTCCGCCATACCGAGCTCATTGTAAAGACGGGCGGTGTTCTGAGTCCTTTCTTCCGCCCTCTGCCAGAATTCACGTGGGTCCTCACCAGGGAACGGAACGATATCCTTCTGAGAAAGATGACGATAGATGGCATGACGTTTCTTGATCACTTCATCAGGGCTTAGAGGAACTGCCATGTCTACCTTTCCAAGTTCCCACTCCATCCATGCTCCGCGGTAGAGCCATACATGGCACTCCTTGAGCCATGCTTCACCCTGGAGCTGATTAAGTGCTTCAAGAACAGCCTCAGTACATACACGATGAGTTCCATGAGGGTCTGCAAGGTCACCTGCCAGATAAATCTGATGAGGCTGGACCTTCTGAAGAAGATCTACGATGATGTCAATATCGGCCTGAGTGCGTTCTCCCTTCTTGATACCACCGGTCTCGTAGAAAGGAAGATTGAGGAAATGAGTGTTGGTCTCATCATTCAGACCGAATGACCTTACTGCACTCTTTGCCTCAGCACGTCTGATGGCACCCTTAAGATTGAGTAGTGCCCTAGGCTCCGGCTCACCCGGTTTCTTCGAAGCAATGATTGCCTTCACCTCATCAAACCTGTCACCGAAACCAAGTTCACGTGCCGTATCCATATGCTGGAGAACAACATCGTCATGAACAGCAACGTTTCCAGAAGTCTCGTATGCCACATGCACATCATGACCCTGCTCGGCAAGACGGATGAAGGTTCCTCCCATTGAAATGACGTCATCGTCCGGATGTGGAGAGAATATCACCACTCTCTTAGGGAATGGATACGACGGAACCGGTCTGGTACTGTCATCCGCATTCGGCTTTCCACCCGGCCAGCCGGAAATGGTGTGCTGAAAATCATTGAACACATTGATATTGATCAGATCGTATGGACCTTTCTGCTCAAGAAGCTCACCGAGACCGTTTGCAAGATAATCTCCTTGAGTAAGCTTCAGTATAGGCTTATGAACCTGCTCACAAAGCCACACTACTGCTTTCCTGATGAATTTCGGTGTCCATTCACATGGACCTACGAGCCAAGGGGCTACATTCCTGGTAAGAAGACTTGCAGAATTTTCCTCTACATAGAAAGAAATGTTTTCATGCTTCTGAAGAAGTGAAGCCGGACATGAAGGATCAATGGCTTCCTCAACCACCTTCTTCACGACTGCCGCCTTGTCCTCTCCCCATGCAATCAGATATATCTTCTTAGCACTCAGCATTGTCGAGATACCCATTGCTATAGCTTTGTCTGGGGTATCAGATATACTGCCGGCAAAATTCTTTGCCTGTCTCTTTCTGGAAGCATAAGGAAGAAGTAATGTCCTTGTTCTGCTCTTGTCTGAAGCACCAGCCTCATTGAATCCGATCTGGCCTTTTTCGCCTACACCCATAACAAGAAGATCGAGATTCTTGGCTTTCTCATCATACATTGCACAGAATTCCGTAACATAAGTCGTATCATGAATTTCTGTAAGCTTAGGAACATGTACGTTCTCCGGTCTGATGTCAACTTTTGAAACCAGCTCATCATAAAGCCTTCGATTTCGTCCATGACTGTCAGTAGGTGCAGGATAGTATTCATCGATGCTATAGATTTCCACATCACGGAAAGACACTTCACCGGCCTTATGACACTTGACCAGTTCCCTATAAAGAGAAACAGGAGAAGAACCTGTTGTCAGGCCTAATCTGAATGTTCCGTTCTTCGAATTGATCTGTTCGACAATCCTATGAGCCAAACGAGAAGATGCAGCCTCTTCATCCTCAAAAATATGAGCAGGTATACGCTCAAAGGCATGTTTTATTCCATATGGCAGGCCGCTGTCGATCAGACCTCCATCCTTAGGTAATGTGAACTTCTTCATAACAATTACATGTATTTTACATCAATTATTTTCTGAACCAGCAAGGTACTTTTCCCATGCCCATGCGGATGCGAGTGTTTCCTCTACTGATCTTTCCGCTTTCCAGCCAAGCTCTTCATTGGCAAGTTTTGTATCAGCCCAGATGGCCATCACGTCACCAGGTCTGCGGTCAACATACTTATAATTCAGTTTCAGGCCGTTAACCTTTTCAAATGCCGAAACAAGTTCATAAACAGAAACAGGACGTCCGGTTCCGACATTGAAGATTTCATACCCTTTCTTCATCCTGCCTTCAACCATTCTCGACACCGCAGCGACATGAGCTTTCGCAAGATCCACCACATCAATATAGTCTCGAAGACATGTTCCGTCCTCGGTCGGGTAATCATTTCCAAAGATGCTCAGACACTCACGCTTGCCGATAGCGGTCTGAGTGATGAACGGAACGAGATTGTTAGGCACTCCACGCGGAAGTTCACCGATGAGTGCAGACGGATGTGCTCCGATAGGATTGAAATATCGGAGGGCGATGCCATTTATGACATTGTCGGTGGAAGATGTGGCAAAAACCACATCACGAAGAATATCCTCGCACATCTGCTTGGTGTTTCCGTATGGAGAAGTCGACGGAAGACGAGGTGTCTGCTCTGTCACAGGAAGTACCTCCGCCTCTCCATATACGGTTGCTGAAGATGAGAACAACACATTACAGCCGCCGTGGTTCTTCGCGACCTCGAGTATGTTGAGGAATGACACAAGATTATTACGATAGTACATCAATGGTTCTGCAACTGACTCCCCTACAGCCTTGAACGCAGCGAAATGGATGACAGCGTCAATCTTATGTTCAGTGAAAAGCATATCGACCGAGGTATAATCACAACAGTCGATCTGATAGAAAGGGATGTCCTCTCTTCCGGTAATCTTCTTTACGCCTTCAAGACCGGTCATATCGCAGTTCGACAGATTATCCGCCACAACCACCTCATATCCGGCCTCTATGAGTTCGACAGTCACATGGCTGCCTATATATCCGGCTCCACCGGAAACCAATACTTTCTTTGCCATAACATCCAATATCAATAAAGTGGTGTAGGATAGACACCATTGTCAACAAACTCCTGGAACTTGGCAACGACTCCAGGACGGTCCTCCTGAAAAGTGACGCCGAACCAACGTGAGGTCGTCTTGAGCAGTTCGCATCTTCCTTCTCCGCTCTTGATCATGCTGTCGATGACAAACGGGATATAGAACTCGGATTTAAGCTCTCCGATGTTCTTCTCAAGGAACGACTTGAATATCTTCTCACTCTTTTCGAAATAATCAGGAGTGAACCCCCACATATTCATTGAGCAGAGAGCCTTAGGAGCAAGTGTCACAGTCTCGCCTGTGACACTGTTCTGACCATAGATGAGATCATCTTCAGACTTTGCAATCTTATGATGCTCAACCACATCGGTAAGGTAACCCGAATCATCGGCAGAACCGACTCCACGAGACACCTGACCAGACTCGGACAAAGTGTTTTCCAGTTCAAATCCGACAAGTGAATAATGTCCCTGAGAACCTTCATGTTCTCTGAGCCAGTCGGCAAGGATTCTGAACGAGTCCTTTCCATAATAGTCATCACCGTTGATGACCGCAAAAGGTTCATTGATAACATCCTTCGCCATAAGTATGGCATGTGCAGTTCCCCACGGCTTTTCCCTTTCCGGATTAAGCTTAAAGCCTGCAGGGATCTTATCAAGTTCCTGAGTAACGAAATCCAGCTTAAGCGGTGTGCCGTCAGAACACTTCACATTACCGTATTTCTCATGTACCGCCTTGATCATATCGTCCTTGAAGTACTCTCTGACGATATATACCACTTTGCCGAAGCCAGCCTGAACTGCATCATATATTGAATAGTCAATGATGGTCTCCCCTGAAGGACCTAGTGTATCAAGCTGCTTAAGTCCCCCGTAACGGCTGCCCATGCCGGCAGCAAGAACTAATAATGTCGGTTTCATCTTATCGTATATTTATTTGATCATCCTGTTTGCAATGCTTATGATTTGCTCTGCAAGGGCATCTGCAGCATCTTGATCAGCAGCCTCCGCATAAATTCGGATAATAGGTTCAGTATTTGAACGGCGCAGATGTACCCACTCCTTACGTTCCTCAAAGGAAATCTTCACACCGTCTATTGTATTGATGTTTTCAGAAGCATAGACTTCCTTTATCTCATTAAGGATCTGGTCGATAAGGGCCGAATCTGAGAGTTCGATCTTGTTCTTTGCGATAACATATTCCGGATATGTTGCTCGAAGTTCTGAAACCTTCATCTTCTTGTCAGCAAGGTTTGTTAGGAAAAGTGCCACTCCAACCATGGCATCACGTCCGTAGTGAAGAGCAGGGAATATGACACCACCGTTTCCTTCACCGCCGATGAGGGCACCGCATTCTTTCATCTTTGTAGTGACATTTACCTCACCTACAGCAGCAGCAAAATACTCTCCGCCATACTGCTCGGTAACATCACGAAGTGCCCTTGAAGACGAAAGATTCGATGAAGTGGCAAGTTTCACATCACCGCCTGCCTGTGCTGCACGTGAAAGAAGATAATCAGCGACACTCACGAGAGTATATTCCTCGCCAAATGGTTTTCCGTCCTCGCAAATAAGTGCAAGACGATCGACATCAGGATCGACAGAGACACCGAAATCTGACCTGGTAGCAACAACTGCCTCGCAAAGTTCTACAAGATTTGAAGGGAGTGGTTCTGGATTGTGTGCAAACTGTCCTGTAGGATCGCAGTTCAAGCATACACATTCAACACCCATACGTTCAAGCAGACGTGGCATGATGATACCGCCGACAGAATTTACGGCATCAAGTGTCACCTTGAAACCGGCTGCACGTACTGCCTCTACATCCACTTCAGGAAGAGCAAGAACAGCATCGATATGTGCATCAGTAAAATCCTTTTCCTCCACTGTTCCAAGAGAATCCACATCTGCGAAGTTGAAGTTCTCCGCTTCTGCACATTCAAGAATCGCCGCCCCTTCATCAGCATTCAGGAACTCACCCTTCTCGTTCAGAAGTTTAAGTGCGTTCCATTGTTTCGGATTATGAGAAGCCGTAAGAATGATACCACCGTCAGCCTTCTCAAAAACCACTGCCATTTCCGTTGTAGGAGTCGAAGCCAGGCCTGCCTTTACCACATCCACACCGCATGCGATGAGAGTACCGCAGACAAGTTGCTCCACCATGTCACCTGAAAGACGGGCATCCTTACCGACAACAACCTTGTATCTCGCCCCGTCCTCCTTTGGGAGACGTTCACGCATCTTCTCGCAATAAGCGTATGTAAACTTAACGACATCGAGCGGAGACAGCCCCTCTCCCGGAGCTCCGCCGATTGTTCCACGAATTCCTGAAATTGATTTTATCAGTGTCATACTATTTATAAAATAAAGAAATTATACCTCAATAAATTTAATATCCTACTACCTGAAGTAGTCTGCAATTCTGCGATATCCATCCGCATCGGGATGAAGACCGTCTGTAAACATCGACTCATCTATCTTGCCACCCTTGCCGAGAAGAGTCTTTCCCGGATCGGCAAAATTAACATTCTGCTCTCTGGCCATAGCCTTGACCGCCTTGTTCAGAGTCTTGACCCGAGCCTCCCTGTTCCTTCTCGGAAGGATACCCATGACTGTGATCTCCGATTGAGGAAGACGAGTCCTCACGGCATTGATGACAGCCTTTATTCCGGCAACAATGTCCTCATCCGGATCTCCCCATGAAATGTTGTTTGTTCCGATCTTTATGAAGACCTTGTCTGCTGTCAGATTGTCTAGTTCTCCGTGATAAATACGCCACAGGACATTCTCAGTCCTGTCATAACCGCAGCCCAGATTGAGGGATTCTCCTCCGAGTTCCGCCCACGAGTCTGTACCATGCTGAGCTGGAGCCACATCAGAGCCACCCCAGAAGTGCATGATCGAATCTCCGATCACAATCCTCCTGAAATGCTTGCCGTTGCCCTTGGACAATATTTCATCATGTCTATCTAGCCAGTTGTAACTGTCTCTCTGCTGAGTGACAGGCATGGTGGTGGAAACATCGCCAGAGGGCTCACATAGAATATCCCTCAACAACGGCTCATATGCATCAGCATATGTCGTCATGCCATAATCAGACATATGGATTGCCTCCACTGTCATTTCTCCGATCATACCTATATCCTCATGTCTCAGACGGTACAGTCCCGTCACTCCCTCAGCAATCAACTGCTGATATGCTTCTTCTAATGACTTCAAGGCATGTTCCTGAGCATCTCTGTAATACTTATAGACAGAGCCATGAGGATAGCCGCAGTGATCTGTCAGGACGACTGGTGCATCAGGTCTTGCAGACCTCAACCTACGCACCGCCTTTACGACAGTATCGCGAAGAGCTGGTGCCGGGATTGCATATGCATTAGGCATTCCATCTATGACATATACTGCAGCATCCACTTCTGACAGGACATCCATTATGGAAGACTCGAAATAAGCACTTCCGGAAAATCCAAGATTGACAAAAGGACGGTCCAATCTCCGCTGAAGAATATTTGTCCATGACATTGCCGGACGGGAAGCACATGCTCCCTGACAGATGGACGTACCATAGGTAACCACCGGCTTGAGGGCTGAAGGACGTTCAAAACAGAACTTGTCATCTTCCCCCACACCGATTTCCAACCACTCCACCTCATTGTATAGCGGCAGAAACAGAGTATATCTGCGAGTGTTCCCACGCATATTCACAGGCTCGATATCAGAATAGGAAAAAGTCACGGTATCCTTGAAAGAATACTTCGGTGCAAGCCAGACCTCATTACCATGTTTGTCCTTGGTATAAAGATCCACACCTGAAACGCCTGTTGCCGGCATGTGCGGCATGGCGGTCCTGAGCCTTACCTTATACCTTACTGTAATATCCTTTGAGTCTGTGGTGAAACAGATACTCTCACCTGCTGTCTGTCGGCTAAGCCTCCATACTGCATGAGACAGACCATCCTTGACCCTGTCAGGTAGCCTGTCATAGAACCCCTCTCTATGCTCGCCCTGAAATGCCTGCCCATGAACAACGGGATAACCAGCATCCTCAGGATCATACCATTTCCGGTCTTGTGCAAACATCGAGCTTGCGGTCAAAACGCACAAAATGACAATATTGAATATCTTCTGCATAATCGGGCTATAATGGATCATTTTCTATATTTCCAGTTGAATATAGGCAGAATGAAGGATATGACTGAAGCGACAATCCAGAAGATTGCGACAGGAGTAAAGTCATACTGAGTCACCTGAGTGAATTGTCCGGTCGCCTGGTCCATGACCTCCACCATTGTCTTGTTGGTATCGATGAGCCATCCGCTTGCAACATCCTGGATACCTGCAGCGACATAACTTGCCATACCTACAACTCCAAGAGCAGCACCTGTAGCCTTGCGAGGAACAATATCGACAGCCATAAGACCTCCGAGGAAGCAGATTAGCACTCCAATGGAAATACCGAAGAATACCATTGCTATAATATTGATAACCAACGAATCACCTCCTATCAGGAAAAGAACGAGCGAAAGGGCGTTCATGATACCGAATATCAAAGCCGGCAGATATCGGTCAGACTTGAACAACTTGTCTGACACCCATCCTGAAAGTACAGTACCGAGAATACCGAGAAGTGCATTGATTGAAATTATAGTAGTGGCCTGCGTAAGGGAAAATCCTTTCTCTTCCTGCAGGAAAAGCACACCCCAGCCGTTGATTGCATAGCGGGCAACATACATGAATGCACTTGCAGCCGCAAGAATCCATACTGCAGGGGTCTTAAGCACCATCCTCTGCAAATCACCAGTTGACTCCTGTTTCTTCTCCTCCTTTACCTCTCCGTACATATCCTCAACTCTTGGAAGCCCCTTGCTCTGAGGATTGTCATGAAGAAAGAATATAATGACAATCACGCCGATGACTCCTGCAAGAGAAGATCCGATGAAGCCCCACTGCCATCCTGCGACAGATACGAGAATTCCTACAAAGAGGAATGAAAGCCATTCTCCAAGATTGTGACTAAGGCTGAAGAAGCCGTAGAATGTACCTCGTTTGCTGAGTGGAAGCCATCTCGACAGAGCGATGATGGCAGGTGGCGAACCCATAGACTGCGACCAGCCGTTGATACCCCACATGATAGCGAACAACATAAAAATCAACGCAGTAGGAAGCGAATCGCTCATAAAGCCAAGAATACCGAGGATAAAGTTTGCCACAGCTGACACAAGAAGTCCTGTAGCCATGAAACGCTTGATGTTGCAGTGGTCTGCAAGGAAACCGTTCACGAACTTACCAATGGCATAAGCGAACAAAAGTACAGAGCCTATGAGTCCGAGTTGACTTGCATCGATCATTCCGCTGTCAATAATCGGCTTCTTGACCACATTAAGGCTTGTACGGCATACATAATAAAGACTGTAACCTATAGTTCCCGCAAGAAAAGACTGTAAACCGAATATACGGAATTTTCTTTCCTGCAGTGCTTCTTCCACCATCACTTTAGAGGGTTTGGAGATACGGTAGAATGATTTGATTGCTGTGATTAGTCTCATGATTGTTAACTATTTTAGGACATCATATGAGTGAGTCAGTTTGCCGTCCATATCAAATGTCCTGATATGCCAACCTTTATCATCTGCCTCAAATTCAAGACGATCTGTATCATCATTTGCGATTATCGGGAATTCGTTGCCACAATCTCCGGCCTTTACATTCAGATGTTGATGATGATGGCCACTGAGCATCACATCGACTCCTGCATCATTGAGAACAGGAACGAAATTCTTGTTAAGCCATACCTGTGCATACCAACTGTCAGGGAAAAGAAGAGCAGGAATATGCATCACGGCCACCTTGATTGGAGCATCGACAAAAAGAGAATCCTTTATCACCTCCTTAAGCCACTCAAGTTCTGCCTGACGGAACACATCGAATTCCACAGTTCCAGAATATTCTGGTGCCGAATCAGGTTTATCCTCACCTCCGTCTAGAATCAGAAATGCAACGGGTCCCTGACGGAACATGAAGTAAGGTCTGCCTGAAGGTGTAGGGCAGAACTGTGCAAAATAATGTGCGTCACGGCCACGTGTCTCATGATTGCCACGTGTGTATATGGTAGGTATGGCAGAAGTCAGTTCAGGAACAACATGGAAGACATGACGAAGCATGGTGTCGGCATCATTTATATATGAGATCATGTCACCGTTCATCAGAAGGAAGTCAAACTTTGACTTATCGACTCCCGTGACAAGTGCTTTGTACTTCTCATCTTTTCCGTGAATATCGCTCATCATGAAGAAACTGCACTTTTCCGCATTGCGGTCAAGAGTTCTGATGACAGCCTCCTGCTTTGCAGAAACCTTGCGTTCAGGACCGTAGTCAGTACCATAAGCACTGTCATCGTTCTCAACAACCTTTGCATATATCTTATAGCGATATGCAGTGCCAGGCTCAAGTCCGGTCACAGTGATGGAGTGAAATGTACCTGCAAGACGTCTTCCATCAAGAACATTGTAAAATCTTTTGCGTGTGGATATTTCAAACGGAGTACCATCATCCGGTGCGACCTCCACAAAGGCAAAGTTCTTCTGGGACGACTTCCACATCACAGTAAAACCAGTCTCAGTCAGATTCTGGATCCACGGTCCATACTTGATGTCCGGATAATTCACTCCTGAACTGCTCACAAGAGCAGCACAGGCTATTGCCATGGTTAAAATCAATTTTCTCATAGTGTTATCATTTTTGTTGGTATCATTTCATCTTGACAACAGCCATCACAGGATGATGATCCGAAATATAAGTCAATCCTGCCCACGGGCCTCGAAGCGTCTTGAACTCTACTGCAGTACAGTTCTCATAGAAAATATGGTCGATCTGCTGAGTCTTGGAACCGTATCCATGACAAGTCGGATATTTGTCAGTTTTGGGAGCGTCTGCTCTGACGCTGTTCATTTCAAAGTTCTTACACGCTTGAGACCCCTGAGACACATTCATGTCGCCGGAAAGGAGAACAGGCAATTTCTCAGCATTCTGAGCTGTCATCTTGGTTCTAATGAGTTTGGCGCCCTCCAATTGAGCAGTGACTCCCGCATGATCCAAGTGGGTATTGTAGTGATAGAATCGTTTCCCTGTCTCCTTATCTTTGAAGAGTATCCATGTAGTTGTTCGTTTAATTGTGGCATCCCAACCGGCAGATGGGGCATCCGGTGTCTGTGAAAGCCAGAATGTACCCTTGTCAACTACCTCAAATCTCTCTGCATTATAGATGATAGAGGTGGTTTCGCTCTTACCTATGGCATCTACACCATCAGAACGCCTTACTCCATATGCCTTATATTTCGGGAATCTGGCCAGAATTTCTTCTCTTTGGGAAGGATAACACTCCTGAGTGCCGATCAAGTCAGGTTTCACTTCCTCGATCATGGCACACACTCCCGGAAATCTGTAATCCCAGGCCTGCTCGCCCGTATCACTGTCAGCAGGATACCTGACATTGAAGGATACTACCTTCACCTGAATAGGAACGGACGGTGTTGAAGGGGCATCAGGAGTTTCCGGAGTCTCCGGCTTTTCTGTATCCGGTTTTCCTTGTCCGGGAGCTATATCTGATGATTCAGCTTTCTCGGCACAAGATAAAGTCAGAGCCGACGCAATGAATATTGAAAATATCTTAAGTATTGATTTCATAGTCTGATAGTATTATTCCGGGTTATCTGGAAGACATATCCGTTATGGTATAGGGGCTCTCAATAGCATTAACAGCTGCTTCGAGAGCAATTGAAGCATTTTCATCCGTAACTGGAGTAGTCCCCGGTCCGGATTCATTGAAACGAAATGAATTATCGTCAAGATGGATGTCATAAACAGGAGAAATCAATGTTTCAAACACGACACATGAAGCCCCATATCGGGCAATTCCGTTATCCATATGATAGCCATCTCTTGTCAGTCCCAAATCATTATTGAGACTCGTAGTCCTCAAATTCTCCAGCATGGCACCTGTTGAAATGATCCCGTCAAATTCAACATCCGCCATCACCTTCTGTCCGAATGCAGAAATCACATCCCACATTCCCTTATGATCTGTCCATGTAATTGATGATGTCGAACCTGATCCGATCTGTGCATTGTCCTGATAAGCCTGAGAAAGGATGTAGTAGATCTTAGGTGATTTTGTCTGGGTATCCTTGATTTTCTTTACAAGTTGCTTGAAATGCGCCCTCTCAGTTGCATCCCAAGTCCATGCGAACTTGCTTCCCGTATGCTCCTGAATGGTCACGATATCCCATTTCCGGCTGCTTGCGACCTGTTCAAGAGTCTTGCCTGTGGTAACTGCCCATGTTTTCTTTCCCGGCTCACACTCATAGGCCTGATAATCAGACGAGGTTTTCCATCCGCTGTTATATTGCTGGACAAGACGCCCTCCGTAATACATATGTATCATATGAACACCTTTGATTCCGGCAGCATCCAGCATACCGGGCAGATGGGTGACGGCATCCATTGTAAAACTGTTGCCGATGAACAGGATATTGAGTGAAGGTTCTGACGGCTTCTCGGAAGGTTTCTCAGTGGGTTTCTCCTGTGGAGAGAGTGGGTCTTCATCGGTAGAGACCTTCTCTCCGCAGGAAACACAAACACTAAAAGCGAGAAAGATCGAAAATATATTCAGCAAATTGCGCATGGCTATTCAGTTTTCTGATTGTCAAATATGACAAAATGTGTCGGAACCGGTCTTTCTTCTCCTCCAGAAGGTTTATTGACGACTTTTCCATTTATACTCAATGCTGTAGAGCCACCTCCGTCCATATTAAGCGCATACGGAGGATTGAAATGATATACAAGGAACTGTGTGACCTGCTTTGCACTCATTCCCTTATAGTCACCGTCACGACCGTCAATTGCTATCAGAAGGATATGATTGTCCTTTGTCAGAGCAATGACACTGCGCGGATGAGCCACCCCTTGATGTCTGTGCGGATGTTCCGAATGGAGTTTCGACAAATCACTTGATGTAAGATTTGCAGGAACGAATGATTCGCCTACAGGATCATAATTATCTATCAGCATAGGAGCGCTGGTGAAAATATTGGCACAGGCATGTTTTCTATAGTATCTTCTCTGCTCTGTAAGATCCAAGCCTTTTCCAGAATGCTCAAGATAAATTTTACCGTCAGATGTCATGAAGGCCCCAGCCTCACTCTTCCAGTTATCCACTGCATCGGAAATGAGATTATTGGCGATGTTGTTGATCGTCACTCCATCCACCTTGATGAATACGGAGCCTCGTTCATAAGTTGCATTGAGTGCAGCAACTGCCCCGCTTGATATCTGCGCTTCAGATGTGATGATCTTCTGCTGATCGGGTTGACATCTGAAAGCGAATCTGTATCGTGAGTTATTCATATCGACATCGAGAACAAAGATCCTCTGCTTTGTCTTTGTTGCAGGCTCTGTTCCGAGAAACTTATAGAGATTCAAGCCCTCTGAAACAGTCTCAGTAGTCCAGCCCGTAGTCGAAGGACCTCCTTCAGGAATCCTGTCAGCGGGGTTTTCCTCAGGTTTTTCCGGATCTTCCGATTCCGGAGGAGTCACGACCTCTTCTTCACCCTGATGAGGCGGACGTTCCTCAACATAAGGATCCTCCTGCCCGCAGGAAAGCAGGCAGAAGGATACCAATAGAGATAGAAATAATCGAAATTTCATCTATTTTCAGATTATTTGATTGTCTTCAAGACAGGTTCATCACCCGAAAGGTCCCAAGCAGTCTCGTCCCAGCCAAGATCTTTGGCGAGTTCAGATGCGCTCTTGCCTGCGGCTGCAGCCTTTCCATGATATGGATAGTTATAATTTGGAGTACCTACGCGAGCTCCGTCAAGATCAGCCATATCAGTAAGGACATTGACGGTTGCCATCTCAAAGTAGTCGCTGAACTGATAGCCTGACTTATAGAAGCAATTCTTGAACTTGTAAACACCGTCTTTAGCTGCCATACAACCTACAATCGCTCCGCTTGAGTAATGTTCAGCTCCGTCTGAAGCCCCAGCAAATGAAGATATCTGCGATCCATAGACAAAGCAATTCTCAATTGTAAATGTTGTCGCAGCTGTCGTACACTGACCTACTATACCACCGGTACCGAACTGGCAGTTAAACACAGTAGAAACACCACAATTCCTGACAGTTGAAGCGCTCGCCATCTCACCGATAATAGCACCCATCTGCTGAGGTCCCTCAAGAGTACCGCCTTTCACATAGCAGTTGCTGATTGTTATAGGAGCTATATCCTTAGCTACAAGGATTCCTGAACGACGTGCACCCACAACATCACAGTTCTCGATAAGCACGTTACTGATATCTGCATGGAAAGCCTGACCTGCAAAGATACTTGCTCTCTGTCCGGTTGAAGTATTTGATGAATTCCTTACGATTACATTGCTTGCCTTGTTCGCCTTGAACTTATCTGCCGAATAAGTATCACCATCCTGATATCCGAAGAAGTCCGCAACAACAGCACGGTCAGATGCAGTAGTATTCACATTGCAGTCTTCAAAGACAACATTTTCAATAGTACCGAAGAATACACGGAAAAATCCACCCGCTGTATTTAGATTACTGATCTTATGTCCCTGACCGTCAAAATGTACAATCTTGTCATAAGGTTTTGTACTGTTGACCGGAATGAAGTAATCGCTATCCTCAGACATATCAATATCTTCAACCATCTTGAAGTACTTGACCTCACCAGAAACAAGTTTATCATTAATCTCAAGAAGATCATCTACCTCCATAATCAGGTATGGATCATCCTGTGTACCTATACCCTTAAGCGGTGGAAGCATCTTGAAGAGGATGTAAATAACATTCTTATCTGCCAGAATCTCATAGTTATCTGAACCTGTTACATCGGAAATGACTACAGGAAGAATATAAGTCTGATTCTCCACGCAGCCTCTGGCGATGAGATTAAGCTGGCAGAGTGACGACTCCGCATTGAATTTAGGCAACATTACATCTGCGTCAGCAAATGAATAAGCATCAGCAGGAAGCAACTCATACTCTGTTCCGTTTTCTTCATTGTATGCGTCAACGAGTTGTGCATCGACACCTACGACAATATTGAGAGTCGAGCCACATGTGCTTTCCGCAACGACCTTGATATTGACAGTCTTCTGCTGTCCCTTGGTAATCTCATAAACTCCAGATTCCGGAGTGCTATCAGACTTAAGTCCAAGCTCCCCCTTCATATCCGAGTAGTCAGGGACGTTCTCACATGAGACTGCTGAGAAAACCATCAGCAATAAAAGCAGTTTTGCAAATATTCTTTTCATATTTTTCTTTATTGTTATTTCAATTTAATGTCAACATATATAGGAAAATGGTCAGATGCCTGAGTTACATTTCCCGATTTGAATTCTTTCGGAACATCAGTCCCGACCACTTCGTACTGTGCCTTGTTCTTCAAAGCGAAGATAAAGTCAATGCACTTGACCGGATTAGTCACATTGAAAGTATTCTTCGTAGTGGAGAGCAATTCCCAATCTTCCTTTAACTTGAGGATAGGGGCATCACCCGGTTCACAGTTCATATCACCGCAGACAAATACGGGGATATCGGAATCACCATACCTATCCTTAGCCCAATCTGTAATAATCTTTACACCGTTGATACGTGCCTGCGCATCCTTATGGTCAAGATGAGTCGCCATAAAGACAAACTTATCAGTCTCCATGATAGCGCACGATCTCTGTTCAGAGCCTGCACCCTTGGGAATGATGAGATGGGTCGTATATTTATTGTTGTAATCAGGAGACACAACAATACCGTTTCCATAGCCACCACCTCTATATGGCATCGAACTGCAGAAATGATAATTCCATTTTCCTAATGCCTCGGCAAATTTCTTTGCCTGATAAACATTAGATGTACGAGTGGTGCATGAATCCACTTCGTTCATGCATATCGCATCCGAATTAAGTTCAAGCATCAGTTTGGCAATAGTCTGAATACTGCTTTCTGCAGATTTATTGAAAGCTCCTACATTATAAGAAACCAGTCTGATTACGCCTTCCGGCTTGTCAAATGTTGTTCCCACACTTACCTCCGGCTCCGGTTTAGAGTGCGGAGGTGCAACATCTGAATTATCTGACGCGGCCGTATTGCATGATGCGGCGATGGCAACAGCCATCGCACACATCATTGTCAGTTCAAGAGTTCTAAGACCTCTATTCTTCATATCTGTTACTCAGAAAGTCCACTGTCCCAACCAGGATTCTGGACGAGAGCTCCGTTAGTCAAAGAAATCTCATCAAGCGGAATAGCGTACAGATAGTCTCTACCCTCATTCCATTTGAAATCAATACGTGAAGACTTGTGATGCTCCAAGTATCCGCTATTACCATCTGAGAGAATAACGGTTCCTCCATCAACGACATTACCGATCTTCTTCACGATAAGAGCCACACCTTCACCGGTAGGTGCCTCATCACCCACATAGAGTGTAATGTCATTCTTTCCGTCACCATCAAGGTCATAATTACCAGGACCTTCGAAATAGAGTCCCTGCAAAGGAGTTTCCAAAGTTGTACCTTCCGCCCAACGGATTATATCATAGAAACGATGACCTTCCTGAATAAGCTCGATGGTTCTCTCACGACGAATCTCAAGAATGACACCCACATTTGTCTGATTAACTTTTGCAACCTTTGGATAACCTGTATGCTTATCAAGAAGATATGGGTCAGGATCAGCATTAGCTGCTGCAACATCAATATTAGGCATTCCTACTCTGTCACGAAGTGGCTTTATCGACATGTCGAGAGCCGCCTGAAGTTCAGAACCTGTCACACCAAGCTCGGCCTTAGCCTCTGCGTAATTGAGATAAACCTCACCTGCACGGATAATAACGAGGTCAATATCTCCCTCATTATACTTCTCGCTCTGAGCATCAGTCCAATACTTGACTGGAGAGTAACCAGTTGTGGTAATCTGAAGGTCAACCGGCATGACTTCATCAGTACCGTATCTCTTGAATCCGGGAGTACGTATTGACTGAGAAAAACGAGGGTCACGATTCTTTACCTCATCGAGTAAAGTCATGGTTTTCCAATTTGGCCTCACCGTTTCGTCTGTAAAACGTGATCCATCCTTCATGAGGTAGCTGTTGACGAACTTCTTGGTCATACCCGGCATACCCATAGTTGATGATGTAATATAGTTTCCGGCACTATGAGTGGTACTATATGCCAAACTATAGTTACGTGCAAGAATAATCTCAGAATTAGTACCATCGGTTACATTGTTATGAGCGAACAGACCGCGATAGCTCTGCTTAGTTCCCTCATCATTATAAATTCTATAACCGCTTGATGTAATGAATTCTTCTGCCGCCTGAGCTGCAAGAGTGAGATAATAATCATAACCATTTGCATCCTCAGGAAGAGACTCGAGCATCTCAGCACCTGCATGATACTTTCTGAAGGTTCCCTCAAAGAGACAAACTCGTGACTTGATCGCCAGGGCTGTCCATTTTGTCACTCGATAACTCTCCCTTGTTGCAGGAAGATTATCTATTGCATAATCGAGATCTTCAATAATCTTGGTCATGACAAACTCTCTGTTGTCTCGTGGCTTATAAAGTTCCTGATCTCCTGATCCGAGAGTCTTTTCTACCCAAGGAACATCACCGAACTGTTTAACCTTCTCAAAGTAGAAATAACCTCTGAAGAAACGGGCGAGGGCTACATACTTTGCACGTACAGCTTCATCCTTGCAGTTCTTTGAGTACTCAATGAGGGTATTGAAATTCCTAAGATAAGTCCATGACCAGCTGCCGGAATCCAGACCTCTGGTACCCATCATGATATTATCAAGCTGATAGTTTACAATCAGGTCATCAGTAGAGTTATATAATGAACTTCCTGGAAAGCAATTATAGAATGCATTAGAATATGCCTGAAGTTCTGTCTCGTTTGTGAAGAACGTCTCAGGAGAAAGCGAATCCAACGGAAATTTGTCGAGAGCATCATCGCAAGAAGACAATGCAGACACAACAAAGAGAACCGCAAATATATTTTTAATTTTAAGTCTCATGATGTCAATGTTTTAGAATGTTATATCGATTCCGAACATAAATGTCTTCTGCCAAGGATAGATATGCGATTTATTACCTTCTTTAGCCTGCTCAGGGTCCATATACTTGGTGTGGAATCCAGGAGCGATATAGCCGAGGTTCTCACCAGAGAAGTAAACTCGTACGGCATCCATATTTATTTTCTGCATCCACTTGGATGGAAGAGTGTAACCGAATGTAAGGTTCTTCAGACGGCAATATGCAAGATTCTGAAGATATCTGTCATTTGGAGTACTGAGTGCACGTCCGGTACCCTTAGAGTCATCACTTGAATGTGCGATGTAACCTACAGGCCTTGGGAAGTAAGCATTCGGATTATCCTCTGACCACACATCATCCAGGAAATCCTTTGGAACATATGAAGTCCAAGGTCTTGAATAAGGGCCCCAGAAGAAACGTGCGTCACCTGTCGGATACCAATGCTGACGTCCTATACCTTGGAAGAAAATCGAGAAGTCGAAGCCCATCCATTTGAATCCCATAGTGAGACCATAGTGGAAACGTGGCTGACTGTTACCGATTACACGACGGTCACCTGGATTATCGACAGTGTTCTCACCTCTATCAATCTTATCTTTGGTACCACCGAGATCACGGTACTTCAAGTCACCGGCTTTAAGACCACCCGCGCCATTAATGATATTGTTGACAATTGTCTGATCTACAGGATAATTTGTAGCCTCATCATCTGTAGCGAAGAAACCGTCTGTCAGATAACCCCAGATCTCACCATAAGTCATACCTTCATAATATTTCTTGGCGAATGTCTTGGTCGGGTTATCGAACTTGGTAATGTGGCTTATATAGTCATTGAATGTAGCAGTAACATCATACTCGAAAGGCTTGCCTGCAAGAGTGAAAGAGTCTCTCCAGGAAAGAGTAAGCTCATAACCTTTTGTACGAAGGTCGGCATTGTTTGTCTTAGGTGCGCTCGCTCCGTAGAGACCAGGAAGAGCCTGTCCATCGGTAAGCATATTCTTGGTATCACGGATATAAGCCTCACCGGTGAAAGAGAGTCTGTTGCCGAAGAATCCCAAGTCGATACCGACATTATGCTGCTGAACTGTTTCCCAGGTAAGAGTTGAGGCCACAGGAGCTCCAAGTGATGCGTAAAGTGGCTTGGAACCGCCGAAAAGGTAGCCGGAGTTACCCAACGAGAGCTCACGGATGTAGTCATAGTATCCAACCTGCTGGTTACCGAGGCTACCGAATGAATAACGAACCTTGAGGTTATCCCACCATCCCTTTACAGGTGCGAAGAAATCCTCTTCTGAAATTCTCCAACCGGCAGATGCAGAAGGGAAGAATCCCCAACGCTGTCCTCTCTTGAAACGGGAAGTACCGTCATATCTTCCACTGATCTCAACGAGATACTTACCTTTGTAATCATAGTTGATTCGGCCGAAGAAACCTGCTGTAGCATACTCATTCTGTCCACCACCTGTCTCCATTCTCTTCTCCATAGTACCATCCGGCATCTCAACTGCGCCAACCAGATTCTGGTCATTGAGTGATTGAGAAAGAAGATTATAACCGGTAAGTTTCACATCCTTGAGATGTTTGTTCTCATAGTTAAATCCGAGCATAACCTTGAGGTTGTGACTCTCGTTGAATGTATCAGCATAAGTACCGAAGACGTTAGCTGAGCTGAATGTATGTGAGTTGATTCTCTCATAGAGTTTATCTTCACCGTAATCACCTGATGTGACAGACTCAACTACACCTGGAATATGTGAGAAATCATTGTTCACCTGACGATTCATTGTCGAAGATGAAGCATAGTAATAGGTATAGTTCGCCTTGATCTCCAACTCCTTGATAGGCTTGATAGTTATCTCGGTAGTTGTCTGGATCTGATTCTGGCTCTCAGAGTTCTTCCAATTCTTGTTGTGGAGAATTGTGTTGATACCTGCACCGATTGCATTAGATGTATAATCATTCTTGCCGACAACTGTACCATCCGGATTGATTGGAACGTAGCATGCAAATGCCGATGCAGTAGTATGGTAGAATGTAGAGTTGAAATCCGAAAGACCCGGATAAGTATAAGATGACTTGAAATAAGTAGTATTATTGCTTACGTTCAACCACTTATTGACATCGAATGAGAGTCTCGAACGAAGGTTATATTTCTTATAGATGTCCGGATTCTGACGGAACATACCCTGTTCCTTATTGTAGTTACCGGAGAAGAAATAATTCATTCTCTTTGTACCACCGCTGAATGAAACGTTGTGATTCTGCGTTGGCTTGATGTCATTGAACCAATAGTGCCACCAGTCTGTGTTACCGTAGTAAACATAAGTATCACGACCCATTCTCTGGTCGATTACCACCCACGGACGCTCAGGATTCTCAGTCACATCGTTACGACGAGCCCAAAGCTGATCCATATCCTCCTGCGTGTAGGTTACAGCCTGCTTTCCATTATAGTTCTGGTGGAAGAGATTATTGATGTAAACAGAGTAGTAACCCCTTGTTTCCCAATCAGTCTCTGCTGTAGGAGTAGTAAAACCGAACTTACCGCTGTAACGTACTGTTGCAAAACCATCATCCTCAGCACCCTGTTTTGTGGTAACGAGAATAACACCGAAAGAGGCTCTCGCACCGTAAACAGCTGCGGAAGACGCATCCTTTACAACTGATACACTCTCAACGTCGTTTGGATTTACTCTTGAAAGGTCTCCTTCAACACCGTCAACAAGAACGAGTGGAGAACCACCATTGATTGAGGTAAGACCTCTGATGTTGAATGTTGAAGTCTGTCCGGGACGACCGGTTGCAGCTGTCACTGTCAATCCCGGAACTGTACCTTGAAGAATACTACCGAGATTCGCTGAGGAACGGTTTGCAATAGCGTCAGACTCTACTACTGAAACAGCACCGGTGAGGTTGACCTTCTTGGTCGTACCATAACCGACAACTACCGTAGCGTCCAGTTCTGTTGCATCCTCTGCAAGATAAACATTGAGCAAGCTCTGCGATGCAGGAAGATTAACCCTCTTGGTAGAGTAACCCAATGAAACGAATTCAAGGGTCACATCCCCTACGGGCACCTCAATCGAATAGTTGCCTTCTAAGTCAGTCACCCCTCCTTTTGTGGTGCCTGCAAGAAGTACTGCAACACCCATCAGAGGTTGTTCCTGTCCGTCAAAGACCGTTCCTTTCACCTCTCTCGAGGCTCCAGTAGAAATCGGTGAAGTCGCATTCTGAGCCAAAGCGGATGCCGCAACGGACACAAAGATACAGACTGTCAAGATCGATTTCAGAAAATTAGATTTTGACATAATTTAAAGGTTAAATGTTAGTTGTTATTAAAAACATTGTTAAAAAGTAATTAATCCTAATTATTTAGGTTTCTACATTTAATTACGATATCTTCTCTCCATTCATTCAAGAATCTGTTCCTGATGACAATTGTCACCACATTGGCATCAGGAGAAGGCTTCGCCGCAAAATAATGGTTTGCCTTACGTGTGAGCCTATAGTCTGATGGTTCCTTCCCCAGTTTCTCATATTTGACTCTGATAGACTCGGCGTGAAACGGCGAGTATTCCTCCACCTGAGTCATCTTACCCATAGGCTTCCCGTCCTCAAGCCACTCTATGCTCCAATGCGGATCATAATCCCAGACATTCACCACCACAGATTCCGGATTGAGAGTAGTCTGGCCCGGACGATAGACCTCATACTGAAAATCACGGCCACGTCCTATGGACTTATAGTACCACGACAGATTCCCGTCTTTCTTGGTGAATACCTTATAGCCTCGCGGAGTACCATCCGTACAGTAATACACATCCCACCATGTTCCGCAGATGGATGCCACATTATGCTCCATCACTCCCGGGGCATATTCAAAAACCGCGTTTGTATGGTTGTGTCCGGAGATGAATGTTACCTTATGTCCCTTGAGGACATCAAGAAGATCATCATGATTGGTTATCATTCCGGCATAGTGTCTTCCGTTCAATGGAGAATGTTGAGCAACATAAATGTCAGCATGTCCAGGCACATATTTCATCAATCTCCTGACCCACTCGACCTGACGGTCGATATAGCCAAGTTCATAACCGCTGCGTGAGTGATATATTATATTGTCCAGAACAATGACCACGTCATCACCTATAAAGAAAGCATAGTCCGCCGGGCCGAAAGCCTCATTGTAGATGCCGGATGCAAGGCCATCATCGTTGAACTTCCTGTTATGGTCATGATTTCCGATGACAGGATAGAACGGTATGGATTCTGACCTCATGGTCTCTTTCCAGTTGCCCATCAGATGATATTTATCGTGTGTAATGTCACCAAGCACAATAGCGACAGTCGGGGTCGTCATGCTGGCTGCACATTGCCGGATGTCATCAAGAGGGACTCCGGCAAATTCATTAAAATGGTCCTCACTGCGAGGCTGAGGATCTCCAACAGCAATGATATTATACTCAGATGATGGAACAGGAGTCTCTTTCAGGTCAAATTCAAAATATGACTGTCCTGTCGCCTTCCTATAGAAAGCAGGAGAGCCTTCCGACCAATCTGCGGTATAGCCCGATGGCGTGACTATATAGACAAACTCTGCACTGTCACAGATATCAAGAGTGAACGTTCCCCTTCTGCCTGTCTGAGTAAAATTACGTCCGTCCGTCACAACAACAGATGAGAGCCTCTTTCCGCCAGAGGTGACACGGCCATTCACATTTCTGGCATCCGTGAGCACACATGCCAGAAATAATGCCAAAAGAAGTATTGTTGTTTTTTTCATAGTCACTAGAACAATCACATCAATAAACTGCTATAAGGTTGGGAACCGAACGCTCACCCTCATGGTCAAACTTTCTGTTGTCACGCGGATGACTGATGACTCCTGTCTCCTTTGACCACAATGCAGATGAACCGCCGCCATCAAGATTAATTGCATCTGTCATTCCCAAAAGGTTGCATATATAAGCAGTCTCAAAAATGCTGGCTCCATCAGCGTTGCCTTTGAAACGACCGTCTATAACCACAAGATAGATATTTCCAGAATCATCCTTTCCGATGGCAGTACGAGGATGACGTCTGTCGTAAAACTGTGCTGAAGTGTAATGAGTCCTGATCTTGACACCTGCTGCCTGCTCTGCATTCATCGCAGCGACATTTTCTCCATCAGCCCTATCACCCATCAGTTCCGGCACAACAATCTTGTCGTCCAGAATAAGGAGCGGACCGGTTGCCATAGCTGACTTCATCTTTTTTGTAACTGAATCATAATTTACAGAATCAAGACACTGAATTATCTCCATCTTCTTTCCTTTGCCATCCTTGAATCCGAAAATACCGTTTACTCTGTAGAGTTCAGTAGGATGAGTATACCCCAAAATCTGCTTATCTTTCTTGAAGAACACGCTAGGAATCCTTTCCTTGACATGAAAATAGCCACCATTCATTACGAAAGCCGCACCGACTTCCTTTCCGATTGAACTTGGAGTCCCGTCACTTTCTCCCGGTCTATGAAGAATCTCTGTCTTAAATTTCTTAGCCGGGTATTTTACAACACTGATGCTTTGAACAGAATTGAACATATTCACCTGGGCATACATCGCGACTGCTCCCTTTTCCAGCGGAGTCACTCTCCAGGAAGCAGTAACAAATGCCAATGAATCTGAAACGAGATTGTGGTTTTGTGCCGAAACAAAGATTGTTGACACCAACACTGAAAAGAAAACGACAAAGAGACGGTTAAGTAAGTATTTCATAAATAGTAAAGTCTCATTAACTGAAATAAAGATGAATTCCTATAGGATAGCGGTCATACGGAAGGTGCTTCTTATCTGACCAATGTATGTCATGACTTTATAACTCAGCACATGGTTATCACAAATTTCATAACGTTCGTAAATTTTCACAAAAGTACATACCCCCCCCAACACACACATTTAATTTTACGACTATTTCATCTGATTTTGCGTCAAGTCCACACATTCAAGAATGAATACACGAATAAATAATTACATTTGCCCGATCAAAGTATAATTCAAAAAATGGAAGACAACAAAGTACTCATCTACGCAGGCAACAACGGCAAGACTCAGATAGATGTAAGATCGAAGATGAGACTCTACAACTTTTGCAAATGCAGTTATGCGAACTGTATCAGACGTCGAATGTAAGCGAGCATATCAAGCATATCTTCGAAGATGGCGAGTTTACAAAAGACGCAACTGTTCTGAAATTCAGAACAATCCAATCAGAAGGTTCATACAACAAGAATCTGAGATTGAATACTACAACTTAGACATGATTATCACTTAAAACATGAAAAATTTCGTATATAGTGCAGTAGTGCTTGCTGCGTTTTTAATTTTCACTATCTACGCTAACGCCAATACCCGTACATTATCCACAGATATCGGGCTTTCAAACAATGACATACATTGCATTGTGCAAGACAGCTATGGAGTTCTCTATATCGGTACCCTTGATGGACTTAACATTTGGGATGGCTACAAGATGGAACGTTTTCATGCAGCTGACGGAAGATCATATTTCGAAGGCAACAAGATCAGGCATCTGTATCTGAAAGAACCCAACAGGCTCTTCGCCGTGACAAGACATGGTCTGGCAAAGATTGACACTCAGACGAATGACGTTGTCTTCATAGACAGCATCGACCCTGAGTCGGTAATAGCCATTGACAGTAAGGAGGACATATTTGCCATAACTGGTGATAACAGCCTGCAACACTATGAAGCCAGCTCTGACAAATGGTCGGTCATCGACGGATTCAGTTTAGATAAATCTGACAGGTGCAAAAGGATAACCATTGCAGACTCCGACATTCTGCATGTTTTCTCAGAAAAGGGGACATGGAGAATTGCCCTTGACCGTACACAAGCTACCCCAAATATTCTAAATATAGAAAACCTCGGTCGCAAACACCTGTACATAAGTGAACAGCATTACGGCAACCCTGTCTACACCATTACTGACGATTTCAAACTCACCACATTCGACCCTAACAGCGGAACATTTACAGAAATATGCCGTATCATACCACCTGAGGACTACGACTACAGCAAAATCAAAGGAATTGTAAAGGTTCCACAAGGCTATTGGATAAATTTCTGGGAGCAATTGTTCTTCCTACCGGAAGGTAGCAGCCATCTAGTAGCTACAGACATAAAGTATCACTCCTTTACAATCATCCATGACAAATTTCAGCCAATCCTGTGGATAGGAACCGACAGCAAAGGTCTTATAGGATGGAATTATCTGGAGCCTACAATAAATTATCTTACATATAGAGACCTGCCAAACAAGATAAGCATGCCTGCACGCTGCATCCATGCGGACAGCGACACAAGGACTCTTCTTTTTGGAACTAAAGGAGACGGCTTGGTCAGAGTAAATAATTTCTCAAAAAAGGGCGAAATAAGCGAAAACGACATGGATATCCTCCACACAGGGAACAGTGTCCTAGGAGACAATTCAGTGTATTGTATCAGTGAAAACCGCCATGGCTGCCTGCTGATCGGCACGGAGGGCAAACATATAAACTATTACAAGAACGGCAGACTCGGCAGAATAAAAGGCAGTGAAAGACTCTTCCAGATCCACTCGATAGCCCCTCAGAATGACTCGACCTTATGGGTGGTTAACGGACGCGACTTTGCATACAGGTGCCGCACTACCATATCCGATGGCATCCCATCGATCACAGCCATCGACTCTATCAAGTTCAGAGGCACATTCAAAGCCAGGACACAGATATTCGACATGGAAATTCAGGATGACTCGACAATATGGTTCGGAAGCAAGGGACACGGATGTCTTATATACCACACAAACACAGGAAAGTCCGAGCTTTTACATTTCCCTAAGGAATATGGAGTTGCCATCAACGAAATCACCCATATATCAAACCATGGAGATATGTACATCAGCACAAGGAATAGCATCGTCATATATGATCCGAACAAAGACTTGACATCTATCGTTGAATTTCCGCCTCACATATCAGCAAAAGCCACCCTTAAAGACTCCAGAGGCAACATATGGGTAAGTAGCAGTTCCGGCATTATAGTCCTCGACAGCAGCTACAGATTCATCAAATCCTACGGGAAACTTACAGGCATGCCTATATCTGAATACTCGGACAGGGCGTACTACCGGGACGACAAGACCGGAACCATGTTCTTTGGCGGCACAAACGGTCTGACTATCATTGACGACAACATTGACGTTCGTCCTAATGAATATCTTCCCCCGATTCACATAACAAAGATCACGAGCGACAACCAGGAAAGAACGCTGGAGCAATCCTTAGATAGAAGTAGACTGAAACTTTCTCACTCAAACTCAGCATTTTCCATAAGTTTCTCTGCTATAGACCATATCAATCAGCAGGATTATACATTTCTATATTGTCTCGAAGGGCTTGACGGTAAATGGCACAAGACAGAGGGACGCACTATACATTTCCCCGCCCTTGAATCAGGGAATTATACACTTAAAATCAAATACATCAATAACAGTATACAAACCGGACCGGTGTGTTCTCTTCCGATCAGGATTGTTCCACCCATATACAGGAGTCTGGTTGCATATATCATATACATATTAGCCTTGGCCGCACTCATCTGGTGGCTGACAGTCAGGGAGAGACGCAAGCAGGAAGCTGCAAAAGATGAAATACGAAGGAAATACAAGGAGAGAATCCGGAATATAAAGGCGGACACCAGTGCAGCCATATCAGAAGACATATCAGTTACAACAACCTTCATACTTGGTCTGTGCCAGCAGATTCATTCAAGGACTGCAAACATACCGAGCATCTCGGAGAAAGTCAGTCTTGTGGAGTACAATGTTGGCAAGATAGGCAGAACTCTAAATATGTGGAACGAACTGCGCAATGTTTCTGAGGATCCGTCAAATGCTGATCATCCGACATTGGTTTCAATCAGCCGTTCTTCCAAGAAAATCCTCGACATTGCTGCAACTTCTGCCAAATCCGCAGGAATCAAAGTCAATCAGGTCATTCCGGAAAACATAGTCCTTGCTACCGACAAAGAGCAATTCCTCACCTTCTTCAATGCATTGACAAGGATCATATTCGACAAAACCACACCGAACGGGCAGATTGTGTATGAATTGTCACAATTGGAGCAGAGCAAAATAAAGCTAAAGTTCTCGTTTTCTACTGATGCAGCCGCATACAGACTCCTGACCGAAGAACAGGGAGACCTATCCATCTGCCTTCAGTCCACAGAAAGAATGAGACTCAGAGCCGACCATATATATAGTCTCAGCAAACAGGAGGCTAGCGTTGAAGTGATTCTGCAGTCAACATACACCGCAGACTCACTGGAAGCTTCACAAATCCAGATTAAAGAGAACCCTCATCACGACAACATCTTCATCATCAGCAAGAACAGCGAAATCATCTCGTTCCTGAACTACTTCATGTCAGAAAAATACAATCTGACTGTTTTCACAAGCAATGAAGAAGTAGTCGCCGGACTGAACAAGAGTCATCCTATCATCATTATATACGATGCTTCATCACTCCAAGGTCAGATAACAGATTTCATGGCAAGACTCAATACGGGTAAAAAGGAAAGACTCATACCTGTGATCACACTACTGTCGTCGCTGGCATCCCAGGAAAAGGAAATCTGCCTGAAAGCCGGATGCGACATATGTATGGCATTCCCGTTCAATGTGGACACCTTCCTATCATCGATTGACCGCCTGATCGGCAAGAAAGGCCTCATCACGGAGTATTACAATTCCCCTGACAGCTCATTCGTTCTTGAAGAGGGTAAAACCATGCATAAGGAAGATCTGGTCTTCCTCAGAAAGATTGTCGAGATCATCGATACCAATATGGCTGACCCTAACCTCACTGCTCCGGTCATAGCCGAAAAAATGAGAGTCGGCGTCCGCGTCTTGTACAGAAAGATAGAAAATCTTACGGACAAGAGCCTACGCACCATTATCATCGAGTCACGTATGCGTTATGCTGCTAAGCTGATTGCTTCAACCAACCTGAACATCGATGAAATCATGCTGCGTACAGGCCACCAGAACCCAGGAACATTCTACCGCAACTTCAAGAATTACCACGGAATGACTACGAAAGAGTATAGGGAACAATTATCTACCTGAAAACATGAGATATAAAATCGCTAAAACTCGTAAGAATTAAGAGAATGAAGGCGACTAATTTAGTCAGCCCCTATTTTTTTGCTTGTTTGATATCCCATTGCTATATTTGCATGTTTGGACAAAGTCTGTGGTGTATGAAGCATAACCGTTTTACAGATAAGATATTATTTCCTCTCAGGAGCTTTTTCGGAAAACTTCCCGAGAAGGAGGCTATGATGGTGCTCTCGCTTTTTGTTGGAGTTGCCTGCGGTTTTGCTGCTGTGATCCTGAAATTATCCATTGATTTCATTCATGAGCATCTCATTGCCTTGTCGGACAGGGGAGCGTATAATGTGCTTACTCTGGTTTATCCGGGTATAGGAATGTTGCTGGCTATGCTTTTCGTGAAGTATGTAGTCAAGGACAATATCGGCCACGGAGTTACAAAGGTGCTTCAGGCTGTGTCAAAGAATGAATCAAAGATCCGCTCGCATAATATGTGGACATCGATGGTTGCTTCTTCGGTGACTATCGGTTTCGGAGGATCTGTGGGAGCCGAGGCTCCGATTGTCTATACAGGTGCGGCAATCGGTTCTAATGTGGCGAGATATATGGGATTGTCATATAAGAATATGACTATTCTTCTCGGTTGCGGAGCTGCAGGTGCTGTGGCGGGCATTTTCAAGGCACCTCTGGCAGGTGTGCTGTTTACGCTGGAGATATTGCTGTTCAATATTTCCATGACATCAATCCTTCCGTTGCTTCTTTCTACAATTTCAGCAACGGTGGTTTCCTATATATTCCTTGGAGTGGAGCCACCTTTCGGATGTACTCTGTCTCCGTTCTCAATGTCAAATATTCCTTTCTATATACTCTTAGGCCTGTTCTGTGCCGGTTTTTCGGTCTATTTTACCCGTATGACTCTCTGGCTTGAGGATAAGATCAAGAGTATAAAGAAGCCTTTTGTAAGATGGGGGATTTCGGCCTCATGCCTTGGACTTCTCATCTTCCTTTTTCCGCCTCTGTTCGGTGAGGGATATGAACATCTTCGTGAACTGCTCAATGGAGGAATGATCGATCTTGAAGGTCAGACTGTCCTCGCATTCTTTATGAGAGGAACGTGGTCTGTGCCTGTATTTTTCCTTTTGATCCTGCTTCTGAAGGTCTTTTCGATGTCTTTTACCAATGCCGGAGGAGGAGTCGGAGGTACATTCGGACCTACTTTGTTCATCGGTGCCATTGCTGGTTTTGTTGTAGCAAGAACGATCAATCTCATAGGCGGCGATATGGTAGTTCCGGAGCAGAATTTTGTTCTTGTGGGTATGGCTGGACTGATGTCAGGTGTCATGCAGGCTCCTATGACTGCAATCTTCCTTATTGCGGACATGACTGGAGGATATGAACTTCTCATCCCGCTTATCATTACTTCTACCATTTCGTATGCAGCGGCAAGGTCTATAGAGCCATATTCGATCTATACGAAACGAATTGCCAAGAGGGGAGAACTCCTGACTCATGACAGTGACCAGGCTGTGCTGACCCTTCTCAAGACAAATGACCTTATCGAGAACGATTTTCTTCCGATCCGTATAGATTCTTCAATGCGTGAGCTGGTTGATGCTGTGGCACATTCCAAGAGAAATATCTTCCCTGTGGTGGACTCAAAGAATCACTTCCAGGGTTATGTGTCGCTTGAGGACATCAGAAGCGATATGTTCAAATATGACTGCTACGATACGCTGCATGTATATAATTTCATGAAGTCGGCTCCTGCATATGTCTATGTGAATGAAAAGATGGACAGTGTGATGTCCAAGTTCGAGCAGACAGAAGCATGGAATCTTCCTGTTGTTACAGAAGACAGGACATATGTGGGCTTTGTATCCAAATCAAAGATCTTCTCTTCTTATCGTGAGCAGCTCAAGCAGGTTTCGCACGACTGATTTATAGTATGAAACAGATTTATATCGAATCAATAGCAAAACGTCTTCAGATAAAGACGTGGCAGGTGGAGAATTGTGTGTCCTTGTTCGAGGATGGGTCCACCATTCCCTTTATAAGCAGGTACAGGAAGGAACGTACAGGAGGATTGGATGAGGTGGCAGTCGCAGAGGTTCGTCATTGGTCCGATGTGTTTTCCGAAATGGAGAAACGTAAGGCTACCGTTCTTGAGACAATAACTCAGGCGGGTGCACTGACCGATCAGCTTCGTGAGCGTATCGAAATGTGTGTGGAGAGCCGTGAGCTTGAGGATATATATCTTCCGTTCAAGCCTAAACGCAGGACAAGGGCGACTATGGCAAAGGAGGCCGGACTTGAGCCTTTGGCTGACAGGATGTATGATGTGGCGGTTACAGATCCTGCTTCTGAGGCAAGGAAATATATCGGAGCAAAGGTCAAGACTGTGGAAGATGCGTTGGCAGGAGCACGTGATATAATTGCTGAGCGTCTTAGCGAGACGGCTACTGTCCGTGATACTCTGCGTCAGATTTTCAAGACACGCCGTATAGTTACCAAGGCTACGAAAAAGGCTGTCGGTCAGGATGCGATGAAATACCGTTCATATTTCGACTATTCGGAATCACTTGAGCGTATCGCTCCGCATCGTCTGCTTGCTATTCTTCGTGCAGAAGAAGAGGGTTTCATTTCGTTAAAGATTGATGCGGATCCGGAAAAATGCGGAAAGAAACTATATTATGATTTCTGTCAGGAAAGACGCTATCCGGCTGCTCCTCTGGCAGAGCAGATTCATCTTGCATTTGACGACGCTTTCAAAAGACTTCTCGAGCCGTCCATTTCCAATGAGGTGATCAGGGATGCCAAGGAAAAGGCGGATATAGAGTCGGTCCGTATCTTCGGTGATAATCTTCGTCAGCTTCTGCTTGCACCTCCTGTGGGACAGAAGAAGGTGCTGGCTATAGATCCTGGTTTCAGGACAGGCTGTAAGGTGGTTTGTCTCGATGCACAGGGTAATCTTCTCCATAATGAGGCAATTTTCCCTCATCCGCCAGTTAATGAGAAAGTAAAGGCTATTCAGGCTGTATCTGCAATGGTGGAAAAGTATGATATAGAGGTCATAGCTATCGGAAACGGTACTGCAAGCAGGGAAACTGAGGAGTTTATCAAGAGAGTGCCTCTTCCTGACGGTGTGAGGGTGTTTACAGTAAGTGAGGATGGCGCTTCTATATATTCGGCATCGGATGTAGCTCGTGAAGAATTTCCTGATCATGATGTGACAGTTCGTGGCGCCGTGTCTATCGGTCGTCGTCTGATGGATCCTCTTGCAGAACTTGTGAAGATAGATCCTAAGTCATTGGGAGTAGGCCAGTATCAGCATGATGTGGATCAGGGACTTCTTAAGGAGACGCTCGACAATACTGTGGAAAGCTGTGTGAACAGTGTGGGCGTGAATCTCAATACTGCCAGCAGCTATCTTCTCAGTTATGTGTCGGGAATAGGCCCTGCTCTGGCTGAAAATATAGTGGAATATCGTGCGGCTAACGGAGAATATCGTTCGCGCAAGGAACTGCTGAAGGTTAAACGTCTCGGAGACAAGGCATTTGAGCAATGTGCGGGTTTCCTTAGAATACAGGGCGGGGAAAATCCTCTGGACAATTCAGCAGTACATCCAGAGGCTTATCATATTGTTGACAGAATGGCTTCCGACCTTGGTGTCCCGTCTAAAGACCTTGTGGGAAATGCTGATTTATGCTCAAGGATTGATGCGTCGAAATATGTTTCTGGAGACTTCGGATTGCCTACAATCAACGATATTATCAATGAGTTGAAAAAGCCAGGACGTGATCCGAGAGAGTCGGCTCAGGTCTTTGAGTTTTCACATGATATAAAGTCGATTGATGACCTCTCGGTCGGAATGGAACTTCCGGGAATCGTGACCAACATCACTGCCTTCGGTGCCTTTGTTGACGTCGGTATCAAGCAGAACGGTCTCATTCACGCATCTCAGATGGGTGTCAAAGGTATGGCTGACCCTTCTAAAGTGGTCAAGTTGCATCAGCAGGTCAAGGTCATGGTAGTATCAGTCGATCTTGAGCGCGGACGTATCGGACTGAGACTTGTCAAATAGTTTGCATTTATGACATAAAAAGCCTTGTGGGCGAGCGGAGCATATACCTATGCTCTTACTCCGCGAACCACAAGGCTTTTTCTATTGTTTTTACAGGTTGATAGCGATGCCGTCAACGAGAACGGTTTCGATGGCTCCTTTCAGTGTTTCGCCTTCGAACGGACTCCATCCGCATTTACCTTTCAGGTCTTCTGCCTTTACCGTAAATTCCTTGTCCTTGTCGAAGATTACCAGATCGGCGGCATATCCTTTTGCGATTCTACCTGTATTCAGTCCGTAGATTTCGGAAGCTTTTTCAGAGAATACGCTTGCTATGCGGGTGAGCGGAATATCTTCCTGTGCAGCAATCGTCAATAGTACAGGAAGACTTTGCTGGATGGTAGGAAGTCCGGACGGAGCCTTGCAGTATTTTGCATTCTTTTCAGAAAGCAGATGAGGAGCATGGTCTGAGCCGATTGTATCAATCAGTCCCTCAGCCAATCCTCTTCTGAGAGCGTCTCTGTCTGAGGCGGTTTTTACTGATGGATTGCATTTTACCTTGCTACCGAGTCTGCTATAGTCTTCGTTGCTGAACCACAGATAGTTACATGAGGTTTCAGCGACGATGTCAGGATTGTTCAGCTTTGCTGCTCTTGCCATTTCCATCTCTTCTTTTGTGGAAATATGGCAGAGAACCAGTCTGGTGCCATGCTTCATGGCCATCTCAAGTGCCTTGATGCTTGACTTGACGCATGCCGATCTGCTGCGTATGTTTTCATGTTCGGTAAACGGGATATCCTCACCGTATTTTTCTGTAGATGCGTTAAGGTTGGCTCTGATGATAGCTTCGTCTTCGCAATGTACCAATACAGGCTTGGCTTTTATTGCAAACAGTTCTTCAAGGGCGCTGCCGCTGTCAACCAGCATATTTCCGGTAGAAGATCCCATAAATACCTTTACTCCAGCTATGTCGTCAGGAGTGATACCGGTTTCAGCGTCCCCTTCGGTAATCAGTCGGCAGATTTCTGCTGCATTGGAGTTGGTTGCACCGATATGGAATGCTATTTTGCCGGCTGTTCTGCCTTTTGCCATTTCGATCTTGTCTTTCAAAGCCTGTGCAGTAATCGTAGGGGGATTGGTGTTAGGCATATCCATTACATATGTTACACCACCGGCAGCGGCTGCTCTGGATTCGGTCTCCATGTCGGCTTTGTGAGTAAGGCCGGGTTCTCTGAAATGCACATGTGCATCAATTCCTCCTGCCATGACGCATTTCCCCTCAAGTTCCATGACTTCAGGGCCGTCCTTCATTATACCGATGACTTTCTGGATGTATCCTTCATCTTCCTTATATAATATATCCTCTATTTTTCCGTTCCGGATCAATATCGAGCCCACCGCTTCCTTTTCAGCAGTGATTATTGTGGCGTTGTGCAGAAGTTTCATTATTTTCTCGGTCTGATTTTTCTCATCTTAAGCTTCATTACACCCCAGAATGCTTCTCCGAATATTCCGCTGCTCATCTTTGATGTGCCTTCTGTCCTGTCAACGAATATGATAGGTACTTCCTTGATCTTGAAACCCAGTTTGTATGTAGAATATTTCATTTCGATCTGGAATCCGTAACCTTTCATCTGTACCTTGTCCAGGTCAATAGTCTCGAGAACTTTTCTTGTGTAGCATTTGAAACCGGCTGTAGTGTCATATACCTTCATTCCAAGTACTGTGCGAACGTACACTGATGCATAATATGACATTATAACCCTTCCTATCGGCCAGTTGATGACACTGATTCCGTTGCAATAACGAGATCCGATGGACAGGTCCGCACCGTCCTTGCATGCCTGATACAGCTTTGGAAGGTCATTCGGGTTATGAGAGAAGTCTGCGTCCATTTCAAATATGTAGTCATATTTCTGCTCGCAGGCCCATTTGAATCCGGTGATATACGCAGTTCCCAATCCGAGCTTTCCTTTGCGTTCTATCATATGCAGATTTTCAGTGAATTCTTTCTGCAGCCTTTTTACAATATCTGCAGTGCCGTCTGGAGAGTTGTCCTCTATGATAAGTATGTGATAATCTCCATCAAGACCGAAAACAGCCCTGATGATTTTCTCTATATTCTCTTTTTCGTTGTATGTGGGAATAATGACAATCTTCTTATCCATATATTTATATTTTATTATTTATATCAGACTTTCAGGAATATCTTCTTTTTATACAGGAAGTATAGGAACAGCCAGCAGACTGCTACATAACCGGCATCCATAAGTACGGTTGCCCACTGGTTAGGAAGCTTTGATGCAAGACCAGCAAGGAAGAAACGGTTAACGCTGTCGAAACTGAATATTCTCTGTGCCATGTAGATGGTAATTGAATTAAGTCCCACCACTCTGAAGAATAATGTCCATTTCTGCCATTTCCTTACATCTATTATATAATAGAAGATTGCGAGCATGCCGACACTGTATGCACCGACCGCCAGAACGAACGAGCTTGTCCACATCTTCTTGTTGATAGGGAAGTAGTTGTTCCATATTATCGCGATGACTGCCATGACAGCAGCAGCAATGAGCATATATACGGTCTTTCTGTTTCCGCTGAACTGAGATTCAGGCTTTCTGATGAACTCTCCAGTAAACATTCCCAGCATCGCGGTGACGGCTGCTGGAATTGTACTCAGCAGTCCTTCCGGATCGAAACGACCGCCGTCGTAGATCAGTCTTCCCGGAGTTACCAGCCTGTCGATATAACCGATAAGGTTCCCCTGCATCGACAGAGGGTCGGCTCCAGGAGTGTCGGGAGCCGGTACCAATGCCAGCAGAGCCCAGTAGCCCAAAAGTATGACTCCGCAGATGATTGCTCTTACTGAAGGCTTGAAATTGATATATAGTACGGCAGCTATTGCCCATGCCGTACCGATTCTTCCAAGCACGCTGCATATTCTCAGGTTCTGAAAATCAAGTCCGAAAAGCCCCCAATGAATTATACCTAATATTATAAGTATGACAGCTCTTTTCAGAATTTTAAGATATATCTGCCTGTTTGATGCTCCCGATGACAATTGCTTTGCATATGAGTATGGCCACGATACGCCAGCTATAAAGAGGAATAATGGGAATATGGTGTCATGATGGGTGAGTCCATTCCATTTTGCGTGTACCATTGTCTCCGCAAGCCAGCACTCGCTTCCTCCTGGAAAGAGTGCGCAGATTGAGATGATAAGATTTGCCAAACCCATTATGAAAAGCATGTCAAATCCTCGTAATGTGTCCAGCGACATAAGACGCTGTTGTGGCTGTGTGTCCATTATATACTGAGTTTATAAGCCTACAAATATAATAAATCCTATGCAAATTTACCCATTGTAACTTTAACAAAATTGTAACAAGGCTCTTCCTTGATTGGGTATCAGAAACTTACATATGTATATGGTGGAAATTTGTTGTTTTTGAAGACTTGTGGAGTCAAGAAAAATTTGGAGTTGAATAAAAAAGTTGTACCTTTGCACTCCCATTCGAAAAGAGGGTTACAGAGAGTTCTCTAAAAGATTGACGCAAAAAACAAATTGAAAATTTTTTGCAAAAAAGTTTGGAAGTTTGAAAATAATGCGTACCTTTGCAGCCCCGTTCGAGAAACGGGTTCTCGAAAGAGAATTAATACGAAGTTTATTTTTGAGGTTTTTCGAGGAAGGCGAGTGAGGAGAGAGGGAGTTACCTCGCGGTAATGACTGACCGACGATACGAAGTCTGACGAAGAAAAGACCAAAAAGAAACGAGTAGGAAGTTCATTGAAAAGACTGAAACTGTACAAGAAGCAAGTACCGAGAAAAATACAATTTATCGAGAAGCGTTAATTCTTTTGAAGAATTAGAAGTGTCAGAGACAAGCTAAGAATTATATAATGAAATATACAATGAAGAGTTTGATCCTGGCTCAGGATGAACGCTAGCGGCAGGCTTAACACATGCAAGTCGAGGGGCAGCATGAGACGGAGATTCGTCGAAGTCTTGATGGCGACCGGCGCAAGGGTG
>SUYR01000003.1 GCA_015060335.1 Bacteroidales bacterium | reverse complement strand
CATGTATCCGGCTATACGCTTGGTGTTCGGAACGGATGTCTTGGCTCCCTGGATGCATGCTATGTGTCTGTGCCCATTCCTTATCAGATGGTTGGTGGCTTCAAAGCCGCCTGTGTAGTTGTTGGTGGTGACATGAGGCAGGTGTGACCCTTTCAGCGGCCTGTCAACGAGTATCACCGGTATGTTGGTCTTGTTGATTTCCTCGAACAATGTCGGGCTGCTGCCGCATGGAGCTGCTATTATTCCGTCCACTCTCCTGGACAGGAGCATGGCTATATTGGCCTTCTGGTTGTCTTCATTCTCCATGGAGTCTGTCACGATCGTTGTATATCCGTTCCTATGTGCTTCGGAGATGATGACGCTGGAAAGGTCTGCAAAATAAGGGTTGGCTACGGAAGGCAGAATCAGCCCTATGGTGTTTGTGCGGTTTGTGCGCAAATTGCGCGCTATTATATTGGGCGAATAATTACACCTTTTGGCTTCTTCCGTTATGTCTTTGCAAGCTTTCTCGCTTATGCGGTATTTATCAGCCTGTCCACTCAGAACGCGTGAGATGGTGGTTATTGAGTATCCGGTCCTTTCGGCTATGGATGACAGTGTCTCCTTCATTTTGCAGTCGTTTGCGCAAAAATAGTCATAAATGCGCAAAAAAGGGAGGTTTTTGCGCAGAATTTTAAGGGGTATCATGAAAAATATTGGGTTTTTAGTGTTAATGAGGTAAAAAAAAGATATAGTTTTGCTCAAACGATTGCGCAAGAAGCGTGTCGACACCACAATTAATAACCCTGAAATATGAGCAAGATTGTAATCATTGGCAGTTCCAACGTGGACCTGACCGTAAGGACAGCCCATATTCCATCTAAAGGCGAAACTATTTTCGGAGGCAATCTGAAAATGGCATTCGGAGGCAAAGGGGCCAATCAGGCTGTAGCCGTATCCCGTCTCGGCGGTGATGTATCTTTCATCACTAAAGTAGGTATGGATTCCTACGGCAACATGATGGCTGAGAACCTTGTCAAAGAGGGAATGGCCGCTGAGACTGTTATCAGAGATCCTGCCGCACCTTCCGGAGTGGCGTGGATATGTGTGGATGACAATGGAGACAATTCCATCATTGTCATGCCGGGAGCCAATTGTACGATGACAAAAGAGGATCTGGCTCCTTATCTCTCTATTATAAAGGAAGCGGATTATCTTCTTATGCAGTTGGAAACACCTCTTGAGGTCGTGGATTATGCTGCATCCATAGCATACGAGAACGGAGTCAAGGTGGTTCTGAATCCTGCTCCGGCTCAACAGCTTTCAGATGACCTTCTTTCCAAGATATATCTTCTTACCCCTAATGAAAAGGAATGCAGTTATCTATGTGGCGACATGGCTACAGATGATGACCGGGCAAATGCGGAAATCCTCCGTTCCAAGGGCGTGGAGAACGTCATCGTGACTCTTGGAGAAAACGGATCGCTCTTATGCAGCTGTAATCTCCAGCAGATTGTCCCGGCGGAAAAGGTCGAGGCGGTAGATACCGTCGCTGCAGGAGACACATACAACGGAGCCCTCTGCGTCGCTCTGTCAGAAGGAAAAACCATGCTTGAAGCTATGAAATTCGCAACCAAGGCATCTGCCATCGCTGTCACCCGTTTCGGTGCGCAGCCGTCGGTGCCGTATAGAAAAGAAATCAACCAATAAAAATTATTAACACTAAAATGACAAACGTATGAGTAAATTAAGTCATTTGTTTGTGGCAGCCGCAGTGGTGCTGATGGCTGTCGGATGCGCAGAAAAGGAAGCTGCACAAGTTCCTATTGCGCCGATTCTGAAGGATATCGTAATGCCTGCAGAAAGCAGTTCTATCCCTGGTACAACTATCAAGATCATGGGAAAGGGCTTTGATGTAAGTGATAAGATCACCTGCAAGTCAAAGAGTGGAGAATCTGATTTTACTCCGGAAATTGTGGCAGTAGATGACTATAGCATTTCAATCGCCGTACCGGTTGAGGCTAAGGGTTATTATGAGGTATCTGTTACAAGAAGAGAACTTACTACCGTTCTTTCTGAACAGCTGTATGTGGCTTACGTGATCCTCCTTAAGGATATCGTTCTTCCTTCGGCACCTGTAGCTCAGGGATCGGAGATTGTCATTGAGGCAGAAGGTGTTCAGGACGGAGACAAGGTAGTATTCGAGTCTGCAGCTTATCCTGCAGGAACTGAAATCAGTGTGAATACCACTTATTCTGACGGAAAGCTTAAACTTACAGTTCCTTCGACTGTGTATGGAGTGAATTCTGCCAAGGTCGTTCGTGGCAAGAGCATCGGAAATCTGGGTACCATCAATGTTGCTGTCGATCTGTTTGCTCAGACTGCGGGAGGTATAGTATTCTATACATCTGATGGTGGAATCCATGGTCTTGTAGTTCATCCTGCCGCTATAGGCGCTTCCGCTATGAACTGGGGTCCGTCAATTCCTAGCAATTTTGCTGCCGGTACTTCTGCTGACATCTATAAGGGAAAGAAGAATACGGAGGACCTGCTCACTCAGGTTGCAAACTCAAAGGATAACTATCCATATGAGCATGAGACACCTGCTGAGTTGTGTGCAAACCTTGTATCGGAGCAGGACGGCATTTCTTACAATGACTGGTTCCTCCCTTCTCAGAACGAACTTGTCGAGTTGTTCAAGGTAAAGGCGAGCGTTGCTCAGGCGGGCTTCTCTGTCCCTGCAAACAACTACTGGAGCTCGACAGAGTTTGATTACTCTGGCGGATGGGTATGGGCAATGAATTATGTCAATTTCTATGAGGCTACCAATATTGTTACAACCGGTTGTGACAGAGTTAATTGGGCTATCGGTACATTGGCAGTAAGACAATTCTAAGTATAACCGTTGAAAAGTCGAAAAATGAAAAAGTTATTATCAATTATATGTTTTCTGCTGGCGGCACATCTGGGTTTCGCGCAGAATATGATCAAAGGTACTGTGTATGACTCACAGTCAGAACCGCTTGCCGGTGTGTCAGTGATGATTCAGGGCACCAAGACCGGAACGATTACTGATGCGGATGGTAACTATACTATTCCGGCTTCCAAAGGCGACGTCCTTGTATATTCGTTCCTCGGAATGATAGACAACAAGATGACAGTGAAGGACAAGAATGTCATCAATGTACGTCTGATGTCGGACAATTATTCGCTTGAAGAGACTGTCGTGATCGGTTACGGTCAGGCAAAGAAGAGTGACCTTACAGGATCTGTGGCATCTATCAAGCCATCGGAACTGAAGAATTCAAAGGTAGGTATGTTGTCAAGCGCCCTTCAGGGAACTGCTGCCGGTGTGCAGGTTACTTCAGGTAACCTCAAACCAGGTGCTGATGCAGGTATCATCATCCGTGGTGTCGGCTCGCTTAACGCAGGTACTGCACCTCTTTATGTGGTGGACGGTGTGCCTATGGGTGGCCTTCAGGATATATCTCCTTCAGATATTGCATCAATCGAAATCCTCAAGGATGCTTCTTCTGCAGCCATCTACGGTTCCCGCGGATCTAACGGTGTCGTTCTCATTACCACAAAGAAGGGCGAAGGCGGCAAGACCCGTATTTCGTTCAACGCGCAGGGCGGTATCCAGACAATGCTCAACAAGCAGGATATGATGAATGCACAGCAGTACTATGACCTGGTCATGACTTCAGGTCAGGAATATACCTGGACATCAGAAGAACTTCGTCTTTTGAGTGCCGGTGAATCAACAGACTGGCAGGATGCTGTCACTCAGCTCGGTACATTCCAGAACTATAACATGTCGGTTGCGGGTGGCACAGAGAAGATGAGCCATTATCTCGGTATTGACTATTATGACCAGAAGGGTATCATCAAGAACTCTTCATTTGACAAGATCACCCTCCGTTACAATATGGATTCGAAGGTGACAGACTGGTTCCGTGCAGGAGCAAGATTCAATATCGTATATTCAAACCTCATGAACATCAATGAGGAGCAGGATTCATTGTATGGAACTATGTTCAGTGCCATATCATCCCAGCCTACTGCCCCTATCTATGCTTCAGACGGAGACTATTTCGATGGCTTCCTTAATACAAAGGCAAACCCTGTGGCAATGGTGGAACTCCTTGACAAGGGCACCAAGAAGATGATGGCTGTGGGTTCCGTATATCTGGAAATCGAGCCTATCAAGAACCTTATCATCAAGACAGACAATACTCTCCAATATACCATGTTCAGGACAAATTCTTATGAAGATGGTAGAATGGGACAGCATTATCCTGTAGATGGTTACGCTTCAATTGACTCGAACTTCTCAAGATACTATCAGACAGAGAATACCATCACCTACAATATGGATATTGATGACCACAAGCTCAGTGTGATGGGTGGTTTCTCTGCATCGAAGAACATGTATGAGTCTTCAACAGCGGTATCAAAGGGCCTTAATCCGGTTACAAAGTACAACAACCTCACAGGTGCTACCGATCATGGTCCGAACGCCTCATATCAGTCAGCCAATACCCTGGCTTCATTCTATGCCAGAGCGACATATAATTATGGCGACAGATATCTTGCAACTGTGACAATGCGTGGTGACGGATCTTCACGTTTTGCTCCAGGACATCGTTGGGGCTTCTTCCCTTCAGTCGCTCTCGCATGGCGTGCTTCAGAAGAGGACTTCCTCAAGGATACCAAGGTGAACAACCTTAAGGTGAGACTCAGTCTCGGACGTCTCGGAAACCAGAATATCGGTGATTACCGCTATCAGGCTCTCGTAAGCGAAGGCGGAAGCTTTGATGACTACATCTTTGGCGGCAATATCGCAACTGGTGCTCAGTATGCTACAATGGCAAACCCTTATCTTACATGGGAGAAGGCAAATCAGCTTGACCTCGGTATAGATTTCGGTTTCTTTGACAACCGTCTTGCCGGTACAATCGAAGGATACTACAAGCATACAAGCGACCTTCTCTGGACAGTGCCTCTTCCATATGAGTCAGGTTACACTTCATCTCTCACCAACGTCGGAGCTCTCGAAAACAAGGGTATAGAATTTACAGTCAACTCTGTGAATATCAACAGATCGAAGTTCTCATGGACAACCTCTTTCAACATTACCTACAACAAGAACAGAGTAGTAGAGCTTTATGACGGAAAGCAGGATGTGGGCAAGTGGATTTTCGTGGATCATTCTCTGAGCGAGCATTATACACTCAAGAATCTGGGTATCTGGCAGTTGGACGAGGCTTCTGAGGCAGCTAAATATGGTTGTCAGCCAGGTGACCGCAAGATATATGACAAGGATGAGAACGGTGTCATCAATGGTGAGGACCGCGTATTCTGCGGACAGAGCACCCCTACAATTTACGGAGGTCTTACCAATACATTCAATATAGGAAACTTCGACCTTACAATATTCATGAATTTTGCGGCAGGTTACTATATCAACAACTCTCTGCTCCGTTTCCAGAATTCTTACAACACCTGGGGTAACATGAGTGTTGATTATTACAAGAACTACTGGACACTTGACCGTCCAAGCAACAAGTATCCTGCACCTCGTATCGGTTCAGCTTACTCTAATGGCGACGGTACTTCTGCAAACCTTCAGAAGGGTGACTACCTCAGACTCAAGAATATTGAACTTGGATATACTCTCCCTTACCGCCTTCTTGCAAAGGCAGGCGTCTCAAGCCTGAGATTCTTTGTCTCTGTTCAGAACGTACATACCTTCACAGAGTTCTCGGGTTATGATGTAGAGGCATGGGATACATCAAACACATATCCTGGTGCACGAGCATATATTGGTGGTGTTTCACTTAATTTCTAATTTCAAAATGAAAGAGACCATGAAAAAGATATACTCATTATTGTGTGTGGCTTTATCGGCATTTCTGCTCAATTCCTGCGAGGATTATCTGACAGAAGTACCATACAGCTCGCTGGTGGCAGAGAACTCATTCACTACAGCTGCTGACTGGAACAAGGCTCTGTCCGGATCATATGCAATGCTTCAGCAAGTATTTGCGGAGAAATATACTATTACTCTCAACGAGTTCGGTACAGACGAAGTACAGCCTTTCGACCTTGGTTGGGCAGCATATTCGGAATTGATGTATTATACATATTCGGCGCAGCACGAATTCTTCCGTGTACATTATATATGGGCATATGACGGAATCAAGAGAGCGAATACCATAATCGATATGCCGGCAACAGCTCCTGTTTCTGCTGAGGACCGCAGAATCATGGTTGCTCAGGCAAGATTCCTCCGCGCAATCTACTATTTCGATCTTGTGGTAATGTATGGAGGAGTTCCTCTCTGGACAAGTGCATCGGTCGATAAGGATCAGATCAGCAAACCTCGAGCTACTGTCGAGCAGGTGTACAAGGTGATTCTTGATGATATGGAGTATGCTGCTGCAAATCTTCCTGAGACATGGCCTGCGGCATCAGACAAGGGACGTGCTACCTCACATGCTGCGAATGCTTTCCTCGGACGCTTCTATCTCCAGGCAGGCAAGCCGGCTGAAGCACTTACCGCACTTAACAAGGTGATCGGAAAGTTCAGTCTTTATGACAATTACGCAGACATCTTCTCCCCTGAGCACAAGAACGAAGAGATCGAAAATATTTTTGAGATCCAGTTCAAACATTCCGGAGCGTGGGGACTTGAAGGCTCTCTCCAGGCTTCATATTGGGGACCACGTGGCGTCGGCGGACCAACCAACGGCGGTGGCTGGGGCGGATTCGGAGCATCTCAGTACTGCTATGACAGCTATGACGAGAATGACAAGCGTCGCGAAGCATTCTTCTGCACCGAGTTCAACGGAGTTCCTCAGAATCCTCCATGCATCATGAAGTTCGTGGACAAGAACTATGGCAATCAGATCGAGGACGATGATCTTAACTTCATCATGATGCGTTATCCTGACGTTCTTCTTATGAAGGCAGAGGCGCTGAATGAGATCGGAGATACTTCCAATGACAAGTATGACTGCATCAATCAGGTACGCAGACGTGCCGGTGTTACCGAACTTTCTGGCTTGACAAAGGAGCAGTTCAAGGATGCAGTGCTTAAGGAGAGAATGCTGGAACTTTGCTGTGAGCATCACAGAAGATTCGACCTTCTGCGTTTCGGCAAGCTGATAGAGGCTAACAAGGCTGCCCATAATGTGGATCTTAAGGAGCATCATGTGCTTTATCCGATACCTCAGCAGGCAATCGACAACAATGAGGCCTTCAAGCCTGAAGATCAGAATCCTGGATATTAACAGATATAGAATGAAAAATCTGCTTTATGCTGCTGCGGCTGCATGCCTTCTGGTATGCAGCTGCAGCAAGCCGGCGGATGATGATTCGCCGGCGGTGACCACAAAGGATGTGGTTACGGAGAACGGGGTCGTCAAGGTGACTCCTTACGAGTACTATAATGCTTTCCGCAATCCGATGAAGGGATGGAGAGAATTCTTCGGTCCGGGAGTGGATAAGAAGAGATCGGAATATCCATATCCATACGGAACCATGATCAAGGAATACATGCAGTGGAACATGATGGAGAATGTCGAGAGCGACGGTGTTGACAAGGTCATAGCGTATAGTAATCATAGATGGGAAGGTGTGGAGGATATGAATGTGAAGGTCATTCCTCGCCCTTATATCATCTGGATGGAACCGTATGAAGGAGGATATGCCAAGAATACTTACACGGACCATCCTGATGACCTGAACGGCTGGCACTGGCCTTCGGATTTTCCTGCAGAGGTGCGTTCAAAGGATAACAATACACCATCTACCGGCGGATATTTCGATCCTACTTTCCAGGACAGGATGAAGAAACTTGTCAAGAAGCTTGGAGAGGCGTGGGACAACGATCCGCGAGTGGCATATGTCGAGATGGGACTTATCGGTGAATGGGGAGAACATCATGATCCGAACATCACTACTGTGTGGCTCCCTCACACCCAGTCGTTCCATGTAGAGAACCGCACTTGGATCCCTGGTATAGAAAAGACCCTGGGAGATGCCTTCAAGGAGGCGTTCAAGAACAAGAAGGTGATGGTGAGATATGCCTATGAGTTTACGGATTATGAATATGGAATATATTGGGACTCGTGGGCGATTGATGAGGAAATAGAGAGAGGTTATAATGCCATGATGAGGCTTGGTGACCGCTGGAAGACTGCGGTAATCGGAGGCGAAATCACATGGAACTGGGGCAGTCTCTGGAATGCAGGTTACAGAAGTCTCGAATCCTGCGTGAAGAACGACAATACCAGGGCACTGATTTCCAATCAGATCAGAGATCTGCATTGCAATCATCTTGGTGGAGTGACATGGGCGAACTGGAAGGATGCCACATTCCTTGCTCATGCCGGCAATCTTCAGAAGATCATGGGCTACCGTTTCCTTCTCAAGGAATTCAATTATCCCGCAAGGATTGAGCCTGGTGAATCCTTTGACATCTCATTCAAGGTGCTTAACAGCGGTTCGTCACCGTTCTATTATGACTGGCCTGTGGAAATTTCCCTCATGGATCCTCAGACCAGGGATGTGGTGTGGAAACAGACACTGCAGTCTCCGAAGATCTCTCAGTGGATGCCTGGAGATAAATGGGATGCGTCCAAAAACTCATACTCGATTGCTCCGGAAGAATATGAGGTTGAAGAGACACTTACCTTGTCTGCGGACCTGAAAGCAGGAAAATATGCTGTTGCGATCTCTGTACTTGACCCTGCCGGCATGCTTCCGTCATTGAGATTCGCAGTATTCAATTACTGGAACGGAGGCCGTCATCCTATGGGATATGTAGGAGTAGGACAGAATATAGATGAATATAAGATACCATTGAGCAGTTTCGATGATATACAGTCTGATAGGTCTTTAAGATATGTGGTTGAGAAATAGTGCATTTTTAGTTGGGGTCCTTCTGGTTGCAGGTATATCCTGCAGCCGGAAGGTTGATTCCGAGCCTCAGGAGTATGGGGCTGTCCGCAAGGGAAGACGCGTTGAAGTCACCATGACCGAGTACGAGCCGGCTTTTCGTAATACGATGAAAGGTTGGAGGGAGTTCTTTCATCCTGGAGTAAGCAAGATAAGGGATATCTATCCATATCCGTATGGTACACTCAACAAGGAGTACATGCAGTGGAATATGATGGAGAATCATCCTTCTGATGGTGTCGATAAGGTCATCGAATACAGTAATCATCGCTGGAAGGGTGTTGAAGACATCAATATGAAGATCATTCCTCGTGCGTACATTGTATGGGTAGAGCCATGGCACGGAGGAAAGGATAAGGATCCGTCCAATCCGGATGACCTCAATGGTCAGCACTGGCCGGAAGGAATCCCTCCGCAGACTTCTCCGTATAAGAATGTGCCCGGAGAATGGACATGTTATCTGGAGGAAGCGGACTCGCTGACGCCTATTACTGGCGGTTATTTCGATCCGGCCTTCCCGGAGCGTGTCACTGCTTTCGTTGAGAAACTCGGAAAGGCGTGGGATAATGATCCGCGTGTGGCATATGTGGAAATGGGAATTATAGGCGAGTGGGGAGAACACCATGATCCGGATATCTCTACATATTGGCCACCTCACGATGAACCGGAACATGTACACAACCGTACATGGATCGAAGGCATTGAGAAGACTCTTGGCGATGCCTTTACAAAGGCGTTCAAGAACAAGAAGGTCATGGTCCGTTATGCATATGAGTTCAAGGATTACGACTTCGGAATATATTGGGATTCATGGTCGATAGATGAGGAGATAGACCGCGGCTATAACGAAATGCTCGCTTTGGGCGACCGTTGGAAGACTCAGGTGATCGGAGGCGAAATTACCTGGGGCTGGGGAAGTCTCAAGTTGAAGGGACTTAAAGGCCTTGAAGGCTGTCTTGCGGATGAAGAGACCAGGACATTGGTTATGGAGCAGGTCAGAAATCTGCATTGCAATCACTTGGGCGGTGTTACCTGGGCGGATTTCAATAATGAAGAGTTTTTGGAACACCTTGCTGAGGTACAGAAAGCAATGGGATACCGATATGTGCTTGACAAAGCTTCATATCCGGCAAGAATCAATAACGGCAAGGATCTTAAGATTGATTTTTCTCTTGTGAATACCGGTTCGTCACCTTTCTATTATTCATGGCCTGTCGAGGTATCCCTTATCGATCCTCAGTCGCATGAAAAAGTATGGGGTGGAATCCTTAATGATGTGGATATTGCATCCTGGATGCCGGGCGAGAACTGGAGTGTTGAGGAAGAAAGATATCTGCAGGCTCCCGAAAAATATGAAGTCAAAGGCAGTCTGCCACTTGAAGGCGTGCAGTCAGGTAAGTATATTCTGGCCCTTTCAATCCTTGATCCGGCGGGTAATCTGCCGTCTGTAAGGTTTGCCAATACAAATTACATTGAAGGAGGCTACACTGTGCTTGGATATATAGGAGTGGATTGCGATATAGATGAATATCAGTTGGATGAATCCTTGTTCTTCGATATTCAGTCAGACAAGACTCTTAGATACGAAATTCAGAAATGAAACGTTCCTTGCTGATACTTGCCTTGACTTTGGCATACGGTATCGCTGCGGCAGAAGTGAGGCTTCCCGGAGTGATATCGGATGGCATGGTGCTGCAGCGTAATGATACTGTCTCCTTGTGGGGCTGGGCTGAGCCAAAGTCGAAGCTTGTAGTCAGGACTTCTTGGGATGCGGCCAGATACCGGACCGTTGCGGACGATGAAGGCTGCTGGACCATTGATGTGATCACTTCTGATGCAGGTGGACCGTATGAAATATCGTTTGACGACGGCGATAGGCTTGTTGTGAAGGATATACTGCTCGGTGAAGTGTGGATATGCTCGGGGCAGTCGAATATGGAGATGCCGATGGGTGGATATATCCATCAGCCGGTCAGAGGTGCGGCAGAATATGTCATGGAGGCATGTTCTTATCCTCAGATAAGACTGCTGACTGTTCCGCGTGTCGGAAAGAGCGGTGCTGAGTCATCGCCTTATGGGCAGATGCCATATGAATGGAAAACCAGCGCTCCGGAATCCGTCAGAGATTTCAGTGCCATAGGATATATGTTTGGCAGACGGCTGACAGATTGCCTTGGTGGCGTTCCTGTGGGCCTGATCTCGATGAATTGGGGCGGCAGCGATGTGGCTGCATGGATGTCCCATGATGCTCTGAAGAATACTCAGGATGTGGATCTGGAATCAGCATGTGCCGGAACAGAAGATAACACTGCTCCTGCAAGCCTGTATGAGAATATGCTCCTTCCTCTTGCCCCGTTCAAGTCAAAGGGAATTCTTTGGTATCAGGGTGAGTCGAACAGATATAATTGGTTTGATTATAAGAATCTTCTTGTTTCAATGGTCAGGTGCTGGCGTCAGGCGTGGCATGATGAGGACATGTATTTCTACCAGGTCCAGCTTGCACCTCATGGCTATGATGGTGATTCTTACAGGTCAATCGGGCTCATGAACGAGGCTCAATATGAGGCGGCTCTTGAGATTCCGTATAGCGGTGTCGTGGCATCGGTGGATGTGGGAGAACATGACTGTATCCATGCTTCTGAAAAGAAAGTTCTTGCAGACAGACTCTCATGGCTGGCTCTTGCTGATGTATATGGGATTCCGGGCTTTCCTATGCCTGCGCCTGTTTATAAGTCCATGAGTATTGCTGCCGATCAGTCAAGAGGTAAAGTCGCGGTCCTGGAGTTTGATAATCTTTCGGATGTATGGAATGAAAGTGACAGCTTTTATATGTTTGATGCCGGATATGTCAGAGTCCCGAAGGGCTTTGAAATAGCAGGAGAGGATCAGATTTTCCATAGGGCAGAGGCAAGATTCCTGTGGGGAAACAGGATTGAAGTCTGGTCTGAGGAAGTTCCGGAACCAGTCGCAGTCAGATATGCTTTTGCAAACTGGTGCCCGGAAGCAAATGTAGTAACTACCCAAGGTCAGCCCCTGATGCCGTTCAGAACTGACGACTGGCCCGTTAACGATGCTTTTGAAAACAACAGTAACAGATAATACATTGAAGAATTGAGCGAAGCGAATGTAAGTCCCCTTTCCGAGAAAGGGGATTTAGGGGAAAGGTAACGTAGTCTCATCTTTTCATATTCTGCAAGACTTTCAGTAGCGAGTATGAGACAAGAACAACAGTAACAGATAATACATTGAAAATATGAAACGGACAATACTTATAATTGTAATGTGCCTTACTGGGGCATTGATGACCGTGGCGTCAGCGAAGTCATACCAATTGGCCTCTCCAGACGGCAAAAACGTACTCACAGTTACTTGTGATGCCAAGGGATTGGCATATTCTCTTGCTCGAAACGGAGAATATCAGTACTCAACAGTACCTTTTACAATGAAAGCCGGGGATGCTGTGTGGGGAACTGATGCGAAGGTCCGCAAGGTCTCCAAAGGTAATGTAAACGGCATGATCCAGTATGTCGTTCCTCGTAAATACAAGGAGACTCCAGAGAATTACAATTGGATGAAACTTGGTTTCAAGGGGTATGACGTGGAATTCCGAGCATACAACGACGGCGTAGCATACAGGTTTATAGGAAAGAAGGATACTGTCGCTGAAATTGATGAATCTGCAGGCTACCGTTTCGCAAAGGACTACAATGCATATGCTTTGATGACAAAGGAACTCCAGAACTGGTATGAGGAAGACTATACCATAGCTCCGCTCAGTGCATTGCCTGAAGACATGATGTCACTTACACCTCTGATGGTAACGACAGATAACGCATACCTGCTGTTTGCCGAGGCAGACCTTTATGACTATTCTGGCTCATACCTGCGTCCGGTGGAAGGCGGATTCGATCTTGTCTGGTCAGACTATCCTTCAAAAGAGGAGTTTTTTGACGGAACAAATAAATTGTATGCGGTGGAGCGCTACGATTATATTGTAAAGTGCAACGTGGCCCGTACTTTCCCTTGGAGGGTGGTCGGCACTTTTGACAAAGGGGCGGAAATTGATATGATGTCAAGCGACCTGATATATCTTCTCAGCGAAAAGACGGTAGAAGATTACAGCTGGGTCAAACCGGGCAAGGTCCTTTGGGACTGGTGGAACAACAACAATATCTATGGCGTGGATTTCAAGGCCGGAATCAATACTGCGACATATATGTACATGGTGGATTATGCTGCAGCACATGGCTTTGAATATATCCTGATAGATGAAGGATGGTCAGGCAGGGATGACCTTCTGACTCTGAACCCTGAAACAGACATCCCGGCAGTATGCAGATATGCTCAGGAAAAGGGCGTCGGTGTGTGCCTGTGGGCTAAATGGATCAATGTTGACCGTCAGCTTGATGAAGCCTTTGATATGATGAAGTCTTGGGGTGTTAAAGGTGTCAAGATAGATTTCATGGACAGGAATGACGCCATAATGGTAAATTTCTATGAGAGAGTGGCAAAGAAGGCCACCGAGTGCAGGATGCTGGTGGATTTTCATGGATCATATCCAAACGAGGGAATGAGAGCGAAATATCCGAACCTTATGACAAGAGAAGGTGTTGTCGGACTGGAATATAATAAGTGGAGTGAGCGCGCTACACCTGTGCATCAGCTCATCATTCCTTATCTCCGTCAGTGGGTAGGCCCTATGGATTTCACGCCTGGATCGATGCTCAATGCTCAGAAAGACTGTTTCCGTATCAGCAACATAGAACCTATGTCGCAGGGTACAAGATGTCATCATATGGCAATGTACGTGGTGTATGAAAGCCCGCTTCAGATGCTTTCGGACAGCCCGACAAAATATGACGAAAATCCCCAGTGGCTTCCATTCCTGGAAACTGTGCCGTCAGTCTGGGATGAGACTTTCCCTCTTTGGGGACAGATTGGAAAGAATATAGCAGTGGCGAGAAGAAGTGGCGACAGATATTTTGTCGGAGCCATGTCTGCCGGCGCTCCTGAGACTGCTCAGATTTCCCTTGACTTCCTTCCTGAAGGGGAGTGGATGGTGAAATGCTACGAGGACGGATTGAATGCAGAGAAGAACGGCAAGGATTATAGGATCAGTTCAAGGACCGTCACGAACAAAGACGTCCTTGCTGTCGGTTTCGCCTCTAACGGAGGATTCGTTGCCGTATTTGAAAAACGTTAATGCCATGAGTTTGATTGTACTGGCATATTTGCTCGTTACCATGCTGTGCCTTGGATGTACGTCTGAGGTGCAGCAGGGTGAGAAGGTGCCTGTGGTGGTCATTTCTGACCTCTATAGCCCCGGTCAGGATGTCGGTGATAATTTTGATATACTCACTCCATATGCATTGGAAAATATAGACCTTAAGGCGGTCATCTTTGATGTGACAGACAATTTCAGGATGGTGACCGGCGATAATCCCATATTGAGAGAGCCCGGTTTTACTGTCGTCCAGCAGTTGAACTACCTCTTCGATGCCGATGTTCCATGTGCTTGCGGACCGTTCACGGCTCTCGTTTCTGAAACAGATACAAAGGAGGATGTTCCGCATTATCAGACAAGGGGTATAGATCTTCTGTTTGATGTTCTTGAAAAGTCTGAACAGCCTGTACATATAGTTTCTACCGGATCGTGCCGACCTCTGGCTGTGGCATATAACCGCAATCCGGAACTGATGTGCTCGGACAAGGTGGCAGCAGTTCATATTGCAGCAGGTTCGACTTCAGACGAATTCATGGAATGGAATATAGCATTGGACTCTTTGGCTGCTGCAAGGGTATTCAAAAGCCGGATGAAGTTGGTGTTGTATCCATGCGCTACAGAAGACGGACCTTTCGCGCGCAATGAGAATAATGCGTTCTGGTCGCTTAGGGACCTGGATTTTGTGTTGGATATGGAGCCGAGGTTAAGGAACTACCTTGTCTATCAGTTGATTTCACTCGACAGGCCGGACTTCCTGACATATCTGGATGCCCCTCTGCCGGAGGAACATGTCACGGCATTGAAGGACCGCAGCGCGGATAAGTGGTATGGCAGCGGTGGAAGGCATTATGTCTGGGAAACGGCCGTGTGGCAGCAGGTTGCAGGTCTCAGGCTCGTAAGCCATCCGGATGGCGCAGCCTCGTTATGTCCTGCCGATAGTATTTCATCAGATGATGCTATATTTGAGGAGTATTTGAGACCGGTCCTGCTAAAGGTAAAGGACAACGGACTGTTCTCATATGAATATACGGATGGACCGTCCGATGTGAAAATATATTACAGGAGTGACCCTTGGGAAAACGAAAGACTGCTTAATAAGGCATTGCCTGAGTTATATAAGGGATTCGGAACAGATAATTAATCTTAAAACTTTATTGATATGTTTATCGTTAGCAATTATTTATTGGCAGTTGTATTCTGCTTCATTACAATGTTGTGCTGGGGTTCATGGGGTAATACCCAGAAGATGGCGGCAAAGAGCTGGAGATACGAACTCTTCTACTGGGATTATGTTATCGGTATGGTGCTGTTTGCGCTTCTGATAGCATTGACTATGGGTAGCTTTGGTACTGAGGGACGTCCATTCCTTACCGATATTGCTCAAGTTTCGGCCAAAAATATCGGAAGTATAATCCTCGGAGGTATCATATTCAATGCTTCGAATATCCTTTTGTCTGCATCGACATCCATTGCAGGAATGGCAGTCGCTTTCCCTCTCGGAGTCGGCATCTCGCTTGTTCTCGGAACAATTGTCAATTATATAGGCGCGCCAAAGGGTGATCCTGTCACATTGTTCATAGGAGTTGCTTTCATTGTGGTTGCCATCATATGCAATGGCATAGCATCGGGAAAACTTCAGAAAGATGAAAAGGCCGGAGCAAAGAAGGGTATCATACTCGCCGTAGTTGCCGGTACTCTCATGGCGTTTTTCTACAGATTTGTGGCTGCAGCTATGGACCTTGATAATTTTGCTGCTCCAGCTGCAGGCAAGGCAACTCCATATACTGCAATTGTCATATTCTCATTGGGAGTGTTGTTGAGTAATTTTATTTTCAATACATTTGTCATGAAGAAACCGTTTGTAGGCGAGCCTGTTTCATACAGAGAATATTTCAAAGGCAATTATAAGACTCATCTTGTGGGCATGCTCGGTGGCGCAATCTGGTGCCTTGGAACTGCATTCAGCTACATTGCATCAGGAAAGGCAGGAGCAGCGGTAAGCTATGCTCTCGGTCAGGGTGCGCCTATGATTGCGGCAATATGGGGAGTATTCATCTGGAAGGAATTCAAGGGCGCTACAAAAGGAATATATGCCCTTCTTGGAGTCATGTTCTGTCTTTTTGTAGCAGGTCTTGGATTTATCATAGCATCTGGAAACTAATATGAAAAAGTTGTTTTTTATTCTTTCTGTGATTCTTTTTGCATCTTGTGCGGCTCCGAAAGTAGAGACTTCGGTGCCTCATGAGATCAAGGACGGACGTATTGTACTTGACGTTCCTGCGCGTCAGCCAGGCCAGGAATCCGCTCTTCTGATGACCTGCGACCCTATCGAGAACGTGCGCGTGGGCTTTATCGGACTTGGTATGAGGGGCTCAGGCGCTGTATATCGTTTTACTTATATTGAGGGAACTGAGACAGTCGCTTTATGTGACCTTGAACAGTCTAATGTCGATAAGGCACAGAACACATTGGCATCCAAGGGTAAGGCTAAGGCTGCCGAGTATGTGGGCGAAGAATCCTGGAAGTCTCTTTGCGAGAGAGATGATATCGATCTTGTATATATATGTACTCCATGGCAGATGCATGTGGAGATGGCAGTGTATGCAATGGAACATGGAAAACATGTGGCTGTAGAGGTTCCTGCAGCGATGAGCATTGCGGAGTGCTGGCAGCTTGTGGATACATCCGAGAGGACAAGACGTCACTGCATGATGCTCGAGAACTGTTGCTATGACTTCTTCGAGATGACTACTCTGAACATGGCTCAGCATGGTCTCTTCGGCGAGATCGTTCACGTAGAAGGCGGTTATATCCACAATCTGGATCCGTTCTGGAAGCAGTATCACAATAACTGGAGACTTGAGTACAATCAGGCTCACAGGGGTGATGTATATCCTACCCACGGCATCGGCCCTGTATGTCAGATCCTGAATATCCACAGAGGAGACAAGATGGATTTCCTAGTATCGATGGATACAGATTCGTTCCACGGAAAAGAGGTTGCAAAGGCGCAGCTCGGCAGCGACGAGTTTGCCAACGGTGACCACACCGTGACTCTGATCCGCACAGCCAAGGGCAAGCAGATCGAGATCCAGCACAACGTATATACAAGACGTCCATACGACCGTCTCTTCGAGATCACAGGCGTGGACGGTTATGCATGCAAATATCCGGTTGAAGGCTTCGCCCTCAAGACGGAGAATCTTGCACAGGAGTCTATGGACTACGAGAATCTTGACGGAGAAAGTTTCGTTTCAGCTGCTCTTAAGGCGGAATTGATGGAAAAATATCGTCATCCTATAGCAGTTGAGATTGAAGAACAGGCACGCAAGGTGGGCGGTCACGGCGGAATGGACTATATCATGGATTACCGTCTGATCTACTGTCTGCACAACGGTCTTCCTCTCGATCAGGACGTTTACGATGCGGCAGAATGGTCATGTCTGACTGAGCTCAGCGGACTCTCATGTGCATACGGCTCTATGCCTGTGGAAGTTCCTGACTTCACCCGTGGAGAGTGGGATAAGATTAATGGTTATAGACACGCAGTAAAATAGAGAATTATGTTTAGAAAATTGATATTTGGTCTGTCAGTGGTGCTTGTCTCGATCGTTTCATGTGTAAACGAAGAAGACGCACCGATGAAAGTCATCTTTGAGACAGACATGGGCAACGATATTGATGATGCTCTGGCTTTGGATATGCTCTATAAGTATATGGATCAGGGGCTTGTAGATGTTCTGGCAATCGGACTCAATAAGACTGGCTTCGGTCCCGTAGAGTATGTAGGTCTGATGAATCAGTGGTATGGCTATCCTGATATTCCGATAGGCAAGATTACGGAAGGAATCGAGTATAATTATCCTGAAAGTAATTTTGCAGCGAAGGTTTCAGCAATGAAAGATGAGTCGGGAAATCCGCTTTTCAAGACAGGTTTCGAGTCTAAAGAGAATCTGCTCGAGGCTCCGGTACTCTATAGAAAAGTCCTTGCCGGCGTTCCTGATAATTCGGTCACTTTGATATCTGTCGGATATTCAACCAATCTTGTCCGTCTTATGGAAAGCGGTCCGGATGAGTATTCTGATTTGTCTGGAATGGAACTGATTGCTAAGAAAGTTAAACTTCTGAGCGTGATGGCAGGTGACTTCCGACCAGGAGCTTCAGCCGAATTCAATGTCGTTCGGGATATCCCGTCTGCCAAGATGATCTTCGAAAAGTGGCCTACACCTGTTGTCGCATCTCCGTTCGACGTAGGTCTCAGCATATGTTATCCGGCTTCAAGCATAGAGAACGATTTCAATTGGGCTGACCCTCATCCGCTGGTTGAAGGTTATAAGGCATGGGGTACCATGCCATACGATAGGCCTACATGGGATCTTACATCAGTGCTGTATGCAGTAGAGGGCGATTCCTGGTTTACGGTATCTCCGCAGGGCAAGATAAAGGTGGAAGACAACGGCTGCACAAGATTTACTCCATGCCCGGATGGAAACCGCCGCTACCTTTCAGTCACCAAGCAGCAGGCAGATGCCATCCTTGCAAGGTTCCTGAATCTCATTCCGTCAAAGCCGTCTGGCCATTGCGCCGAATAATCCTGCCGCCTAAACCGCTGACTCTTAGCGCTTTATGGAAACGCGATTCCCCGCCGCAGGGGAATCGCGTTTCTGCAATGCGCTGAAGGTCAGCGTATTAGCCGCCAGGGCCCGTCCATGTTTTCACCACAACCAGCGACATCCGTTCGGAAAATTGTGCCGTAGTTTCCAGCAGTCTATCCGTTCGTCATATCCGGATGACTGATACGCCTATATCCTATGCCATTTTTACTTTCCCCACCAGTTCCTCCGCCTCCGTATTCTCCATCAACGTAAACCCGAACCATTTCTTTCCCAGATCCTTGATCGAAGCTCCGACCAGATACACGGCATCGTCGATAATCAGAAACCTGTCATGAGCTTTGGAGAATGTCCTGACCTCGACAGGAGGATACTGCGCATTGTGCTTGTCTATATCCAGCTGCAACTGCTTGGATATCTTTCCGGTATATATGACCGCCTCCACTCCAGCCGCTCTCTTGGACAGCATAGTCAAAACTGTATCGTCTATATAGTTGTCTATCAGCACAATCCTCCGAGAGGCCTTCCTCACCAGATCCGCTACAAACGCATATGCGTCATATATCTGCCCGTCGAAGAAGATGCCTTGTTGCGGAATATGAGGATTGTTATCAATTATTTTCATAATGCTTCCCACTTTGGACTCAGTTTCCGCCAGACGCCTTTCCAATATGTTCATTTTTTGAAACATATAGGAGTTTTTCATCAGGAACTGTCGGATTTTTACAAAAGATTCCATAATACGGATGCTGACAGATACGGCTGTCGGGCTTCGTAGTACGGATGCAAGCATGGCTACACCTTGTTCTGTGAACGCATGTGGCATATTGGAAGAGTGTTTCAGCTTTTTGAACCGGTCACAAATTGTGACCAGTTCCAGAAACTCTTCGTGTTCAAGCCGAAACATGAATGATGCGGGAAACCGTTCAATATTTCTTTTAACAGCCTGATTTAATACTTTCGTCTCTACTCCATACAATTGAGCCAGGTCTCTATCAATCATCACTTGCCTACCCCGAATTGTAAAAATTCTTTCCTCAATCTTAGTTTTGCCTATCTCACTCTGGTGAACGGCAATTTCTCCAATGCGCGTTTGTTCCATATAAAAACTATCATACTTGTTCATCTGCATTTTTATATTCTCCCCACCAGTTCCTCCGCCTCCGTATTCTCCATCAACGTAAACCCGAACCATTTCTTCCCCAGATCCTTGATGGACGCTCCGACCAGATACACGGCATCGTCGATTATCAGAAACCTGTCATGCGCCTTGGAGAAAGTACGTACCTCGACAGGAGGATACTGCGCATTGTGCTTGTCTATATCCAGCCTCAACTGCTTTGATATCTTTCCGGTATATATGACCGCCTCCACTCCAGCCGCTCTTTTGGACAGCATAGTCAGAACGGTGTCGTCTATATAGTTGTCTATCAGCACAATTCTCCGAGAGGCCTTCCTTACCAGATCCGCTACAAACGCATATGCGTCATATATCTGCCCGTCGAAGAAGATGCCTTGTTTGGGCTTGTCTTCTATTGGATTTCGGATTTTACTGAAAAGTTCTTCAATCCTAAATTCTGAAGTACTCTGTCGATATTCGATCCTCTCAATCCTGTGAAGTATCATTTCGTTGTCCTTGAAGGCTTTTCTCAATGATACGAATGCTCTTATTATGCGAATGTTTGCTTCAATTGCAATCGTGCTGCGGAGAAGCCCTGCCAGCATGGATATTCCGTGTTCTGTGAAGGCATAGGGTAGTGAGCGGTCTCCACCTCTTGAGTTTGATATGCCATTTTGGCATTTCAAACCATCCCATTCGGTCTTGCTAAGTTGAAACATAAAATCTTCAGGGAACCTTTCTATGTTTCGTTTGACCTGTCTGTTCATTTGGGATACTTCTACCTGGTACAACTGAGCCAGATCCCTGTCCAAAATAACCTGTTTACCTCTGATGGTAAAAATTCTTTCCTCAATCTTAGTTTTGCCTATCTCACTCTGGTGAACGGCAATTTCTCCAATGCTCGTTTGTTCCATGTCAAAACTATCATACTTGTTCATCTGCATTTTTATATTCTCCCCAGCAGTTCCTCCGCATCCGTATTCTCCATCAGCGTGAACCCGAACCATTTCTTTCCCAGGTCCTTGATGGACGCTCCTACCAGATAGACGGCATCGTCGATAATCAGAAACCTGTCATGTGCCTTTTCGAATGTCCGGACCTCCACCGGAGGGTACTGCGCATTATGCTTGTCTATATCCAGCCTTAACTGCTTTGATATCTTTCCGGTAAATATGACCGCCTCCACTCCAGCCGCTCTCTTGGACAGCATAGTCAAAACTGTATCGTCTATATAGTTGTCTATCAGCACAATCCTCCGAGAGGCCGTCCTCACCAGATCCGCCACGAACGAATAAGCATCGTATATCTGCCCGTCGAAGAAGATGCCTTGTTTGGGCGGAAGTGAACTCTGAATGAAGAAGTCTATCTTTTTGGAATGGTCGTCAAGTATCAGTTTGTGTTCTTCGAGTTGTTTTTCCATAGATGAAAACCGATGGTTTAATGAGTATCCTCGTAATAGGTGTTCTTTTAAAACAGTGTTAGCCCACTTTCTGAATGTCACCGCATTTTTACTGTTAACGCGGTAACCGACTGAAAGAATCATATCCAGATTATAGAATTGAGTCATATATGTCTTGCCGTCAGAAGCAGTTCGTTCCAAAATGGAACATACTGAAATTTCTTCCAGTTCTTTTGTCTCGAAAATATTGTGAATGTGCTTGGTTATGGCAGGACGTTTGACTCCAAACAGGATAGCAATTTGTTCTTGCGTCAGCCATACGCTTTCATTTTTTAATTTCACCTCCAGCCTCGTGATCTCATCCGGTTGATACACCACAATCTCCCCGGTGTTTTCCCGATACTCTTTTGAGTCGTAATTCTCTAAACCTTTCATATAATTTCTTCTCTATGTGTCCGTTTTTATCAGTATAATCTTTCTATATCCTGTGCCCTCTTCGTCACTCTTTTATATTCTCCCCACCAGTTCCTCCGCATCCGTATTCTCCATCAGCGTGAACCCGAACCATTTCTTTCCCAGGTCCTTGATGGACGCTCCTACCAGATACACCTTGTCGTTCGTTTCGTTGATTTTTTGTGCCATTTCAAGATGATGATATTCCAGCGTCTCAATCCGCTTAAATACATCATTGCCATTTGCAACCATCTTACGCATATTAGCGAATGCCCTCATTATCCGGATATTGGCTGTGATGGCGGTTTCAGATCTTAAAATTCCGCTAAGCATCGCTATTCCATATTCGGTAAAGGCGTAAGGTAAGTATTTTAGGTGTTGACCTTGTTTTGTGTTTAAGGTGCCAATTTGACACCTTAAACATTCCTCCTTCGTCAATTGAAACATAAAGTCTTTCGGAAATCGTTCAATATTTCTTTTAACCGCCCTATTGAGTTGTTTTGTTTCCACTCCATACAATACAGCAAGATCCTTGTCAATCATTACTTGCATTCCTCGCACACTATAAATTTGTTCATCAATGCGTGTCTTTTGTATTAAAACTTCCATAATGTTAGGTTGTTAGTATGTAAAATTGAATTAATATATGATGCGTCATATATCTGTCCGTCGAAGAAGATGCCTTGTTTGGGCGGAAGTGAACTCTGAATGAAGAAGTCAATCTTCTGGGAATGCTCATATAAAACTTGGTCATATTTTATGAACTTTTCTTCTACTCTGTTTTCGAGAGATGCTATCCGTTGATTTATGGCAATACCCTTCATCAGATATTCCTTAAGAATCTCATTTGCCCACCGACGGAATAAGACACCTTTCTGTGATTTGACACGATACCCAATAGAAATAATCATGTCCAGATTATAATGTTCTATATATCGTGTGACCCACCTTGCCCCTTCTTCTTGAACTATCGCAAAATTTGCGACAGTTGGGATGTTAGACAATTCCTCTTTCAAGGCATTATTGATATGTTTACCAATAGTTTTTACATCCCTACCAAAAAGTTGTGCAATCTGCTGCCTGTTGAGCCACACTGTCCATAACATCCCTTTCTATATGTTTCTTCCCGAAGTTCATCATGAACACCAATATTTCCAACACTTCCGCTTCTGCCATGTCGGATTTTTTCTCTTTTTTATGCTTTTTTCTTTTTCTTGTGTTTTTCTCACCCCTTAATTAGCTATCTTTGCACCCGCAAAAACAAGACATTATGGCAAGCGAAATCAGAAATCCTCAGCTTTGGCAGGACGGCAGGCTGAAAATCGACTGGGTTAGACATCATATGCCTCTTCTGAACTCACTGGAGGAGGAATTCAAGGCGACACTCCCTTTCAAGGGCATGAAGGTGGCCCTTTCCGTGCATCTTGAGGCCAAGACCGCGTACCTTTGCGAGGTGCTGGCAGCGGGTGGTGCAGAAATGTATGTGACTGGAAGTAATCCGCTTTCGACCCAGGACGATGTGGCTGCAGCTTTTGTACAGGCCGGTCTTAATGTCTTCGCATGGTATGATGCCACTCCGGAGGAATATGAAGAACATATCCGCAGAGTGCTCGAGGTGGGTCCGAATATCATAATCGATGACGGCGGCGACCTTGTAAACCTCATGCATACCGAATATGCAGACCTGATTCCGAATGTCATAGGCGGATGCGAGGAGACAACTACCGGTATCCTCAGACTCATCCAGCTGAACAATGCAAAGGCGCTCCGCTTCCCGATGATGCTTGTGAACAATGCTGACTGCAAACACCTTTTCGATAACCGTTACGGCACAGGACAGTCAGTCTGGGACGGAATCAACCGTACTACAAACCTGATTGTAGCAGGTAAGAATGTCGTGGTGGCAGGTTATGGCTGGTGCGGCAAGGGTGTGGCAATGCGTGCAAAGGGACTCGGTGCGGAAGTCATTGTGACTGAGGTGGATCCTATCAAGGCAATGGAAGCTGTGATGGATGGATTCAAGGTGATGAAGATGGAGCAGGCAGCTGCAGTCGGCGATATATTCGTAACCGTAACAGGCTGTGATGCGGTTATTGTCAAGGAACACTTCCTCAAGATGAAGGACGGAGCCATATGCTGCAACGCCGGACATTTCGACTGCGAAGTGGATGTGGCCGGGCTCAGGGAAATCGCAACAGAGGTGAAGCCTGCCCGCAAGAACATAGTCGGCTATACTCTCGAAAACGGTAACAAGGTATACATCATCGCAGAAGGACGTCTTGTCAATCTTGCCGCCGGTGACGGACATCCTGCAGAAATCATGGACATGTCATTTGCAATCCAGGCTCTCAGTGCGAGATATCTTGCACTGAACAGCGACAGGATCAGCCGTGAGCCGGGCTGCATGGTAAATGATGTCCCACTCGAGATCGATCAGGAGGTGGCACGCCGCAAACTCTCTTTCTGGGGCTGCGAGATCGATACCCTCACTCCCGAGCAGCACAAATATCTGTTCGGAGAATAAGCGTGTATAAAACGATTTAGCAATTTTATTTGAATTGTCTTCAGATTGTCTTATTTTTGTCAATGTAATATTAGGTTGACAAAAATGAGCCGTATTTTCATAACATTATCAGCAATATTCTTATGCATTTCGGCCTTCGCCCAGGAAATCTCGGAAAGTAAGGTGATACCTTTTGCTGACCCGTTTATCCTGTATGAAGACGGTCTGTACTACCTGTATGGCACAGGCAGCGACGAAGGTATTCCGGTGGTGGTGTCAAAGGACCTGAAGACATGGTCGTGGCCGGAGGGGGAGAGCATGTACTTTGCACTCCATAAGGACAATTCTTTCGGTGAGAGGATGTTCTGGGCTCCGGAAGTCTATAAGGTTGACGGCAGATACATCATGTACTATTCGTCTCAGGAGCGTATCTGTGCAGCGGAGTCGGATTCTCCGTTGGGACCGTTCGTTCAGAAGGTGCAGCGGCCGATGCGCAGGCAGAGAGGTATCGACAACCATCTCTTTGTCGATAGAGACGGAAACAAATATATATACTGGGTACATTTCAACAATGCGAATGAAATCTGGATGGCACGCCTGCAGGACGACGCGACGACCATTGTGCCGGGAACGGAGAAGCTGTGCATAAAGATGAGTCAGGACTGGGAAAAGGTGTGGCCGTCTGTAAACGAAGGTCCGTCTGTTATCGAACGTGACGGGGTATATTATATGACATATTCGGCAAACAGTTACGAGAGCCCGTCCTATGGTGTCGGAGTGGCGACATCCTCTTCTCCCGAAGGCCCTTGGGTCAAATATGAAGGCAATCCGATACTTCAGTTCTATAATTCTCTCGAAGGCGTAGGCCATCATGCTATGTTCAAGGATGCAAAAGGAAAGGACCGCATCGTCTTCCATTCCCACAACAGACCGGGAAAGATCCATCCGAGAATCATCCACATAGGAAAATTCCGTATCAGAAAAGGAAAGGTGATAATATCAGATAAATTCATAACCCCTCAGATGAAATGATTATGAGAAACTTGTGTGTGTTTGTCGCAGCTTCAGTCGTATTGTCGTGCGCTGCAAAGTCGGAGCCTGAAAATGAGAATAAAGGCGGAGTATATTCTAATCCTGTCGTCAAGATCAGTCTTCCGGATCCTACTGTCGTGGAAGATAACGGCATCTTCTACCTGTATGCGACCGAGGACGTAAGGAATGTTCCTATAATGTGCTCTCCTGATCTTGTGAACTGGAAGAAGAGCGGAACTGTATTTACAGACGGAAGCCGTCCGAGTTTCGTGGAAGGCGGCGGCATATGGGCTCCTGATGTAAACAAGATAGGTCCGGGACAATATGTTCTGTACTATTCGATGTCAGTATGGGGCGGCACGAAGACATGTGGCATAGGAGTCGCAGTTGCTGACAATCCTCTCGGTCCGTGGGATGACAAAGGAAAGATGTTCATCAGCAGCGAGATCGGTGTCACCAATTCAATTGATCCGTTCTATATCGAAGATGACGGAAAGAAATATATGTTCTGGGGCAGTTTTCATGGAATATATGCGGTGGAACTCTCGGATGACGCCCTGTCTGTAAAGGAAGGAGCGGAACTGATAAAGGTGGCAGGAAAGGCATACGAAGGCACATACATCCACAAGAAAGGTGATTATTACTATCTGTTCGCCTCGATCGGAGGATGCTGTGCCGGTTTCAACAGCACATATAAGACCGTTGTCGGACGCTCGACCAGTCTTTTCGGACCATATCTGAACAAGAAGGGTGAAAAGATGCTTGACAATAAGCACGAAATCCTTATCTCCGGAAACAGGGATTATATCGGTACCGGTCATAATTCGGAAATCATCACCGACAAGGAAGGCACTGACTGGATAATGTATCATGCATATTACAGAGCCCATAGCGACCAAGCCAGAACACTGATGCTCGACAAGGTGACATGGGATGAAGATGGATGGCCTAAGGTAAACGACGGCACACCAGCCTCATTCTCCGCAAAACCGGTATTCTGAGAACATCCGGCTACCAATCCGCTGGCAGCTAACACGCTCTCTATCAGCGCTTTGCAGAAAGGCGATTCCCCCGCGCGGGGGAATCGCCTTTCTGCAAAGCATTGACTGTCAGCGCAATAGGTGCCAGGCCAATCTGCCCTTTCTGTGGGAGCTATCTCGGCATTGATGTCATGGTCGGCAAGTCTGCTTGAATCCGCGGATCTGATGGGCGTCATATCGGTAAGCCCATCCGTCGCCCATCTTTCCTGTTACAGGTGTCCAGAAGTTCATTCCCCACGGAAGCGCCGTTGCCGGGTATGTATTTCCTGTGGAGAATGAATGTTCTGACAGTGTTCCTACAAGGGTAGAAACATAATCTGCAGGATTTTCGACCATTTCAACCTTTGGCTTTGCACTGGTAAGAGTGCATATGGCAAGGATTGCAAATAGAAGTCTTTTCATCAGGAATCCTTATTTCACGAGTTCAAGATATGTGACAGCAAATTCAAGTTCCCTTGTATATCTTTCGCCCTTGAACTGGAATGTGATGGTGTTGTTCTGTGAGGTCACGTCGATCTCTCCGCAGTACATCTTGTCCACCCATTCTCTCTTTGGAGCGTATGATGACCTCCAGTCCATGATCATCCTCTGTCTCTGCCAGATAGAGAAGTCTGCACCTTCAGGATTAGCGCAGTAGTCGAGATATATCCTGTATTTTCCTTCTGGGAGACCGTCAAGGAGAACTCTCACCATACCCGTGCCCTCTGACCAGCAGCGGATACCGCTTGATATGAACTGTGTCTTCACATGGTTGCCGAGAGTGATGAACATTGTCTGAGGGAAGTAAGGATGTACATCAGGGATATATACCTCGCGGAGTTCAGCTGTAGGCTCCATCTGCTCCTGCGAAGGAGTCTCGCCATAGAAATATGCTACAGAGGTATAATCTACAGGGAACCTGTTGCCCTCCGGACCGTGCTCGATGCCGATATAGAGTTCGTCCTCGAAGCTCATCTTGTCATTCAGATAGAAACGATATCCACCGGTGCGTGACATCTGAAGAGAGTAGTCGAGAGCACCGTGAAGAGGCATGCTGGCACCTCTGTCCCATCTGTCGAGGAGAGCGTACCATCCGCCGTTGTAATAGTCCTCCGAACCGGTACCGTGCATACGCATCTTGCCATCTACATGAGTAGAGTCGTCACCCTCGAAGAATAGTGTCATCTGAGGCACCTTACCCTGAGCAAGGTGTACGGTTCCCACATAATGTCCTTTGCCCTTATAGTCAAGGAATCTGTAGTACTCGCCGTCAGCAGGGTTGCGGTCTCTTCGCCAGTTTGTATAGAATTTTCCTTCCTTTCCTTTCTCCCTCTTCACATCGTTGTGATATACCTTTGTTGTGATCTGAGCCGGAGCCTGCTGTACGCCTTCACGTTTCTCATACTTGAGCGTGAGCACAGCCTTGCTGTCGAAAGGTGCCGGGAGGAATGAATAGTTGCGTCCGAGAGCATTGCCGATGAGGGTACCGCGCATAGCGCTCTTTCCATATGCATATCCGAAGTAGTCCGCTACAGGAGCATTGATCGCATATCCCTTGTCATCATCCCATTTTGCAGTAAGTATGATGTCCTTGTTCAGACCGTCGAATGCGTTTCCGCCCTCGATCTCGAAGCCTTCGATACGGCCACCCTTGTCCGCGCTGAAGAAGCATACCTCCTCTCCCGGATTCAAGGTGAATGTCTTGACCGCACTCTTGCATCCTTCTGATTTTCCATATGCATAGTCAGCTGCAGACGGAGAAAGATTCGACCATTTCGTTACAATGTCTCCCACCAGCGCATTGATTTCCGGAGTTATTTCCGGAGTATATGTCTCGACCTTCTTTCCCTCAAGATTCCTGTACTGGATCTGGTGGAACTGGATATTCTTTCCGGTGAAGACAATCTTCAGAGACTTCTTGTATGTGAATGGGAAATAACAGTAGAATCCGCCCACTTCATTTGCGCAGAGAGGTCTTACAAAAGGCTCGACCTTGCCGCTGAACAAGTCTGCAAAACATACTCTCAGACGTGGATTCTTCTCTCCGTCAAAATAGAAAAGAAGGGTATCACGGGTTGGGGTTGGAGTCCAGATCCTGTTCACAACGCCAGGTCCTTTCAGGTCTGCGAGCACCAGATTGCCGTTTTCCTTGCGTATGAAGGAATATTTTCCTGCAAATCCGTCCTCGTTTCCGCCAGTGGGGTCATAGCTGGAGATCTGCTCCACAATGCCGTCTCTGTACTGCGGAAGTCTGTCCACATCCAGAAGATTACGCAGTTCGGTCACAGTAGTGACAATTTCCTTGTTCTGTGCCGGCAGATGAACAGCTGCCATCAGAAGTGCCAATAGAATAAGTGTCTTTTTCATGTTGTTAATGTTTAGTTGTTTATAATTTTTTACCATATATCTCTATGTCCGCTATGCGTGCATGTCCGTCCTTTCCGCATTTGTCCACATTCAGACGTACATATCTGGCTGCATGCGGCTCGATATCCTGGTCTGAGAAATCTCCCTCGACACTTGCCCTCTCCACTTGCTTCCAGTTCTGTCCGTCCGGGCTGGTCTCGACAGTAAAGGCGCCTATATTCATCGACCGGTCTTCTCCGCCGGCAGATGCGTGCGATATCAGGTATCTGTCTATCATATATTCCCTGCCAAGGTCAAACGTGATGCTGCGTTTTCCACGGGAAGAGGCTTTCCATGAATATCTGCTGCCGAACGAGCAGTCTGCAATTGCTTCCGTTCCGCTTCCGTCATCTGCAGAGATCTTTACGTTGTCGAGCATCAGTATATTGAATGACAATCCGTTAGCCTCATTATACAAAGAGAAGAAATGATCTGCACGACATATTTCCACCCTGTCTTTTTCTATCGAGTCGAACAGAGACTGAAGCTTTGCCATCTGTCCCGGACCCATGTTCCAGGATTCTCCCTGAGAGGTGAAGAATGCCGGTTTGCTTCCGTCAAATACGGTTATGCTGTCTTTCCATTCTCTGAACATGTCTTCCACTTCACTTGTATAGCATGGACGGTTTCCGATGAATGCCAGACGACCTCCATATGATGCGGCCTCGATCTTAGGAGCCCTCTTCCAGTCTTCGAGGGTGACACCGGTAAGATATCGACAGTTGTCTGCATACGCTTCTGCCTGTTCGCGGTTGACCCTGTCCCATATGGTTATGATCCTTATACCGCTTTTCTTCAGATATTTTTCTGTAAGTTCCGTATAATTCTCGATGGTCTTTCTTTCGGATGTATGCCATATGTCATTCAGCTCATCGTAGATCAGGGAATATCCCATACCGGACGGGCCGCTGACAAGGCAGTCTTTGTCGGACGCTGTTTCATAATAGTAGTTGAGCAGGCCGGGACCGAGATCTGCAAGGCCGGGACTTACTGTCCAGTTGATAGGGAACGTACCTCTGAGAGGGTTATCCCAGAGTCTGCACATCTTATGCTCGCAATACTGTATGTTGTCTCCGTCACTCAGGAACAAAGCCACATAGACCTTGTTCTCCAGAGGCTTTCTCTTAGGAACAGGTGATGGCTGGATCTTGCGTGGGAAACCGGCATATACTGTGGCGTTGTTATACAGGTCGGACGGGATAGTCGAAAGCCCGAAACTGGTCGCAATGCCGATTCCCGCCCTTTCTTCATGCCACCATCCCAGGATTACGGATTCGCCCGGGGTCAGGTCTGCAAGAAACTTCTTCAGGACCTCCCGTTCTTCCTCCTTGCGGGGATCAAGCCATATAGAAGCCGCCTTCATGCACGCGCCCAGATCCCTGATATCGGCGGCGATGTGCGGGTTGAGGCTCAGGAGCGTTCTCCTTGTGCATGATTTCCAGTAATTTTCATACAGATATGTATATAGTTCGGACGGTTTGGTAAAACGAAGCCCTGTGATGTCGCACAAAGTCTTCAGTTTTATTCCGTTATCCTGCAACTTCTGCTGTTCCTCAGGCGTTACTGCAATCGCGCCCTTGAGTCCGGCTATAGTGCACGCCAGATTGCGGTAATGCAGGCTCTTCTCAGTACTGTACACTACGAGTCCTTTGATCTCGTTTCTGTATTTTCCCACTAACCAATACAGTTGCTTCGGTCCGTACAGGCGGGTGTCGATACCAATCCTGTCTGCCCACTCTGTCCTTCCTCCAAAGCGGTGCCTGAGAAGGTAAATCCTTGGCTGGCTGCTGTTTACAATGCCCTGAAGCGTCGCCAGCATCACGACCTCGCCTCCAGACAGCTCTTTGTCGTCATAGTAGATCGCATCCAATGTGTCCGCCGGAGCCGGCAGAGCTGGAAATATCGGCTCATCCTGCGCAAATGCAGAGCCGATGTGAAGTGCTGCCAAAAGAATCACGGTCAGCAAGTGTCTCATGAATGTATTCATATCAGTTTAGTGTTATTTCTCTGGCGCCTAACATCCTGTCCCTCAGTGAGTTGTGGATATGCGATTCCCCGCCGCGGGGGAATCGAGTTTCGGTAAAGCGCTGTGAGGCAATGATTTAGACGCCAGTCTCAAAATGACCGTGCCTGTCATTTTGAGACTGGAGTGTGCACAGGAAGGAGTCGTGTTTAGTCCTCCACCGGAGTTCCGTCCACAAGTATGCAATCTACACCGATATGTCCCCACGCAGCGGTGCTGTTGTCAACCACTTCAACGTATGCTTTTTTGCCTGCATGGGATGAAAGGTCCCATGTGATCTTTCTGGAGTTCTCTGTGTCGTGACCAGTTTCCTTGAATATTATCTCATCAGTGTCTGCATTCACCAAGGCGACATAGAGCTTGTCCATGTCGTTTCCGCCGGCGATGTAGAAGGACATCTTGGCGTCGGTGCCGATGATAAACGCGTTGGAACGCATCGATCCCGTCTGGCCGTCACCTCCGTTATGATTGTCGGCGTAGCTGCAGAAGGTCTTTTTGCCGACCATGTCTCTGTATGTTCCGTATCTGGACCTGAAGGAGTCGTTTATCATATGGGTACCGAACTGCCCTGTTTTCGTCCAGCCGTCGAGTGTTCCGTTCTCGAAGCTGTGGTTGATGACTGCCGACTTGTGGTCGTCGCAGAAATGCTTGCGGTGCTCCTCATATTCGGCAGGCGTCATCCATTGCATTTCGGCAATTCCCACGCCTCCGACTGCTCCCTCGTGCTTCACCATACCTGTCCATCCTGCTGTCGTTACATACCATTTGTCTGCATCCTTGTCATATATGTATTCCGGACAGTGTGCTGAAATCCTGCCGGCATAGTGCGTACTTGCTTCAAGCATGGTAGCTCCGGAATATGTCCCAAAGTCGTATGGGTTGTCAGAGACGAAGATAATGGTGTCGTGATATGTGGTCTCGTCGCTCACGGTGATAGTGGTGGAAAGTATGAATTTGCCATCCTTATAGATTACGAATGGAGATTCACAGGTTGAGTAAGGTGCTATCGGTGCTCCTTCCAGATTTCGGAGTGCATATCCCTTGAATGTCCATGCTTTAAGATTGGTTGACTGATATACTGCTACGGCCCCTCTTCTTACGCCGCCATCCAGCCACATTGCAGTCGTGTACATCAGCCATACGCTGCCGTATTTCAGTACCATAGGGTCTCTGGTCTCCACGATGTTGCCGTTTTCGTAGAGCAGACCCTCGTGTGTGTTTGCCACAGACAGCGAAAGTTCCGATGTCCTGTCCTTCCAGTTTATCAGGTCTGTAGATGTGGCATACTCCATGTTCCACTTGGCGGTGAGAATCGAGAAATAAAACATGTGGTAAAGTCCCTCATGATAGACAACATGCGGAGCCCAGCAGATGGTACCTTCCCTGATAGGATTGGGAGTGGTACCTGTCTGCTTGTTCAGGCCGTTCAATATGATTCCTCCGTTGGCTGGATTGTCGCTGAACCTACCGTCTTCAAGACTATACCCGACTCCGTGTGCGAAGTGCGTTTCCCCGAGACTTCCGTCCAGCTCATGGTTGGTGATGCCGATAAGATTCCACTTGTCAGCATCTTGATCTCCTGCTCCTTCTTTCGCGAACACTGCGTGGTCATTGATGTACACTCCCACAGCAGGGGTCGGGTGGTAGAGTTCCCTGAACTCTTCCATCGGTACAGGTATGCATTTCAGAGGAGACTGAGGCCGGCTGGACGGATTGTCAGGCTTTTTCTCAGGGGTTATTGCCTCGTTGGGGTCAGAACATGAAGACACTACAATAGCCAGTGCCGTAAGTATGTAATATATCCCTTTCATATATGTCACTGTTTTGTTGTGGGTCCATCGACAGTCAGTCTGCCGCGACTGATGTCCATCTTGTCAATGAATACTACTCTTTCTTCTCCGGTTGCGGCTGTACGACCATGATATACGCAATATAGCTGTCTGCCGTCACGGGACCACGTGATACTGTTGTGGCCCACTCCTGTCACCTTGCCTCCCTTCTGAGTGTTCTTTTCAAGTACAGGGTTGTCCGGAGATTTGGTGTATGGGCCCAGAGGCGAGGCGGATGTCGCATAGCCCACAGCATAGTTTTCTCCGCCGAAGAAGTTTGCGGAATACATCATGTAATATGTCCCGTCACGTTTGATCAGGAATGAGCCTTCTGTCCATCTGCGGTTGGCTTCGCCAGAGGTGACTGACCTGCTTTCCCATTCTGCCTGGGCGTCATCCATCTTTTCTGGTGGGCAGAGCAGCAGTACCGGCTCGCCGATGACATGAGTGAAGTCTGGAGAGATCTCCACGCCGTATATCCAGCTTTCCTCTATCTCGTCAAACATTCCCTGCTCCCGTGCCCATGCTGACACCTCGCTTTCCACAGGATGCTTGTAGCAGCATCTCGAGTAGTACAGATAGCATCTGCCGTCATCATCGAAGAATACATTGGCATCTATTATCGGATAACCGGGATTGAAAAGGGGAGCGTCGCTCATTTCTGTAAATGGTCCTGTAGGGGAGTCCGACACGGCCACACCTATCAGGAAGTTCTCCAGTTCCGCTGTAGGATTCACTTTCCAGTTGGCGCTGAAGAACATGTAGAACTTTCCGTTCCTTTCATATACTTCCGGAGCCCAGAAGCATGATTCCGCCCAGGAATCCGGGGTGTTGCCCTGATAGACAGCACCCTGATATTCCCAGTCGATAAGATTGTCGGATCTGTAGCATCCGAACCCATCCTGCACTCCGCCTGTACCATACATATAGTAATGTCCGTCAGAGGCGAGCAGTACATAAGGGTCTCCGAACTTTACATCAAGTGGATTGTTTGACTGCTCTTTGTGTCCCGTGCAGGATGCAAGTGCTGCAGCGAAGAGCAGGATGAGTAACTTTTTCATGATTATTTGACTACTATTTCCTTGATTTCGATATTTCCGTTCTTAACTTCCACGAAAGGCTTGCCCTTCTTAAGTCCTACGGTAGCGTAACCGCTTGCTGTAGAAAGGAATGTCCTGAAGTCCTTGCCAATCTTGGAATCAATGTAAAGAGTCTGAGTCACAGCGTCATATCTTACACCTGTAAGCGCCTGGAGAAGGCTGTAGCTTGCCAGGGCTCTTGCATACCATGAACCGCACTCATACTGGTTGTAAGGATTTCTCTTCACTCCGTCATATCTGCCAAGTACGGCATTTACGATGTCAAGACCTTCCTGAACCTTGCCTTCGAAGATAAGGTGTGAAGCAACCTGATACTCGATACCTGTCCATACCTCGTCACTATATACGAAAGGAAGGCTGAGCTTGCCGCCCTTAGGCCATGAGCAGAGAAGAAGTCCGCCTTCATTGCCCACTCCGTAGCCCGGACGCTGTGGGTTAGCGTGGTCTCTGAGGTCCTTCTTGAGGTTGTATTTGTGTACTGACATGAGGTGGCTTGTCACCTTCTCCTTGTCGATAGGCTCTTCAAGGCCGCATGCAAGCGACATCCAGCATCCGATGATACCGTCTGAAAGACATCCTGTACCATACTGATACTTAGGGCCTTCCTTTACGAGAATCTTTGATGCTTCGTCAGCATATGTGCTATGGAAAGAAAGGGCCTTGGTAGGATCCGGTGCACGGAGACCTGTCCACTGGATGTCCTGATAGAAATATTCGCCATTCCAGAGCTTGGTAGTCATGTATTCCTGCGACTTCTTGAGGATAGCCTCATATCTTGTCACGTCCTCGCCAAGGAACTTGCCGATCTGGATGATACTGTTCAGCGCACCTGCATAGAAGCTTGTACACATTCCGTCAGGTCCCCAGAACTCGATGTCATATGTGTTGTGATGCGGCTCCACGAGAGCTCCGACCTCGTCTGGGTCCCATGTGCGGATACAGTAGTCCATGCTCTTTGCGATGAGCGGATACATGTCGCGGATCCACTCTGTGTCTCCGTTGATTCTCCAGTCACGATATACCTTCATGATACCTCCGAGCTGGCCGTCTGCAGCAGCGTGGAAGTCATGCTTTACAGGACGGATAGGAATATTTGCACGGAATACCTGATGACCTTCCTTGTTCTGGTCCACCTTGAATTCAGTATCGCGCAGAGTCTTCTCCATGCGAGGGAAGAGATGAGGCACTGCCTGTGCATAGTTCCATACATGTGTACATGATCCGTGGCAGCTTCCCCAGTTGTCGCCGCTGCCTTCCCATACCCAGAAACGTCCGTCGTGCTGGCGCATTACAGTGGTACTCTTTAGGATGGTGAGGTTGTTGGCAACAGATTCGATCACTTCCTCAGGAAGAGTTGTGTCGTAGAATGCAGCCGTGAATTTCTCAGTATCCGCCTTGAGACCTGAGTAGTTGCTCTTCCAATATGCAGCCACATCATTTACGTCTGTAAACCTTCTGCTGTACCAAGGCTCATATCTTTCAGGAGTGTCCTTGTAGAGCTCAGTGTCATAACGGTCACCGAAGTCAGAATCCGACACAGCATCAGGACCGATGCGGTGAACAGATTTCGGAACATACCATGCAACGTAGAGGTTGATTGTCTTTGACTCACCGGCCTTAAGCTTGAAAGGAACATAGATGGACGCTCCTGTTCCGCCTGGTACCGGATCATTTTCAGGCATCTCTCCTCTCTCCACATGGTTCCATGCCATAGTCAGAGGATCAAACCATCCGCCTCTGAACCAGTTGTAGTTGACCTTGGTCTCTTCTTCGTCAGTAAAGAATGCGCAATATCCCTCCATGTCAGGGTGACGCTCGGTCGGTTTCTGACTCAGAATGAAACCCTTGTCCATCTTGAGGATAGGTGATGCTACATCATTGGTCTTCCACATGAAGTTTCTTGTATTGAATGAGAAGATGGCCTCTACGGTCTCCTTTGATGTATTCGTGAATGTGTATTCAAGTCCTCCCACAGGAAGTCCGGAGTTGTCCTCGTCGTTAGGGATGAACGGATTCCATGCCACGAGCTTTACATCTACCGGCATATCGTCATCCTCGAGATTGATCTCCGCAAAAGGGAATTTTGCACTGAATGTACCCTCGTCAAATCTTGGAAGTCCCCATGTCGTACCTCCTACACCCATACCTCCGTCATTTCTTCCGAAGATCTTATAGTCAGGAACTGCAGTCTCAAGCACCTTTGCTCCCTTCTCTACACCTTTTACATGGATTGCAGCAAATGCACATGGCTCATGGAATAGCTGCGGATAGTGATGGAATGATACATTTGAGATGGATCCTGTTCCGCTGAGACAGAACATGCCTGAGCCCAGACCACCGATAGGATAGGCGATGTGGTCCAGCTCGCGTCCGCTATATACCTTCTCGTACTTGTCAGCCGACGCAGGAATTGCAGCGATAAGCACTGCAACAGCCGATAGAATGTGTCTGATTTTCATTGTGTTATTTGATTATGTTATTGATGAATTCTTCTGACGATACGGGAGCGATTCCGAATACGAATCTGTCACCCTGTACAAAAGGAGACTTCAGTTCGAAGTTCTCATAGGCAATGCCTTCCGGAATAGGGGACTTGCTTGCCCAATATGTATATCTTCCATTGACCAGTCCCTTGGTCTGCTCATTAGGGAAAGGCTTTCTCCAGTACTGTACTGCCTTCTTTCCTATATATTTCCAGCCTTTGTTTGTGCCCTCATTGAGCTCCCTTGATGCAGGATCCGCTTCGTCAGGCTCAGCAATGAAGTATATCTGTCCGTCAGATGATGTCATCATTTCTGAAGAAGGGACCACAAAGTGAGGAACAAATCCGTCACCTGTATAATCCGGCCATAGCTGGCGTGAATTATATATCTTGTCCTTGCAGAAGAGGTTGCGGAGCCTCATCTTGTTGCCCATTGTGGCCGTCAGGATACAGTAGTCAGGCTCAGGAGTGCCGTCCTTTACGGTATATGTGGCAAGCTCGAATTCATATGGATTGCTCTCCCTGAATCTCAGCCTTACATATGGGCTCACTCCGTTGTCGAAGCGCTCGCAGAATATATATAAGGTAAGAGTCTGCTCGCCGTCGATGGTCTCGATGACACCTCTGGCGAAGTCCTGCTTGTCCTTTTCATCAAGAATGTCGTCATCCGAGCTCCAGAATATCTTGCCGTTACGGCCGTCAATGGAACTTCTTTCAAGTTCGGACAGACCTCTGATGTCTCGTCCGTTCTCAGGAACCGGCTCGATAGCGATGAAGTTGGTCACATAGTCTCTCGGTTGTTCCAGATATGGAGTATATATCCTGAGCAGGCCGCGCGGACCACCGGTAGGAGCGATGCCCACCTGTATGCCGTTCTTGAAGCCCCATTTCGGACGGGCCTTGTCGGCAGAAGAAGGACGCACCCAGATGCCTGCAGTAGTATCAGGGGGAGCCATATAGAATTTATGCTCATGTCTGTTGTCCTTTACAGGATAAATCTTCATGGCAAATCCGCCGCTGCCTTTCACATTCACAGGCATTACTGTGCCGGCATCAACTATTCTTGTACCAGTAGTGAGATGGTCCGGATTCATGTCCGAATCGTCTGCATCCACATAGATCTCTGCCTTATATTTTCCATCGCCCAGGAATCCGAAACTGATGTCGAGGTTCCTTTCCTTGGAATTGTTGATGCAGCCCACATACCATGTGTCGCCCTTTCTGCGGGCGGTCACTGCATATTCGGCAACCTTTGCATCCACGACCTTTGTCTGGTCCCATGTGGTCGGCATTTCCTGGATGAATCGGAAGCCGGGCTGGCCGATGTATGCCTCAGGATAGTCACACACCATGCTCAGATAGCCTTCAAGAATCACATACATGCCGAGCATATGGCATCTTGTGCTGGTCATAAGAGGCGCATGATACTGGACTCTCCACTGGTCGTAGGACTTTGAACGGAATCCTCCGAGATGGTAGTCTGTCGGACCGGCAAGGGCTCTGGTAAAGAACATGTTGATGTCGTGGTCTGCTCCCATTGTACGGGCTCCGTCCCATTTGTACACTTCATAGTTAAGTGCTCCTTCGCGGGTGAATTCGTTAGGCCAGGTACGTGAAAGTCCTGACGGCTTGCTTGAACCGTGGAACTGGATGAACAGCTGGTGCTCGGCAGCCTTTCTGAGAATGTCCTCCTGAATGAGAATCATCTGCTGGTCGTTCCTGTCCATGAAGTCCACCATCATTCCCTTTATGCCCCACTCGTTGAATTTGTCGAACACCCTGTCGATGTCCTTGTAGAGTGCAGCCCAGTTGAGCCATACATGGATATCGACTCCGCGGCTCCTTGCATAGCGGCACACGGCAGGGAAGTCAAGACGCGGGTCGTGCCTTGTCAGATCTGCATTAGGACCGGCCAGTCCGAATCCCGGACCGTCGTCATAGTACCATGGCATGTCGGCATATCCATATACAGAATGGTATTCCAATCCATAATCTGCAGCAAAGTCGATGTAATGCTTGTTTGTCAGGAAGTTGTTTCCAGCCTGGAATGGGGTGTCGTCCGGCATTACGGTGTCGTTCCACCAAGGGAAGGTGGTCTTTCCCGGCTTGAGCCAGCTTGTGTCCTCTATCTTGCATGGCTCACAGAGGCTTGTGAGCACGGTGCTCTCCATAAGTGTGGCTACATGGTCTCCGAGCATGAATACCCTCCAAGGTGTCTTGCCTTCTCCTTCGAGTAGCACGCTGAACTGCGGCGCGTCAAGTCTTGGCGACAGTCTGCTTGTCAGTCTGCCGTCTTTTTTTGTAAGGTACATGCCTGCATAATTGATTATGCTTGCCTCAGTTACAGCCATCTGAGTTCCGTCTGCAAATTCGAAATGAGTCGGCATGTCTATGAGCCTGTTCTCATCAAGGTCAGTGACTTTCTTTCGTGTGTAAAGGCCTTCATGGGTGTTTATGAAGTGGTCGAAGAACAAGGCTGTGGCGATAGGATTTCCTGTCACGTTCACATCCATCACTTCATTCCTGATGCGGATGTCCCTGTCTTCTCCCGACGTCTTGAATATAAGCCTGTATGCCGCAGCATCATCGAATACCCTGATCTGCACCGACATGTCAAGTCCGCATCCTCTCTTGTCGATGAGCGGAATCACAGCCTCCTGCCACGAGCTTTTCACATGGCTTGTCTTTCCCACATGCAGGTCATATTCTTCCACTCCGGCACTTCTTGTCGCCTTGCCGAAACGGACATTCTCTCCTATAAGTCCCTTGTCGGTATCCAGGGCCACAGAAGAGTATGAAACAACTTCATTGTTTCTATATTTGACCTTGTATTTCAGCTCTCCCTTTACACTTGCAAAGGTCATGGAAATGCTTCCGTCAGGAGAATCTACTCTCACTGAATTCTGTCCATACGCCATCATCGGCAGTACAAGAGCCATCAGCAGAAGTATTCTGTTCATTTTATTTATTGTTTTTCAGTTCCACTTTCATCAGGAAAACATTGTAGAGAGGATCCCACTGTGACAGTGAAATATAAATCTCAGGTTTGTCAAGCCCGAGAGGATAGATGAATCCTCCATATGGCATCGGATACTGAGAGCCGCTTGCCACAATTTGTTCGTCGCTCCATGGACCAGTCACTTCGTCAGCACTTCTGAGAACGATTCTGTTCCGGATCTCATTATAGTACACGGTAATCCACTTCTGGAAGTGGTCATGGTAGATAAGCGTAGGCTCTGCATACATCTGGTCCTTGGTGTTGCCGAACAGCGGACTTGCATATACCGCCTTACCCACCTGCCAGCCGTAGTTCTTGTTCCAATACTCCCATTTGTCAGGAGTGAGTATGTCCTGTTCCTGGAATCGTGCAATATACGGAAGTCCTCTACGCCCGATGATGGATCCCATGGAATAGACATATCCGTCTTTTTTCCACAGGGCCATCTGAGCGAATTTGCTGTCTGATGAGAAAAGATTCTTGTGAAGAGTCCAGTTCTGTCCGTTATCTTCCGATACGGCGAAACCGGACCAGTTGGTCTCCCAACGAGGATTCCATGCCCTCACATTCATGTAGTGGACATAATCTTTGTCTCCGATTCTGATAGCTGCCGTCGGTATTGACGACCAGTCGTCAAAGCCGGTGGTTATGTGTGCACTGTAGATTATCTGCTTTGCTACGCCTGCCGGTTCAACTATCATTCCGTCAATAGTGATACCGTCGCTAAGATCAGCGTCGGTGGACCAGCCCATGGCATTTGACCTCCAGTTGGGGGTGTATCCAGGTTTCCAGTTCCTTCCGTATGTGTCGCCGAAGAGGATTCCGACCTTGCCTGCTTCCATTTTCCAGAAGATTCCCAGGTCCGTGCCGCCGATGTCATAGTCTCTTGCGGTGTTGTTTGGAGAAGGGATATCTTCTCCGGCAATCGGCTTCCCTGTTATTCTCGCGACTTTTGTTGCACGGATAACAGTCAGTCCCTTCTTTTCATTTTTACCCTGTTCCTCAGGACTGTCGGTGTCGGCAGTCCTGTTGGAACAGCATGTCAAAAGTGTGAGGGACAGCAAGACTGTTAGTAAACCTCCAATTCTCTCCATGATGGGAATTCAGGGAATTTTGCGTGAGGTTCTGCCTGATACCAGAATGTAGTGGCAGAGAGGTCAGAACACTGCTGGAGATAACGTCCGTCATGACGCCATCCGAGATCCTGGATAGTGGCCTTGAAGTCCTTCTTGAATCGGATAGGATCCACGATATGCCAGCGGTAGAGTCCGAAACGCTCCTGTGCACGGTAGGTGCCGTCAGGACGGATCACCTGGCAGAGACCTGCATATGGAGTTGTGAATTCCGTATATCTTCCGTGGCGGTCGAAGTTATATGATCCGCAGAAGTAGTCCTCTGTACCGGTTGTGCAGATTGTAGGGAATTTCTTGTCGCCGTCGATGAAGAATTTCATCTCGCCTTCTCCCCACCAGCCGTTGTTGCGCAGACCCCATGCCATATAGACACCTACATAGTGTCCCTGGCCCTTGATGCCGTCGATTACTGTGAAGTCTGAGCCTTCATTATATCTTGTGCGGCGGAACTGAGCGTGGAAATATGCTACATCTTCAGGGACTTCAGTCAGAGTGTAGTTGATCTGATAGTAAAGGTTCATCGAATGAACATCATTTACATTTGTCATTGTGATCTTGCACTTCTTTCTGAAAGGCATCTGCCAGTAACTGTTGAATGCGCTTCCCGGATTAACGCAGATAGGGGCAGAAACCACAGGTGCATATTCGTTCCATCCCTGGCAGAAGAAGTCTGCGATAGGAACTTCAACAGAAGGTGTCTCCTCATCGTCCCAGTAGATGCGGATGATACTCCAGCGCCATACTCCTGTAGGAGTCATCCAGATATGCTGAATCGCACCCGGACCTTCGATCTCGGCGATTGTGACGGTCTCGTTAGGATTAATGATGATGTAAGGATTTACCTTCCAAGTCTGTCCGAGGTCACGGGCAGCCCACGAAGCGTTGTTTACATTGCGTGTGTTAGGAAGTTCAGGGACAGCCATTCCACCCTTGCCCTTCTCACCTGTGAAATTTTCTGGCGAGATAGAACGCGACTCGGCATTCGAGAGTCGTGCGAGGTTGCCCAGGTTTGTGTTCAGACCGTCAAAGGTCGGTTTTTGCGCAAGGGCAGTCAGCGACACGAGGCCGCAAAGCAAAATTGAAGTTAATCTTTTCATTTCATTGAGGTTTTAATGTTGCTGTTGAATTATGATGAAAACCTCAATGGTAGATTTTAGTATATATTAATCAGTTAAGTAAGCTTTTCAGTAAGTGGGGGGGGTATGCTCCAATATCGATCCTTCAATCTCTATCTGAGTTATGAATCCCTCGTTCGACTGCAGCTGGTTGATCAGTATGTCCACCGATTTCTTTGCAATCGTCTCGCTCGGCTGGGTCATGAACGAGATCGGTGCATTGTAGAAATCAAATTCGCTGCCTCCGTCAAATCCCATCACTGTCACATCTTCCGGCACATTCTTCTTTAGCTTCTGGAGATGTCTCAGACACATTACGGTAATGGAGTTGGTGGCGCAGACTATCGCCTTGCATCCGTCAGCGAGAGCCTTGTCTATGGCCTTTGCCCCGTTCTTCTCCAATGTGCTTATGTTTACGTACTGTATCTTTATCTCGTCTGCCAGACCATAATCCTTCATCGCCTCCCTGTATCCTTCGATACGGCCTTTCATATTGCTCAGCTTGAAGTCATAACATATCAGGCTGATCTTCTTGTGCCCCTTCCTGATCAGTTCTTCTGTGGCATCATAGCCTGCCTTTCTGTTGTCCAGACTGACATAATTTGTCCTTACATCCGGAATATATCGGTCAAGCAGTACCGTAGGGATTCGCTTGTCTACAAGTGACCTGATGGTGTCTTCCGATCCTTCGCACGGCACCACGATCACTCCCTCCACTTCCTTGCACAGCATCTTTCCGAGCAGGTTCGACAGTCTCTCGGCATTCTCGTCCGAGCTGGCAAACAGCGCCATATAGCCTCTTTCCTCGGCAACAGTCTCTATATTCTTTACAATATTGGCAAAAAACGGGTTGGCGATGTCCGACACTATCACTCCGATAGTGTGGCTCGTTCCCTCCCTCAGGCTCTTCGCAAAGCCGTTGGGCTTGTAATCCATTCTCTTGACGACCTCCCTTATCTTGTCCGCAACCTGATCGCTCACGCGATATTGCTTCTGTTTACCATTCAGAACAAAAGACACCAGAGTGGGGGAGACGCCTGCCTCTCGGGCAATATCCTTTATAGACGCCCTCTTGGTCCTTTTTGCAGTCATGCTAAATAGTTTTTGCAAATATAGTGATTTTTTACCTTTTTGGCAAATTTCAAGGGTGTTTATGCATAATAAATGCCCAAAAAATTTGGAAATTTCAATCATTTCTTGTTACATTTGCGACGAATTATGATGAAAACCGCTTGAACTATTAGCCAAATTTAGTCCCTATGATGAATTAAAAAAGACGTAACACATTGAGGGGCTTTTTATTAGCCCTTTTAGCTAAAACGAATTAGCAGAAAAGTTCATTATTAACTATTCAAACCACATTATTAACTTTTATTAACATGAAAAACACGTGCGTAAAATTTTTCGTCGCACTCCTGTTGTTCGCTCTGCCTGTTGCTGCGTTTGCACAGAACACCTTTAAGGTGACAGGTAAGGTTTATGATGCCCAGACACATGAACCGATAATCGGAGCGGGAGTCATGATGAAAGCTTCCAACATCGGTACAATTACCGATCTGGATGGTAACTACGAAATCACGGTAAATGACACAAAAGGTATCCTTATCGTGTCTGCAATCGGTTACAAGCCAATGGAAATGCTTATCGGCAAGAAGGCTGTAATCAATTTCCCTCTTGAAGCAGATGTTGAGTCTCTTCAAGATGCGGTGGTTGTCGGTTATGGTACACAGAAAAAGGCAACTATTACCGGTTCGCTTACTACAGCGAATATGACCGATATTGCCAAATCGACCCAACCGTCTCTATCTAACTCTCTTGGAGGTATGATACCTGGTATCATTACAAGACAGAGAAGCGGTGAGCCGGGCAATGATGGAGCTATTCTTCAGATTCGAGGTGTAGGAACTTGGGTAAACGCAAATCCTCTTGTATTGGTGGATGGTGTAGAGCGAGATCTTAACCAGGTGAATACAGAGGAAATAGAATCGTTCTCTATTCTGAAGGATGCATCTGCAACAGCCGTTTACGGTATGCGCGGTGCGAACGGTGTGATCCTCATCACTACCAAGAAAGGTAAAGCCGGTAGAGCAAAGGTAACTTTCAGAACCGAAGCTACAAACCTTCATGGTCTGCGTTTTCCGGATTATATTGAAGGCTGGGAGTTCGCTAATCTGATGAACGAGGCCTGCACAGTTGGTGGCGTTAATCTTCCATGGAGTGATGAAGAGATTGAAAAGTTCAGAGACGGTTCTGACCCGTATCTTTATCCTAATGTAAATTGGACAGATGAAGTTCTCAAGAAAAATGCCTTCCAGACAACCAACACGCTCTCTGTATCCGGAGGTAACGAGACTATCCGCTACTATGTAAGTGTAGGCTATATGTCGACAGGCGGTCTGTACAAGGAGGACCCTTCATTCGGATACGACACCAATGCAAATTCTTCACGTTACAATTTCCGTTCTAACGTGGATATCAACCTCCATAAGAATTTCAGTCTTTCCCTCGGTCTCGCTGAAATCATACGCGAGAACCTCTTCCCTGGAGCAGGTGTAGGTGATATATTCGGATCTCTGAAGAGAATGTCTCCAATCTCATTCCCGATACGAAATCCTGACGGATCATTAGGTGGTGGAAATACATCATATGAGTGGGAGAGCCCTTACGTGTTGGTTACAAACAAGGGTTTCCAGAAGCATACTCACACGTCTACCCAAGGAACATTCGGTGCCAAGTGGGATCTCGGTGACCTTATCACTCCTGGTCTCCAGATTGAAGGAAACTTCTCGTTTGACCACAACTATTCAAATTATGCATCCCGCACAAAGACGCCTCTGATCAAGAAATATCTGGGTGACGACCCGGTCACAGGTGAAGGAAGATATACCCTCATCAAGGAGGAGACAGCAATGGGTTATGGTGTAAGCCAGGGTTCAAACAGGGCTTATTATCTTGATCTGCGCGTCAACTACAACAGAACATTCAACAGACACACGGTAGGTGCAATGCTGATGTTCAACCGTCGCGATTATGTTGACCTTTCTGCAGGCAACTCTACAGCAAATCTTCCTTACCGTCGCCAGGGAATGGCAGGACGTGTAACTTATAACTATGACCAGAGGTACCTCCTCGATGTCAACTTCGGTTATAACGGTTCCGAGAACTTTGCAAAGGGACAGCGATATGGTTTCTTCCCTGCAGTCTCTGCAGGTTGGGTGCCTTCTGAAGAGAAATGGTGGAATGTGAAATGGTTCGACCATCTGAAGATCCGCGGATCTTACGGTATGGTAGGTAACGATGCTATCGGAGGAGCCCGTTTCGGATATATGTCGACTGTGAACAAGAAGGCGAACGGTTATATGTTCGGAAGCAGTTTCTCAGGATATAACGGTATGGCTGAAGACCAGATCGGCGCGGATAACCTTTCTTGGGAAATCTCAAGGAAAACGGATATCGGTATCGACATGGAACTCTTCAACCGCGTCCTCAAGATATCTGCTGACTATTTCCATGAATATCGTGACAACATCCTTCTTCAGCGAAAGACGGTTCCAGATATTTTTGGTGCAGCGTGGGAAAAGACCCAGTGGGCGAATGTCGGTATAATGACAAATCAGGGTGTCGATGGCCAGATCGAGGTTACCAATACCACCAGAAACGGATTCTTCTACTCTATCAGGGGTAATGTCACATATGCGAAGAATACCATCATTGAAGATGATACCGCACATCCTAAATATAAATATCAGAACTCCCGCGGAACATGTGCCGGCCTGCCTTTGGGCTATGTCGCATTAGGTCTGTTCCAGAGTCAGCAGGAGATAGATGAAAGCCCTGTTCAGGAACTCGGATCCTATACGGTCGGTGACATCAAATACAAGGACGTGAACGGAGACGGATACGTCAATGCCTTTGACCGAGTGTGGTTAGGTAATCCTCGTACACCTCTTCTGATGTATGGTATCGGTTTTACATTCGGCTATAAGGGCTTCGACCTTTCTCTCAACTTTACAGGTGCAGGTATGACCAGCATTCTTCTTGATGCAGAATCAATGTGGCCTTTCAGCCTTGATTATCCGGGCTACAATGTCATGAGAGAATATTACGACAACCGTTTCATACCGGGTGCAGCAGACAATTCCAAGGCTAAATATCCTGTGGTGCATAACGGAACATCATCAAACAACTATCAGATCAGTTCTCTTTATCTGCATGACGCATCGTATCTCAAGCTTAAGACTGCGGAATTCGGATATAATTTCCAGAAGAATGTGATTGATAAGTTGAGAATCGAGAGCCTCAGACTTTTCGTTAACGGTAACAACCTCCTTTGCTTTGACGGAATCAAGATTGTTGATCCTGAGTCTGAGCACCTTGGAGCAAGTTCATATCCGACACAGAGAGGAGTCACTGTCGGACTTCAGATCGGTTTCTAATTGATTTAGTACTATGAAAGCATATAAAATATTAGCATTGCTGGCAGTTGTCTTGTGCTTTACCTCTTGTGAGGACTTCCTCGACAAACAGCCGGAAGAAAACCTTACTTTGGACGATGTGTTTGCCAACAGGCTTTACACTCGTGACTTCCTTACGCATACGTATTCATGGATTCCGACAGAGTCCAATATGGCAGATGATGGAGGAGCATGGCGTAGCCCGTTCACCGGAGGATCTGACGAAATGGAAATCGCATTCGGTGGAGCATATTCGCATCAGATCAATAATGGCGGATGGAACCCGACAGATATCCATAGAACTCAGGTATGGCAGGAATCGTATATGGCTTTGAGAAAGGTCAATATGATAATAGAGCGTGTTGATGGAGTTCCTACTGCAGAGGATGAAAAGCGTCGTTGGAAGGGAGAGGCTTATTTCCTTAGAGCATATTTCCACTTCCTGGCATTCCGTGCCTATGGTCCGATTATTCTTGCAGACCACTCTTTCAAGACCGACGAGAATATCCTTGCTCTCAGAAGGTCTCCTGCTGACGCTGTAGTAAAATTCATTGCAGATGACTGTGACAGAGCGGCAGAACTCCTGTATGACAGGGATACATGGCCTACTACTGACACAGGACGTGCCACAAGGGTTGCTGCGCTTGCACTCAAGTCAAGAGCTTTGCTTTATCTGGCGTCTCCACTCTACAACGGAGGTAATTCTATTTTTGCAGACCTGAAGGACCCGATCGATGGCACTCAACTTCTGAATCAGACATATTCTGAAGACAAGTGGAAGGCTGCCATGGATGCTGCAATCGCCACCATCACCACAGCAGAGGCTGCTGGCTATAAACTCTATGACGAGGATGAGGATCCGGTAATAAATTACATGAACATTCATAACAAACCATGGAACAGCGAGACACTTTGGGCGAAGAATACAGGTACATACGATCATCCGCTCAACTGTTCCGATCCTATATCTTTCGGATGTTTCTCTATATTAAATCCGACTCAGGAGATGGTGGATGCCTACCAGATGGCAGACGGTTCGACTCCTATCACAGGTTACAAGAACAACGGTATGGAGCCTATCATCAATCCTGCTTCAGGCTATACCGAGGAGGGCTTTACGGATGTCGCATTCGAAGGTAGATGGCCTGCCGGAGTTTCCAATATGTACGTAAACCGTGAGCCGCGTTTCTATGCATCAATCAATTTCTGCGGTGCAAGGTGGAAGACAACCCGTTCGTCAAACTGGACAGAGCCTCATTATAACGAATTCTGGTCGACAGGTATGGACGGAAAGAACAACGCCGGTTCGGACTATTGTAAGACAGGATATAATATGAAGAAACATCATAATCCTGAGCGTATTCCATGGCAGTTCACACCAAATCAGATGTGGTGCTATATCCGTCTGGGTGAAATTTATCTGAACGCAGCAGAGGCAATCAATGAATATGCAGGTCCTACTGCTGAGTGCTACTCTTACATAGATGCCATCAGGGAGCGTGCAGGTCTGCCTAAACTCGAGTCTGGACTTTCGAAGGAAGAGATGCGTGAGAAGATCAGGCATGAAAGAAGGATAGAGCTTGCTTTTGAGAACCATCGTTTCTTTGATGTGAGAAGGTGGATGATTGCAGAGGAGACTCAGGGTGTTCCTGTTCACTCAATGAACATTTATGGAGGAACCCATCTTCAGGACCCTGCTTTCTATCAGAGAATTAAGGTAGAAGACCGCGTGTTCGAATCACCAAAGCATTATTTCTTCCCAGTCGAGCAGGATGAAATTGACAAGCATTCAAAGAATGAACTTGTTCAGAATCTCGGTTGGACTACAGAGGCAGAGTAATTATAATCAAGACATATTATGACAACGAAATATCCAAAGATCGGTATCAGACCGATTATCGACGGCAGACGCGGAGGTATCCGTGAGTCTCTTGAGGACATGACAATGGGTATGGCACGTCTTGTTGCCGAACTCTATGCCAAGGAGCTCACATATAGTGATGGTACTCCGGTAGAGTGTGTCATAGCAGACACCACTATAGGCGGAGTGGCAGAGGCGGCGGCCGCTACAGAAAAATTCAAAGGTCATAATGTCGGTGCAGTCATCTCCGTAACACCTTGCTGGTGTTACGGGGCTGAAACCATCGATATGGACCCGTTGATGCCTAAGGCTATCTGGGGCTTCAACAAGACAGAGCGTCCGGGTGCGGTTTATCTTGCATCAGCTCTTGCAGGCCACAATCAGAAGGGACTTCCTGCTTTCGGTATCTATGGACATGAGGTCCAGGACAAGGATGACAACACCATCACTGCGGACGTACGTGAGAAGCTTCTCCGTTGGGGCCGTGCAGCTGTGGCTGTAATGCAGATGAAGGGAAAGTCATACCTGTCTATCGGATCCGTATCAATGGGTATTGCCGGCTCTATTCCTGATCCTGATTTCTTCCAGGATTATCTCGGCATGCGCACAGAGTATGTTGACTGCTCGGAGATCGAGCGTCGCGTAGAACTGGGCATCTATGATAAGGAAGAGTTCGAGAAGGCTATGGCGTGGGTTGAGAAATACTGCAAGCCTAATGAAGGCAAGGATTTCAATCCTGAGCATCTCGTATTCAACAGAGAGGAAAAGGACAAGGTCTGGGAGTACGTTGTCAAGATGACTTTGATTTTCCGCGACCTCATGAGAGGCAATCCTGTTCTTGACAAGATGGGCTTCTATGAGGAGGCTATGGGACACAATGCCATTGCAGGTGGTTTCCAGGGACAGAGACAGTGGACTGACTTCCGTCCTGACGGAGACTTCTCGGAGGCAATCCTCAACAGCAATGTTGACTGGAACGGTCTCCGCGAACCTTATACTTTCGCGACAGAGAACGATACACTCAATGGTGTCACAATGCTTCTGCTTCACCTTCTTACAGGTCGTCCGCAGCTCTTCTCCGATGTCAGGACTTACTGGAGCCCTGAGTCTGTGGAGCGCGCTACCGGCAAGAAGCTCGAAGGCAAGGCAGCGAACGGTGTCATCCATCTCATCAACTCGGGATCTTCATGCATCGATGCATCAGGAGCAGCCAAGGAAAACGGTGAGCCTGCAATGAAACGTTACTGGGAAATGACTCAGGAGGAGGCAGAGGCTTGTCTGGAGGCTACTCACTGGCATCCTGCAGGACGCGAGTACATGAGAGGCGGCGGATTTACATCCAAGTTCCTCACCAAGGGTGACATGCCTGTGACAATGTGTCGCATCAATCTTATAAAGGGCATCGGACCTGTTCTTCAGATCGCTGAAGGCTGGGCTGTCGATGTGGATAAGGATATCTTCGACCATATCGACATGAGGACCGACCCGGCTTGGCCTACAACATGGTTTGCACCTCGCCTTACAGGCAAGGGAGCGTTCAAGGATGTTTACTCAGTGATGAATGCATGGGGAGCAAACCACGGCGCTATCAGCTACGGCCATGTAGGTCAGGATATGGTGACTCTCGCATCGATGCTCCGTATTCCTGTATGTATGCACAATCTCAATGAGGACGAAATGTTCCGCCCAAGCGCATGGAAGGCATTCGGCATGGACGCTGAAGGTGCTGACTACAGGGCATGTGCTACATATGGACCGGTATATAAATAACAGGTGAATATGAACAAGAAAACAATAATTGGCCTTGCAGCCGCAGTAATATGCGGCTGTACGGGCAATAATGCTTATCAGATGGGTACTTATGGATATGACCTTGCTTTCCTCGAGAAGCAGGGTGTCGAAGTGATCGAGCTCAAGAGCGAGGACGGTCAGTCTAAGGTCATGGTGATACCCGCATGGCAGGGAAGAGTCATGACTACCACGACAGGTGGAAATGAGGGTGACAGCTACGGATGGATAAACTACAAGCTTATCGAGTCCGGACAGGTGAGCCCGCAGTTCAATCCTGTAGGAGGAGAGGAACGTTTCTGGCTTGGTCCTGAGGGCGGTCCGTTCTCATGGTATTTCAAGAAAGGTCAGGAGCAGGTGCATGCAAACTGGGTGGTTCCTGCTGTTATCGATACAGAAGCATATGATATCGAGAAGCAGGACGACAAGAGTGTCGTATTTACAAAGAAGTTCTCTCTTGTAAATGCGTCGGACATCAAGTTTGACATGGGACTCAAGAGGACAGTGAGCATGCTTGGCAAGGATGAGATATCCGATCTGCTCGGCACGACTGTTCCTCAGGAAGTGAAGGCTATCGCCTATTGTTCGGACAACGTGCTTACCAACTGCGGTGAGGCTGCGTGGACAAAAGAGACAGGTATGCCTTCAGTCTGGATGCTCGGACTCTTCAATCCTACTCCTACCACGACTGTCTTCATTCCTTACAACAAGGAGTGTCAGGGCAAGATCGTGAAGGACGATTATTTCGGTAAGATTCCATCTGACAGACTCATCCTTGAGGACGGCATGCTTTATTTCAAGATTGACGGACTGTGCCGCACCAAGCTCGGACTTCCTCCGGGAAGCGCTTCCGGCATTGCTGCAAGCTACGATACTGAAAAGAGCGTACTTACAATCCTCAAATATATCGCTCCGGCTGAGGATGCACTTTATGTGAACGGCCAGTGGGGTGATCAGGATGACCCGTTTGACGGCGATGTGATCAATTCATACAATGACGGCCCTACAGAGGACGGCACCATCATGGGACCGTTCTACGAGATTGAGGCTTCGTCACCTGCTGCAGCACTCGCTCCTGGCGAATCCCTTGCACATGTCCAGTACACCATCCATATCCAGGGTGCTCAGGACATCATAGCAGGCATCGTCAAGGATGTATTCGGAGTCGAGCTCTGCAAGATTACCGGAATGTTTTCAAAATAACATATCAATAAAATGAATAATAACGAAAGAATCATACCAAAAGGAATCCTGTGGCCTTACATCCTCCTGACCACGCTTTTCTTCGCATGGGCCGTGCCTAACAACCTTACGGATACCATGCTGGCGGCATTCAAGAGGATCATGAGCTTTACAGATTCGCAGACAGCCTGGATCCAGGTGGTCTGCTATCTCCTCGGCTATGGCTGCTTTGCGGTTCCAGGAGCTATCTTCATCAAGAAATACACTTACAAGGCAGGTGTGATGCTTGGTTTGGGATTGTATGCTCTCGGTACATTCATGTTCTATCCTGCTTCTGTAGTAGCATTGGAGAACAATGGTATCGGGTACCTTCTTTTCCTTATTGCTATCCTTGTACTGTTTGCAGGTCTGTCTATCCTTGAGACATCTACAAACTCATATGTATGTGCGATAGGACCGGAGAAGACCGCCACCAGACGACTGAATCTTTCTCAGTCCTTCAATCCGTTCGGTGCAATCACAGGAGTAGTGGTATCTCAGATCTTCATTCTCTCGAATCTGAGCACAAAGACTGCTGCAGAAAGAGCAGCCATGACTGATGCGGAACTTGCTGCAGTCCAGTCCGGCGAACTTACTGCAGTGACTAATGCCTATATGATTCTGGGTACGATCATGCTTGTTCTTCTCCTTGCCATAGCGCTCACCAAGATGCCTAAACTCAAGGAAGGTGGTGCTCTGGACCTCAAGGGCTCGTTCAAGCGCCTTATCGCAAACAAGAATTATGTATGGGGTGTGATCGCGCAGTTCTGTAATATCGGTGCTCAGATTGCAGTATGGTCATTCATCATCAGATATGCAATGCACAATCTCGGTCTCAACGATGTGATCGCTTCGCTGGGAGCAGATGCAACGCCTGATATGATCATTGCAGCCTTGAGGAATCTCGAGCCTGTGGCAAGCGGTTTCTATACCGTATGTGATGCTGTAGGTCTTGACGCCCTTCTTCCAAGGACAGCAGAGCAGGCAGGTGCTACATACTATATCATGTCGCTTCTCCTGTTTGTGATCATGCGTTTCGTATGTACAGGTCTGATGAAGTATATCGACCACAGGAAGATTCTTGCTGTTCTTGCATGCGTAGCAGTATTCTGCTGCCTGGGAACAGTATTCGGAACAGGTTTCTTCGGAGTTTACTGTCTCATGGGTATCTCCGGCTGTATGTCCATGATGTTCCCTACCATCTACGGTATGGGTATCGAGGGTCTTGGTGACGATACCAAGCTGGGTGGCTCGGGTATGGTGATGGCTATTGCCGGCGCCTCTGTCCTCACTCAGATCATGGGTATTCTTTCTGATAAGTTCGGTGACATCGCCGTTGCGTACGTCGTTCCTGCATTTGCTTTTGCAGTGATCGCTTACTATGCAATCGTGGTGTGCAGAAAATACAACAAAGCTTGACTATGAGTAAAAGATATGTAATAGGAGTGGATTACGGTACGGATTCGTGCCGTGCCATTCTTCTTGATACCGCTGACGGCAAGAGACTCGCGGAGGCTTCATGCAACTATCCTCGTTGGATGAAGGGCCTGTATTGCGACCCTCTCAGCCACAGGTATCGCCAGCATCCACTGGATTACATCGATACATTCAAGCAGGTTGTCAGCGGAATCGTTTCGCAGGTGGGTCCGGAAGAAATCAAGTGCATTGAGGGTATTTCTTTCGATACGACCGCCAGTACGCCTGTACTGGTAGATGAAGCAGGCGTTCCGCTGGCTCTTCTGCCTGAATTCGCTGAGAATCCTGATGCGATGTTCGTGCTCTGGAAGGATCATACATCGATTGCCGAGGCAGATGAGATCAATGCTCTGGCTCATTCATGGGATGTTGACTATACTTCATTCTCAGGCGGTACCTATTCTCCTGAGTGGGGCTGGTCCAAGGTACTTCATCTGCTCAGGACCAACTCTCAGGTGGCACAGAAGGCGTATTCGTGGATGGAACACTGCGACTGGATGACAGCCTGGCTGACAGGTGACACCAAGCCTGAGACCATTCTCAGAAGCCGTTGTGCAGCAGGTCACAAGGCTATGTGGCGTGCCGAGTGGAACGGTCTTCCTTCTGAGGAGTTCCTCGCAAAGCTCGATGAACGCCTCGCTGCCATGCGCAGGACCTTTTCAGCTGATACTCATACATCGGATATGTGTGCAGGTACGATAGCTCCGGCATTGGCAAAGGAGCTCGGACTTCCTGATACCGTCAAGGTGGGAGTGGGAGCAATCGACGCCCATGTGGGTGCTGTGGGAGCTTCCATTTCCGAGGGTACGCTTACCCGTATCATGGGTACTTCGACCTGCGACATCCTTGTGAGTTCATATGAGAGCGTGGGCGACCGTCAGATCAAGGGTATCTGCGGACAGGTTGACGGCTCTGTCGTTCCGGGCCTTGTTGGCTTCGAGGCAGGTCAGGCAGCCTTCGGCGATATCTATGCATGGTTCCGCAGACTGCTTATGTGGCCTGTAGAGAACATGCTCCCGGAGATGGCCGAGCAGATCAAGGATGCTGTTCTTCCGGCGCTTGAAAAAGGTGCGGCAGAGATTGCCCCTGGCACCACATCTCTTGTTGCCCTTGACTGGCTGAACGGAAGACGTACTCCTGACTCGAATCAGAAGGTCAAGGGTGCGATAACCGGTCTCACACTCGGAACCACAGCTCCAATGATCTACAGGACTCTGATCGAAGCGACTGCTTTCGGTACAAAGGCCATCATAGACCGTTTCAAGGAGGAAGGCGTGACGATCAAGGCTGTAAGGGCTATCGGAGGTATTTCACAGAAATCAAAGCTTGTAATGCAGATCATGTCTGACGTTATCGGAATGCCGGTAAGCGTTGTGGACTGCGATCAGGCTTGCGCTCTGGGAGCCGGTATGCTTGCCGCTGCAGCTTGCGGTATCTATCCTGATGTCACAACTGCTCAGGAAGCGATGGGAGCTCCTGTAGGATGTACCTTCCAGCCGGATATGGCTCAGCATGAAGTGTATGAAAAGCTATATGCTGAATACGTCGCTTTGGGAACTTTTGTTGAAAAGAAATAACATATGAAGAATATCATATCAATGATGATTGCTTTAGGGCTGATGCTGATGGCAGGATGTGCTCCGGCAGAAGATGGCCCGCAAGACCAGACGGATAAAGCCACCGTTACTCTTTTACCTCAGGACGGGACCAGTCTTTTCAGGTCTGAGACTGTCAACAGGGGAGAGACGATGGGGGAACCGTCCTATATTCCAAACAATAGGAAGGGATATACTTTTGCAGGTTGGTGCAAGGACGAGGAATGTACCCAGCCGTTTGACTTTACAACAACTGCCATTGAGGAAGATATCACTCTGTATGCTTCATATTCGAGAGATATCATCCTGACAGACAAGGGTAAGGTCTCACGAGTGACCGGTGCCTCCCTTTCAGGAGAGAGTTTCCCGAATCCGAACAACACCCACATTCAGTGGAATCTGGGCGGAACTGACCTCGGCATCATCTGGGAGATGAGCAACGGAGAGTACGGAATCCTTTTCGGAGACTCTTACGGCTCGGATTTCAGACCTGTGGGCGGAGGCCCCGGTCCGGCAAGTGACTGGAGAAGCAATGTGCTTGCTTTTTCCGACAACACAGACCTGGAGAACGGCCTGAAGTTCAAGAGCATGCTCGTTTCCAAGAGCAAACCCGACAGGGCGCTTCCTGTGATCGAAAGAGAAAACTACTTTGCATTCACCTACATCCCTACCGCAGCCATCGAGCTCAACGGCAAGCAGTATATGCATTACATGTACTGGGAAGTAGGAACGACTATCCGTGCAGACCAGAATTATTCTTCCCTCTATTGCTCGGAAGATTACGGTCAGACATGGTCAAGCTGCAGGGGAAAGATATCCTTCGATACCGACTCTTATTTTGCAATGGTCGGATATGCGAAGAAGCCGGGTGACGAGTACTGCTATATGCTTGGTGCCCAGTCTGGAAGAGGCTACAGGAAATCGACAGCAAAGGTGGCAAGATTCAAATACGATGATATTCTTGACAAATCCAAATACGAATTCTGGAACGGAGGCAAACGTCAGTGGATAAGGGGAAAGGAATCTCAGGCGACTACCGTCCTTGACGGTACTGTAGGAGAACTTTCGGTCATGTATCTCGAAGAATACGACCGTTTCCTTACTCTGTATTTCGACTCTGAAAAATATGCTATATGCTACCGCTCTGCAGCAAGAATGCAGGGACCGTGGTCTGAGGAGAGGATCCTCTGCAAGGGACATGATTCGAGGTATGCCCAGCTTTACGGCTCATACATCCATCCTCTGTCTGCAAAGAAGGGATCTGAGAAGATCTTCTGGACCATCTCCCAGTGGCAGCCATATAACGTGTTCTTCATGGAGGCTGACGTGAATTATGCTCCGGAATATTAGTAAATCACTAAAACTTTATACAAATGAAAACAAAAAGATTTTTTATTGCAATCTTGGCTCTTGCCGGTCTTGCTGCCTGCTCCGAGCCAGAGGAGACAATCACGCCGAATGAACCGGCTCAGTTCGATCTGACGGCTACGATCGAGGCAGTTGACGGACTGTCTTGGTCTTGGGCTGCGAATGACGAGATAACTGTCTATGACGGTAAGTCTGTCAATGCCTTCGTGACCACAGAAGGTGGTGAGTCAGCAGTGTTCAGCGGTCTTGCCAACAAGCATGCTGATGAACTTGTTGCTATCTATCCTGCAACTACAGGCGGACGCTACTCCGGAAAGGTAAACATGACCGTTCCTGCAAGTCAGGATGGTCTGAAGGACGGAGTTGCAAAGTCGAGTATGATCTGGGCTGCCTATAAGGCAAAGGGACAGGATGCCATTGAATTCAAGAACGTTCTTAGTTTTGTGAAGATTTCTGTTGCGGAGGCAGCTGATGTTGTGGCTGTAGAGCTCGCGTCAAATGCAAACGAGCCTCTCTCAGGAGTTGTGAAGGTCGGTCTGTTCGAGGAGCCTGTCATCGAGGCTGCCGAGGGTGCATATCCTACAGTTACCATCACAGATGACATGATTGCAGGAACATACTATTTTGCTGTGCTGCCTCAGACTCTTGCTCAGGGTTACACTCTGAATTTTGTGGCTTCTGACGACAGCCGTGCTTCTGTATCATCGACAGAGGAGATCGTATTCGAGGCTGGAAAGATCACAGAGATTACAGTAAACACAACTAACCTCAATTGGGTAGCTCCTGTGAACCCTAATCCTACAAAGGTGCCATCTGTTGCCCTTGTGAAGGCTGGCTTTGAGGAGTGTGCTTTCAATATGGTATCAGAGGGATCGTTTGAGTACTTCCCAGATAAGGATATCAGATACAGGACTCCTTGGATTGTGCAGAGTCCTCTCGTTACTGCTGTCCCTGGACATGACGGAACTCCTGCAATGAGTATTGATTTCAAACCGGAGCCTTTTGAATGGCATAGAAATGTACAGGTATGTGCTCTCAGACAGAACAAGAACTATGTTTATAGTGCGTGGGCTACAACTACTCATGGGGATACTTATTTCTCTTGCCAGACCTGGCCTTCTGCAAAGAACAGAGAGCAGAGTGGTTTCATGTGGGGACCTACAGAAGAGTGGAAGTACATCTCACATATAGTAAATCCTGAGAACGATATCCTTGCAGACGTAATACAGGGTGTATGGGCCGGACCAGATAGAAAAATTCAGTATGATGAGATCTCTCTTATTCCTGAGGGATATACAGCTAAATCAATGGCTCCTAAGACACAGTCAAAGATCGGCGATGTCAGCAACGCTACATTTGACAAGATCGATGAGATTGGAAAGGTAGTGGCTTGGAAGAACTCAAAGGGACAGCTCTGCTTCATTCTTTCAGACTTTACTGTAAACGGTGTTCATTATGACACAGCTGTGGCTCTTACAGAGAATACTGATCTTACTCAGCCAGTGAAACTCTCACGTATCCTCAAGAAACGCGGTAAGTTCACTCCTATCAGCGTACCGGGAGAAGGCGTAGTTTCAATTGTTCCTAACGATGTATTCATCCTTAACGGCAAGACATATCTGCACTACTATGCAAAGAAATGGCAGAATCCGGACAACGCAGACGACTGGACAGTTGACCATGCAGGTTTCCTCGTTTCTGAGGACGACGGTCTTACATGGACTCAGTGCAGCGGAAAATGGAGCGGAAACGGCACATTCTGTTCGGCTTCGTTTGTAGAGAAGGACGGCATGCTCTATATGCTGGGAACAAATGCAGGAAGAAAATATCTGCATCTCATCCATGAGTTCCACCGCTCTAACTTCTATTTCGCAAGAGTTTCTACAGCGAAGGACATTACAGATCCTAAGAACTGGGAGTACTTCAACTGTAAGGAATGGACCAATGTCGAGACAATATACACTGATGATGGTGCAGATGCCAACAGATTGGTTTGCGGTTCAAGAGGTGAGTGTGCTCTCGTATGGAATGCCAAGTACCAGAGATTCATGATGATCTATCGTGACGGCAGACAGGAAGGTCTTGTTTACCGTGATGCAGGCAATGTTGATGAGGAATGGTCAGGTGAGAAGCCTCTCGCATACGACGACCTCGCAGCAGGTATCTATGCTCCTTCAGTTCTTGAGGTGAACGAGAACGGTGAGCTCGTCCTGGTTGCTTGTCAGCTCTAATATCATCGCTGCCGTATTTCGGACTGGCAGCAGTGAATCCTATACGATCGGTGCGGCCCTATGACCGCACCGATTTATTAACCAAATAAATTCTAAAAAAATGAAAAGGATAACTCTATTTGCTCTGACTGCTCTAAGTCTTCTTTTTGCATCTTCCTGCAGTGAAAAGGAACCGGAGTTTATCGAGCCTGGCGGCGGCATTGTAAGTTTCTCCCTTCTGAAAGCGGATAATCCTACGCTTCTCGAAGATGTTATATGTACCATCGGAGAGGATGGCACAATATCCGGAATGTTTCCGGAACTTCTGGATGACTATAGAATGGTTCCTACATTCGAGCTTGATTGCGAGTATCTGTCAGTCGATGGTAAACTCCAGCTGAGCGGATATTCGATCCAGAATTTTGCCAATAGATTAAAATATGAGGCAAAGATGAAGGATGGTACAGTGAAGATCTACACTGTACAGATGTCCTTCCCTATAAAACCTGATCTCCCTGTCATCAAGATCAAGACAGTCAACGGAGAACAGATCAAGGACAAGAAGAACTATGTGAAAGGTACAGTGACCATCACTGACCCTGACGGCTTGTACTGGGATACTCCTGAACTGGTCCTTGAAATGACAGAGGATGGTATCAGAGGACGTGGAAACACTACCTGGGATATGCCTAAGAAGCCTTATAAACTGAAATTCGACAGTAAGGTGAGCATCTTCAATCTTCCTGAAGACAAGGAATGGGTGCTTCTTGCAAACTATGCGGACAAGACCTTGCTCCGAAATGTTGTGGCAATGAAGTTATCCGAAATCGTGGGAATGAAGTGGACTCCTGCCATGCTGCCTGTCGAGGTGTATCTCAATAATGACTATATCGGCTGCTATACATTCTCTGAACACAAGAAAGTGTCAAAGAACAGGGTAAATCTCGATATTGTTACAGATACCGACAATACAGGCGACCTTTTGACAGGTGACTATTATTTTGAAATCGAGTCGAGACAGGACGAGACCACATGCTTCCTGTCTGCGATCAATCATATCCCGATGATGTTCAGTGATCCTGAAGAGCCGACATCTGAGCAGTTTGATTACATATACAACTATTTCCGGGATGCTGAACTTGCCCTCAACGGAAGTGATTTCAAGGATCCGGAAAAGGGCTGGCAGAAGTACATCGACGCCGAGTCTTTTGCCAAGGCGTTTATCGTCAATGAGTTGACGAAGAATATTGACGGAAATATGCGTAAGAGTTCCTTTATGACAAAGGAGCGTGGAAAGAAACTTGAGATGTATCATCTCTGGGACTACGACCTTACCATAGGAAACTGCGATTATATGGATTCCATGAGCGGCGGCATCGCTACAAATGGTCCTGAAGGCTGGTTCATAAAGACGACTTCCATGGATCAGGGAACCAACTGGTACATCCGTATGTCGCAGGACCCTGCTTTCTGTGCGAAGGTCAAGGAAATATGGAACCGTGTCTATCCGCAGCTGCAGGACGTGGCTAATTTCATAGACCGTCAGGCAAGGCTTATAGATGATGCTCAGGAACGCAATTTCCAAAGATGGGATATTCTGAACACTTATGTATGGCCAAATATGGTAGTCACTGGCAAATATAGTTCGGAAGTAGCTTATATGAAGGAATTCTACGTGAAGAGACTCGAGTGGCTGAACAATGCCTTTAATGTGAAGGAAGGAGAAATATTCAAATGATGACTATGAAGAAATCTTTATTCTTGCTGGCGTTTTCTCTTCTGTCGGCGTCTGCAATCCATGCGGACAATCCAGACAAGGTGAAATATCCGCCTACCGTGTATATGGTGGCGAATGCACATTTCGACACCCAGTGGAGATGGGATGTGAGACAGTCTATCGGGGAGTTCATCCCTAATACTCTGTATCAGAACTTCTATCTCTTCGAGACCTATCCGGACTATGTGTTCAACTTCGAGGGTGCTGTGAAGTATTCATGGATGAAGGAGTATTATCCTGAGCAGTTCAAGAGGGTGAAGAAGTATGTTGCCGAAGGCAGATGGAATCTTGCCGGAAGCTCATGGGACGCAAACGATCCTAATATACCTTCTCCTGAATCATTCATCAGAAATATCCTCTACGGACAGGAATTCTATAAGAGGGAGTTCGGCAAGAAGGCGAACGATATCATGCTTCCTGACTGTTTCGGTTTCGGATACACCCTGCCTACCATCGCATCTCATTGCGGCGTGGAATATTTCCATACCCAGAAGCTTGAGTGGAGAGCGAAGCCGTTCTATGAGAGCGGCTGGAAGATTCCGTTCCATTTCGGATGGTGGGAAGGAGCCGGCGGAAGCAGACTTCTTGCTGTAATGGATGGTGGAGACTATTCATGGGATCCTGAATACTATGATTTTACAGATGACAAGGACTTCAGATATCGTCTGAGCAAGTCGCCTGTAAATGCTGTATTCCGTTATTATGGTACCAAGTCGTCCAGATATGACGGCGACAGAGGCGGCTCTCCACGTATCCTTACCGTGGAGTCTATCCGTCGCGCAGCAAGGAATCCAAAAGACTATCAGGTGAAGTTCGCGAAGATCAACGATATGTTCGACACATACAGGGACTATCCTGAACTTCCTGTATTCAATGGCGAACTCCTTATGGATATCCATGCCACCGGATGCTATACTTCTGTAGCGCAGATGAAGAATCTCAACAGGAGGAATGAGCAGCTTGCTGTGGCAGCCGAGGAGGTAAGTGTCATGGCAGACTGGTTCGGTGGAGTGAAATATCCTCATTATACCATCGACGAGGCTTGGCAGAGACTTATCTGGCATCAGTTCCATGATGACCTCACAGGAACAAGTATCCCGGAAGCTTACAAGTTCTCTTACAACGACGAGTACATCAATCTCAACCAGTTCAATAGCGTTGTGCGTACAGGCGTGACTTCTGTGGCTTCTGCACTGAACACAGCTGTAAAGGGTACACCGGTGGTTGTATATAATCCGGTTTCTGCTGTAAACCGTTCTGCTGCTGAGGTTGAGTTCACTCTTCCTTTCGGAATGAGCGATGTGGCTGTTTATGACGGAAGCGGCAGGAAAGTGAAGTCTCAGGTGGTTAAGCGCGAGGGCAACGTGGTTACTGTGCTTTTCGAGTCTGAGACAGCACCTGTAAGTGTCAGTGTATATGAGTTCAGACCTTTGAAGAAGGCATCTGCATTCAAGACTGCCCTGAAGGCGGAGGGAAATGTCCTTGAGAACAGTGTATATAGGCTGGAACTTGACAAGAAGGGTGACATCGTATCTCTTGTTGACAAGCGTTGCAACAAGGAACTTGTAAAGAAAGGCGAGGCATTTGCCCTGTCTATGTTCGGCAATAACAAGTCTTACAGCTGGCCTGCATGGGAGATACTCAAGGAGGTCATGGACAGAAAGCCTGATTGCGTATCAGATAATGTGTCTGTAAGCGTATCAGAGAACGGCCCTCTCAGAGCTTCCCTCAAGGTGGAGAGAATGTATGGAGACACCCGTTTCGTTCAGGAATACACTATGACTGACGGTGCTGATGATGACCGTATCGACGTACGTACATATGTGGACTGGAAGTCGAAGGCAACCCTGCTCAAGGTGTCATTCCCTGTTTCATTCGAGGCAGAGAAGGCTACATATGACCTCGGAATTGCAAACATCAGCAGAGGTAACAATACTCCGATCGCATATGAGACCTATGGTCATCAGTGGGCAGATATCACAGCAGACGACGGTTCATATGGCGTGACTATCATGAATGACTGCAAGTATGGCTGGGACAAACCGGACAACAGCACATTGCGACTCACTCTCCTCCATACTCCGGAGACAGGCGAGTGGTGTGCAAACCAGGCTACTCAGGATATAGGTGAGCATACTTTCACATATTCAATCGTAGGTCACCAGGGCGCTCTGTCTTCTGCTAAGGCAGCTGAGGTCTCCGATGCACTCAATCAGAAGAAGATTGTGTTTGTGACAGACAGACATCCGGGCAAGCTCGGCAAGCAGTTCTCTATGGTATCGACAGACAATTCCGCACTCCGTGTAAAGGCTCTGAAGAAGGCTCAGAACGGAGAAGGAATTGTAGTCAGGACATATGAGCTGTCTGGCAAACCGGTTTCAGGCAAGGTGATATTCCCTGCGAATATCCTTTCAGCAGTAGAGGTGAACGGTATCGAGGAGAAGATAGGTGAGGCTTCGTTCTCAGGAAACGTACTGAATGTCGAGGCAGACGGCTTCGAGCCTAAGTCATACAGAGTGCATCTTGCAGATCCGTCTGTTGCAATCAAGGCCGCAGAATGCGAGAGCATTTCACTCCCATACAATGAGAAGGCCATCACATCTGATGCGTTCAGCTCGTTCGGTCATATGGACGATGACTGGCATTCATTTGCAGGCGAGCTCGTTCCTGAGAAGATAGAATACAATGGTGTGACATTCCACATGGGAAGAGCGGACCACTGGAACGCTCTCTGCTGCAAGGGTCAGGTGCTAGAGCTCCCTGAGGGCACAGAGAAAGTGGCAATGCTCGTGGCTTCATCAGAAGGTGACAGGACTGCGGAGTTCAATGCCGGCAAGCATGTCACCCTGGAAATCCCATATTACAGCGGATTCTATGGCTGCTACGGTTGGGAAGGATATTATGACTCGTTCCTCAAGACAGGAGACGTCGCTTTTGTCGGAACACACAGACACGATTCGCGCAAGAGAAACGAGATCATGGTCTATACATATATGTATTATGTAGAGGTTCCTGTTGACAAGGGCTGCACAGAGCTCCGTCTTCCAGGTGACAGACATGTGACCATCTTCGCCGCAACAGCAGTGAAATAGATATCACTCAAATCAATACCTTGTAATGGGGTTGACTGAAAAGTCCCGGATTGCCGTCATGTCAATCGATATGGCAGTTCGGGGCTTTTTTGCTTATCTGGTCTGAATGACAGTCATGCCCCGGCCCCTACTTTTCACCACCCGCTTCTGTCCTGTCAGCCACCCCGCTGACTATCAGCACCTTACCGAAAATCGATTCCCCTGCGGAGGGGAATCGCATATCCGTAACTCGCTGAGGGTTAGGATGTTGGGCGACAGGGAAATATGGAAATAATATGTACAGATCCGTTATATTGATATTTCTTGCGCTGTTTTTTGCGCTTTCCCTTCCAGCTCAGTCAGTCGATGGCCTGAGGGTGGCTTGGGACAGGAGCTCCGAGTCGAAGATAGCTCCTCATGGAAATTATGCAAGAGTGATCAGGCTGGAAGACGGAGCATTTCTTGCAGCCTATGAGCATGGTGGCAGCATATGTCTGTCGGCAAGTGAGGATCTTATGTCATGGTCGAGCCCCAGGCCGGTAGTTTCAGGATTCCACGGGAAGGCGGACGGGAAGGATTATCATGTACATACGGCAAATCCTGAATTATGCCTGACTGAGGAAGGTACGCTCTTGCTGGCATTCAATTACCGTCCCTCAGGCCTGGCATATTTTCCGTTTTCCATAGCCGTATGCAGAAGCACAGACAATGCCGTGACATGGTCTTCTCCGGATGTGGTGTATAGTGCTGGTACGGATTTTTCAAACGGCTGCTGGGAACCGGCCTTTCTACAGCTTCCTGATAGTACGATTCATCTGTATTTTGCAAATGAGGGACCATATACCAAGTCTAAGGAACAGGAAATCTCAGTGCTTGTTTCGGCAGATGACGGTAAGACCTGGAGTGGAGCATCTACAGTTTCATTCAGAAGGGGACATCGTGACGGAATGCCTGTCCCTGCACTTCTGGGAGATGAAATAGTTGTGGCTATAGAGGATGATGCAGACGGAAAATTCAAGCCATATACCGTTCGGACGTCTTTGGATTCGCCCTGGAAAGAACGTGTGGGCGGATATTCTCCTTATCGGAAGAAGGCTCTGGCGGACTCGGTTCCGGAGCGTATTTATATGGGAGCTCCTTATCTGGCAGTGCTTCCGGGAGGAGAGACACTTCTGAGCTATCAGACCACCGAAGACCGTCATGAATCATGGGAACTCTCATGTATGGAGGTCGCAGTATCAGATTCCGGAGCAGTAGGTTTTACCAGAAGGACCAGACCGTTCTATGTGCCTGCAGACAGGAGCGGAAAATGGAATTCGCTGTTTGTCCTGGATTCCAATACTGTAGTTGCAGTATCCTCAACGGACAAGGATGGGGTAGTGGCTCCTTATGTCGTGAAAGGACATCTTATCAGAAACGGAGTGATCGCCCCAGGTGCTGAGAACGACAATACCTTCTTCATAGGCTCAAGTACCTGTGACAATCTGACTGCCGGAGTTGGCTATGAACATGGATGCGTTGTGCTGCGTGCGGATATCAAGGACGGTGATCTCTTTCCGGAAGACGGCCTGACTTTCCTTCTGGATATAACAGGAAATGACAACTCATCGCTTCAGGAAGGTATCTTCCGAATTTCTGCAAGCCGTTCAGGTGATTTATATGTGTATGAAGGCAGAAAGGGTATATGGAAAAGACGCCTTTCATCTGGCGTGAAACTGGAGGTTTCAGATACGGCTGAAGGCTATCACGTCAGGTTGGTATTCAACCACGCCAAGTACGGTTTCAGTTGCCTGCAGGACTATATAAGGGTCTGTCTAATACATGAAAACGTTTCCTCCGGCGTGTCGTCCTCATCTGGTATCTCCTGCTCAGAGCCGCTTGTACATTCCGCCCCGGCAATCCCCGCCACCTGGCACAAACTGCTTCTTCCTGCTGTCGACTAATTGCCTCGTACTCAGTGAGTTACCTTATATGCCTGCTCCCCAAAGTACGCAGGCATATGGCTTAACTTGCTGATACTTAGCGGGTTGCTGGATAGAGTGGCTTAGAAATACTTTCTCTCGTTGCGGTCAAGAGCGATGAATATGAAGAGCATGGCTGTGAATCCCCACATGGATGAGCCGCCGTAGCTTAAGAACGGCAGCGGGATACCGATAACAGGCATCAGTCCGATAGTCATGCCGATATTGATGAAAAGATGCATGAATATGCAGCATGCCACGCAGTATCCGTAGATGCGCGTAAATGCCTCCCTGCTTCGTTCTGCATCATGTATTATCCTCCACATAAGCAGTACATATAGCAGGATCACCACCGTGCATCCGAAGAATCCCCATTCTTCTCCTACAGTGCAGAATATGAAGTCTGTACTCTGTTCCGGAACAAATCCGTATGTGGTCTGCGTACCGTTCAGATATCCCTTTCCGAAGAATCCACCGGATCCAATAGCGATCTTGGACTGCATTACGTTGTAGCCCACTCCGGCAGGGTCCTCCTTCATGCCGAGCAGCACTTCGATTCTCTTGCGCTGGTGGTCCTGAAGCACTTCATTGAACAGGAAGTCCGCAGAGAATACCAGGGCCAGTCCTGCAAGCATAGAGATGATGGACAGATGCGTGAATGTGTTCCTCTCCCTGAATGCCTGAAATGCTACGGCAGGCAGGGCGGCAAGTACACAGCCTATCAGGATCCATAGCGGATTGACTGCTGCTACAAGCGGTACCAGCTGCATCAGCTTAGGCAGGAAGGCAAACAGTACTATGAGCGGAACTCCGATGAAAACCCACCATTTGAATCTTCCGGAGTACAGGCTGATGCATAGGAATGTGACTCCGGCAAGGGTCAGCACCGCTACATAAGGCGACACGGAAATGGTGAGGATGAACAGGAGAATCGCCATTCCGACCATGAATATAAGCCAGCCGGACAGGCCCTCCCTGTAAAGCATGAATATGAATCCCACATATACCAGCGCCGATCCCGTTTCGCTCTGGAGCACGATTATGCCCATCGGAATCAGGATTATCAGAGCCGTGATGATGAAATCCTTCATTCTGCCTATCCTGTATCCCAACTGGCTCATTACCGTAGCAAGGAGCAGGGACGTGGATATCTTGGATACCTCTGCAGGCTGAAAGCGTACCGGTCCGAATTCAAACCAGGATCGTGATCCCTTGACCTCGATGCCAAGGAATATTACGGATATCAGCAGTAGCAGCACTCCCAGATATATGGGCAGGGAAAGCCCTTCATACAGTCTTGGCGGGATGACAAACAGTATGACTGCAGCGATGACGATAGAAGAGGCAATCCATACGGCCTGCTTGCCGCTTCTGCATCCCCAGTCAAAAATGGATGCAGGGTCTGTGGAATGGATGGATGCATATATATTTGCCCAGCCTATGAGCACGAGCAGTACCCAGCAGCCGATAAGCCACCAGTCAACAGTCTTTGCAAGACCTGTATCTCTATATCCTCCTGCTCGTCTCATTTCTTCTTTACCTTTACTTTATGCATGAGATTGCCTTCAAGCACTCTCTTTTCAAGCGGTTTCCTGCTTTCGCTGATTTCTCTGTTAAGATACATTTCCGTCAGAAGAGAGGCTATAGGAGCCGCCCATGTCGCTCCGAATCCTCCGTTCTCAACATATGCCGCCACAGCAATCTTCGGATTCTCTCTCGGAGCGAAACATATGAACACCGAGTGGTCGTCTCCATGGGGATTCTGGGCTGTTCCTGTCTTTCCGCATATGTCCAGACCTTCCACATGAGCGATGCTTGCCGTTCCGCCTGAGCCGAATCCGCTGTTCACAGCCCTGTACATTCCGCCTACTACTTTCTGGAAATGCGTAGTATCTACCATGGTATAGTTCTTTTCCTTGAATCTGTCGTCAATCCTTACGCTTTCCGAGTCTTTTACGATATGAGGTGTGTAGTACCATCCTCGGTTTGCGATGGTGGCGCACAGATTCGCCATATGCAGAGGCGTACAGCCTATCTCACCCTGACCGATGGACAATGATATGACTGTAGTGGCCTTCCATCTGCCTTTGCCATAGACCCTGTTATAATATTTGGAGTCCGGAATGAATCCTCCGAGTTCTGAAGGGAAATCGCTTCCCAGTTTCTTTCCGAAACCGAAACTCTTTACGTATTCGTTCCATTTGTCCATGGATTCTGCGATGTCGCCGTTCTTTCCGTTCTCCAGAAGGTCTCTCAGGATGTAGCAGTAATATGCATTGCAGGACATCATGATGGACTCTTCGAAGCTAAGCGGGGACTTGTGGGCATGACAGCCGAGCTTGTTGCGTCCGAATTTATATCCCATGCTGCATGGATAGTGAGTGTTGGGCGTGATCACGCCTTCCTGCAGGCCGATCAGTCCGTTCACCAGTTTGAAGACCGAGCCGGGAGGATATGATGCCTGTACGGTTCGGTTGAACATAGGCTTGTATGGGTCAGACACGATGTCGCTGTAGTGCTTTCCTATATCCGCGAGCTTGTCAACGTCGATACCGGGGCTGGATACCATTGTGAGGATCTCTCCGGTGGATGGCTCGATGGCTATGAGACTGCCTACCTTGTTGTTCATCAGCATCTGGCCGTAGTGCTGGAGTTCTGCATCAATGGTGGTCGTGATGTCATTGCCCGGAACTGCTTCCTTGTCCATCTCTCCGTTCTGATATCGAGACATGATCTTGTTGCGGGAATCCCTCAGCATGATATTGTAACCCTTTTCTCCACGAAGTTCCTTCTCTCTTGCCGCCTCTATACCTGTCTTTCCGGCATAGTCTCCTGACTGGTATTCCCCTTCATGTTTCTCTATATATTGAGCATCTACTTCTGATACATATCCGAGAAGGTTTCCTCCGGCATTGTACGGATATTCCCTGATGCTTCGTGCCTGTCCCCGGAATCCAGGAAACTTATAGGCAATCTCAGCAAACCTCATATAGGTTTCCGTAGGTATCTGCTTGATCATCACCACAGTACGCCAACCGATCCTTGAACGGAACTTCCTGTATTCCGCCATCTTTTCTCTGACGAATTCTGGCGTGACATTCAGTACTTCGCAGAATGTAAGCGTGTCAAAAGGCTCCACCTCGCGGGGTGTGACCATCAAATCATATGAAATCTTGTTACCGACCAGAATCTTGCCGTTCCGGTCATGGATGATGCCTCTGTTCGGATAGATTGTGTTATAGACGAGAGAGTTGTTGTCGGCTGCCAGCTTGTACTTATCGTTGATGATCTGAATACTGAACAGCTTGGCAATCATTATAAATGCCGCCGTACAGAGTCCTATAAGCAGTTTGTTCTTGCGATTCAGCTTCATTCCTTGCCCTCCTATTTCCTGTCGTCAGTAGTGAGTGTGTTTATGACGAGAATACCAAGAATCCAGTTGCAGACAAGTGATATTCCGAACTTTGCTGCACAGAACCAGAACGGTCTTGTACCGGCTCCGTCAAGGAATATATATGCTGCCAGAAATACTGCCGTTGAAACGAGCAGGGCTGTGGATACCTTGAGCAGACCGTTTTTTTTGATGGAGAACGAGTCTTTTCTGGCGATGATGTCCTCTCCCAGGAATATCCTGACTGTTCCTTTTCGGATGAGGGCTACAGGCAGCAGGGCCGCAACGTTGAGACCGAGCAGACCTTCTGCAAGAAAATCTGTGAGGAATCCGCTGGCAAATGCCACGAGCATACATGTTATTGTGCTGATTCTGATTGGGACGCACAGAATCATGGCAGGAAGAAAGGTTAAAGTGATATACGGACCCAGATGGGCGTAATTGCACAATATGACCTGGCAGATCAGGAGCAATGCATACATCAGTGGAAAATTGTGGTTTGTCTTCATTGTCTGTCCTCCAGTTCCTTTATCTCTTTTCTTCCGAGATTTTCCACAACAGTCACATATCTCAAGGCAGAGAAGTCCTCAAAAAGACTTACCTTGATCTCAGAAGTGGATCCGTTCACTATACGCGACTCTCCTGTCGTGCCGAGAGGTATGTCAGGAGGAAATATGGATGAGAATCCACTTGTATAGATAGTGTCACCGACCGCGATTTCCATATGTAACGGAATCTCTTTCAGCAATGCTCCGTTGTTGCTGACCCCGTCCCAGACAAGCGGACCGGAGATACCTGTCTTTCCGACCCTAGCACTGATGCTCATTCCGTGATTCTTGAACGAACGGGCATATGAGAAGTTCCTGCTTACGGCGTCAATGACTCCGACTGCTCCTTTCCCTGTTATTACTCCGTCACCCTGAAGCACTCCGTCGTCAGAACCCTTGTCTATGATGATGTAGTTGTGCTGGGTGTTGTTGCTTATCTTCGATATGGTGGCCGGTATGTACTTGTACCCGAGAGTGGTGGCCGGAATGTCGGATATCCTGAGAGTGTCGGAGACGAACTTCTCGATCTGAGCCACTCTGAGCCTGAGGCGGAAGTTTTCCAATGCCAGCGAGTCGTTCGCCTGTCGGAGCGAAAAATAGTCACCCACATCCTGAGACATTCCCCAGAGGCCTCCCATGACTGCCTGCCCGCCTTTTGCTATCCATGTGTTCTGCAGGGGGGCGTTATTGCGCAGCATACTCAACGCAGCTATCTCCAGTGCGATGAAGATAGCTGCATTGATCAGATGAAATATGAGACTGCCTTTACGCAACTTTTATCTCATAAGGAAGGTGTAGTTCTCTGTGTTCTTGAGTGCGAGACATGTACCTCGTGCTACAGCCCTGAGCGGGTCATCAGCCACATAAAAAGGAATGTTCACCTTCTCGCTAAGACGCTTTGCAAGACCTCTGAGAAGGGATCCGCCACCTGCGAGATGGATTCCGTTCTCTACGATGTCCGAATAGAGCTCCGGTGGAGTCTGCTCGAGCACGTGGAGGATACCGCTTTCGATACGTGCCACGGACTTGTCGAGGCAGTGAGCGATTTCCTGATATGTGATGGTCGCATGTACAGGGTGGGCTGTCATGAGGTTAGGACCGGTGATTGCAAACGGCTCCGGTTCCTCGTCAAGATTCGGAAGAACGGCTCCGATGGCGATCTTGATCTTCTCTGCTGTGATCTGACCCACCTTGATGTTGTGCTGCTGACGGAGATAGTGCTGGATGTCGCTTGTGAACACGTCACCTGCAACCTTGATGCTGTCCTGCACAACGATACCTCCGAGAGAGATAACAGCGATTTCTGTGGTACCACCTCCTATATCCACTACCATGTTTCCCTTAGGTGCCTCCACGTCTAGTCCGATACCGAGTGCAGAAGCCATCGGCTCATAGATCAGATATACGTCACGGCCACCTGCATGCTCCGAAGAGTCACGTACCGCACGAATCTCCACCTCGGTACTTCCTGAAGGTATGCCGATGACCATCTTGATATTAGGTGTGAATAGTGAACGTCTTCTGCTGTTTACCTGCTTTATGAATCCACGTATCATCATCTCCGCTGCGTTGAAGTCTGCGATGACTCCGTCCTTCATTGGACGCACTGTCTTGATACCCGGATTCTCCCTCTCCTGCATGAGCTTCGCCTTTTGTCCGAGTGCGAGAGCCTTTCCTGTGTTGTTGTCAATGGCTACGATGCTCGGCTCGTCAAGCACAATCTGGTCGTTCTGGAAAATGACCGTATTGGCTGTTCCGAGGTCCATTGCCAATTCCTGGGTTAAGAATGAAAATGCCATATTTTTCTACTCTGTTTTATCGATTGTTCAATTGGGCTGTAAAATTACAAAAAAAACTTAATTTTGCAGTATAATATCTTGCATATGGACAGAAAAAAATATGTGATTGTAGTTGCAGGCGGAAGCGGGACCAGAATGGGTGCTTCAAAACCTAAGCAGTTCCTCGAATTGGGTGGCAAGGCCATACTTCGGAGAACTATCGAAGTGTTTCTTGAAGCCTGCCCTGAAATCAATGTGGTCACAGTGCTTCCGGAGGAACATATGGATTACTGGAAACAGTATTGCTACAGCACGGATTTCATCTGTCCTCAGATATTGGTCAAAGGCGGGATTACACGTTTTCATTCTGTAAGAAATGCCCTTGAGAAGATTCCTGACGGGGCTTTGGTGGCGATCCATGACGGTGTTAGACCTCTGTTGTCGGCCGGACTCGTAAACAGGCTGTTCGAGGCAGCCGAATCGTCGCCTGGAGTCATTCCCATCATCCCTTGCGTGGATACGTTGAAGGTCCTCAGGAAAAAGGTCTGGGATGACGGAAGCGAGACGTATTCCGCAGTACCGGGTCAGAGTGCCGACAGGTCTGTCCTGTATGGGGCCCAGACTCCTCAGGTCTTTCAATCTGAAACCATACGTAAGGCATACACCCAGGCCTATGATACAGCCTTTACCGACGATGCCTCAGTGTTTGAAAGATACGGAAAAAGCCTCTCCTATCTGATAGGTGAGAGGCTTAATATAAAGATAACTACTCAGGAGGATATTGTCCTTGCTGAGGCTGTGCTTAATATCCGTAAGGCTTAGATATTGTCCTTCTTGTGCTTCTTTACAGTCTCTGAGAAGCTGGTGTTCTGATATTCCTTTACCCACACCTGGCGTTCTATCGCCTGGTCGAGTGATATCTGGGTTTCTGTCTGCTGTACGTACGGAATCTTCTGTATGGTATTCAGCAGAATCTGCATAAGGTGGTCATGGTCAAAGCAATAGATCTTGATGAGAAGATTGTGCTTTCCGGTGACGAAGTGGCATTCCACCACCTCGGAAATCTTTTTGAACGATTCGATGACTTCCGGATACTTGTTTGCTTCCGAAAGAGATACGCTGACGAATGCGCACACGTTGAGTCCCAGGGCCTGAGGCTTGACAAGGATGCGTGAGCCTGTGATGACTCCGTTCGCTTCGAGCCTTTTCACTCTCTGATGGATTGCAGCTCCTGACACATTGCACTCTCGTGCTATTTCCAAAAACGGCATTCTGGCATTCTTGACCAGGAAAGACAGAATCTTCTGGTCGATATTGTCCAATTGATAGTTTGACATAGTTCTTACGAATTATAACTTATTACGCCTGCAAATTTAATGAGGAAATTTCAATTCTCAAAAATTTGCAGGCGGAATGTTACATTTCGAAAGTTTATTTACGTCTTTTCTTACGTCCTGTAGGCTCGCTGTTCTGGATGATTTCCTTGCACTTATCTTCTGTAAGTGTTGTCGGATCAGTGCCCTTAGGCAGCTTGTAATTGCTTCCTGCGTGCTTTAGATATGGTCCGTAAGCGCCGTCAATCACCTGAATGTCACTATCTTGAAATTCTGCGATTATTCCTCCCTTCGTCTTGTTTGCACTGTCTTCGATAAGCTTGATGCAGCTTTCTAAGTCTACTTTCAGAGGGTCGGTGCCACGCGGGAGTGATATATTTTTATCTCCATACTTGATATACGGACCGAAACGTCCCTTTGTGCATATGATGTCTATGCCTTCGTGCTGACCTACTGTGCGTGGAAGTTCAAACAGTTTCAGGGCCTCTTCGAGTGTTATGCTTTCGATCAGCTGGCCTGGAGCAAGGCTTGCATACTGCTTGTTTTCGCCCTCGCCTTTCTGTACATATGCCCCGTACTGGCCGAAACGGGCTGTGAGGGTCTGGCCGTCAGGGGCTGTTCCGAGCTCACGGCTTGCAGCGCTTCCATATTCCTTGCTGCTCATTGCGCTGTCCACTGTCTTGTGGAACGGATCGTAGAAGTCGGCGATGACTCCGTTCCAAGGGAGCTCTCCGTCTGCGATGCGGTCGAAGTCTTCCTCTACTGTAGCGGTGAATGTGTAGTCCAGAATCTGAGGGAAATTCTTTACAAGGTAATCGGTCACGATGATTCCGATTTCCTGTGGCAGAAGTCTGCCTCTTTCTGCACCTACTGTTTCGGTCTTGGATGACGACTTGATGACTCCGTTCTTGAGGCTGAGATTTGTGACATGATGCTTCTCACCCGGCTTGTCACCCTTTACCACATATCCGCGCGCCTTGGTCAGGGTCATGATCGTAGGTGCATATGTGGACGGGCGTCCGATCTCGAGTTCTTCGAGTTTCTTGATGAGTGATGCGTCGGTATATCTTGAAGGTGCGGACGTGAATTTACATTCTGCAGATATTCCGTTTTCAAACATTCTGTCTCCTGTATGAAGTTCAGGAAGGATTACCTCTTCGTCATCCTGCTGAGGGTCGTCAGAGCTTTCCATATAGAGCTTGAGGAATCCATCGAAAATCACCTGAGTGGCCTGTACGTTGAATTTCTCTTCAGCATTGCTGCAAGACACCTTCATGTCTGTCTTCAGCACCTTCGCATCAGCCATCTGAGACGCCATGGTACGTTTCCATATGAGTTCGTACAGTCTCTGCTCCTGAGGCGTACCATTGATCGATGTTGTATCCAGATATGTAGGTCGGATGGCCTCATGGGCCTCCTGTGCCCCTTTTGCCTTGGTCTTGTATTGCCTTGTCTTTGAATATTCTTCTCCGAAATTGTCGGTTATGAATCTTTTGGCTGTGCCGATCGCCAGACCGGAAAGATTGGTAGAGTCGGTTCTCATGTAGGTTATGAGTCCCTGCTCGTAAAGATGCTGTGCAATGCTCATCGTCTGGCTCACAGAGAAACGGAGCTTGCGTGCGGCTTCCTGCTGAAGTGTGGAAGTAGTGAACGGGGCGGCCGGAGTCCTTGTGCCCTCTTTCTTCTCTATGCTGCAGATGCTGAAGTCCGCTCCGATACATTTTTCAAGGAATGACCTGGCTGACTCCATATCCTGAAAACGTCTGTCCAGAGTAGCTTTGACCAATGTTCCTTCAGGAGTTCCTTCGGGATGGAACATCGCCTCTACCTTATAGTACTGCTCATGTTTGAAGTTGATGATTTCGCGTTCCTTGTCTACAATCAGGCGGAGTGCCACAGACTGTACTCGTCCTGCAGACAGTTTAGGCTGGACCTTTCTCCAGAGCACAGGTGAGAGCTCGAATCCCACAAGACGGTCAAGCACTCGACGGGCCTGCTGGGCGTTGACCAGATTCATGTCTATCTCGCGTGGATTTTGGATGGCTGCAAGGATGGCAGGCTTTGTAATCTCAAGGCAGACGATACGTTTTGTGTTCTCGCTGCTGAGTCCGAGAGTTTCGAAAAGATGCCATGAGATGGCTTCTCCTTCACGGTCGGCATCGGATGCAAGCCATACCATGGATGCCTTCTGCGCCTCTTTCTTAAGGTCTGCCACTACCTTTTTCTTGTCGGCAGGGACGACGTAGTTGGGTTTGAAGCCATTGTTGATGTCTATGCTGAGTCCGTTTTCGTCAAGGTCTCTGATATGACCGATACTTGCCTTTACCACAAAGTCGTTTCCGAGTGCCTCCTGAAGTTTCTTTATCTTACCGGGAGACTCGACGATTACAAGATTTTTTCCTTCCTTCATGCTCATTCCTTCAATTTTTCAGTTTGTCCGGGTCGTCCTGCTGGCAGGACTTTTCAAAAAGATTGTGCAAAGTAAGGTACTTTTCGGGCAATTATCCAAATTTTGTTGCTAATTTTGTCGTCTTGTACCTATATAAAAAGAAGGTCACCTAAAGGTGACATTTTTAAGTGAAAATGTTGACATTATGAAAGATATAACAAAGAAGAAGATCATCAAATGGTTCTGGATCCTGTTCTGCACACCTTTCCTGCTGGTTGCAGGTCTCATAGGTCTTGTATGGGCATTTGCAGACATACCTTCATTCGAGGAACTGGAAGATCCGGACAGCAAGCTTGCCACTCAGGTCATCGCAGAAGACGGTGAGATTCTCACTACATTCCATATAGAGAACCGTTCGTACGTAAGTTTCAACGAACTGTCTCCGAACCTTGTCAATGCTGCGGTTGCCACGGAGGACGTGCGTTTCTACAGGCATTCAGGTATCGACTTCAAGAGTCTTGCCCGTGTGATATTCAAGACAATCCTCGGTGGCGACTCAAGTCAGGGAGGCGGAAGTACGCTTACCCAGCAGCTTGCCAAGACGCTTTATCCTCGAGAGGATGTCAGCAGCCGTATCCCAGGAGTGTCAAAGCTCAAGATGGTGTGGATCAAGCTCAAGGAATGGGTGACTGCGGTGAAACTCGAGCGCAGCTATACCAAGGACGAGATAATGACCATGTATATGAATCAGGTCTTTTTCGGAAGCAATGCCTATGGTATCAAGGCTGCGGCCCAGACCTTCTTCGGCAAATCTCCGATAGATCTGACTGTTGAGGAAGCCGCTACCTTGGTCGGAATGGTCAACAAGCCTACCCGATACAATCCGGTGTTGAATCCGGACAAGTCCCTTGTAAGAAGGAATTTTGTGATCTCACAGATGGAGAAGGCGGGCTATCTGACTGAGCATCAGAAGGATTCCATCCAGCAGGTGCCGATCAACCTGTCGTATCAGATACAGGACCACAATGCAGGTCTCGGTCCATATTTCAGGGATATGCTTCGCCGTACCATGAATGCAAAGGAGCCAAAGCGCTGGTCATATGCGCAGTATGAGGACTATGTCGTGGACTCTCTCCAGTGGGCGGACAATGCCTTCTATGGCTGGCTCAACAAGAATACAAAGGCAGACGGCTCGAAATACAATCTCGACAGAGACGGACTCCGTATATATACAACCATCAATTACAAGATGCAGAAATATGCAGAGGAAGCCGTGGCAGAGCATCTTGGTAAAGACCTTCAGAAGAGTTTCTGGAGGGATATGCGCTGGAAGAAGAACAAGCCGTTCTCGGATGACGTGGACAAGGCTACTGTGGATATGCTGATGAAGCAGGCAAGACGCTGGAGCGACCGTTACCGCATCATGAAGAATGACGGGGTCTCAGAAGCGGATATCTGGAAGAGCTTCTCCGTGCCGACAAAGATGAGGGTGTTCTCGTGGAACAGGCAGGGGTATATAGATACAGTCATGACTCCTGACGATTCGATCAGATATTATAAATCGCATCTTCGTGCGGCATTCATGGCTATCGAGCCTCATACCGGTCATATCAAGGCATATGTCGGTGGTCCGAATTACCGCTATTTCAAATATGACAATGTGCGTCAGGGCAAGCGTCAGGTGGGATCCACCATCAAGCCGTTCCTCTATACTTTGGCAATGCAGGAGGGCATGAGCCCGTGCGACAAGGTGGTGAATGTGCCTCAGACCTTCCTTGTTCAGGATACCACATGGACGCCTAAGAGTACCGACAAGGATGAATGGATAGGTCAGACAGTCACTTTGAAATGGGGACTTACCAAGAGTTCTAACAATATTTCCGCATATCTCATGAAGCAGTACGGCCCGCATGCAATGGCGGACATGATGCGCAAGATGGGAATCGGATGCCATATTGATGAGACATATTCTCTCTGTGTGGGATCAGCTGACATAGCTGTTTATGATATGGTTGCGGCCTACAATACATTCCCTTCACGCGGAGTGTTCGTGTCCCCTATATTTGTGACCCGCATCGAGGACAATGACGGAAATGTGCTGGGCGAGTTCACCAATCCTAAGCGTGAGGCTGTGAGTGATTATACGGCATATCTTATGGCAAATCTGATGCAGGGTGTCGTCAACAGCGGTACGGGTATCCGTCTTCGTGCAAAATATGGTCTCAAGGGAGAGATTGCTGGCAAGACAGGTACTACGAACGACCAGTCAGACGGATGGTTCATAGGTTATACTCCTTCCCTTACAGCTGGTGTGTGGGTAGGAGCCGAGGACCGTCAGGTGCATTTCGAGTCTCTTGCTCTGGGCGGAGGATCCAATATGGCTCTTCCTATCTGGGGACTCTTCATGCAGAAGGTCATGGCAGACGGTACTCTCGGAGTTTATGAGACAGACAGATTTGTGGCTCCTCCTGGAGTGACACTCAATCTTGATTGTGACGGAAGTGATGCGGATGCGGCTTTGAAGGCTGAAGAGGATGAAAGTTTTTTCTTTGAATAGACATGAAGAAGATAGCAGTAATATATGGAAGCGACTCCTCTGAGTGGGAGGTGTCGGTAAGGAGCGGAGAGTTTACAGCTTCGCAGATAGACGGCTCGAAGTATGATGTGTATGAGATATTCGCACGATTCGGGCAGTGGTCGCTTGTGGCTTACAGGAAGAATGGCGGAGGCAGGGTCCTCATTCCGGAGAATGAGCGCCCTCAGATATGCAAATGTGATTTTTCGGTGATGCTCGAAGGCGGGAAGGTCAAGTTTGACTATGCCTATATCATGCAGCATGGAACTCCCGGTGAGAACGGTCTGATGCAGGGCTATCTGGAGATGCTCGGCGTTCCTCACAGCGGATGTAATGCCTTTGTGGCTGCGATCACATTTGACAAGTTCTCATGCAAGAGCTACCTGAAGGATGTGGATTTCGTCAAATGCGCCGATGATATGTTCCTTCGCAAGGGTGAGTCTGTAGATGGACTTGCTCAGAAGGCAGTTGAAAGGCTCGGACTTCCGCTTTTTGTGAAGCCTACAGACGGAGGCAGCAGTTTCGGTGTCACCAAGGTCAAGAGGCTCGAGGACTTTGACAAGGCGGTGGAACTGGCATTTTCAGAGGGAAACATGCTTCTGGCGGAGGCTGCGATTGTCGGTCGCGAACTCACCTGCGCAGTATATTTCAATGGTTCGGAGAATGTGGCTCTCCCTGTCATAGAAATCATTACAGAAAATGAGTTCTTTGACTATGAGGCTAAATATCAGGGACTTAGCCGCGAAGTCTGCCCAGCCGAAATTCCGGATGACCTGCGTGACAGAATACAGGAAGTGTCCAGAAAGATATATTCACATCTGGGATGTTCCGGACTCGTACGCGTGGATTATATTTGTAGCGGCGAGGATCTCTATTTCCTTGAGGTGAATACCATTCCGGGAATGACCTCCGCTTCGCTTGTCCCTCAGATGGTACGTGCCGCCGGCCTCTCGATGACAGATTTTCTGACCACCGTCATCGAAAACTCCTGTCACCCAACTCTCTGATTATCAACGGAATGCTGAAACTCGATTCCCCGCTGCAGGGGAATCGCCTTTTTATAATACCCTCAGTCACAGGGGATTAAGTGCCAGACTTATGTTGCTGAAAGATATCATACATAGAGGAATAGAAACTGTCTCCGTGCTGTATCCGGAAGGTGAGGCTAGAGAGATGGTCTTCGCCTATATGGAAGATGTATTCGGACTCAAGAGGCATATGTATATTCTTGATCCGGCTTACAGGCTTTCTGATCTGGATTCGGACAAGGCACTCTCTGACTTTGTCCGGATGTCTTCCGGAGAGCCTCTTCAGTACGTTACAGGCAAGGCTTATTTTTATGGTAGGGAGTTCCGTGTTACTCCGGACGTATTGATTCCACGTGGCGAGACAGAGATTATGGTGAACGTGCTGTCACAGGAGGGGATTCCGATATCGGTGTTGGATCTGTGTACCGGCAGCGGATGTATCGCATGGTCTCTGGCGCTGGAAAATCCGGGAGTTGAGGTGACAGCAGTCGATATATCCGAAGGAGCCTTGTCTGTGGCGTCTTCACAGGATTTCGCTCAAGAGATGCGCAGCAGCGGTGCGCAGAAGCCGACTTTCCTGAAGGCAGATGTGCTTAAGGGACCTCAGGCGTGTGTCGGACTTGTCAGGCCGGCATCCGGAAAGTTCGATATCATAGTCAGCAATCCACCATACGTCATGGAATCCGAGAAATCGGCTATGCGTTCAAACGTACTCGACCATGAGCCTCACCTTGCCCTTTTTGTCCCGGATGACGATCCTCTGAAATTCTACAGGGCTGTGGCTTTATGGGCAAAGGAACTGCTGGCGGAAGAGGGAACCGGCATGGTCGAGATCAACGAAGCATTGGGCCAGGAAACGCGGGAAGTATTTACAGAAATGGGCTTTGGATATACGGAAATCGTCCGGGATCTGCACGGAAAAGACCGTTTTGTTAGTTTCTCAAAGGTACCCCTTCGCAAAAAAAATCGTTTTTTTTGAAAAATCTCTCATAAAAAATCGCTGTCTGAATATACTCAGGCAGCGATTTTTAACATTATCCATTTACAATTTTTTTACGCGGATAATCCTTTTGAACTTTGCATCAGAAAAATGAAAGGTTATGAAAGGATATTCAAAAATTCTGTTTGCAGCCGCGATGTCGGCTTATGTGTTTTCATCATGCGAGGTTCTTGATGATGATATCGGGAAACACACTTCAGTAAATGATACTGTCTATGTGGAACTAAGTGAAGTCGCGGAAATTCTTGCTGCACTACCGCTGACAAAGGCTCAGCTTGAGGAGGTTCATGGAGCCTCGTCATCATCCTCGTCCAACGGTTATGATGAAGAATATACCATGAAGAACCTATTCGCATCACCTGGTTGCGGTGTAGGCGACACTCAGGCACGCTCGTCTGCTCCCGTGAATCAACAGGGCACGCTTATGCGCGACCTGATTGAACGGCATGTGCGGGAGCAGTCCACAAAGTCTCTGCCCGGCATTCCTGACCCGGATGCATTTCTCGAAGCATTGTCAGTTTCAGACATTCAGATATATTGGCCGTTTTCAGATAACTGGGACGGCGGGACGCTGCCGATAATAACATTCGATCCGGAAGACGGGTCTGATGCTAATGTCGGTTACAGGCTTTTTCATTCAGATGATGGGGTCCGCCATGTGGAGGAGGTGATTGTAGATGAGGCGATGGCACGCGGATTACCGGTGTGGGTAGTGAACAGGAATTCGGATGCGGGATATACCACGCTGGAAATGTTGAGAAGGGAGGACCCGGATTGGGGAGAGGGAGGCGGCACCATCATCGTAAAGCCTGATACAAAAACATCCGCCGACAGGGCTCTCAGAACACTTATCCTCAAGGATTTTACTGCCAAGCGCAGTTTCGACTCCTGGTTTGCCGGAGCGGCAGAATTTTTCGTCTTGACCGGTTCGCTTGACGACATGACTGCATCAACGGAGGCTGAACTTCGCCTGTTCAATCCGCTCGTGACCGATTTCATGATTGTAGTCAAGCGTAGTCAGATCGGTAAGCCTCAGCCGTTCAATGCGGTGATTGTATCGGACTGGAATCCTCAGATGACACATTGCGCCTTCATGATCACCGAAGATGACGGCGGCACCCGGACTGATTGGAAATGCACAGCCCTGGTCAGAATCGCCTCTAAGAGCTACGGCGTGGAAATCAACCTCCCCTTCAATTCCCGTGACGACATCGTCTGGCGTGGTCATCTGACCAACCGCTGGATAGAGGCCAACAGCAATATCGCCAGCCGCTTCGGTGACGTGGAACTTACCTTTGAGGTGGTGGAAAACAACAACTTGGGTCTGAAATAACCAAAACTCGCCCGAGGTATCAAAGAGTGCTGAAAAAAGTTGCAAAATATAGAAACCTTTAATATTTTTGCGGTGTATAGAAGGATTATTACCTATGGAGGATATTTCGAGCGGTTTATGCAGGAACTGACTCAGAAAGAACAGCAGAAGATCAAGTATGGATTGCTCCTGCTGAAGTCACAAGAAAAGATATCTGCCAGATTCGTCAAATACATACGAGATGGCATTTATGAATTGAGGACTTTATATAATGGTAATATTTTCAGAGTGTTCTTTATCTTTGATGATGGCAATGTAGTTGTATTGTTCAATGGTTTTCAGAAAAAGACTCAGAAGACGCCGGAAAGCGAGATAGAATTGGCGGTTAAGATAAAAGTAAATTATTATGCAGACAAACGACCATCAGATTAGGGATTACGACATCGTATTGGATGTAGAGTTTGGAAAGCCCGGAACGCCGGAGAGGGCAAGGGCTATCGAGGAGGCCTATGCTTTCTATTCCGGTCAGATTCTGCATACGGCCAGAAAGGCGGCAGGTCTGACACAATCAGAACTTGCGGAAAGAGTAAACACTACAAAGTCATACATATCAAAGTTGGAGAAGGGACATGTCAATCCAAGTGCAGGACTTTTCTTCAGCATCATCAATGCACTCGGTATGAGGGTGGAGATAGTAAAGCCTCTCTGAATATCGCGCGTTAATCTTTATTCGTCCCCAGTCGTTTCGGTGACGTGGAACTTACCTTTGAGGTGGTGGAGAATTTTTAATAGATTTTTAAGATTTGGTATAAAATTTTATATCTTTGTGGGGCTAATGAAACGTTATAAGGTCAGGCAGATTATCAGGTTTCTTGAAAAAGATGGTTGGAGGCTAAGGAATTGTAAAGGGGATCATCGCCAATATGTTCATCCTGAAAAGTCTGGGAAAGTTACAGTAAGAGGAAAGCCAAGTGACAATCTGGACCAGTTTCTGCTGAACAGCATATGGAAGCAGGCAGGCTGGAAAGAGTTAAAATAAAGTTATGGGGAAGGTAAAGATAAAGGTGGACTGGTGTGATAAGAATTTTGCAGCATGTCCTGAGAATGAAAATATTGCATGCGTAGTCACTCATAAAACTCTTGAGGGACTTAAAAATGATATGGAAGAGGCTCTTCGCCAGCATATTGAGTGGATGATTGAAGATGGCGATGATCTTCCTGCAGAGTTTGTCGGAGACATCGAACTTGAGTACAATCTTACAACACGGGCACAACTCCGCTATTCCGAAAACTTCATTACAAGAAAGGCCCTGTCCGATGTAACAGGCATAAATCTGCAGCAGCTCAGTCACTATGCCAACGGGTGGCGTAATCCTGGTCCCGAGATGCGGAGAAGAATCGCAGATGGAATACGTAGCATAAGCAATAGGCTTGTCCACATTCTGTGAATGTTCTCTTTTCAAAAACTATAGTTCAACGTTCTATTGTCCGTATCCTATAGATGGGAAAGTATGCAATTAATGTTTGCAATGCTTTGTGAGTATTGCATATTTGCATTAACTATAATCCTTAATCTAAACGAGAAAAACGATAGATGTCACCTTCCAGAATAGTCCCCCTGCTGATACTGTCCTTTTTGTTGTCTCTGCAGAGTCTGTGGGCCGTTGTTGCAAACCCGCCGCAGAATCCGGAGGCGACGGTGTATGTCAGGGTGACAGAAACTGCAGGTAATACTAAACATAAGCTGCAACATGGAGTTTCGAATACTCACGTAAGACTGATTGCGGGAGCAGATACTCTTGCTGCAATCACTTCCCATTCAGGAGAATGTGTATTCAGAAAATATAAACCGGGAGAGACGGTTGTACTTGCTTCAAGACACGGTTACAGGACTTATAAAGACAAACTTCAGATTGTACCCGGAGCAAATATCATATATATAGATCTGAAGAAGGAGAACGAGAAACTCGATGCGGCGGTCGTCAAGGCAGAGGTGCCGTTGGTCAGTCAGGTCAAGGATACTCTCGTATATAATGCAGCAGCGGTGGCTTTGATGGATGGCGACAAGGCGATAGAGATACTGCAGCGCCTTCCGGGAGTTACTGTGTCAGGCAACAATATTTCCGTCAATGGTGAGCAGGTTGCCAGAACGTATGTCAATGGAGTGATGATATACGGCAATGACCCATCTTCGGCATTCTATTCTCTGGATGCGTCTCAGGTGAAGGAAGTGAAGATATATGAAGAGCAGTTGTATGTTGACAAGAGAAAGGGGCTGAGGAATTCGAGGAAGCAGACTGTGATGAATGTCACGACTAAGGAGAAGATCGTATCCGCTGAACTGGCAGCCCTTGAATTCATATTCGGAAAACATGAAGGTCTCTGCCGGAATCCACAAGTTCTGGGGAGAGAGGGTTTATGGAAACAATCTGAAATTCGACTACACCTACAATAAGTCATATGACAAGTCATTCAGGAGGGGTCTTACGGAATATTTTCAGACGGAAGACAATCCTGCATCGTCATATTCAGATACGACAATGTCGTCTTCTGTGGGTGCTTCGCATTCATTTTCGTTGGATATAAGTCTTCCGAATACTCCGGTCAAGACGATAAACATAGAGAACGATCTTACTATCAATGATACCCGTTCGCATTCTGCCATGATGTCCTCGAAGTATGAGGACGGAGCCATGAGGTACAGAAATGTGTCGGCGACAGATTCTTTCCATGACAATTTTGCGTATTCCGGAATGGTGAACTGGCGAGATGAGGATAATGCGCGTATCTCTCCAGCTGTTTCAGTCAATGCCAATCTGATGCGAGGCAACGGGGACTCATGGACTGTCGATACTCTTGCTACAGCATTCGACCGAAGGCATATCCACTCGGAGAGTCTTATGAATGAAACCGGCATCTCAGCCAAGGCGGGCATCTCATCCGTATTGAAGAATACAGATGACTATACCTTGAGCATATCAGGAAACTATGTCTTCGCGTATAATAACCGTCTCAGCCGGCAGAATACAATGGATTTGTGGCAGGTGACCACACCGGTCATTGATGTCGCCAACACATATGATTACACATGGAATTATTATGATCATAATGCAGGTGCGTCATTGAATTTCAACACCCGGAATTTTGAACTGAATGCCAGCCTTGGGATAAGGTACAGGACTCAGGTCGATCAGGAGCGTTATCCGGAAGCCTTGTCTGACAACTATAATTTCCTGTCATTTACTCCTTTCTTAAGACTTTCATGGAAGAGGAATCTGCAGTTCACTTTTAACATGTCGTCTCAGACCCCGTCTCTCGAGCAGTTGAGAAACAGGATTGACGACAAGAATCCGTTTGCCTTGATAGAGGAAATCCTGACCTGAAGCAGACATCGACGGGTACATGTTCGGTGATGTACATCCTGATGAAACCTTCAAAATGGAATCTTAATACCGAAATCCAGGCGTCATATTCGCCGTCTGTGATTGCCAGAAAACAGATATATTTCAAGGAAAATACAGTGCTTTCGGATTGGAATGACTATCCTGCATTGGCCGGATCTATGCTCAATACATTCGAGAATGCTTCGGGTGCAGTTACTGCCGGAGCAAAAGCCAATTTCAAGTGTTTCATTGACAGGAAATCTTCAATCAGCAGTGATGTAGGGTATTCTTTCGGAAGGTCTCCTCAGTATCTTGGGGAAGATAAGGTCATGTTGAACAATCATGCTCCTACCCTGGGTTTGAGATATGATTACCGCCACCGGAAAGGCTCTGCAAAAGTGGCCGCAAGGACTTTCTATCAGCATTGCTCCAACAGTATCGGCCAGGTATTGAATGAGTCCCTGATGCAGACTCTTGAAACCAGTTTTCATATAAACTTTCTGAAAATCTGCTATGGAGGAGCAAGTTACTCCATGACTCTTTATAAGAATTTCTCAGGAGCGGGTACTGATAATCTCAACAATATCCTTAATGCGGAGGTAGGCGTAAGGCTGTTGAAGAAGAAAATGACAGTCAGCATTTCCGGTCATGATCTGATTGCCGATGCGGATACATATTCCAACGTTGTATATAACAACTATGTCGAGCAGAGATGGGTGCCGTCATATGGCCGCTACTTCATGCTGACTTTGAAATATGACTTTTCCAAGACTTCAGGGAAACGGTTCAGGGGCGGTCTGGTAAGATAACCATTACCCTTCCTTGACCACCATCTCACAGCTTGCACAATCAAAGTGCAGTGCAAGCTTTCTGCCGTTGTTCAGAAGGAACAGCGGGCCCGAATCAGCCGCTTTCTGATGGACAGGGCACATACCGAGTTCGTGTCGTATGCAGTATTTGGTACGCATGAGTTCGGCTCCGGGCGAGTGGGTGAGTTCATATGCCTTTTCGACAGAAGATGCTCCTGTGGCATGGTAGAGTTCTTTCGATAGTCTGTTGGATACGTTCTGCTTGTATGTGGCTTCTGATGAAGGGAATGCAGGGGTTTCCGGTATGTCAAGTGACCTGTTGAGAAGAGGCCTTGCTATAAGCGGCATGCTGTCGATTTTTTCAGCAAGCGTACGTCTGATGTTGTTCAGCGCCGACGAACTCATGAACGGAAGTCCCTCTGGTGCATCGATTTCGCTGACTGCGAATCTGTAATGTCCGCTGCTTTTGCCTATCTGGGAGTGAAGCATCGCCTGCATCCTTTCCTGGTTGTCGGCCTTCTGTTCTCCTGCATCCAGGATGATTTCGGCTATCCTGCAATCCTCCGATGTAGCATATGCATGAATCTTCCATGTGCCGTTTTCTGGATATGTCTTCAACCTGACTGAGACGTTTATCTCACGTGTGCAAGCCTGCCTTTCGATCTCCTTTTCAAAGGCGGCGTTGATGTTTCTGTATATTTCAGCTCCGACAGACAGAGACGGCAGTATTTTGCATCTGACGGTATTACCTGTACATACGTCTGCCCGGAATCCCTCGACTTTGCCATGTCGTGAAACGAAGGAGAATCCGTCTCCGTTGTTGAGCGAGACGCCTTTGCATAGCCGGATCTCCAGGTATCCTCTGCCTATGGATGTCACCGTGCCGATATGCTCTCCCATTGATTTGGCGGCATCCATGGCAGCCCACTTGCCACGTCTGCCGTCAAGGAAGAGTTCGGTATATCCTCTGTTGAAAGTCTTTCTGGTGTCAGGAGTGAATCCCCCGGTGACGCTTCCGAATGAGCCTCTGTAATATTCATCGGTATCCACCAGCCTGTCAAGGGCGACAGAGTAGTCTCGGACTACGTTGCGGACGTATGATTCGTTTTTCAGACGTCCTTCGATCTTGAATGAAGTGATGCCGGCATCGGCAAGCTCACGCAGTCTTCCCCGCAGATTGTAGTCCTTGAGAGAAAGCAGCGCCTTGTCGCGGACAAGTACCTTTCCGGAAGCATCTGTGAGGTCATATTTCGACCTGCATGCCTGGATGCAGGCGCCTCTGTTGGCACTTCTGCCTGCTATCATCTCGGATAGATAACATTGGCCGTTGTAGCATACACATATGGCTCCATGAACGAAGAATTCCAGCTCGCAGCTTACCGCCTTGCGGATTGCCCTTATCTGTTCAAGGGAAAGTTCTCTTTCAAGTATGAGTCTGGAGAATCCCAGACTTTCCAGGAATCGCGCCTGTTCGGGCGTACGGATGGAGCATTGAGTGGAGGCATGAAGTGGAATACGCAGTGGCTTGAATATACCGTTGTGTCCTTCTCGCGCCAGTTTTACCACGGCCAGATCCTGCACGATAATGGCATCTGCCCCAGCCTCCTGTACGTCAAGCATGAACCTGTAGGCGGCTTCCAGTTCCGAGTCATATAGTATCGTGTTCAGAGTGATGAAGATTTTTACTCCGAACTTGTGTGCGTATTCACACAGCGACCGGATGTCCTCAACAGAGTTTCCGGCAGCCTGACGTGCTCCGAACTGCGGGCCGGCAATATACACAGCATCGGCACCGCAGTCAATGGCCGCGATGCCGATCTTTATGTCTCTTGCCGGAGCAAGCAGTTCGAGATGTCTCATTTATTTCTTGAGGACTTTAAGCTGCTCCTGTGCGCTTGCACCGTACTGAGCGTCTGCTGCTATCTTCTCATAGTTCTCGATAGCCTTTGCATTGTTGCCACCCTGCTGATAGAGAGCTGCGATAGTGAAAGTTACGCCTGCTGCGTCCTTTGCATCCGGCTTGATCTGCAGATATTTCTCATAGAACTCGATGCATTTTGCGTTGTTACCCATCTTCTGAGCAGCACCTGCAGCGATTCTGTAAGCATTTGCATTTTCAAGATATTCGTTTGCCTTGAGAGCGTTGTCGATAGCGCCCTGATTGTCCTTGGCCTTTGAGCAAGCCTGTGCCTTCTTGAGGAAGAGGTTTGAAAGCTGTTTCTTTGCTGCCGCCTCTTCGCCGTTTGCTGCTGCTGCCTCATAAGCGGCAACTGCCTCAGTTACCTTGCCTGTAGCAGCATAAGCTCTACCAAGTACGAGGTAAGCGTCACCGTTTGCAGGATTGAGCTCGGTAGCCTTGGTGAATGCAGCGATAGCAGTCGCCATGTCCTTAGCCTTGTAAGCTGTGTTACCCTTCTGCATGTAAACCTGCGGAATCAGGGCCTTTGCATCCTCAACTGTAGCGGCTTCGCCATAACCTTCTGCAGTAGCGATAGTCTCGTCGAGCTTTGCAAGTGCACCGTCAAAGTCGTCGGCCTTGATAAGGCTCTTTGCGTGGGCAAGGTAAAGGTTGCAGAGAGCTGTCTTACATGTATTTGCGTGCTCAGCACCCTCTTCTCCAAGACCTTCTGCGATAGAAAGTGATTCTTTGAATGCGTCGATAGCAAGTGCGTATTCACCCATCTGGAATGCTTCGTTACCACTGTTGGCAAGCTCAATTGCCTTATTGATGTCCTGTGCGGACGCTACTCCAGCTGCCATAACGGCTGCTGCAAACAAAAGGAAAATCTTTTTCATTTCTTGTTATATTTTGTTCTACTTTAGTTGCATATACCTCTATTAGATGCAAAAATAGGAAAAATTTGTCGTATTTTTGCATTATATATCTTGTTTTGAGTTTTTTAGCTATGAAATATACAAAATTGGCGGAAAAATTATCTTTGTGTCTTCTGGTGCTGCTGTGCGGCTCCGGTGTCCTGAGCGGGCAGGATATAGCTCCTATTCCTCCGGATCCGGCTGTGACGCAGGGGCAGCTCCCGAACGGACTCAGATGGTATGTGGCGAGGAATACCGACATCCAGGGAGTAGCGGATTTTGCCCTTGTGCAGATGACGGGTGCGCGGACTATTCAGAGTGTGGGCCGGGAGACTGTGTCGGAAATCGCCCGTGAGGCGTTGCTGTCGCAGCCTTTGCTGACAGCTCCCTCTGTCCAGGACTTTTTCATAAGAAAAGGCTGTGTGCCGGGACCTGAAGGCTTTGCGCAGGTGCAGGATAATGCTACAGTGTTCAGGTTCGGGGATGTAAACATGAAGCTTGACGGTTCTGTTCTGGATTCCACTCTGTTCGTGCTGATGAATATTGCCGGGCGTTTCCATAATTCGGATGATCCTGTCGTAAGGAAATGGTATGTCCCATCGGATCAGGCGATAATAGTAGCAGGAGATGTAGATGCAAATACTATATCTCAGAAACTCCATATGCTTTCATTCATGTATCCTCCGGCTGAGTCTGTCAGAAGGTCGGGCTACATATGGGAAGACCGTAAGGGAATAGAGACTAAGGTGGACAGGATTGCTGAGCCCGGGCTTGCAAAGGTTTCTGCAGAGTGGAGACTGGAAAGGACTCCAAGAGAGCTCATGAATACCATTCAACCGGCGATTCAGGAAAAATATCTTACAATGGCCGGCATGGTGGCCGAGCAACGTCTTCTGAAATATTTCCGGTCGGTCAATATCCCTGTGGCATCGGTCAGCAGCCGCTATATAGGTGGATCGGGAACTTTGGGGGACGGATTGTTCTCGGTTGAAGTTGTGCTGGCGGCGGAAGATGCACAGGAGGCGGTGTCGGCTGTAGCAGATGTACTGGCTTCCATAGATGCCTATGGAGTGGCACCGGCTGAGGCACTCAAGGCTTCGCTGGATTTCGTGGACAAGGTCGCACAGGAGGGTAGGATGAAATCCGTCGGCAACAGAGAGTATGTCAACAGGTGTGTCTCTGCTTTCATTCATAATACCGCGTTGTCTTCAAAGGAGAGTGTACTGAAATTCTATACATCCAAGGACTTGTCTGCCGATACCGAGTGCAAACTTCTCCATTCTGTGGCCTCGGCGGTTCTGGATAGCGGGCGTAATCTGACATTGAAGTATGCTTCCGACAGTCTGAGGTTTTCTGAGGATTCGCTGAAGAATATCTTTGGTGTCTCATGGCTGCTGTCACAGAATTCAGAGCCGGCAGAATCACCTCTGTCAGCTGTTCCGCATCTGCCTGTGTCGGGGTCAAAGATCAAGGTGAAATCCTCAGGTAAGGAATACCTTTCCGGTGGCTCCGTGTGGACTCTTTCCAACGGAATGGTGGTGATAGTGAAGAATATGCCTGCAGGAGGACAGATAAATTATTCCCTTTCGCTCAATGGTGGAACCGGAAGTATCGAGGGGTTGGGAGTCGACGACGGAACTTATCTGGAGGATTATCTCCGCTCTTGCATGATAGGGGGTATGCCCGGGCAGGAGTTCAAGGATGCTGTACGCAGCCGTGGGATGAAACTGGCATATGAAGTCGGTCATTCTGCGACAAAGTTCGAGGGCTCCGTTCCTGCAGAAAAACTTGACTATATGGTGCGTGTGCTTCTGACTCTGCTGAATGAACGTACACCATGCCCTGAGGAATGGGAATATTATCGTAAGGGAGAGCCGTTGAGACAGGCATCGGGAGTAGCTTCAGGGAACGGGGTGTGTCTGACTGATGACTTTGCGGCAAAGGCGGAGGCCTTCTTCAAGTCCCTGTCGGACAAGGTGAATAACGGTGTACTGATACTGGTGGGAGATATTGACGAGAAGAATCTAAAGGAAGTGCTGACCCTGTATGCAGGAGGATTCAGGACCACTGAGAAATCATTCAGGAGGACGGAGACATTCAGCCGTAATTTCATAGGAATGGAAGGCTATCGCAGACCAAGCAGTGAAAACAGTGTGACTGTGGCTCTTACAGCCCCTATGGCGCTGACGTCGGAGAATTATTATACTGCTGCAGTTACTTCCATGGTGCTCAGGCGACATTTTGCCTTGATGCTCTCCGGCAAGGGTATGCGTGTGGATGTAAGTTATGATTGCAGAAGATTCCCTCAGGAAAGCCTGCTGATGCGGGTTACGATAAGCGAAGCTTCAGTAGAAGGACTGGCAGAAGGAACATCCGGATATAGGATGGGGGATGCACTCTCTGTTCTGAGGAAGGTTTATTCGGATATCGCGGATATCAGTATAGATGCCAATTCTCTTGCATCATACAAATTCAGGGTGGAGAAACGGCTTGCTCTTGAAAAGCAGAGCCCTGAATATTGGATAAATGCGTTCAATCTGCGCTATCTGGACGGAAAGGATTTCACGACCGGAGCCGAGGCCAAGATACGGGCAATATCTGATGCAAGTGTGCGCGCCATGCTCTCGACACTTGCCGTCAATTCCAAGGTAGAATATGTAATAACAGGAAAATAATGTATCACGGAACAATCATTCAGATAGACGACTGTCTTGTGTCAGAGGAAGTTCTGACCGAATATTTTGCTTGCGATTATGAAAAATGCAAGGGCTGTTGCTGCGTAATCGGTGACAGCGGTGCGCCTCTTGAGGAATGTGAGGCTGAGGCGATTGAAAAGAATTATGAGATATTCTCTCCGATAATGTCGGATGAGGGGCGTGCGGCTGTGGCTTCAAAAGGCTTTTTCGAGATTGACAGAGACGGAGATATGGTTACTCCTCTGGTGCCGGGAAGCGAGGAATGTGCCTATACTCTTTTTGATGACGAGGGCAACTGCTTCTGTTCTATGGAACGCTGCTGGTTCCAGGGTAAGGGAGATTTCCGTAAGCCAATTTCCTGCTGGCTGTATCCTATCAGAATCACTGTGCTCCGTAACGGAACAAAGGCCCTTAATCTGCACAGATGGCATATCTGCAAGGATGCATTTGAAAAGGGTAAAAAAGAAAAGGTCCGCGTATATGAATTCTTACGCGAACCAATAGAGCGTTATTTCGGCGAAGAGTTCTACTCAGCCTTGTCTGAAGCCGCCAAGATGCTCAATGCTGACTCGTAGTCTGCCGCATTGACTTTCAGCTCGACGTTCTGCTCGGCAATGTTAACCGAAGGATAGGAAGAAAACTCTCCGAAAATCTCTGCTTCGATCCCGTTGGATTTGAGCAGGCCTTGTGTGATGCTTGCAAGCATCGGGTCAGCGAATGTCGCTACAGTTTTCAGTTCATCCATAACCTTTGACTTTAGATTTATAATTGTCCTTATTCCGCGTCCTTCTGCGGGGTAAGGATATTTTCCAGTCCTATGGACAGTCTTATCACGTCCTTTCTGAGACCTTCAATCTGCCATCCTTGAGCTGTCTTTGTCAGGGTGATCCGGTCTTCAAGCATCTTGGACAGCCTGCCGGCCAATCCTCTGAACCTGAATGTCACTCTTTCCGGACTCTCGGACTCGAGCGAATATCTGCGTTCCGACATGAACTCCACTGTCTGCTCCTTCATCTCGTCCCATGACTTGCCTTCAGCTATATCGCGGCTTATGAATCCCAGTTTAGGATAGACAGCAGCTACCAATGCAAAAAATATGGCAATCTTACCCACAGACCTGTACCCCTCTTCGAATATGCTGTTTATGTCTCCTTCTACGGCACCGATCAGTACGAGGATGGTGACGATTACAGCACACATGAGTGAAAAATAGATGAAGTATTTTACTGCTCTTACTATATATTTCATGGCTTTATTGTTGTATTTGCAAGTTGTACGATTACAAATATACGAAAAATCTGATAATTCATTATATTTGCAATCTTATGTTATAAAAACAGAATACTATGGATCTAAAGAAAGTAATGTATGCACTGATTGCAGTTGCGGTGCTTCTGGCAGGTGCACTTGCCTATATCTGGTGGTCGAAGTCTTCTCTTGTGAAGGAACTTAACGTCGAGAAGGAAGAGCTGACATCGCAGATGATTGCGCTTCAGAACGATTATGCGTCTTTGTCTTCTGATTATGATATGATCAATTCACAGCTGGATTCTTCAAGGGAAGAGGTGTCGCAGCTGATCGAGAGAATCAAGAAGACCGAGGCTACAAACAGAAGCAAGATGCGCCAATATGAAAAGGAGCTCGGCACTCTGAGAAGCATCATGCGTAACTACATCGTCCAGATTGACTCGCTCAACACCCTGAATAAGAGACTTACTGCCGATGCTGCCGCAGCGCGTCGTGAGGCCGCAGAGAGCCGCAGACAGTCAGAGGAACTCAGCAAGACGGTGGAAACACTTTCGGATCAGGTGGCTGTGGGCTCTGTAGTAAAGGCGCGCGGTCTCAAACTTGAGGCGTTCAATTCCTCAGATAAGGTTACAGACAGGAGCAGCAGGGTAGTAAGGCTTATTGCAAGCCTGTCTCTTGTGGAGAACGACCTTGCCAAGAAAGGTCCGGTCAGAGTATATATCAGAGTAAAGGATCCGGATGGTATTCTTCTTACAAACAGCACTCAGAGAACATTCTCGGTAGCCGGCGGAGAACCTATGATCTGTACTGCTTCACGTGAAGTGGACTATGAAGGCAAGGAAGTGGAGATGGGTATTTATGTAAACGAGATACCTTCATATGTCAAGGGTATCTATACAGTCGAGGCCTATACAGACCAGACCAAGCTCGGTGAGGCTGAACTGATGCTCAGATAATGATATATGTCCATGTCCCATTCTGCAGGAGTTTCTGCACATATTGCGGTTTCTATTCGGAGACCGCTCCGAGATGTCGCAAGGAAGAAGATGCTCTGAGACAGGAAGAGAAATTCGAGAGATTCGCTCAGGCTCTTGAGGCAGAGATAAGGACAAGGAAGGATGATATTCAAAGGGTGTTCACATCGGCAGGTGTGAGCACCCTTTATATTGGTGGAGGTACACCTTCTGTGCTGCCTCTCCCGATAATAGGTAGAATTGTAGAAGCCTTGCGGGGTGTCGGTCATCCGTGCGAATTTGAAGAATTTACTGTTGAGGTCAATCCGGAGGACATTATAGAGAAAGGCGAGGATTATGTCAGAGGACTCGCAGACCTCGGAGTCAACCGTATAAGTATGGGTGTGCAGTCGTTTGATGACGATATATTGAAATGGATGAACCGTCGTCATTCTGCAGCTCAGGCAGTCGAGGCCTACCATATATTGGAAACTTCAGGAATCGGCAACATCAGCATTGACCTCATATTCGGTCTGCCGCAGATGAGTGAAGACCTTTGGCGTGATACCATATCCAAGGCTCTGAACATATCCTCGGACGGTATTCCTCCGCGGCATATTTCCGCCTATCAGCTCTCTGTTGAGGAAGACAGCATGCTTGAAAAGCTGATAGCAAAGGGACGCTGGTCGGAAGCTTCGGAGCAGCTCTGCGAAAGACAGTATGGGATTCTGTGTGAGGAGCTTGCTGCTGCAGGATATAATCATTATGAGATATCCAATTTTGCTCAGCCGGGAAGCGAGGCCGTGCATAATTCAGCTTACTGGAGGCATGTCCCGTATATCGGACTGGGACCAGGGGCACACAGCTTTATGGATCACGTGTCCATGCGCCAATGGAACGAGCCGGACCTGAATGCATATCTGGAGGCAGGCGTCAGCGGAAATTTTTCGGTAGTGCAGGGAGGAGAACGCTTGGATCAGGACCAGCTGACAATGGAAAAGATAATGCTCAGTCTTAGGACTGCGGCCGGAGTCCCCTCGGACTATCTGCGTGGTCATTGTGATGTGCATGCATTGGAGCAGGCTCTGGCCAGTTCCAATCTGGTGCCACTCGAAGACGGCAATATCCGTATCCCGGAAGACAGATTTTTTGTATCAGACAATATAATATTAACCCTCATAGCGTAACTATCTGATTGTCCGCCCCTTATGCTCTATGCCTGCTCCCCAAGGTACGCAGGCATCTGACGCAATCACTTGGCGATCAATGTATTACGTGTAAACATGAAGAATATGGTTTATCAAGACAGAATCGCGCAGCTGCGTGAAATGATGACAGAAAACGGCTGGGATGCTGTGGTGGTAAGCGGCAGCGATCCGCACAGCAGCGAGTATCCGGCTCCGAGATGGCAGCAGGTCAAATGGCTTTCGGGCTTTACCGGTGAGGCCGGAGATCTTGTTGTGACCCATGACCATGCCGGATTGTGGACAGATTCCAGATATTTCATCCAGGCGGTTGAGCAGCTTGAGGGTACCGGCATCGAACTGCACAAGACCCGTGTCCCCGGAGCCGAGAGCATTCCGGAATGGCTCTCTGAACGAGCGCAGGTGGTGGCTCTGGATGGCCTGTGTCAGAGCGTCGGAGCAGTAGGCGAGTTCTCGGGCAGCATAGTGGACGTTCCCGATATGCTGGACTCATTGTGGGATGACCGCCCGTCAATACCGGTCAGTCCGGTTACTACTCTGGATGTAGAGTGTTTCGGCGGCACGCCACGCCCGCAGAAAATCGAGTGGCTGCGTAAATGGATGCTCCTGCAGGGTGTGGACAGGGTACTCCTGACCTCTTTGGATGAGATCGCATGGGTACTGAATGTACGGGGTTGCGATATTGAGTATAATCCTCTTGTCATTTCATATCTTCTGGTTTCGCAGGATAGTGTGAAATGGTTTGTAAAGAAGGACGTCGACTATCTGGATCCTGATACAGAAGACAGTTTCAATGAGCTTGTGGCAGACGGTGTTGCCGTCGAGGATTATGACGGAGTGTTCTATGCACTCAAGGATTTCAGCGGAGAAAGTTCGGCTGTTAGGATATTTGTCGATCCTTCGACAGTCAATTACCATATATATAGTCACATCCTCGAGAATTATCCGGATGAATTCATCATCCGTGGGGTGTCTCCTGTGATTCTGGAAAAATCTGTCAAGACAGCGGAGGAAATCGGACATCTGCGTCAGACATATATTGAAGACGGAGTTGCAATGGAGCGTTTCCTGTATTGGCTTGAGACCGAGGTCGCTTCCGGAAAAGAGGTGACAGAGTGGGAGGCCTCGGAAAAGCTGACTTCCCTACGTGCGGAAATTCCCGGATACAGAGGCAACAGTTTCGAGAATATTTCGGCATATGGACCAGGTGCGGCGCTTCCTCATTACAGCACTCCTCAGGTGGGCTCGGCAGTCATCCGTCCGTACGGACTATATCTTGTGGATTCTGGCGGACAATATCTTACCGGCACCACAGACATTACCCGCACAGTCCCGATGGGAGAGTGTACATATATAGAAAAGGAAGACTACACTTTGGTGTTGAAGGGAATGATCGATCTGTCGATGGCAGTATTCCCTCGCGGAACAGCCGGCTGCCAGCTGGATGCCCTTGCTCGTATGCCACTCTGGCGTGCCCGCAGGAATTTCGGTCATGGTACAGGTCACGGAATCGGTTATTATCTCTGTGTTCATGAAGGCCCTCAGAGCATCCGTTATCAGTATAATCCCCAGCCTCTGCTTCCGGGTATGGTGACTTCCAACGAACCCGGCATATATCGTGAAGGCATGCACGGAGTACGTCACGAAAATATCGTTCTCTGTCGCGAAGCCGGCACCTCAGAATTCGGAGACTGGCTCGAGTTCGAGACCCTGACCTGCTGCCACATAGACACCTCCGCCGTCCTTCCCGAGCTTCTCGGTCCGGAGGCTCTCGGCTGGCTGAACAGGTACAATTCCCGTGTATATGAGACTCTGGCGCCGCTGCTGCCGGACGAGGTGGCGTTGTGGCTGAGGCAGAAGACTGAAATCAAATGCTCTGGCGCTTAAGTGTCTGTATTAGAGTGAGTTGTGTAAATACGATTCCCCGTTGCAGGGGAATCGCATTTTCATAAAACGTTGATGGTGAGCGTTTTGGGTGCCAGCTGTGCTGCATAAGAAAACCCCCGACATCCAGCGCTGTCGGGGGTCTATGTCAATGGGATCAGGCTTAGCAGCAGCCGCAGCAGATCAGGCCGTTTGCCTGAGCGAAAGCGTTGACTGCAACAGCGCAGAAGCCGAGAACGATAACTGCTACGAATACGTAACCGATGATGTAAAGTCTCTTCTCCCAGATCTGGTTGCTCATACCGATAGTCTGGAATGCGCTCCAGAATCCGTGTGTGAGGTGGTATCCGAGTGCTACGAACCATACGATGTAAATGAGTACCATCCACCAGTTCTTGAATGTCTCGTTGAGGAGGAGGTAAGGGTCAGTAGCGTGCTCGCCCATGAACTCCTTGAGCTGCATTTCTGCCCAGAAGTGGTTGAGGTGGAATGCGAGGAGTCCGAGAACTACGATACCGAGAACGAGCATGTTCTTTGAAGCCCAAGACTCAGCCTTGCCCTTGCTGCCTGAAGCGTAACGGCTTACACCGCCGCGTGCCTTGATGTTACCTGCTGTGAGGATGCATGCATACACGATGTGTACGAGGAATCCGAGAGCAAGTACTGGTACCATGATGGTCACGATAGGAAGCGCCATGAATTCACAGCCCTTAGCGAAAAGACCGTCTGCAGCACCATAAGTTCCGTTGATTGTGTCAATCAGCGAGAATGCGTTGATGGTAAGGTGCAGAAGAAGGAAGATGATAAGGAAAAGGCCGCTTATACTCATGATAAGCTTCTTGGTGATTGAAGAAAGTGCCATAATAGTTATAATCTTTGTTTAGTTAATATTCAGGTTTGCCTTTTTCTAACATGCAAAGATATATTCTTTCTTGGAAGTTTCATAATAATTCGATACTTTTGTTGAAATTAAAAATCTACTTATAATATCATGAGTGCGTATAGACGAGTCCTTCTGAAACTGAGTGGCGAGAGCCTTGGAGGCCCTGCTGGAAAGGGTATTGATGAAAATTGGCTTGCAGCTTATGCCGAGGAGATTGCCGCAGCCGTGAAGAATGGCCTTCAGGTGGCAATAGTGATCGGTGGCGGAAATATATTCCGTGGTCTTCAGGGTGTAGGCAAAGGATTTGACCGCGTGAACGGAGACAAGATGGGAATGCTTGCTACCGTTATCAATTCCCTCGGTCTGTCAATGGCCATAAGAAGTGCCGGTGTCGAGGCGGAGGTGTTTACTGCTACCCCAATGATGCCTGTTGCCCGTTACTATATGAGGGATGATGCTGTCGCTGTAATGGAACGTGGTGGAGTGGCTCTGATAGCCGGCGGTACAGGAAATCCTTATTTCACTACAGACTCAGGTGCAGCTCTTCGTGCGCTTGAAATAGGTGCGGACGCCCTTCTGAAGGGTACACGCGTGGATGGCGTATATACAGCAGACCCTGAAAAAGATCCTTCTGCCGTAAAATATGACGAACTCAGTTTCGACAAAGCTATAGAGGACCGTCTCAAGGTCATGGATCAGACAGCATTCGCACTTTGCCGTGAGGGAAATATGCCTATCATCGTGTTTGACATGAATCAGAAAGGCAATCTGACCAAGCTGGTCAAGGGCGAAAAGGTCGGCACTTTAGTACATGTATAAATATTAAAACTCCAATATTATGATTACAAGAGCAAAAGACATTCTCAATGGTGCAAAGGACAAGATGTCTCATGCAGCAACTCACCTTGATGAGGAACTCAAGACATATCGTGCCGGAAAGGCAAACCCTATGGTGTTCAACAACGTGATGGTTGACTATTACGGTAGCCCTACTCCTGTTCCTCAGGTGGCTTCGGTTACTACTCCTGATGCAAAGACTCTTATGCTTCAGCCGTGGGAGAAGAAGATGATCCCTGCCATCGAGAAGGCTATCATCGACGCAAATCTCGGACTTACTCCTTCAAACAACGGTGAGAGCATCCGTTGCACAGTTCCAGCTCTTACTGAAGACCGTCGTAAGGAGCTTATCAAGAAGGCTAAAGCAGCGGCTGAAAATGCCAAGGTAAGTGTCCGCAATGCACGTCGTGATGCTATCGAGCAGCTCAAGAAGGCAAACAAGGAAGGTATGCCTGAGGATCTTCAGAAGGAGTACGAGCAGCTTGTCCAGAAGGAGACAGACGCTTTCTCAAAGAAGGTTGACGAGCTTGTTTCTGCGAAGGAAAAGGAAATCATGACAGTCTGATCTGTCTTTGGCAAAATTTTTTCATTTTTCGGAATAACGAAAAGGAATAATTTATATATTTGTACCCGTTAGAAGACATTTTATGGGAACTTATCGATTTAGCAGCTTCGGTTTTTATTACTTCTATTACCAGAAAAGGTGATGGACCGGTGGTTGCGTATCGTATATATAGATGTATTTTATGTGCTGTCCGGTTTTCATGCCGGACAGTATTTTTTTTACAGGTTGAGTCGGTAGGCTAAGTTCCTGATTAATAATGTTTTGACGGATTGAGGGTCGTTGAAAATTCCGACCCTTGTTGGATTAAGTCATTGAATTACAATAAGTTATGTGTATTGTGGATAATAAGAGGATAGCGATTCAGGGAGTCAAAGGATGCTTTCATGAACAGGCTGCACGTCAGTTCTATGCAGAACATGGTCATATTGTGCCGGATATAGTGGAGTGTCTGACATTCGACGGTCTTTATAAGACAATTGATGCAGACAAGGCGGACGCTGCCGTGATGGCGATAGAGAATACGGTTTCCGGCGGACTTCTCCCCAACTTTGAACTTCTCCGTAAGTATGACCGCAAGATAAAGGGCGAGGTGTTCCTTAGGATTCAGCAGAATCTGATGGCGATACCGGGTCAGAAGATAGAGGACATCAAGGAGGTGCGTACTCATTATATGGCTATAAACCAGACACGTGAATTCTTCAAGGATTATCCGTGGATACGTCTGGTGGAGTCAGAGGATACTGCAAAGGCAGCTGCAGATGTGGCAGCAGAAGGAATCAAGGGAGTAGGAGCTGTGGCGTCAACTCTTGCAGCAGAGCTTTACGGACTAGAGATTCTCGCAGAGAGCATCGAGACCTACAAGCAGAATTTCACAAGATTCCTTGTTCTGGATGATTCGTTCCAGGTGGACAGGCAGAAGATAAACAAGGCTTCCATGTGCTTCACCCTGCCTCATACTCCGGGATCTCTTGCCCATATCCTGACTATATTGTCGTTCTATGATATGAATCTTACGAGAATCCAGTCTCTTCCGATTCCGGGTCAGGAGTGGCAGTATTTCTTCTATGTGGACATAAAGTTTGATGATTATGTGCGTTATGAGCAGGCTATTTCTGCAGTCCGTCCTCTTATGAAGGATCTCAATATATTAGGTGAATACGTAGCAGCAGTGTAATATGATAATACAACCGGCAAAAAGAACAGAGTCAGTGCAGGAGTACTATTTCTCCCGCAAGCTCAAGGAAATAGCTGCCATGAATGCGGAAAGGGCGGCAGCAGGTGAGGATCTTGTGATCAATCTGGGTATAGGATCTCCTGACGGCATGCCTCCGATGCCTGCAATCGAGGCATTATGCCAGGCGGCTCAGCAGGGTGGTAACCATGCTTATCAGAGTTATGTGGGTATTCCTCAGCTGAGACAGGCATTTGCAGACTGGTATGCAAGATGGTATGGTGTGAGCCTGGATCCTGTGAGGGAAATACAGCCTCTGGTGGGCTCCAAGGAAGGAATCCTGCTCATATCGATGGCTTTTCTGGACAAAGGTGACAAGGTTCTGGTGCCGGATCCCGGTTATCCTACTTACTCGTCGGCATCTAAACTGGTAGAGGCTGAGATTCTGACATATGACCTGAAGGCGGAAAACGGTTGGCAGCCGGATTTCGAGGCGCTGGAGAAGATGGACCTGAGTGGAGTGAAGATAATGTGGACCAATTATCCTAACATGCCTACCGGGGCTCCGGCTACGGAAGAACTGTATGCGAAGCTTGTGGATTTCGCTCTCAGGCACAATATATTGATATGTAATGACAATCCGTATAGTTTCATCCTGAATGACAATCCGTTGTCGATACTGTCCCAGCCGCGTGCAAAGGAATGCTGCCTGGAACTCAACTCGCTCAGCAAGGCACACAATATGGCAGGCTGGCGTATCGGAATGGTGGCAGGAGATTGTGAGATCATAGCACAGGTGCTCAAGGTCAAGAGCCAGATGGATTCAGGCATGTTCAAGCCACTTCAGCTTGCTGCTGTGGAGGCTCTGGCGCAAGAATCGGAATGGTTTGCACAACTGAATGACGAATACCGCAGACGCAGGGTACTGGCTGGTGAGATATTCGACCTGCTCGGTGCTGAATATGATCATGATTCTTCGGGAATGTTCCTATGGGGCAGAGTGTCATCTGAATCCTCTGAGGGAGTGTCGCCCGGACAGAGCGTATCGGACAGGATTCTGTATGAGGCGGGAGTGTTCATAACTCCGGGATTCATTTTCGGAAAGAATGGCGAGGACTATATACGTATATCGCTCTGCGCGAAACCGGAGGTGCTGAAGAAAGCGGCACAGAAGATTAAAAGCGTCATCCTCTAAGTTGTTGGTAATCAGTAGGATACTTTAGATGCCTGCGTGCTTTGGGGAGCAGGCGTAGTAGATATGTGATTGATAGATAGAGAGTTGTATTATGAAGACAGGAATCATAGGACTGGGACTTATTGGCGGTTCCATGGCGATTGACCTCAAGAGAAGGGGATTCGCAGATGAGGTATATGGAGTCGAGGCCGAGCCGGTCAATGCGGCTGCTGCGGAAAAGATAGGTCTTGTGGATAAGGTCCTCTCGTTCGAGGACTGTGTAGACCAGAGCGATCTGATCGTGCTGGCAGTGCCTGTGGGTGCGGCAGTGAAGCTTCTTCCTAAAGTGCTTGACCGTTTCGCTCTGACAGAAGCGGCAGGAAAGGTAGTGATCGATGTGTGCTCGACAAAGGAACATCTTTCGCGATGTGTGAAATATCATCCTTGCAGAAAGATGTATGTGGCTTCTCATCCTATGGCCGGAACGGAATATAGTGGTCCGTGGGCTGCGATGCCGGGTCTGTTCGATGGCCATGCATGTATCATATGTGATCCCGAGGAGTCCGACAACAGGGCTGTGAGGATAGTTGAAGATTTGTATAAGACTCTGAATATGAGGACAATATATATGAATTCATCAAATCATGATGTTCATACGGCATATGTGTCCCATATCTCTCATGTCACTTCTTTCGCACTTGCCCTTACTGTGCTTGACAAGGAGAGGGATGAAAAGCATATATTCGACCTGGCGTCTGGAGGATTCTCATCTACTGTCCGTCTGGCAAAGAGCAGTCCGGACATGTGGACGCCTATACTTTCGCAGAACAGGGATAATATCCTGCATGTGATGGATACATATATTGAGAAGATGAATGATTTCCGCAAGGCCATAGCGGATTGTGACGAAGAAGCGGTACGTGGCCTTATAGAGGAAGCCAACAAGATAAGAAGAATCATTAGATAAGCATATTATGGCAAACAAGAAATTAGATCTCATTCCTCTGTATGAGTGGGGAATGTTTACGGAGCCAAGACCAAGTGTCGTTGCGGGACCATGCAGCGCTGAGACGGAGGAACAGGTAATGGAGACAGCACAGGGACTCCGTGATTTAGGAATCAATGTCTTCCGTGCAGGAATATGGAAACCGAGGACTCATCCAGGTTCGTTTGAGGGAATAGGAGTTCCGGGCCTGAAGTGGATGCAGAGAGTCAAGAAGGAATACGGTCTGAAGATTTCGACAGAAGTTGCCAGCGAGAAGCATGTGTTCGAATGCATCAAGCATGGCGTGGATCTGGTTTGGATCGGAGCCAGAACTACAGCCAATCCGTTCCTCGTACAGGAAATCGCGGATGCTTTGGCGGATACGGATATACCTGTCCTTGTGAAGAATCCTGTCAATCCTGATATCGACTTGTGGATCGGAGCGCTTGAGCGTCTGAACAATGCCGGAATCAAGAAGCTGGGAGTGATTCACAGAGGATTCTCTACAGTGGACAAGATCAAATACAGAAATGACCCTCAGTGGCAGATTGCTATCGAGCTCCGCAGCCGTTATCCGGAACTTCCGTTCTTTGTGGATCCAAGCCATATGGCCGGCTGCAAGGATTATATCCTCGATCTGAGCCAGAGGTCACTTGATCTTGGTTTTGAGGGACTTATGATAGAATCACATTGTAATCCTTCATGCGCTCTCAGTGATGCGAAGCAGCAGCTTACTCCGGCAGAACTGAAGGATATGCTCTATAACAAGATTACAGTAAGGGATTCTGATTCTGATGCAAAGGAATGGAAGGAAAACATCGACCAGCTGCGTGCAAAGATCGATATCCTTGACGAGAACCTTCTTTATACCCTGGCTTCACGTATGAACATAAGCCGTCAGATAGGTGAGTATAAGAAGAACAACAATATCGCCATTCTTCAGACATCACGCTGGGATTCTCTCCTTGCAAAAGTGGTGGAGAAAGGTAAAGAATACGGCCTGCCTAAGGGATTTGTGGAAGATGTGTTCAACGCTATCCATGAGGCTTCCGTAGAAGTGCAGAACGAGGTTATTTCAGGTAAGCCTTCAGAACGGCAGTAAAAGTCTCATTCTCCTGTTCGGACAGGAATTCGGACTGGATAGGAGTATAGAACAGTCTAAGCTTCAGGTTGTCAGAGATCTTGCGGCAGTCGCGGATTCTCTGACAATCTTTTTCTGTGGTCATGACCACTGATGTAGGATATCCTCCTGCGGCTTTTTCGATCTCCCTTATGTCCGCACGGCTGAATTTGTGGTGGTCAGGGAAATTCAGATGTCTGACTATCTTGTAACTGCTGCTCAGGTAATGCCTTAAAGGAGTGTCGTTCGCTATGCCGGAGAAGAGGGTGAGCTTCTGTGAATATACATATCTTGCATCGCCTTCAGGGAATATAGGAAGGGCTGGTCCGTAGCTTGTCTTGGTAAAGAATACATGCTGTTTTCTACCGTTCTTGCGGGTACCGCAGCAGGTATGGTTGTCGTACATCTTCACTCCGAGCGCTTCGCTCCACCTGCACCTTTCCCATGCGTTGAGGTCGCCAGGACATTTAGTCACGATGACGATATCCGCCGCATTGATTCTTTCTGGGAGGTCACGGAGCTTGCCGAGCGGAATTATATGGTCCTTGAACAGAGGTCTGTTGAAGTCAATAAGAACTATTGATACAGAGGCTTTTATGGATCTGTGCTGGAATGCGTCGTCAAGTATTATCAGGTCCGCTTTCTTTACCTCCTTGTGCATGCATCTGCGTCCTGCCTTCGAGGTGTGGAGAGTCTCAGGATGGCAAAGGAAATCACAGCCTTCCTTGCGTGACTTGTCTACGGCCACTGTGACCATAGGGAATTTGTTCTTTATCTGGAGAGGTTCGTCTCCATATTCCTTTGCAGTTCCGTCTGCCATCACCTGCTGGAAACCTTTTGTCTTGCGCTTGTATCCTCTGGATAGCACTGCAATGTTTTTCCCTCCCCACTCCCGGTCCGAGAGAAGCATGCGCAACAGCATTTCAGTATGCGGAGTCTTGCCTGTGCCTCCGACGGCTATGTTGCCTACACATATTGACGGCACTTCAGTGGTATTTACCTTGCGAAGTCCGCAGTCAAACATCAGATGCCTCAGCTTGAGGGCAAACCAGTAGGGAAAAAGTAATATCTTGTCTATCATAGTCCTGTCTGTGTAAGTCTATACGCCATATACATTCGATGCGTCGGGAGCCGGCTCTTCTCCCCATCTTTCCGCAATGTAATCCAAAGTTCCGAACAGTTCTGCCGGATCGTTGATTGTCACCAGCTTGAGTCTGGTCTCCTTGAAGTCCGGCAATCCCTTGAAATAGCATGACAGATGGCGGCGCATCTCCAGTATTCCAACTCTGTCTCCCTTGATTTCCAACGACTTGGCAAGATGCCTCTTTGCAAGTGCAACCCTGTCTGTCACGCTCATCGGGCTCAGCAGTTCCCCGGTACTGAGATAGTGCTTTATTTCCTTGAATATCCACGGATGGCCATATGTGGCTCTGCCAATCATGATGCCGTCAACTCCGTATCTGTCGAAATATTCCTTTGCTTTCTGAGGGGAATTTATGTCACCGTTTCCGATGATGGGGATATGCATGCGCGGATTTTCCTTGATCTTTCCTATCAGCGTCCAGTCTGCTTCTCCCGAGTACATCTGACAGCGGGTACGCCCGTGGACGGTAAGGGCCTGGATGCCCACATCCTGAAGCCTTTCTGCGAGCTCCACAATGATCTTCGAGTCCTCGTCCCAGCCCAGACGGGTCTTGACGGTCACAGGAAGTTTTACGGCTTCCACCACCTTCCGGGTGATTTCTACCATCTTGTCAGGCTCCCTCATCATTCCCGAGCCTGCTCCTCTGCGGGCAATCTTGTTGACCGGGCAACCGAAATTTATATCCACAAGGTCTGCTCCGTGACCGGCTCCTGACACTCCCTTTACGCTCTCAAGCTCTGCCGAGATCTCTGCTGCCTTCTCTGCCATTACGGCAGCATCTACCATTGCTTCAGGGATGTTTCCATATATCTGTATGCCGATAGGGGCCTCGTAGTCATATGTCACCAGCTTTTCTAGAGATTTACGGGCATCACGGATGAGCCCGTCAGAGGATATGAATTCCGTGTACATCATATCAGCACCGAATTCCTTGCATATGAATCTGAAGGATGCGTCAGTCACATCCTCCATCGGCGCAAGAAACAGCGGTTTTTCTCCAAGTTCTAGATTTCCTATCTTCATACAGTCCGCAAAAGTACAAAAAGTTTTGTAGTTTTGCGTGATGAAAAACATGTGATGTATATGAAAGGAATCAGAGTTATTATGATAGCAGCCGAGATGTTTCTTGGTGCAATGCTTCAGATGTCTGCGGATGCTCCTTCAAAATATGTGAATCCGATGATCGGTACTGACGGAATGGGGCATACTTTTCCGGGTGCATGTGTTCCTTTCGGAGCTGTCCAGCTGAGTCCGGATACAGAGAATATCCCTCATAATATAGACGGAGTATATCAGAAAGCTACATATAAGTACTGTGCCGGCTACCAATATTCCGACAGTACTATCGTGGGATTCAGCCATACTCATTTCAGCGGAACGGGCCATTCCGATCTGGGAGATATCCTGCTTATGCCGGGTGTAGCAGATGTGAAGCTGGTGCCGGGAAATGCGTCGGATCCTGCCTCCGGTTACCGCAGCCGTTTTTCGCATGATACGGAAAAATCATATCCCGGATATTATGAGGTCATGCTTGAGGACAGCAAGGTGAAAGCTCAGCTGACTGCCACTCCGAGGGTGGGTGTGCATAAATATACATTCCCTGAAAATGAGAAGGGACATCTCGTTCTGGATCTTGGTCATGGCATATATAATTATGATGGAAAGGTACTGTGGTCTGTGCTCAGAGTGGAAAACGACAGCCTGATTACGGGATATAGGATCACGAACGGATGGGCAAGGACAAATTACACTTATTTCGCCATCTCTTTCTCGCAGCCGGTAAGGGAATACGGATACGAGGACAGGGACAAGGTGCTGTACAAAGGTTTCTGGAGGCGTTTCAGACAGGAAAAGAATTTTCCGGAGATGGCAGGACGGGATATGGCTGCTTATTTCTGTTTCGATACGGATGCAGACAGGGCACTTGTGGTCAAGGTGGCGTTGTCGGCTGTAAGTACCGAAGGCGCATTGAAGAATCTCAAGGCTGAGGCTGAGGGAAAGAGTTTCGGGCAGATCGCCAAGGAAGCCTCCGATGCCTGGGATAAGGAACTTTCGATGTTTGATGTGGATGGCACGGAGGATCAGAAGGTCATGTTCTACACTTCCCTGTACCATACAATGATCAACCCGTCGGTATATATGGATGTGGACGGCAGCTATCGCGGACTGGACCACAATATACATAAGGCTGACGGCTTTACCAACTATACAGTATTCTCGCTTTGGGACACTTACCGTGCTGAGCATCCTCTGATGAATATCATACAGCCTCGACGCAGCGCTGATATGGTGAGCTCGATGATTAAGCACCAGCAGCAGAGTGTGCATGGGATGCTTCCGATATGGAGCCATATGGGAAATGAGAACTGGTGCATGAGCGGTTATCATGCAGTACCGGTGCTGTCGGATGCGATTGTGAAGAATGTGCATGAGGCTTCCGACGAGGCATTTGACGCCATGGTAAGTACTTCTACAGTACCATATTACGCGGGATTGGGTGAATATATGGAGCTGGGGTATGTCCCTATGGATGTCGTTTCTACAGCGGCTTCCACTACGTTGGAATATGCATATGACGACTGGACTGTATATAATGCCGCTCTCAAGGCAGGCAGAAAGGATATTGCAGATGAGTATATGAAGAGGGCCCTATACTACCGCAATGTTTACGACATGGAGACCGGTTTTGCACGCCCTCGCTATACTGACGGCTCATTCAAGAAGGAGTTTGACGTGCTTCAGACTCATGGTGAAGGCTTCATCGAGGGAAATTCCTGGAATTTTTCCTTTCATGTGCCTTTTGATGTGAAGGGACTCATGGATATCATGGGAGGAGACAAGGCCTTTGTCAAGAGACTTGACGACCTGTTCGGGATGCATCTGCCGGAAGAGTATTATATCAGGAATGAGGACATTACGGCGGACTGCCTCCTGGGAGGGTATGTGCATGGCAATGAGCCGAGTCATCATGTTCCGTATCTCTATGCGTGGACTTCGCAGCCGTGGAAGAGCCAGTATTGGCTTCGTGAGATAATGAACAGGATGTACCGAAACAACATCCGTGGGCTCAGCGGCAATGACGACTGCGGACAGATGTCGGCATGGTATATATTCTCTGCTATGGGATTCTATCCGGTATGTCCCGGTACGGACCAGTATGTGCTCGGAGCACCTTATCTTCCATATGTCAGACTTGCTCTGCACAATGGCAAGACACTTGAAATCAAGGCGGACGGAGTAAGTGACGAAAACAGATATGTCAAGGCCCTGTATATCAATGGCGAGAAATACGACAGGACATATGTGACTCATCAGGATATACTCGAGGGCGGTGTCTGGGAGTTCGTCATGGCTTCAAAACCGGACAGGAGACGAGGCGTTTCTGCTGAAGACAAGCCTTACTCTCTCACTGAAGGAATGTAGTTTAATTAATTATTAATGGTTACAATATGGCAAAAATTTCTACAATAGGTGTCCTCACCTCAGGAGGTGATGCTCCTGGAATGAATGCGGCAATACGTGCCGTAACCCGTGCGGCAATCTATAACGGCTGGAAGGTAAAGGGAATCTATCGCGGATGGGAAGGTCTGATCAACAATGAGATAAAGGACTTCACCTCGGAGAGCGTCAGCGGAACGATCAATCGTGGAGGTACTATCCTGAGGACTGCCAGAAGCAAGGATTTCCTGAATGAGCAGGGACGTGCCAAGGCATATGAGAACATAAAGGCAAACGGTATCGATGCTCTGATCGTGATAGGTGGAAATGGCTCTCTGGCTGGTGCGCAGGTGATTGCAGCAGAATATGATATCCCGTGTGTCGGACTGCCGGGTACAATCGACAACGACCTGTATGGAACGGATACCACCATCGGCTATGATACGGCTCTCAATACCATAATGGATTGTGTGGACAAGATCCGTGATACAGCGAATTCGCATAACCGTATCTTTTTTGTGGAGGTGATGGGACGTGATGCCGGATTCCTTGCGCAGAATGCGGCAATCGCTACAGGTGCTGAGGCTGCCATTATTCCTGAGGACAGGACAGATGTGGATCAGCTGGCGACATTCATCGGCAGGGGAGTTCGTAAGAGTAAGAATAGTTCTATAGTGCTTGTGTCAGAGAGTAAGAAGGACGGTACAGGCGGAGCTCAGTATTATGCAGACCGTCTTGTACACGAATATCCAGAGTTCGAGGCACGTGTGACTATTCTCGGACATCTTCAGCGTGGCGGTGTGCCTACTGCCCAGGACCGTATCCTTGCCAGCCGCCTGGGAGTGGCTGCAATCGAGGCATTGAAGGACGGTCAGCGCAATATCATGATAGGTGTGAAGGATGACCAGATAGTGTATGTTCCATTCAATAAAGCCATCCGAATTGACAAGCCTATTGACCGCGAACTGATCAACGTGCTGAATGTGCTGTCGATTTAGAAATGTGATTTTTTTTGAATTTCAGTGTACACAGGAGAGGGAAAAAAGATTATATTTGTGCGAGTTGATAAATAAACGCACATTAAAAATTATAGTATGAAACTTAGAAATTACATTTTTGGACTATTCGCGTCCCTTGCAGTTCTGGCTTCCTGCGAGCCTGAAGAGGAACTGCTTGGACCAGCTTCGTTGAAGGCGTCAGGTGAGACTGCAAATGTGGAGCTCGCCGGCGGATCGGCAACATTCCAGTTGAAGGCAACCCGTGACTGGACAGCTATAATTACACCGGAGGAGAGCGGATTTACAGTTTCCCCTCTTTCTGGAAAGGGATCAAATGACCCTCAGACCATTACTGTTTCTGCAGAGAAGAACACAGGAAAGGACCGTATCGCAATACTTACCTTCACTTCTGAAAATCTTGAGCCTGTGACAGTCAGACTTTATCAGGCAGGAGAAAAGGGCGGAAACTATACTCTTGCAGAACTCCGTGCATGGGGTACAGAGAAAGAATTCCCGTTCGGAGCAAAGACTGAGGTTGTTGTGATAAGCAATAAGGAGGTCTCGACAGTAACAAACGTGACAGCTTTTGTACAGGATGAGACAGCAGGTCTTCAGTTCCGTTTTGCGTCTGCTCATTCTTTTGCTTATGGTGAGAAGATTTCTGTAAATCTGGAAGGTCTTAAGCTCAGCACATTTGAGAATGCTGTGCAGATTGATGGAATTCCTCTCGAGAACGCTGTATCCGTAAGCAAGGATAACGCAGTGACTGCAAAGAAAGTGTCTGTAGCAGACTTCCTTGCAAACAAGTGTGAGGCACAGTATATCGAAATCGATGGCAAGGTCCAGGCAAGAGTGGATTTCAGAAACGAGCCGGAAGAGGCTCCTTCGGAGACACCTGAAACTTCTGACAAGACCGAAGATACAACCACAAAGGCAGAAGCTGAAGAGGAGGAAGAGGAAGAGAACGTCTTCAAGCTCGTCAACAATACTTCTTTGACTTACGATGAAGTGTGGTTCGAGACTGAAGCCGGAGAGAACTTTACAATCAAGACCTACAAGAACTCTGCATTGAAGGATATTCCTGTTCCGGCAAAGTCAGGTAACCTCAAGGGTATTGCAAGCATCCAGCAGGGCCATATCCAGATCATCCTTACAAGTGAAGATGACCTTGCAGGACTGACAGAGCCATATTTCGAGTCTGCATATTATCTTAACTTTGACATGGCGACTGACTGGGTCAACCAGGATGCCGGCTCATATGTGCTCAAGGTTATTTCAAATACAGACTGGACTGTAGAAACTGAAAGCAAGTGGGCTACAGTATCACCTGCTTCAGGAAATGGCGAAGGTGAGGTTACAATCGAATATGGAGCTGCTGCTGAAGCCGGAAATTCAGCTGAGTTCAAGTTCACATTTGACGGAGGTACAAAGGTGTTCAAGCTCGAGCAGAGAGTCATCCCTGTCCTTACGATTGCTCAGTTTACTGAAAAAGAGGTGAATACTACAGACTATTACAGACTTGAGGGTACGTTTGACGGTTATTATACTTATAACGATTCTGCAAAGAAGGGTAGATTCTATCTCAAGGATGCAAATGGTGACAGGATACTGGTATATCAGACATATGTGTCGAGGTATGATTCTGAGACAGAGTTCAGTACTCTCGGACTCAGGAAAGGTGACGGTATCGTAGTCGAGGGTGTCAGGGCTGAGTATAAGTCGGAGGCGCAGATGTCATATGCATATGTGATTTCCACTACAGACAACACTCCTGAACTTCCTATCTCCAAGATTTCTGACGTCATGGCTCTTGACCTTACTGCCGAGCTCGATCCTGTAAAGGTTCAGGGAACAGTGATGGCCATCGCCAAGAAGGGATATGTCATCGGTGATGAAACAGGATTAATTTATGTGTATATCAACAAGCAGGCAGACCTTGCCGTAGGTAATAAGGTGACAATCGAGGCAACTCCTACATCACATTACGGTACACCGCAGCTTGCAGACATCCTTGATCTTGTGGTTGACAGTGATTCTGAGGAAACTCCTGCTCATGGTACACCGCTCGACCTTACAACTCTTGAGAATATGAATGCATTCTCAGCCCTTGCTGACAATGGAATTCTCACAGTGCAGTATGTCAAGGTGAAAGGAACGTTCGACGAAGGTTACAAGGTACTTCAGCCTGAGGGATCGGACTATGCGGTACAGCTGTATAATGCTATAGGTTCGTTTACCGACTATAACGGAGCTGTCGTGACAATCGAGGGTTACTATTATAACTATTATTCGGACAGCAAGACAATCCGTCTGATGCCTGTATCTATTGTTGCAGAGCCATATGTGTCTGCAGCAGTCGAGAATGTGGATGTTCAGGCAACCGCTACAAGCGCCAAGTTTACTGTCAAGTCAAATATGGACTGGACTGTGAAGACAGATGCTGACTGGATCAAGACATATACCCAGTCAGGAAAGAATATCGGTGCCGTGGAGATTACCTTCGACGAGTACACATCTACCGAGGCTGACCGTACGGCTACATTCGTTGTAAGCGCTGAGGGACAGGAGGATGTGACAGTAACATTGACTCAGAAGAAGGTGGTTGTGATGACCGGAGATGCTGCTACTGACATCATCAATGCAACGACTACAGGTGCTGCCGGCCTTAGTAAAGCTTATAATGATTGGACATATACGACAGACAACGCTTCATATGCAGGTCAGTCATATTGTGGGGTAGAATTTATCCAGATACGTTCCGATAAGAATAATTCCGGGATTGTTTCTACAACATCCGGTGGAAAACTCCGCAAGGTCAAGCTCACATTCACATCTGAGAGTGTGAAGAAAAATACAGCCAACCGTGTTGTGGAAGTGTACGCCAGCAATACGGCATACACATCTCCTACCGAACTCTATAATGACGACACTAAGGGTACTTTGATCACTTCGTTCACATATGTGTCAAACGATACTCTCACGTATGAGTTTGCTGTATCGGATGACTATGAGTTTGTCGGCCTCAGGTCTAAGAAAGATGCTATCTATATCGAGGACATTCAGATTACCTGGGAGAAATAATACATCCATCCTATATCATTTCGGGCTTCGGAAACGAAGCCCGATTTTTTTCGCTCTGCAGCATTCTGTATATATGATTATGGTGAAAAAATCTTATATTTGTAGAATTTGTGACAAGCGATAAATGCGATTGAATATGAATAAGAAATTTATTTTGGCGGCTGTGCTGGGAGTCCTTATGGTGGTAACATCCTGCTATAAGGACCCTGAGACTCAGCCGGAGCTTCCGATGATCTCTATAGACAAGACGTCTCTGGAGCCGTTCGCTTTTGCTGCAGGTGCCTCTCAGCAGGTTACTCTGACAGTCAACAGGGACTGGTCTATCCAGTGTGATGCCGACTGGCTCAGCTTTGATCCGGAAAGCGGGCATGTGCAGGCTGGCGAAAATACCAAGGTCGTTGTGACTGTGACTGCTCTTACCAATGATGTGGGCAATATGAGAAAGGCGACAGTACGTTTCAAGACGTCAGCAAAGTATGCGGATCTCAGCGTACAGCAGGAGTTCGATCCGGATGCAGCACCGACTCTGCTTTACTATAATGCCTTCGGCAAGGATCTGGCAGGCCTGGATAACCCTCTGGTTACAGCGACTGATCTGTGGAGATGTGAGGAAGGATCTGCTGTTAATGATCTTGCATATTACAAGACATCAGGCGACCTTTCTGTCAGAAACAGCAGTACCAGCAACAGCTCTGCCGGTGCGGGATCGGAGTGCTATGACGGGGCTTCCGGAAACAATCATCTGTTCTTTGGCTCAGATGCGCCATCTCTGACAATCGGAGACATACCTGTCCATAAGAAGCTCTCAATGCTTGAGTTCTCTTTCGGTGTGTTCCATATTGATGGACAGAAGGTCCCTGAGTCAGATTTCCTTGTGTATGTGAGCAATGACTCAGAAAGCTGGGTGCCTTTGGAATATGAGGTCGTTTCCGAATACTCGGAGCCTAAATGGTGCTTCTGCAAGGCTGAAATTGCTTTTGAGATGGCCTCATTTGATATGCTTTATCTGAAGTTCGCTCCAAAGACGGCATCAAAGTACCGTGTGGATGACATCAGGATAAGCTCGGATCCGTCATACGGCCAGACTCCAGCTTCTGAATGGATAGACTGGAGCAAGGGAGCCGTAAGCCTCAAGCCGGGAACAGTTATAGAATAACGTGAACGATGAGCCGTAGTTTTTCAAGACTTATATTCGTAGCAGCGACATTGTCTGCCTTGCTTCTTTCATGTTCGAAAGAGCCGCAGGGAGATGTCAGGCTTAGAAAAGACCTTGTCGGAGTGTCTTCCGGAGAGGTATTCCTCTCTGTGATATCGACTGTTTCCTGGTCACTGGAGGTGGAATATATCGGTGAACAGAAGGATTGGATCACATTCAGCAGGACTACCGGCAGCGGAACTGTCAACAGCATAATAGTATTCTATACTGCAAACAGGTCTGACGACTCCCGTTCTGCCTATATCAGAGCCAGATTCAATGATGGCGTGGTACAGACAAAGCTTACCCAGAAAGGACTCTCGTCCATTAAGGAAGGCGGTCCGGGTACAGTTCTGCCGTCTTGGCCGGGATTTCCGGGCTTGAAGTCGGAAGTGATGCCCGGATGGATGGAGCTGCCGGCGGTATATGAGATCGAGGGATGTGCATGGGTACATCATGACATGGTTCTGCCTCAGTACACAGGCCGAAACTATTCTATATTTTATGATGCAGCCAATCTGATGCCTCGTTGGGTGGCATATCCGCTCAATCCTTCACTGTACGGATCGGGAAGCCGGTCGAATAACTGGAAACAGTGGGATCCGAAGATTCCGGAAGATTTTCAGCCTACAACTCAGGAAGGTGGCTGGAGAGTGGACGGATATGACAGGGGACATATGGTGCCGTCTGCAGACAGGGTGGCTACAGATGAGTCCAACTGGCAGACCTTCTATCCGACAAACATGGTGGTACAGAAGGGTCAGAAGCTCAATCAGAGAATCTGGGGTAATCTTGAATCTCAGGTCAGACTATGGTCTCAGAGCTGTGACACCTTGTATGTGGTGACGGGAGCAATCCCTTCTAAGGAATTCATAACTGACAGGGGCGGCAAACAGGTGAACAAGCCGGAAGCATTCTACAAGGTACTTCTTCAGTATAAGAAGAATGTGTCTGAGTCGGAAACGTATGCCGGAATAGCATTTTATCTTGAGAACAGGGATTATGACGAAGATGTGGTGAACAGCTCTATGACCATGTCTGTGCAGTCTCTGGAAAGGAAACTGGGAATTAATTTCTTCGTCAATCTGCCGGACGAGTATGTCGTTCATGCAGAGGAGAAATGTGATCTCAAATATTGGGGAATAAAATAAATTATGCTCATGAAGAGAATAGTGATTATAGCATTGGTCTTTCTTGCCGGTCTGTCAATCCATGCACAGACCAGGCAGAATTACGTGGTCGGGTTCTACAATCTGGAGAATCTCTTTGATACTTATGACGACCCTGTCAAGAATGACGAGGAGTTCCTTCCGGAGGGAAAGAACCAGTGGACAGAGGTTAAATATCAGAAGAAGCTTTTCAATATGGCTACTGTCATAGCCGAGATGGCTAAGGCAAACAAGGCCTTCCATACAATTCTCGGAGTGTCTGAGATAGAGAACCGGCTTGTTCTTGAGGATCTGGTGTCTCACCCCCTGCTGTCTGATGCGAATTTCCAGATTGTCCATTATGACGGTCCGGACCGCAGAGGTGTGGACGTGGGGCTGCTGTATAGGGCAGATCAGTTCGAATATATGGGCAGTGAGTCCATTCCGTTCTCGTTTGAGGATACTCAGGTGCCGATTACCCTTTCTAAGGAAGAACAGGATTATTTCCGGACGAGAGACATACTTATGGTCCATGGCCTTATCGATGGTGAACACATCGCCTTCTATGTCGCACATCTTCCTTCCAGAATGGGTGGAAAAGGAAGCGACCTGCGTAGTCTTGGAGCTGATATAATCAAAAGACATTCGGACAGACTCTCTCAGAAGTATCCTGGTATAAAGATGATAGTGATGGGAGACATGAATGATGATCCGCATGACGACAGTATGTCGAAGTGGCTGGGAGCGGTGCGCAATATCGAAGATACTCAGAAAGGCGGTTTCTTCAATCCGTTCTGGGACATGCTGCTCGACGGTTACGGTTCTCTCGGATACAGGGATGTGTGGAGCATTTATGATCAGGTGATACCGAGCGAAACACTCGTAAACGCCCCGGAGAATACCCTGAAAGTACAGAAGATAGGAAAGAAGGGATATTACGGAGCTATATTCAAGCGTCCGTTCATGGTCACTCAGCAGGGCCAGTATAAGAATTATCCGTTCCGTACATTCTCAAACGGCAAATTCGTGAATGGTTACAGTGACCATTTTCCAGCATACATTGTAATAGGTAAATAATTATGAATAAGAGATTTGTTTTAATGATAGCGACCTTGCTGCTTTGTTTGTCTGCTCTTGCTCAGACAGGAATGGGTGGCGTCAAGGCAAAGGTAGTAAGCCGATCGGGGCGCGTTCCCGTTTCTGCTGCTGAAGTGGTCGTAAGTCAGGAAGGGGAATATGTTGCTAAGACTCTCTCTGCTGACGATGGAAGTTTTCTTGTGGATGATCTTCCGGATGGTGACTATCTGCTGACTGTCAAGGCAAACGGATTTGCTGTGGGCAGAGTAAACTTCAAGGTTGAGGGTTATGTGCGTGACCTTATCTTTGTGTCCCTTCTTCCGGAAGAGGTGACAGCAGAGGTTGACGATGCAAGTTTTGCGGAGTTCGATATGGATGATTCCGGATATCAGGATGTACCAGCTGTGCTCTCATCTTCGTCCGATGTCTTCGATAATATAGCCGGATATGGATTCAGCCAGATAAGATTCCGTCAGAGAGGATACGACAGCAGTACTCAGGATGTGTATCTTGGTGGTATCAGGATGAATGATGCCCTTACCGGATATTCTCCATATTCGTTGTGGAGCGGTCTGAATGAAGCTGTACGTGACAAGGAGACCGTGACTGGTGTTGCACCGTCGGAATATGGTATCGGAGGATTCAATGGAGTCAGCAATATATTCGGAACTGCATCCATGGTGCGTAAAGGCTTCCGTTTCAGTGCTCTGACGAACAGTTCATATTATCGTCTTCGTCTGATGGGATCGTATGCTACGGGAGAAATGGATAACGGCTGGTCTTTTGCTGCCAATGTTTCTGCCCGTGTCGGAGGAAATGACTGGATACAGGGTGTGTACTACAGGGCATTCGCTTATTATGTGGCAGCTGAGAAGAACTGGTTCGATACGCATCGTCTGAGTATTTCCGTGTTCGGATCTCCGGTACAGAGGGGGGCGCAGAACGGTTCCACTCAGGAGGTTTACGATCTTGTGGGCAGCAACTACTATAACTCCAACTGGGGGTGGCAGGACGGAAAGGTCCGTAATGCCCGCGTAAGGAACAACCATGAGCCCGTGACACTTCTCAAATACAGATGGGATCCTACAGACAGGCTTTATCTGGATGTAACAGCGGTGTACAGGACCGGAAGAAACGGTTATTCGGCTCTTGACTGGTACGACACCCAGGACCCTCGTCCGGATTACTACCGCAATCTGCCGAGCTATTTCTATAATCCTGATCCGAACTATTCAAACAGGGACCAGGAGTTCCAGGCAGGATGGGCAAAAGAGTCTTGGCTGTATAACTATGACAATACAAGGCATGTGAACTGGGACAGGATGTACAATGTGAACATGGCGAATGTGGACCCTGATTATGACCCGACTCTGAAACGTTCCAAATATGTACAGGAGGAAAGACGTACTGATCAGCATGATGTCAATCTAAATGCACATGTGAAATATGCATTCGAAAAATATTTCACTCTTGCCGGTGGAGCAAATTTCCGATTCAACAGGACGGAGTATTACAAGATAATCAAGGATCTGCTTGGCGGTGATTACTATGTCAATATAGACTCATTTGCCGAAAGGGATTTCCCTGCAAACAATGAAGCTGTCCAGAATGACCTCCAGTATTATTATAAATATGGCCGTCCTCAGATGGTGAAGGAGGGAGACAAGTACGGATATGATTATTATGCTCATGTACGTGATGCCAGACTCTGGGCGAATCTGAATTTCGAACTTGGAGGCCTGAAGGCTTATGTGGCAGCTCAAGGTGGTTATAACACTTTCTGGAGAGATGGACTTGTACAGAAGGGACTTTTCCCGGAAAACTCATACGGAAAGTCAGAGAAGGCCCGATTCCTCACTTATAGGGCAAAGGTCGGTGCAAGCTGGATGACAGGTCCTCACAGGATATATGCAAATGCAGGTTATTTCAATGATGCACCTTATTTTACGGAATCGTTTGTGTCTCCAAGGACCAGAAATACTCTTGCGCCTCGTCTGACTACGGAAAAGACCATATCCGGTGATATAAACTACGCATTCAATAAGGGAGGATACAGTCTGCGCGTGACCGGATACTATACAAAAATCAATGATCAGACTGACCTGATGAGTTTCTATGACGATTCTCAGAACTCGTTCACCAACTTCGCAGTCAGTGGTATAGACCAGAGACATGTGGGAGTGGAATTGGGATTTGCAGTACCTCTTCCTCTGAAGGGACTGTCTCTTCAGGGTGCCTTGAACTGGGGAGACTATGTCTATACTTCGACTCCGAGCGTGATCCAGACAATTGACAACAACGGAGAGGTGGTGTTGGATTCTACCGTGCCGTATTGGGCTGGTCATAATGTATATAAGCGTAATGAAGACGGCAGCCTTGCTCTTGATGGTTTCGGTGACCCGATAGTGGTTGAAAAGAAGAAGCATTATGTGCCGAGTTCGCCTCAGATAGCTGCAAGTCTCGGACTCGACTATTCCAACAATTATCTGTTTGCGGGCATAGATTTCCAGTATTTCGACAAGATGTATCTGGATATGAATCCTCTTTACCGAACGGATATGGCAGTCAACGGACCGGACGGCGTCCATACACCTCAGGAGGAGGAATATATGGCAGCTCAGGAACAGTTCCCTCGCGCCTTTGTACTCAATGCCAACATCGGTAAGTCATGGTATATCAGAAGGCAGTACAACATCGGATTCTCTCTCTCTGTAAACAACATTCTCAACAATACGAATGTCCGTACAGGAGGTTATGAGCAGACCCGTCTGATAGACTCGGAAGATTTCAAGAGGTATTACCGCTTTGATTCCAAGTATTTCTACATGATGGGAACAAACTATATGCTCACTGTCTGGTTCAGATTTTAATCAGTTTCTTAATTTAATGTCAATAATATGAAGAAATATATATCGATATTGGTTTCTGCAGTGCTCCTGGCCGGTTGTACGGAGTTCGGACCTGTCTTTACCGGCGAATATGATGCTCCTGCCGCTGACCGTATATATACAGATGAAGACCTGGCTGGAAAGGAATGCAGGACAATTGCCCAGGTGAAGGCCTTGTATGTAAACGGCCCTGTCAATATCACTGAGGATTTCTATATAAAGGGACAGGTGACCACCTCTGACCGTGTCGGCAACTTCTATAGGGAGTTCTATATCCAGGATGAGACTTCCGGCATTGCAATCAAGGCTGGAAAGTCCGGACTTTATAACACATATAAGCAGGGACAGTGGATTTATGTGCTTTGCAAGGGGTTGACTCTTGGAGACTATGAGGGTGCCAAGCAACTGGGTCTGGAGGATATAACAGGAGAATATGAGACTGCGTATATAGATATACAGATGCTCATAGACCGTCATGTGCTGAAAGGTGCGATGGCCGGTCCTGATGAAATGATAAAGCCGATTGTTGTGACATATAACGCCGAAGGTTCTGAGAATGATCTGTTCTTGAGCGACAACAAGACCCTCAATCCTGAATATGTGGGAAAACTGGTCACAGTAGGAGGGCTCAAGTATGCAAACGGTATTTTCTGTATGGCATATGTGGATCCGAATCAGAATCACAAGCTTCAGTCCAACCGTATCTTCCTTGATAATCCGTTCAGCGGTTTTGACGGCGGTCCTACCAACGTGGGTGCTACATTAAAGGATAAGACAAAGCTGAGAGCTAACTGGAGCGTTGATACATGGGCAATGTCCAAGAATCAGTTCGCTGCCAATCTGGCAAACGGTAATTTCGACGCTGCCGATATCGGAAACGGTCCGCAGAAAGTAAGGGATAAGGATCCTAAGGACCAGAGAGTATATAGGGAGAAGATCGGACCATCTGCTTATTCTGTGAGCCAGTATTTCAGCCTTTCTGGTTATGGCAACAAGAACAAGATTGCCGTACGTTCCAGCGGATATGCCAAGTTCTCTGATACAAGGCTTCCGGATGCTGTGCTTGGCATCAGGAGGACGGTCAACTCGGACGGAACGGTGACAATTACAAATACTACTGCGGCAACGGTTACCATTACGGGCGTGATGGGTGTCTATGACGGTGAAGCGCAGATGACGCTGATAGACCTGGACGGAGTGATGAAGGATGATGGCAAGACTCCGTGGTATAATGAGGATGGTACAGTTAATGAATAATATATGAAGAAGACAGTAATTTTATTTTCATTTCTTATTATGATGGTTTCGTGTGGAAATCCTTTTTTAACCCAGTGGGATACACCTTACGGCATTCCTGATTTCAGCAAGGTGAAGGAGAAACATTATCTTCCGGCAGTAGAGGAGGGTATCCGTCAGCAGCAGGCAGAGATTGATGCAATCATTGCCAACGGGGATGCTCCGACATTCGAGAATGTGGTGGGAGCTTATGAGCGTTCCGGTGCCGTTCTGGACAGGGTGATAGGTGTGCTTTTCAATCTTTCTGAAACCGACGGAACGGATAATATGCAGGCTGTCGTGGAGCAGGTTCTCCCTCTTCTTTCAGAGCATTCCGACAATATTTCGATGAATCCGGCATTCTTTGCGAAAGTCGAGGCTCTGTATAAGGATATCGACAATCTTGGTCTGAATCAGGAGCAGAAGATGGCTTTGAAGAAGCTCTACAACGGATTTGTGAAGAATGGCATTGCGCTCGGAGAAGCTGATCAGGCTCGTATGCGTGAAATCAATATGGAGCTTTCATCGCTTTCAAATACATTCGGAAACAGACTTCTTGCAGAGAACAATGCCTTTGCAGAAGAGTTTGGCGTGGCTATATCGGAATATGCAGGAGCAATGGCTTCTACCGCAGACAGGCAGCTGCGCGAAAAGATGTTCAAGGCATATGCATCCCGTGGTAACAATGACAATGAAAACGACACCAAGGACCTGATAATCAAGATGATGGCCTTGCGTGTCGAGAAGGCGAAGCTCCTTGGATATGACAATCCTGCCCAGATGATCCTGAGTGACAAGATGGCTGGCAATCCGGAGGCGGTGGACACATTCCTTGCAGGTATCATGGCTCCGGCAGTAGAAAAGGCGAAGGAGGAGATTGTGGATATGCAGGCTGTGATGGATGAGGATATCAAGGCCGGACTTATTCCTGCCGGCTCGAAGATAGAACCTTGGGACTGGGCTTACTATGCAGAAAGGGTCCGCAAGGCAAAATATGCATTGGACGAAGAACAGACCAAGCCTTACTTCAAGATGGAGAATGTCCGTGCGGGCGTCTTCGAGACAGCACACAGGCTTTTCGGTCTGAACTTCGAGCAGCTTGAGAATATTCCTGTATATCATCCGGATGTGGAGGGATTCAAGGTGACAGATGCTGACGGATCATATATAGGTATCCTTCTTACCGATTATTTCCCACGCAGCACCAAGAGAGGTGGAGCCTGGATGAACAATATGGTCAACCAGGAAGTGATCGACGGAGAGGATATCCGTCCGGTTATTGTCAATGTGGGCAATTTCAGCAAGCCGACAGAGGACAAGCCGTCACTCCTTACTCTGGATGAGGTAGAGACCATGTTTCATGAATTCGGACATGCACTTCATGGACTTCTCAGCAAGTGCTCGTACAAGAGCGTATCCGGTACGTCGGTTGCCCGTGACTTCGTGGAACTTCCGTCTCAGATAATGGAGAACTGGGCTTTCCAGCCTGAGGTGCTGGCAAGCTATGCCCGTCATTTCGAGTCAGGAGAGATCATCCCTTCAGAGCTTGTAGATAAGATAAATGCTGCAGGTACATTCAACCAGGGTTTCATGACCACAGAGCTGGCAGCTGCATCCATCCTTGACCTTAAATGGCATATGCTTTCTGAGCTTCCTGATGAAGTCGAGAATTCTTTCGTAGAATCATTCGAAGACCAGGCATGCAAGGACATGGGACTTATAGACGAGATCATTCCACGTTACCGTAGCACATACTTCGCTCATATCTTCAGCGGTGGGTACAGTGCCGGTTACTACAGCTACCTCTGGGCGGAAGTTCTGGACAAGGACGCGTTCGAACTCTTCATGCAGAAAGGCATCTTCGATAATGAAACCTCGATGTCTTTCCGTCGAAATATCCTCGAGAAAGGAGGAAGCGACGAGCCGATGGGCCTGTACAGACAGTTCCGTGGAGCGGATCCGGATCCCGGCGCCCTCACCCGTGCCCGCGGTCTTTAGCCTGGCGCCTAATCCGCTGACAATCAGCGCGATGTAGAAACGCGATTCCCCTCCGCAGGGGAATCGCGTTTTCATAATGCGTTATCAGTCAGCGGATTAGCTGCCAGGGGATTATCGGATATAGCTGGTGATAAGCTTCATCTTTCCCTCCGGAGCGAATGTCACGGACTCAGTCTCGGCCGGTACAAGCACTGTCTCGCCTTGACGGAGAGTCACGGTGTTGCCTTCCGAGTCTGTAAGCATACCCTGACCTTCTACACAGATCGCTATAAGGAATGAATCGTTAGCCTTTACGTCTGCCACAGCCTTCTCGGTGAGGTCGTAGATTGACGTTGTGAAGTATTCGCATGAAACTATCTCATTCTCAGCATTCTTCACATCCTCGTACGCGGTCTTGTAATCATCAAGAACGGTGTAGTCGATAGCTGCCTTTGACAGTTCTGTGTGAAGCTCGCGAGGCTTTCCGTCCAGTCCCACTCTGCCGAAGTCGTATATCCTGTAAGTGATGTCGGATGTCTGCTGTATTTCTGCTATGAAGCAGCCTGTACCGATGCTGTGGATACGTCCTGCCGGGAGGAAGAATACATCGCCTGCCGCTACATTATAGTCATGCAGAACTTCTGTGATGGTGTTGTCCTCCACTTTTGCAGCATATTCTTCCGGAGTGATCTGTCTTGTGAGTCCAGACATCAGGTGGGCTTTCTCGTCAGCCTGCACGACATACCACATTTCGGTCTTTCCCTTGGAACCGTTATGTCTTTCTCCTGCCAGAGCGTCATCAGGATGCACCTGGATCGAAAGGTCGTCACGTGCATCGATGAACTTGATCAGAAGAGGAAACTCGGTACCGGTCTTTGCATATACTTTCTCGCCAAGGAGTGCGCCCTTATATTCTTCAGCAAGCTCGGTGATGTTCTTTCCGGCAAGCGGACCTTCCGCCACAACGGATTCGTTTCCCTTGACGCCGGAAAGCTCCCAGCTTTCACCGATGTTATGCTGCTCTGTCTCTACACCCTTGAACGGTGCTATCTTCTCGCCGCCCCATACGACAGACTTGAAGATCGTCTGAAATTTTAATGGATACATATTCTGATGGGTTTATACCAATGGCTGACCTGTCATGGCTGCAGGCTGCTCGATACCCATCAGTTTGAGGATGGTAGGAGCTACGTCTGCGAGCTTGCCGTCCTTCACTTCCTTGACTGCATCGCCAGCATTGACAACGATGAATGGAACGTCGTTGAGTGAGTGTGCGGTGTTAGGTGTGCCGTCGTCATTGACTGCATAGTCTGCGTTGCCGTGGTCAGCAGTGATGAGGATAACATAACCCTGTGCCTTCGCAGCCTCAACTACCTTCTCAACGCAGTTGTCAACAGCTGTGACAGCCTTGCGGATAGCCTCATATACACCTGTGTGACCAATCATGTCACCATTGGCAAAGTTGAGGATGATCAGGTCGTTCTTGCCTGTATTGATAGCCTCTACAAGTTTCTCGGTAACTTCCGGTGCACTCATTTCTGGCTGGAGGTCATATGTTGCAACCTTAGGAGAGTTCACAAGGATGCGGTCCTCGTTCTCGAAGAGAGCCTCTGCACCGCCGTTGAAGAAGAATGTCACATGTGCATATTTCTCAGTCTCAGCAATACGGAGCTGATTCTTTCCAGCCTTTGAAACAACCTCTCCGAGAGTCTCCTGTACGTTCTCCTTGTCGAAAAGAATGTGAACGCCTGTGAATGAAGCATCATATGGAGTGAGGCAGCAGTAGTAAAGAGGAATTGTGTGCATTCCTGCCTCCGGCATATCCTGCTGGGTGAGAACTGCTGTGAGTTCACGTGCGCGGTCATTACGGAAATTGAAGAAGATCACTGCATCGCCTTCCTGAATCTTTGTAAGAGGCTGACCCTCTGAGTCAGTAAGAACGATAGGCTTGATGAACTCGTCGGTAACACCCTCGTCGTATGAAGCCTGGATAGCCTCAGTTGCAGAAGTTGCATATGTTCCCTTTGCATCCACAAGCATATCATAAGCCTCTTTTACTCTCTCCCATCTCTTGTCACGGTCCATTGCATAGAAACGTCCGCATACAGTGGCAACCTTACCGGTTGACTTTGCCATTTCAGCCTCGAGACCCTCAACGAAGCCCTTTCCGCTCTTAGGGTCTGTGTCGCGGCCATCCATGAAGCAGTGTACATATACATCCTCAAGACCATATTCCTTAGCCACATTGAGGAACTCATAAACATGCTCAAGAGAGCTGTGTACGCCTCCCATTGAAGCCAGACCCATGAGGTGGAGCTGTTTGTTGTTTGCCTTTACATAATCATAAGCGGCCTTGATTTCAGGATTCTGAAGGAACTTGTGCTCACGAGCTGCAATGTTGATCTTCACGAGGTCCTGATACACCACGCGGCCTGCACCAAGGTTAAGGTGACCTACCTCAGAGTTACCCATCTGACCGTCAGGAAGACCCACAGCCTCGCCACAAGCCTTGAGTGTGCTCATAGGATAATTCTTGCGGAGGCTCTCGATATAAGGCGCTCCCTGAGTGTAGATGACATTCGACTCATCCTGTCTGCCCTCGCCCCATCCGTCGAGGATCATAAGAAGTACTTTGTTGTCCATATTATATCTGTATATTAAATTTATCTCTCCATCATTTGCTCCCGCTCAAGCGACTTCGTCATTCCTGGCTTGACCGGGAATCTCACATCCGACAAAGATACAATTTATACACCGAATACCGTCATCTTTTCCGTTAAGATTTTGTGTCGCAGCCCCTCCCGAATTATATTTAATCTCCCGATGATAGAAATTCCGGTCTTGTACCGCTATGCGTTCAGTAGGACAAACTAAAAAATGGAAAATCCGTATCTGATACATATAAGTAATCAGATACGGAAATATATCAGTGTACGGAATTGCCTACAGGCTCTCGATTACGTCGGCGGAGAGACCTGTTGCTTGAGAGATGATGTCGATTGTGACTCCAAGTTTCTTGAGATTCCTCGCATTGTCGAGATTTGTCTGATTTCGTCCTTCTTCCCGTCCTTCTTCTCTTCCTTCCTCACGTCCCCGTTCCAGCCCACGCTTCTCAGCTTCTTCCGCCGTCGATGGCTGCTTTGCATGGAGCCGCTCTCATCAAGAATGATGAGGTTGTGAATACGTGTCTTCATGTAATTATGGTTTATGTAGTTAATAACTTATCTTCTTCAGTCTCAGAAGGTCATCGTAGAGTCTTGTGTTGATCTCTCGGGTTATCTCGCTGTATGATTTCTGCTTCTGCTTCGGAAGGTGTGACTTGATCTGCTCGCGGACAGCCTTCCAGTTTTGCAGAGCAGTCTCGTAGTAAGTGGCCATCTCATATATCCTGTCGAAGTCGAAACATTCTCCAAATCTCTCCTGTGCATAATCATAGTCCTTTTCCTCCCACTGCGAAACGATTCCCTTGATGATCTCCTCGGAGCTTTGTCCCTTGAAATGGGCTATCAGATTCGCGAACTTTCTGCCAGATATCTTCCGCGCATCACTTTGGTACGGTTCCCATCTGTATGACCAGTAGATATCCTTCTCAATTTTCAGCTCGTTCCTGCGAGCCTCAGACCAATACGAGAAGGTGTAGTTGATGTCCATGGGCAGAGCAGAATAGCCCGCCGCCGCGTATGTATAAAAGACCATCAGACCGTTCATTGCATTGTTAATGTCGAACCATTCCCTGTATTCGCGATACAGTAACCGTTTCAGCTCATTGTCATGCTGCAAGTCCATCAGACGGATGTAGGAGTTGATCAGTCTGTAATGCTCCAGGATAGACAGCACGTAGGACTCGATGTTAAGCTCCGGTTGGTTGCCGGCTCCATAGAGAGCAATGAGGTCCTCCATTGCCTGAGCTGCTGCGTCTTCAGCGCGCCTGTCATTAATCCTTCTGTCAATTCTTCTGCCGTATTCCTTGACATCCTCATTCAAGGCGAGTGTCCATGCTACTGCATCTTCTGCAGTCTTGACGTATTGTACGCTCTGCATCATTCTGTTCATGAGCCAGTAGGCATGCGGGTCAGAGCTTTGCAGTTCAATATCATCCCTGAACCAGAAGAAGTATGCAGAGTCGGAGACTGCCATCATCTGCTCTTTCTTGAATATTATGGAATCCTGTCTGGGCATCTCATCATATGCCCTGTATGAGACTCCCGTTGCTGGGGTGCATGAAATTGTCAGAGATACCAGCAATGTGATGATAACTGTCATAATGTTGCCTGTTGTTTTCATTTGAGTACTGTATTATGGTTGCAGAAATTCCGGACCGTCATATGTATAAGAGAGTTTTGCCGGGTTATTCTTTCACTTCTGAAAAAATATTTGTTCCGATGAAAGAAAAAGGATGGGTTCAGTATCATTTATAGAGTTAGCGCACGATAACTTTAGAATTACACTATATGCACCAATCAAATTTTTCTCGTTTTATGCTGGCTGCAGACCTTTTCATCTGCTCCATCTGGCTGATGCTCGCGCTTCATGTAGGCTCGGCAGCTTATTACCCACTCCTGTGGACAGTACCGATGCTGAGGATGTGGCTCAGTTTCCTGACCTACAGGCGAAGCAGGATGGCACTGACGCCGCTTCTGCTTCTTGTCGTATTCTGTTTCGGAACTCTTCTGAATCATGCCAATCCTGTCTTCATGCTGTTCAACAGACCCATACTGGCTGTGGTGAAGTCTCTTATAGCTTTCTTCGGTTCCGGTCACTTCGACCTTGCCGAGTTCTCCGATATCTGGTACGGTTCGTGGGACTACAGGTATTGGATTGCCGGGATAGCCTATGTATGGGTAGTCGTAATTCCGGCTGTCGTCTATGTGTACAGATGTTTCAAAGGAAAGCTTGTTCCTAGCCCGCTTGGCATATGGAAGAGGGTCGGATTGGTCGCATATATTATAGCGTCGATTGTAATCATGTCTGTATTTGTAGGAGGGTTGGGAACTGGCAGCGTTTCCGTATTGGCTTTATTTATTCTTCTCATGCTGATACCGGTGATTTTCAACAAGGGAAGAATAGAAGGCTTTTTCACACGGTTCGAGCAGTCCTTTGTCCTTTTCATGCTTATGTTCGGTCTGGCGTATTCATGTGGTGTATCCTACAACTCAGTATCAGCCATAACTACAGCCGCTCTTCCAGCAGCCTTCATGACACTTGTGAACTGGAATATGGGCAGGAAGACTGATTACAAGGATGTCCTGCTGCTGGTCTTGGGTGCATCAGTATTCTATATCGCCCAGTATGGAATAAATATGATCCGCATCATTCTGCTGCTGATATCTCTTGGACTTTTTGCAGTTGCAATTGCACGATTCGCCTATTCTACCAGAAGGTATTGGTCTTCAGTTGCGCTGTATGTCGTGGTCAGCCTCGTTATACCGGTGTTCTGTATCGGCTATAATCCATTCTCGGTTCTGGAAGCACGAAAAGTCAGGCATTTTGATGATTATGGATTCTCCCGACACGGAATTATGCTGGTTACCGGAAGCGAGGGAGATGGTATCAGGGATCGCTATGGTCTGATTCTTCCTGCCGAGTACTATTACATCGATCTGCTGATACCTACCAAGCCTTACTGCAAGGTGAGAAAGCTGGACGGGTGGAAGATATACGATCTGGAAAAGAAGATGTTTGTCTCCGACGAGGAGTTTACAGATGTAATACCATACGGAGAATATTCATTTCTTCTTAAGAGCGAGCAAGGTGACAGGTATCTTAAGATTCCTCATGTTTACAGCAGATTCAGCGATAGGGGAGATGCTGTAATAATTGAAGAGGCTCCTGAGTTATAACTTAAACTGGAATTATTATGAAACATAGAATTATAGGTCTTGCAGGAATTGCAATCTCAATATTGCTGGCCCTCTGGGAGAGTCTGGAGGTATTGTATAACTACGGAACTTCTGGATTGGGCCTTTATTACCAGTATTATGCTACGGACGATTTCACTTGGGGAACGATTGAACGTGAAGATTGGGTCGGATTGGCCTTGTGTGCTCTCTGGTACTTCTTTCTGGTCGTGCCATGGGTCCAATACTTCTTGAAAGGACTCCGTAAGAAGTCGTTTGGAGTTACCTTGACGGGGAACACGGATTTTTCATCGGTGTTCTTTACCGTGTTCAATGTCTCAATGATTATTAGCAGCGCTCTCATACTGTTTCACCCGCATGATTCAGACTACTATTGGTTATATGAGCTTG
>SUYR01000029.1 GCA_015060335.1 Bacteroidales bacterium | reverse complement strand
TTATAGCGGTGAGGATCCACCTCTTCCCATTCCGAACAGAGAAGTTAAGCTCACCATCGCCGATGGTACTGCCCCACCAGGTGGGAGAGTAGGTAGCTGCCACGCTCTTACAAGAAGCTTCGAGACGTTGTCTCGGAGCTTTTTTCGTATAATCGAGTCTCAGCTTACCGTTATGTTACCGGCGGTCCTTCCTCTTGTCTGTTCTCTTGTCTGTTCCCTTGTCCGCCATTCCAATCCTCCTGCCGCCTAACACGCTGATTATCAATGATAACCAGAAACACGATTCCCCTGCAGCGGGGAATCGCCTTTCGGCAATGCGCTGAGTGTCAGCGAATTAGGTGACAGGAGGGGTGGTCGTGCGAAACCCCTGTCTGGTGTGTCGATTCTTCTCCTGCGGCACTAAAGCCCGCTAATACCAGCAGAATGCCGTCAGAAATGCTATCGTTCAGCTGTTTGAATCGGGTATATGTCTCGTATTGAAAATTATTGTATTTTTGTATTATAAATCTTTTATTGGATATGCCACCGGTTGATAATCAGTATAAACTTAGAAATCAGGAGTTCCTTCAGGAATATGCTCAGAGACCTGGAGTCAATATCATGTTTAATGGAGTCATGTATAGGGTTCTGAGTAAGGGAAGTGGACCTAAGCCTTCACCCAAGAGTTTTGTGACGGTACATTACGTGGGCAAACTGATCAACGGAAAGGTTTTCGATCAGACTCAGAAGGGCCGTCCTGCTACTTTCCGGTTGAACGAACTGATTACAGGTTGGATCACTGCTTTAAGAGAGATGCCTGTCGGTTCCCGTTGGGAAATAGTAATCCCATATAATCTCGGCTATGGATCTCGCGCTTCAGGACCGATCAAGGCGTTTTCTACACTGATATTTGACATTACTTTGTTGGATGTCAGGTAATATGCATTGAGGCAACTTGTCGTGATACAGTTTTATACTATATTTGTAAGATATTTATATTATCATATGTTATGAAAGTACAGATTGTAAATAAATCAGCTTATCCTACACCTGCGTATGCTACAGAGAAGTCTGCAGGAATGGATCTGAAGGCGAACATTGATACTCCGATTGTTCTTGGCCCGCTTGAGAGAGCTATGGTGCCCACCGGGCTTTATATAGCACTTCCTGACGGTACAGAAGCCCAGATCAGACCAAGAAGCGGACTTGCTGCAAAGCATGGTATTTCAGTATTGAATGCCCCAGGTACAGTTGATGCCGATTATAGGGGAGAGGTGAAGGTTATTCTCGTCAATTTGTCAAATGATCCTTTTACCGTGAATCCTGGCGAGAGGATAGCTCAGCTTGTTGTGGCAAGATATGAGAAAGTTGAGTGGGACGAAGTAGATGTCCTTGATGAGACAGAAAGAGGTGAAGGCGGATTTGGCAGCACAGGAAGGGTATGATAATACAGGAAATCTATGATACATTCAAGTCATGCGTAGGCGTGACTACCGATACCCGTACTCTCAAGGGAGGAGAGATGTTTTTTGCATTGAAAGGCGAAAATTTTGATGGAAATGAATACGCTCTCAATGCTTTGGATGCAGGGGCTTCGTATGCAGTTGTAAATGAAACTTCTGTTATTGCTCAAACCAGCGATGACCCGCGTCTTATCAAGGTCTCGGATACTTTACAGACGCTTCAGGAGTTGGCGCGTTGGCATAGATGTATGACTTTTGTTGAAGGTAAGCCTTTGACAGTCATTGCTTTGACTGGTACAAATGGTAAGACTACCACAAAAGAACTCATCAAGGCTGTTCTTTCTGAGAAATATAACGTTACGGCTACAGAAGGTAATCTGAACAACAGTATCGGTGTGCCTCTTACCTTGCTTAAGATTAATAAGGATACCCAGCTTGCAGTAGTGGAAATGGGAGCCAGTCACCCGGGTGATATCAAGGAACTTGTGGATATAGCTCTGCCTAACTATGGTTTGATTACAAATGTTGGTAAAGCCCATTTATTGGGATTCGGCAGTTTCGAAGGAGTAAAGAAGACTAAGGGAGAGCTTTACGATTATTTACGTAGAACTGCTGATAAGGTCTTCCTGAATGTGGATAATCCGCATCTGTGCTCAATGGCACATGAGAGGAATTTACATAGCGATCCGGAGAGGCCTTATTCCTTGATTTTACCATATGGTCTGGAATATCAGCAGGCCAAAGTACTTCATTCTGATGTCGAACACCCGTTCCTGAGAATAGAAATAGAGAACCGGATCATCAGTACGAATCTGGTAGGAAGCTATAATGCAGACAATGTCATGGCAGCATTATGTGTGGGATGTCATTTTGGAGTCTCATTTGACCAGGCCGTCAAGGCAGTGGAAGCTTATATGCCGTCGAACAATCGTTCACAGATGATGAAAACTGAAAGAAATACCTTGATTGTTGATGCATATAATGCAAATCCTACGAGTATGGCTGCTGCTTTGGATAATTTTTCAACCGTACAGGCAGACTATAGGATAGCAATGCTTGGTGATATGCTCGAACTTGGAGATGACTCTCTTCACGAGCATCAGGAAATTATCGGAAAAGCCCTTGCATGCGGTGCGCAGAAGATATGTCTCGTAGGGGAAGAGTTTAGAAAAGCCTTGGACAAATCCGTAGAAACTGGAAATTTAATGCATTTCATGACCTCAGAAGATCTGGCAGATTGGATAGGAACTGAGGATATATCCGGTGCTGTGGTTCTTATAAAAGGCTCGAGAGGAGTAAAAATGGAGAAGATCATTGAAAATCTGTAATTTTTGCAAAGATTTTTTCAAAAAAGTTTGATGTTTTGAAAATAATTCATACCTTTGCAATCCCAAAATCAAAGCAACCTCTTGCGATGGGTGAAAAGGCCGCAATGTTGCCCAAATTTTTAATTTAATACAGAAATGGATCTTATTAAAGTAGTAGAGCAGGCATTTGCTAACGAGGCAGTAGCCAGCTACCCAAAATTCAAGGCAGGTGACACTGTTACTGTTACATACAGAATTAAGGAGGGTGATAAGGAAAGACTTCAGAAGTTCAGAGGAACTGTAATCCAGCTTCGCGGAGCTTCAGCAAACACAAGAACTTTCACAGTACGCAAGGTTGCAAGCGGAGTAGGTGTTGAGAGAATTTTCCCATTAGAGTCACCATTCATCGAGTCAATCGAACTCAACAAGGTAGGTAAAGTTCGTCGCGCTCGCATCTTCTACCTCAGGGAGCTCTCTGGTAAGAAGGCACGTATCAAGGAGAAGAAGGTCGCAGTCGTTAAGAACGAAGACTAAGGATACAGCAGCTTAGCTGCACAACGGCTCCGTAGCTCAACTGAATAGAGCATCTGACTACGGATCAGAAGGTTACAGGTTTGAATCCTGTCGGAGTCACCAAAATCGGCATCATAGATTCTATGATGCCGATTTTTTCATTTTGATTCCAAATTGGCTCAAAATCTCACAAGCGATATTGATTTTCAGTTCAAATAATGTGTGCCCCTTTTGTTGGACGTTTGAACTTCTATTTAATTTCGGCTAGTGGCACTCAGCAGGCGGAGCAGCCCTTAGGCTGAGCTGCCTGCTTGCTGATAACCGCTGGTTGTGGCGTATTTGCCTGCTGCGTTGCCTCGCATGCTATCTGATTTTTCCATTGTTATCCGGAAAATAAGTGATTTTCCAGACATGTGGCTCTAAGAATGAATGGACTCCTATTCAAGAAATTCAGCAATCTGGTGTTTCTTTAGCCCTATGTGTCACGACGCAGGAGTTTTGGCGTGTACTCTTGCATCGTGACAAGGATTTCTGAGAATGATCCGGTTTTCTGTCGCGACGCAAGAGTTTTGCCAGAAAGTAGTGCGTCGTGGCAGCGCTCCAAGAGCCTGGAATAAGATAGCCGTATCAGAATAACCTCTTACTCGCAATGACAGCAGGAGGTCCCGACATTCTGTCTGCACGCACACAGCAAGGTGCATACAGACAGAAATAACGTCTTTATATTAAGACTTATTCTCATTACAAAATAGCATCAATTCTTTCACGGATAATTCCGTCTCTGTATCCGGCCCAGATATCGAGAATCTTTCCTTCTTTGGAGACGATCACAAATGTCGGTATCCCCGTGGTTTCAAACCTGCAATTCAGGCCATAAGACTCTTTCCCTTCATTGAAGTCATACCAAGGGACCGGATTCTCCTTACCTCGCGCCTCCCACACTTTATGTGCATCAACATTAAGCCCGATAATCTCAATCATTCCTTTCATTGACTCAGATAATTCTGTCAATTCCTTCTTCGCTTCAACACATGGCTTGCATCCGTAGCTGTTGAAATATAACAGCAAGTTCTTGTCCTTAAACTCCGACAGACTGCGACAGTACCCGTGTATATCACACACCTCAGTATCGTAAGGGAACATGTCGCCCACTTTGAGAGGCCCTCTTTGTGGCTGCAGAGCCATGGTTATTGTTTTTCCCTTGGGATTATCCTTATATATTTGATCCACACCATCCCATATACCTCGCAACTCAATCAGAGTCTTTTCATCCTTGAACATCTTCGCCACATGAGATGACCTGACCATCAGATCTATCCACGGTTCAGTAATCTTCCTCTGGGACTTCAGCCATTTTATTGAAACTGAATCCACCTTTGAATTCAAGGCTCTTGATTCAGTCAGAAATGCATCAAGGTCTCTGGTCTTTCTATATTCAAATTCCACAAGCTGCAGTTCTATGTATATGTCAGCAACCTGATCAAAATATGACTGATATATCTTTTGATTCCTGACCCTTGACTTGACTGTCCAATTCTTTATAAGATTATCCTTTCCTGTAATTCTGATTTCAGCCCCCGGTTCCACATAAAAGTCTAAAGACATGCTTGAAAACTTTTCATATTGTGGAGAGACAATATGATATAGGACTCCTGTTTCAGCTGAAGCTGTAAACTCGAAACGGCCATTTACCAAAGTATCAATGGCGATCGTAGAAGTCGAACCGTCAAGGTTGCTTTTGAATAACAACATCTGATAACCATCATCCACATTATCAAGCTCACCTATTACAGTAAAGTCTGCACCCAAATCGTTCCGACAACTCGCTGTCATCAGTACAGCTATGATAGTGATTATCCCAAAATGTAATTTCTTCATTTCTAGTCAATTTCTATAGTGGCTATTCCAAAAGTTTCTTCAATGTCTTTAACATAAGATTGTGATCACGGAATTCATTGCTGAGGGCGTAAGTGCCATCCTTCTGAACAAGAACATATGATGGGATACCGTCAATCTTGAAATAATCGCAGATATATCTCCATTGAGCGTCGTTCAGCCTGTAATGAAGTCCCTTGATATCAGGAATCATTTCCAGATACTTCCCTATAGGTGAAGTCTCATTCGCTATATATATCCATATAAGGTCCTCGCTTGCAAGTTCCCCCGTCTTATAGGGTTCGTTATGACTGATTGCACTACGACACGGGCCGCACCAGGTATTCCAGAAATCTACGAGAATAACCTTTCCTTTATAAGGGGAAATAATCGCCTCGAAAAGTCTTTCTACCGGTACATCTGGAGTTGCCTCGTACTTGTCCTTACCAGATGCCATTGCTTCGAGAGTCCTATTCTGCTTATCCTCACACATACGGAAGAAGAAAGGTTCATCCCATTTACGCATTTCTGCAAGTTTCTCATCTGATAAGGTTCCGTTTTCTGCTTCCTTACTATTGAGAATTACTTTTCTGAGGTATCGGATATTTCCAAATTTCTGAGGATCATCAGAAGGACATTCAAACCCGTAGAGCTGTCGTGAGTTTTCGCATATCATCAGGAGTGGATCCTTCATGTCAAACAAATCCGTCACTCGCGAGATATGCTTCTGCGTCATATTGTCAAGTTTGAAAGTAACTGGCTCTGAATATGAAATTTTATTATCACGTCTATACGCACTTAGTCTCATATAATCTGCCATATTGGCTTCATATAGACAAGCTAATTTAAGTTCCGCACTCTTTACAACTCTAGCTACAGGATGAATTGTCATCTTATCCAATGAATCTACAGCATCATGGTAGTTTTTAATAATAAGATCTGTATAATCATCCGCACTCATAAGATAAGACTGCGAAATGTCATCCAAATCGCTGAAGAACGTGTGAGGTTGCACGTCGTCTAACGGCAAGTTGTTTATACAATCATAAATACTTCCTTTTGAAAATATCGGTTTTATCGGGATGATTGGCTTTTCTGTACGATTATTTTTTGCGGAAAGATAATCCATATAAGCAAGGTCGCAATAAATATCAATAGTCTCACCCGGGCCTATACGAAAATCTCCAAGACCAAAGTTATTCATAACCATGAATCCCACTCCTGTGCCGTACTGCTGGAAACTTACTCTATATACTCCTGTTGATGGATCGATCTTCACCTTATAGTCTTTATAACCACCAAGAACAGAGTTGACATACAGATCGATCTCTGTTCCCAAAGATGATTTATATCCAAGGAAATGTATATTCAGCGTAGTTTCTCCCATATCATATACAAATCCCGGTATATCAATATTTGCTTCAGGAGTGAGCTTGACATGTTTCGGTAGTCCTTTATCATAAGCTGATGCAAGTTTTCCTGTCAGGTTAACTCCAATAAGATTCCAGGCACCGTCGCCATCACCTTCGATAAAGTCGAAACTTTTAGTCTTTAATGGCAGCGGCTTGAATTTCAATACAAATGAGGAATCTCCGTCTGCCGGCATCCACATATATACATTAGGTTCGCACCTCTCTGTTCCGACCATTTCGTAGGTCTTTCCGTCTGCTACGAGGTGAGTCTCCGGTACTACATTGATCCACCATCCAGGTCGGTTGTAACCTCTCATATGAAGAGTTGTTAGACTGTCTGTCATCTCGACCTTCTCGATAATGATTGAGGTAGTGGCAGGTGCATCTACTGTAGGGAAATCTACGGTCTTTTCTTCAGGTGCGCAAGCAGTAATCACCAATGCTGCAACCGTGCACATAAAAATTATCCTTTTCATATTATTGTGTTTATTATATCTTTTAGCAAAGTCTGTTATTATTTCAATAGTGTGGAGAGTTCCTCAATCAGATATTCTTCTCTAAGGTTGCGACGGATGATAACACCTGTTTTACAATCAATCAGAACATTATCCGGGATTCCGATAAGACCGTATAGTGTCCATGGCTCTATTGTATGTCCTTTACCATCGCAGACATGTATCCAGTTCAAGCCCTTGGATTCAACATAATGTTTGCAGTCATTCACATCATAATCACAGGACACTCCCAGAATCTCCAAACCTTTATCCTTGAACATCTCATATGCTTTTATGAGATTCGGAATCTCGTCTCGACACGGGCCGCACCATGTAGCCCAGAAGTCGACCAGCACATATCGATTTGCTGGATCTTCTACTACTGATTTAAGGCTTAAAGGCTTTCCGTTCAGGTCATTCTGGGTGAAATCAATATAGTATGGAATTATATCAGAGCCATCTACCTGAGGCTCAGTCATCATTCTTTCTTCCAATTGTGTTTTCAACTGTTTTGTCTTCTCCAATGATTTATATTCGTCAGACAATTTATCCATCTGATTTAGGAGCAACACAGACGGATAGGACATGCTCTGATTGTCAATCAGAGCCAATCTGCATGCGTCAGTTAAATCTCCTTCGAAGATGTCCTTCATTAATGCATGTGCTTTTGCGACTGCTTCAGGTCTTGAATAATTCTTATAATATTCGGATGCTTCCTGTCGATATTTTCCCATTATTTCATTCATTGGACTACCCATCACCCCCGACCATCTGTCAGACATCAGGCCTCCTTCTACTTTAATATTGCCCGGCTCCAGCAGGAATCTTCTGAGATCCATTCCATCATCAGGATCCTCATCAGGTATGTATTCCAAGCATACAAATGTTTCAAAACCTACTTTGTCAATATCAAAATTGAATATGCCATTATCATATCTGACGGAGTCAATGACATTATAGTCATTCCATACATCTTCCAGCAATATCCATCCTTCGCCATCGAGTCCGGATACGTTTCCTATGATTGTACACCTGTCATTTGTACACGCGCACATGCATACAATGCCAATGCACAAAATAAATCTGCTGACTGTTTTCATATTCAATAGTTGTTTTTCTTCCAAAATTTCTCGACAGGATTCTTTATTAGTAATTGCATTCTTTAGTTTCTGATGGTGTACTCTTCATCATCGTATTCTCTGTCGAAGATCACGCTGATCATGCTTATCTTATCCTTTTTAAGGCAGTATTCGATTTCTTTGATCTTGTCGCTTTGGAATTTTAACGTTCTCTGATATCCCTCGAAGTTTGTCCATTTGCCGTCCACAAGTATCACTGTCTCCTCATTGACTCCTGCAAGCTTTTCGTCATTTATATCAGTAGTCTTCCGGCATTTGCGCAAGTGCACTATCGAGTTATAATCCAATGTATAGACATGCAGGCTTTTTTTGCCATTATCCAGATGCTGTACGTAAAGATATGCAAGTGCTTCGTTTGGTATACTTTCGTATTCTTTGCGTGAAATGACCTTGCCGAAAACCCCGTCGCTATAAAGTTTGAACTCTGTATATCCCGCAAGGTCTCCTATACCCTCCGATACCGGAATGAATCTGACGGGTTTTTCTTCCTCTTTCTTCTTTAATGTGATGTAGATGACTCCATCCTTTGCTCTTTCGCCATAAACCTCCGTCTGTTTCCCGTCCTTGAGAACACTGATCGACTCGATATCTTCCGGATTGACGGTTTTCAGGCTGTAGTCTTCCGGCATCACCTGTCCGTCGACTACAAAAAGAGGCTGAAGAGCATCACTGCTTTCCATACTGCCATCTGCTGCGATATACTGAACCTTGACACTTCCATCTGCAGTCGAATCAATGGTCACTGGTTCCTTCGATGTAATTGATATGACTCCTTTCTTGCCTTTTTCTCCGAACTCTTTCTCCGCATTTTCTGGTGACCAGACTTCGACCTTTCCTATGAAATCCGGATTCAGACAGTTTATGTCAAAATCATCTCCTTGAACCTGACCGTCAATGATATAGGTCGGCCTGTCGTTCGGGTTTGCACCTGCATTGTCGAGTATTACCTTTACCTTTTCTGCCAGCTTTTCGAAATACTGATCATCTGCCGGAATTGCACCATAAACACCTACAATAGGGATATGTGCTTGTGATTCATTGGAAATTTTAATAACTTTGACATCCGTAGTGTCATGGACCTCGACGACACGAGCCTTTAGAGGTTCCATAGGTTCATACTGGTAGTTTACCTTTGTCTCGGCAGTTGCCGCGAGAGAGATTCCTACGAGAGGAATGACGTAGAGAGCCTTCCAGGCACCCTTACGAGATGATTTTTTGTTTAACATCATAGTAATACGAGCTTTAAGTGTACTGTGATTAAAGCTGTTAGCAACTGAGTAGCCGCTCTTGCTGACAGCTTTTCTTATTAATAGATATTGATATTCCTTGATATCTGTCCCGCTGCGAAGTACAGCATCGTCGGCCTCGAACTCGTGAATGGCACGAAGGTCCGCCTTGAGCATCCACATAGCCGGATTGAACCACTGAAGAGTGGTAATCATGTCAACAAAAAGGATGTCCCACGAATGTCTGAGAGCGATATGTGCTTTCTCATGTGTGAGAATCTGAATGTAGCCGCTTTCATAATCCTCACGCGAAAGCACGATATACTTCATCCAGCTGAAAGGAGTAACCTCTGTATCTGAAATCACAAGTGTCTCGCCACTTTCGATACTCAGATGCTCTCCTTTGCGGATTATGCCGATCACTTTTGCGATGGATATTATGGTCATGGCAAGCACTCCAAATGCTCCAAGGACAAAAATGGCGCACAATACATATGGCCATATTGGTTCAGAAACTTCAGTGACCTCTGCGATCGTTCCAATCGTAGCATTCTCTGTCAGTTGGGGAGTTGACTGAACCGCTGGAATCGTCACAACTTTATGGATTGTTATGACGCATAGCGGAAGTACGAATGAAAGTGCAGCTGTTCCGAGAAGGATGATTCTGTTGAAACGATGAAATGTATCCTTGCTCAGCAGCAAGCGGTAGAACATATAGAATACCGCAAGTATGACTGCTGTCTTACCCTGATATATCAGAAATTCCGTCATATCATATGATTTAGATTGCCGGTCACGCCGGCAATGACATTATTTGATCATCCCCGACCAGATGGGGGTCTATTTGCCTTTCTCTATCTTGTCGATCAGCTCCTTCAACTCATCTACAGTAATTTTCTCCTCCTTTACAAGAGATGAAACGGCATTGAGATAGGAGTTGTTGAAATAGCTGCTTACAATACCTTTGAAGGAGGATCCTGCATATTCCTCGCGGCTCACGACCGGATAGTACTGATATGTGCTTCCGTAAGCTTTATGATTCACATACCCGTTGGCTTCAAGCGTCCTCACCATCGTAGATAGTGTATTGAAATGTGGCTTCGGTTCCGGGTAAATTTCCAGAAGTTCCCTCACGAACATTGCTCCCTTATCCCAGAAGTGGTTCATGATTTCTTCCTCTTTTCTTGTAAGTTTCTTCATGTCATCATCTGTTAGTGCAACAAAGGTAACTATATTTTCTTTTTATGCAACTGTTTTTTTTAGTTTTCAAACTAATTTTAATAGTTGCCATAGGCGTCGCTTTCTTAGTACTTGACCTTGATTTTATATGCTGGTTATTATAAGAAATAAAAAACAGGTGGCGATTGCCACCTGTCTGTATTTTAGAACAGATCTTTCAGTCTGTCGAAGAAACTTTTGTCTTCTTTTGTAGGATTGGGTTTGAAACCTTCTGACTTCTTGAGGGATTCGACAATCTCTTTATCTTCCTTGCCAAGTTTCTTAGGAATCCATACTGCAAACTTTATATATAGATCTCCTGTGCCTCCATAGCCGTTTACTGTAGGAAGACCTTTTCCTCTGAGTCTGACTACACTGCCGGATTGGGTGCCGGGATCTACCTTGACTTTGTATGTGCCGTCAAGGCATGGTACTTCCACTTCTGCGCCGAGGATAGCCTCCGGTATTGATATTACCTTGGTGTAGTAGAGGTTGTTGCCTTCGCGTTTTAGATTTGGATGCTCCTGTTCCTCGATTACTACGAGAAGATCTCCGTTGATGCCGTTGTTCTTGGCTGCATGGCCTTCTCCGTGTACTGTAAGCTGCATTCCGGCTTCAACTCCAGGAGGTATCGTCACCTTGATAGTCTCACGTTTGCGTATAAGACCACTTCCTCCGCATGTACGGCATGGATTGCTGATTATCTTGCCTTCTCCACCGCACTGCTGACATGTAGAGTATGTTACGGTCTGTCCGAAAATGCTGTTTACAACCCTCTGAACCTGACCTGTTCCGTTACATGCCGGACAAGTCTTTATGTCAGAACTGTTTCTTGCTCCTCTTCCTCCGCAGTCAGGACATGGAACGCTCTTTTCGATACTTATCTCTTTCTGAACGCCTTTTGCAATTTCCTCGAGGGTGAGCTTTACTCGTACTCTGATGTCTCTTCCTCTATAAACTTTCTGCTGCTGACGTCCCGAACGTCCTCCTCCGAAGCCTCCGAATCCGCCAAAGCCTCCGAATCCGCCTCCGAACAGATCGTTAAGTATGTCGTTAAGGTCTCCGAATCCTCCGCTGAAGTCAGGAGCAGCACCATCTACTCCGGCATGACCGAACTGGTCATATTTTGCTTTCTTGTCAGGATCGCTAAGTACAGAATATGCTTCAGCAGCCTCCTTGAATTTCTCCTCAGCCTCTTTGTTGCCTGGATTTTTGTCAGGGTGGTACTTGATGGCCAGTTTTCTGTATGCCTTCTTTATTTCATCTGCAGATGCGCCTTTAGCGACGCCCAGCACTTCATAATAGTCTCGTTTGTTAGCCATAAATTTATCTGCTATATTCCTACAACGACTTTTGCATATCTGATTACTTTCCCGTTAAGGGTGTATCCCGTCTGTACTACGTCAAATATCTTTCCCTTCTTTTCTTCGTCTTCTACAGGGAATTGGGCTACGGCTTCGTGCAGATCAGTGTCGAAGGTCTTGTCCATAGCTTCAATCACTTCAAGTCCTTTGCTCTTGAGGTAGCCAAGTAGCTTGCTGTAGATGAGTTCAGTACCTTCTTTTGCAGCATCACTGTCATTTGATTCAAGAAGCACCTTCAGCGCTCTTTCACAATCGTCAAGTATTGGAAGAAGTCCCTTTATGGTATCAGTCGATGCCATGCTTACAAGCTCAAGCTTCTCCTGTGATGTCCTTCTTCTGTAATTGTCAAACTCAGCCATGAGTCGGAGGTAGTCGTCCTTATCCTTTGCTATTGTCTCCTCCAGTGCTGCTATCTTGTTTTCCAACTCCTCGGTCTTGTTTATTTCCTTCTCCTTCTTTGTTTCCTTCTTTGTTTCCTTCTTCGCTGAGGTCTTTTTCTGTGTATTTTCTGACATAATTCTTAATCTCCTTTATTGTAATCTTGCCGAACAGAAGGGCAATCACTATTGCTATTGTTATTGTGATCAACATGTTCCTTCGTTTTCTTTTTATCACGAGACATGTTATCAAATTATCTGCCACCTTGCATTTACTGACAATATGTCAGATTGAATGGCCATTACTGACAGTTTGTGACCTCTAAAGGTGTTTTATGATCACTCTTTGTGCCAGATATCCGAATGCCAGTCCTGCAGCACATCCGACTACTATGCCCACCAGAACATCTCCCAGGTAGTGCTTGCCGACAAATATTCTGCTGACTGCCACCATGAATGCCCAAAAGAACATCCAGCCGCCATAAGCCTTCAGCCATGCAGGTTTTTTGTCAGATCCGTATTTTAACCCGATGAATGTACTGCAGGCAAGTCCGAATGCGTTTGCTGCATGTGCCGAAAAGAAACTGTAACCGCCTCCTCTTTCAAGGATATGCAGACCGCTTGCTATCATGAATTCATCATTGACGGGTCGTATCCTGCCTACGGCGTATTTGATCAGATTGGAGAACTGGTCGCAGAATCCGAAGGTGAGTCCTGCTGCTGCAATCACTACCAACCCCTTTCTCCAGCCGAGCTTCCAGATAAGAAGTGCGACAATTGCGACATACATCGGAATCCATACAATCTTGTCTGAGAAGAATGCCCAGACAGGATCTGTGAAAGCCGAATACCAGCTGTTTATTGTGAGCGTCAGCTGCTGGTCAAACTGGTGTACACTTTGCCAGAACATATTACAGTACTATTTCGTTGTCATCACCGGGAAAAAGCACTGTAGCCGGCTCTTCCATTACTATCTCTTTCTGAAGTGCAGTCCAGAGCATGTCCTTCAGCTGCTTGATTCCTTCCTGAGTGAATGAAGATATGAAAACATGTGGTATGTCGTCTGGCAGAGTCGCCGATATCTCGTCTTTAAGCTGCTGGTCCAGCATGTCTGACTTTGTCACAGCCAGTACTCTGTCCTTTACCAGAAGTTCCGGATTGTATTCCTTCAACTCGTTCAGAAGCACTTCATATCCTTCTCTTATGTCATCCTGATCTGCTGCAACCATGAATAGCAGGATGGAGTTTCTCTCAATGTGTCTGAGGAATCTCATTCCGATACCTTTTCCTTCATGCGCACCTTCAATGATACCGGGAATATCTGCCATTACGAACGACTTGTCGTCATAGTAGCTTACAATACCAAGATTAGGCTCAAGTGTGGTGAAAGGATAGTCTGCAATCTTTGGCTTTGCAGCAGAAACAGTTGACAGCAATGTTGATTTACCGGCATTCGGGAAGCCCACGAGGCCTACATCTGCAAGGAGTTTAAGTTCAAGAATGAACCAGCCTTCTTCGCAAGGCTCTCCTGGCTGTGAATAACGCGGTGTCTGATTGGTGGCTGTCTTGAAATTATTGTTACCAAGACCGCCTCGACCACCTTTTACGAGAATTCTTTCCTCGTATGGCTCAACCATTTCAAAAAGGATTTCACCTGTTTCCGCGTTCTTGGCAACAGTTCCGAGTGGAACATCAAGGTAAATGTCCTCGCCGTTCTTTCCGGTCTGCAGCTGGCCGCTTCCCGAGGCCCCATGCTCAGCCATGATGTGCTTGCGGTACTTCAGATGTATGAGTGTCCAGAACTGAGGATTTGCCCTTAAAATGATATGACCTCCACGTCCGCCATCACCACCGTCAGGTCCTCCTTTCGGAACATATTTCTCCCTTCTCATATGGGTTGATCCCGGGCCACCATTGCCTGAGCGGCAGTAGATCTTTACGTAGTCTATGAAATTGCTGTCTGCCATAATTAATTGAATCTGTTTCAACAAACATGCAAAGATAGTCATTCTTTTCAAATTACTGCTGAATATTGATGCACCCGGACTATGGCTTATTTGCAAATCTTGGATAATTTTACGAAATTTGGGGAGTGTCATTAAATTATCTGGACGGCTATGAAGAAAATACTCCTGTTTACCACTCTTCTGATATCTGTTATTTCATGTGATGAATATGATGATTCTGCGATTTGGGCAAGAATTGCGGATGAAGGCAGACAAGAGAATCTTGATATCCTTTGCGATCAGATGAATGCAAATATTTCATCTGTTCAGACAATAGTTTCAGCTCTTAACTCCGGAGAATATGTGTCTGATGTCATGAGGATAATGGATAATGGCAAGGATGTAGGTTGTATGGTTAAGTTTACTGAATCAGGATATGTTACATTATATCATAGGACAGATGTTAAAGAAGGATATACTCCATGTGTAGGCGTCAAGGAGACTGAGACCGGCGAGTATTGTTGGGTTCTGGATGGAGAATGGCTGCTTGATGATATATTCAACAGAATACCGGTACTGTCCACGCAAGAAAGTACTGACCTTGTTCCAAGGGTCAGGATTGAATCAGATTACTGGTATGTTTCTGTAGATGGTTCTCAGACTTGGCAACAGCTTAAACAGTCAACAGCAGGAGAAGAAAGCTACTCATTCTTTCAGAAGATCGATATCAATGACAAACAGCAGGTGAGCTTGATTTTCAATGATGGTACATGTATCGTTCTGCCCAAACAGCAGGATTCATCTGAGCAGGAATCCTGCACATGTCCTGATCCATATGACCCTTGGGACGGGTATCTGGATCCTGATGTGTATCAGGAGCAGGATATAATCAACCTTACTAATATGCTGATGGCTAATATGAACGATTGCAATCTTGCTACAAGACATATTATGGATATCGCATATAATTTCTGGAAACGTAGGGGAGAGTTCATATATTGCAGCAATACTGCCAAGGATAAACCGTGGGATTATTGGTCATATGTGGGATATAGAGACGGGAATACCGGATTTACAGTAGGTGAGGGGCATGGTGGATACAAGAGGATAGACTGCTCTACATTTGTCAGTTATGTCATCAATGGAGTGGATTATTATTCGACACCTTATTTCAATGCACTTGAGTGGACCGATGTCAGGCAGGGTGCATTGACCAGTTCTGGTGCAGAGACAACAAGTTCCGACAATACGGTGTGCCGAAGCGGAAAGATATATCTCAGGCATGGAAAGAATCACATACTTGAGTCGGCCAACTCTTCAAAATACAAGTTCAATAAGGTCATTGCATATAGCAGTACGGGTAAAGTTGTGCAGACACTTACGGGAAAGACTTCGTTTACGCTTCCAGCTGGTGCAGAATATATCAGAGTCGAGATGAAGGTTTCTGCTGCAAGCAATTATGCTCCGGCAGTTGAAGGCGTATCTCCGGCAGCCATTCTGCGATGTCTGAGAATGAGGGAAAATGAGACTCTGCCGGTGGTAGCCGGTAACCCGGAAAGATATACCAGGGAGATGTCTCAATGGTTCGATAATAACGGGTATGGTCTTGAGGCGCACAAGGATTATAATCCATTATGTTGGGAAGATTCAGATTTCCAACCAGGTACTGTCGTATTCATGGGTAAGACCGGGTCTGGCGGATACAAGAATATCACTCATGTGACCCTATATATAGGTGGCGGATATATCATTCATTCTCAGGCTCCGAGAGGCCTTTTAGGAGGCGAGGGAATAATGATAGACAAACTGAAGGATATGGAACTCAGATATTCGAAACCTTTCTGTTCGGCAGCAAGTCCAGCTTATCATTCGAATTATGATGAGGAAAAGTTGCAGATGCAGTAATCACTAAGGAATTATCACATTAAGAGATTCCGGGAGTATCTTTATTTCAAGGGTAGTCCCGGCATTGAACCAGTCCCCGTCAGCATGGGCAGGACCGGATGTCTTTCTGCTTATAGTGATGTGCTTTCCACGATGACAGTGAACTTTGTTGTTATGGTCCAGATGTCCGGTCATGAGCAGATAGGCGAGTGCGGGTAAATCTACATTCCCGAACATATCTACAATTGTGATGTCCAGCATTCCGTCGTTTATGTCGGCGAGGGGAGCGATCTTCGCATTATTGCCCCATTGGCTTGAATTTCCAACGGTAATCAGTGCAGCATCGTTTTCCCATTCCTTTCCGTCAATGTTTATAAGATATTTTTCCGGAACGTATGTCTTCCATGTCTTGAGTCCCTGCTCAATATAGTTCAGCAGTCCTCTCTTTCCTGAATTTGCAAATCTTTCGCTTACAAGTGCGTCAAATCCCACTCCGCATACTGAGAAGAATGCCTTCCCGTTAATCTCAGCGGAGTCAATTGAGGTGGTCTTGCCTTCCAGTATAGTATTCAATGCTCTTTTGTAATGTCGGCTTAATCCCAGATGCAGAGCAAGTCCGTCGCCGCTGCCGCAGGGGATAATCCCGAGAATCTTGTCCGTACCGACAATTCCTCTTGCCACCTCATTTACCGTACCGTCTCCTCCGACAGCTACAATTACCCTCTGAGTGGCTTCTCTTGCAATTTTCTCGGCATGACCTGCGTACTCAGTGCAGACTACCTCCAGCCCTTTCTTTTTAAGATGGGCAATAATACGCTCCTTGCGGCCTTTGCCGGATATGGGGTTGACAATGAACAGCATTATTCGAATATATTCAGGTCTTCATTGAAAACAGGACTGCTTATTCCTAAAAAGTCCAGTACGCTATGGAATACGTGATATTGTCCTACTTTATCTGACTGTTTGATAGCTGAGTTGTCTGATGTCCATACTATGAATGGAATTTCTATCTGTTCCTTCGGAGCCATTGACATCGGAACGCCGTGCATATACAGGTTGTTCTCACCCAGGGATTCTCCATGATCAGATACAAACATCACGCACCCGCGTCTTTCGGGTATTGATCTGAGTGTTTCGATGGCAGTATGAACAAGGTAGTCTGTATATAATATGGTGTTGTCATATGCGTTCATCAGTTCGGCAGGATCGACCTTCGCCATTTCTACCGTGTTACATACCGGTGTAAATATCTCAAACTCAGCAGGATACTTCTTGTTATATGTCGGTCCATGACTGGTGCCTGTGTGTAGAATAATCAGTACTTTATCCTTGTCGGAGCCTTCAATCACTTCCTTTAGTCCGGCAAGCAGGATACCGTCATATCGTCCGTCGGTCTCCGGATACATTTCACGCAGTTTGCCTGCCTTGTAGTATTTTTCTATATGTACAGGTGGCTCGCCCCAGTTGCTTGTACGCCATGTCACATCCACTCCTGTCCTATCAAGATAGTTTGGCAGGATCTCGTACAGTTTACCGCCGGGCTGATACGACAGCAGCGCTTTGACTCCGGCAGTAGTATATGTGGCTGCGGCATCTGCAAGTAGTGCTGTTACGCTGTCTTTTGCCATCAGAGGGTTTGTCTCTTTTTCATATCCATAGAGCGAAAAATTCTGTCTTCGGGCAGATTCTCCTATTATCAGTATGCATACGTCCTTGCTGTCGTTGGTGATTGTAGCATCCGGTAGTGGAATTTCCTTCTGGTTCCTCTTTTTCTCGCCATTATAGAAACGGACAGTATTGACAGTGTAGGACCACGGCATCAGCACGCTTCCAAGTTCGGTTGAATTCCTGTCTATCCATGGCCAGTTCTGCATATGTGCAAACGCAATGACTACAACTGTTCCCAAAGAAATTCCTATATTGACAAAAAATCTTTTCCATGATCCGTATTCTATCTTCTGAAGAAACAGCCATACGCTTGGAACGATACCCAGAAATATCAGATATATGAGAAAGGAAATTGAAAAGAATCCTGACGCTTCTGAAAATTGGGTATTGAATACATTACCCATCATCTTGTCAGTTATCAACACCTCATATGTGTTTATGAAGTATAAAGATATGGCGTCTGCGACAAAAAGGAATGCCAGGATACATTTGCCGGCGATCTTTCCGGGACGCATTACAAGGTAGTAGAAGAAATAATTGAGAGCCAGCATGATTACAGCCAGACCTCCTGTTATCATCACTCCGTTGAATCCGCCTTCGATATTGTCAATGACAAGTCTGAAAAATGGCTTGTGATAAGCTACGAGTGTAAATATGCTCATTATGGCGCAGGCTGTAGAAAGCTTTATCGCCTTATTGAATATTTTCATTTCCTTATAAGTCTATATAATGCATACAGGCAGCCTGCAATAATGGAGACTGCAAGCAGATTGAACAATATTGTTAGAAATATGTTGATTTCTTTTCTGGAATCATTGAAAGGATTATCGGATACAGATGCGTCGTATCTTGCAAACGGATTTGTATATATTACCTCTCCTTCGGGGAACCACACTGTAATACGTGCATAAGGATCGCTCTCCTTCATACTATATTCGATATGGTCTGTATTGCATTCAGAAATGAGAGTGACGTGATCTTGACCTGTGACTTTCATACTGTCGGCCTGATGTGAAACATTAATGTATAATGTGTTGTCTTTCAGTCCAATATCGGTCACATATGGCAGTTGTCTGTTTTTTGCGTACTTGATATCCCAATCACCATGTCCATAGTCTGGTACTCTCATTGAATAGAAGTTTCCGCTCAGCAGGGCAGTGCTGATATCTGTATATGTAGCTCCGGGACAGCAGAGAAAGTTGCATCTTACAGCAATACGCCCTGACCTGTCCGGATAGTGAAGGTCGTCGTTGGCTGTCCCGAAACTGTAATGCCCGGCGCTTAATGCCCAGTCCCAGTATATGTTTTCGGTACTTCTGCCGCTGTCAAGCTCGATCAGCCGGTAGCCTGACAGTTTTTCCAACTGACCTTTTGATATGCTTTCTGTCCTCAAAGGATGGTTGATCTGTATGAAATCTGCATCCTTGCTCAGATAGTCTATCTGAAACTGTTTCTGGAATGCGAACACGGGAAGAAGATGATCATAACGGTTGACTCTTTCACATCCGAAAACGAGTTTATGATATTTGAAGAGGTTATATCCATGTTCATATACGTTCACCTGCAGAGATGTGTCGTATGGGTGTACGGTCAGTTCATTATGATTTGAAAACGTGATTATGTCGTAGCCGAATTTCCTCAGCGCCAGATCAGTCTGGGCGGGGGAATATTCGCATTCATTCATAATTCCATCGACACGCGTGTGAGTGTGAAAATTAGCTCTCTTCCAGCAATTTGCAGTGTCGAGGTTACTGTAAGGATTATAGATGTCCGGACCGGAAAATCTTGCAGGTGGTCCGAAACGATAAACAGGACTGAAGCTTGTTGCCGCCACAGCCATCAAGGCTATGACAAATATACAAGCGACAGTCTTGCTTATTATTCCGAGTATCTTACGGACAATTCCCATCAGAATTTGTCCATAATTGAAAATATACGCTCGCGTATTTCCTCTATTGTACCGACTCCATCTGCCTCATGGTATTTGCCAGCAGACTTATAGTAGTCGATAAGAGGCTCTGTCTGAGCATGATAAGTTGCGATTCTATTGTTGATGATATCTTCGCTTGCATCATCAGCACGACCTTCCTTGAGTGCGCGACCCTTGATTCTTTCCATGATCATTTCATCGGGAATCATGATGGAAACAGTTGCTGTCACCTCTTCGGATGATTTCTTCAATATGTTGTCAAGGGCTTCTGCCTGTGGCAGAGTGCGTGGGAATCCGTCAAGAAGGAATCCGTCTATACCTTTGACCGTGTTGAACTCATTTTCAATCATTCCTTCCACTACCTCGTCAGGAACGAGATTACCGTTTTCAATAAGTCCTTTTGCAAGTCTGCCAAGCTCTGTTCCTGCAGCGATTTCCTTTCTCAAAAGGGCTCCTGTCGAAATGTGGTGAAGGTTGTATTTCTCAACCATTGCTGTGGCCTGAGTGCCTTTTCCTGCACCTGGAGGGCCAAAAAGAATATAATACTTCATTGCTATTTATCTAAAATGTAGATATCTTTCAAATTGCGTCCCAACTCATCGTAGTCAAGTCCGAAACCTACTATGAAATCATTCGGAATCTCAAGCGCCACATAATCGATTGTAACATCCTTGTCATATGCATCAGGTTTCATCAGGAGGCTACATACATATGATTCCGAAGCGCCGGCATCAGCGAGAATCTTCTTCAATGCAACTATTGTATTTCCGGTGTCCACAATGTCTTCGACGATTATGACCCTTCTGCCTGAGACATCAGCAGTCAGACCGAGTGCCTGTCTGATCTTACCGGTGGAATTGGTTCCTTCGTAGGAAGTGAGCTTGATAGAAATTATCTGACAGTTGAAATCCAGCCTTTTCATCAGTTCGCCCATGAACATTATGGAACCATTCAATACACAGAGTAGGACGGGGACATCCTCGCAATCCTTGAAGTCCGCATTGATCCTGTCTGTCACGGCGTCAATCGCTGCAGATATCTTTTCGTAAGGGATGAATGTCTTGAATGTCTTGTCCTTTAGTCTGATCCTTTCCATAGGAATACTTGTTAATGATTTATATCATCATACAAATTTAACGAAAAACATAAATAAAAGAAAAAAGTTACGTTGTTTTTGGCAAAAACAACACGAATTTTCGGGGTGAACCATACTTTTGCTCGAAAACATATGAGAGATATGAGGCGTATTGCGATGTGGTTGCTTATGATATCGGTCTGTGGTAGTGCTGCGGCTCAGACCGAAGAGGAAATCAATGTGGTGGCAAGGACATTGGGGGTCATGAATGCAGAAGATGCCGATCATGAGGAATTTGAAGATATGATATATCTTCTCCGGCATCCTCTTGATATCAACAGGGCCAGTCGTTCAGAACTGGAATCTGTAAGATTGTTCTCTCAATTCCAGATAGCATCTTTGCTGGATTATCGGGAAAGACATGGCTGTATAATGTCTATGACGGAACTGTCTTCAGTTGATGGGTTCGGTAGCCAGAAGGTACAGAGCCTCAAACCGTTCATCGTATTGGAACCTGTGATGACAGAAAGGACTGGAGAGCGTTTGCGTGGAGAGTTGAACGGACGTACCTCATTGAAGATGATAGGATCGAATTCGCCCGTATTGCATTATTCAATACGAGGAAAACTTTCTTGTTACGGAAAGATGAGTATTAACATGTCTGTTTCCCGGGAGTATGATTCACCTCGATGGTCCCCGTCATCATATTCGGCAGCATTCACATGGACTCATAGATATGGAAAAGTTCTTGTCGGAGATTTCAATGCGCGTTTCGGTCAAGGACTCTGTATGTGGAATTCTTCATTTCTATCGGTAAAATCGTCACCTTCGTCTTATATGCGCAGAGCTACGGGCATTTCTCCTTCATATTCATATAATTCGGCATATCCGATAAGAGGGGTAGCAGCGGATTTCAGACTTAAAAGGTGGAAATTGTCTTGTTTTGCATACAGTCCTGACTTGAAGGATATAGATGTCTCGTGGAATAGCATGATTATTTGTCCGGCGGCGAACATTACAAGGTATTTCAGATTCGGGCATATGGGCATCACTCATTATGTTCATTTCTCCGATCTTGCTGGAGGAGATTTCAGAATTCCTCAGATGAAATCTTCATATGATTTTTCCGTATGTGTTGATGGAGTCAATCTGTTTGGAGAAACTATGTATGACTGGGTTTTGAAGAAACCCGCTGCACTCGCCGGAATGGAAACATCGTTTGGTGAGTACTTCACTTTTGCTTCCATGGCCCGCTTCCTACCTCTTTCAGATGAGCATGGGGCTTCTGTCAGTGGGGAAGTCCTGAAGAACGGACATGACGCACTCCTGTATGCAGATGTCGTTTATCATCCTCAAGGTCGTTCGGGGGCAGAGGCTGTTCAGATCAAGACTCAGGGGAAATGGGAATGGCATATCAACGATGTCTTCTGTACGGAACTGAGAATTTCAGAAAGAATAAGGACATGGGAGCGGACAGTTAAAACGGATGTCAGGACAGACCTGAATGTCGATTCGGGGGATTGGGAATATTCATGCCGTTTCAATATATCCAAGAGCAAGGGGATTGGGCTTTTGGGCTATGCCGAAGTATCATATATGTTTGACGACCTTGTCAGACTGTATTTGAGACAAGGCTTCTTCGGGATCGATAATTGGGATGACAGGATATACGTCTATGAAAGAGATGCTCCCGGGAATTTCAATGTACCTGCATTTTATGGCAGGGGATTATGGTCATCCGTATATGTGTCATGGAAAATTGCCAGATGCGGAAGCCTGTATGTGAGAGCATCTTATACATCCTATCCTTTTATGCGACAAAATAAAAAGCCCGGCAAAGCCGAGCTTAAGCTGCAGTTTCTTTTACATCTTTAGCGGAATCTTTATCTTCATTCCTGGATGAATCTTTGAACTGTCTATTCCGTTGTAATCCATGATGTTCTGAGCGCTTATTCCAGGGTAATTCTTAGCTATGCTGTAAAATGTGTCTCCGCTTTGGATCGTGTATATGAGATATTCTCCTGATGCTGCTGTCTGTGCAGGTGCAGCAGGTTTCTGTGCTGTCGTCTGGGGCTTAGCCGTACCGGACGATGATTTTGAAGCAGGAGCCTTTCCCCCGCGATATATGATAAGTCTCTGCCCCACGCGGATATTGTTGCTCTTGAGGTTGTTCCACCTCTTGATCTGATTGACGCTGACTCTGTACTTACCTGCAATCTTACCCAGATAATCACCGTTCTTGACTTTATATACTATTCTTTCTCCGTCACCTCCGTCCTTTATCTTCTTGATTGTTGTAGGATTGAAGTAAACATCTGACTTATATCTGTACAGCGAATCCTCGCAGTCGATAAATGCGTTTGTGTATTGATATGGAATCCTCAGTATGTATTCTCTTTCATTTCCAGGAATGATCTCGTGTTTGTACTGAGGGTTGAGATTCTTCAATTCGTCAAGCGGTGCACCGGTCAGTTCGCTTACCTGTTTGAGGTGCAGCATCTTGTTGATATGGAAAGTATCTACATGTGGTGGCATCTGGATAGGTTCAGGCTTAATGCCATGCTCCTTGTAATAGTTTATCGTATATAGTGCACCGACAAAGGCTGGTCCGTATCCTCTGGTTTCTCTTGGAAGAAATGGCCATAGGTCCCAGAACTTGCGGCTACCGCTCCTTCTGATTGCTCTGTTTACGTTTCCAGCTCCACAATTGTATGATGCTATAGCGAGATTCCAGTCACCGAATATTCCATATGCATCCTTCAGGTACCTGGCTGCAGCATCGGCTGATTTTACTGGATCAAGTCTTTCATCTACGAATGAATCAATATGAAGACCGTATAGCTTTGCTGTAGAATACATGAATTGCCACATTCCTTTTGCTCCTGCTCTGGATACAGCCACAGGGTTGAGGGCTGACTCTATGATTGCCATAGCCATCAGTTCTTCCGGAAGACCGTATCTGTCGAATGTTTCCTGAAATATAGGCATATAATACTCGCATAGACCAAGAATCTTTCCCATTGTGGAAGGCATCTTTTCTGAGTATCTTATAATATGGTTCTTTACGATATCGTTGTATGGAAGGGAGATGAATGAATTCATCTGCTCGATTCGTCTGATATAGACGGAGTCGGGAATGTTTGACTTGAATGCTGCAGTGTCAGTTCCTTCCATATCAATTTCTTCCTCTGACACAAGCTTTTGGGCATACCAGATATGTAGAAGACTGTCGGATACTTCCGAGGTGTATTCTATGTTTATTGCAGAACAGCTGTTCCCGTCTTCATCATAGCCGCTGAGCAGTTCATTGGCGATGCTGTCTGTCCTGTACAGTTCCTCCTGATATTTTGCAAGCTCTGATTTAAGGGAATCGATTTCAGCCCTGAGAACAGTGTTTTCCGTCTTCAGTGCGGCCTTGCTGATCTTGGATCTTTTAAGCGGAGTCTCTGCCGAAAGAGATGATGAAAGCGCAATAAAAGCAGCCGCTGCTGCGACTGCGATGAATCTGTATGATTTCATTATATATTCAATCCTAATTAAAATGTTATGCCGAGACGTAGTCCTACTGCATTTGGTCCTCCTATCAACGGGGTTGAATGATGTAGGGCATATGCGTTATCAGGCATAATTACGGCCGGCTCTATGTTCATGGTTATATTGTCATCCACCTCAAAGTCGTTCATGTAAGCAAATACATTTGCGTCGATTACCTGCAACAGGTAGAATGCTACAGTCGCTACGATAGAATAGTCTCTGTATCGTCGATATACGTCTCTATACCATTTCGCTGTCTCTCCCGAAATAGGAACTTCTCCGGAAATTGCTGGGTCTGGATTAGTCGCTTCGTTATGTATTCTCTTGAATCGGATGTAATTCGTATTGTATGTGGTGAGGAAATGTACTGATCCAAGCAGACATCCCCAATAGATAGGTACTTTGAATAATTCTCCGTTGTATATCTGGCCGAGCCCAGGTAGAAGTATCGAATATATAGTCGCTCTGCCCGGATCAGGATCCTTGTCGCTCTGATAACTTATGACACCGTCCAGAAGTGTGCCCCAATACATGAGTCCGGCTCCCGCCATGAGCCATGTTCCTGTCTTTTTGGATTTCATGTCAAGCGCTGGAGCTGTGAAAGGATATTCGTGGGTATGAGTGCTTTCGTATGCCGCCTTCTGGCTCATGAAGTTGTCATAAACCTTTTTGGTCTTATTGTATTTATGAAGATAATATCCTCCGGTTCCTGCTAATGCTCCGATTCCTCCATATACAATCGGAAGTTTCCAGTAATCCTTGTTATATATCTGGGATGCTCCGATGAAAATCGCAGATCCGGCTGTCATCGTACCTATTTTAATGGTATTCTTGTGCGCAAGTCCTCCGAAGAACTCCTTGAACGAGAACATTTTAGCTACAGTATCACTTCTGGATGTTGTGTCTGATGCTTCATTATAGCTTTGTGTAAAAGCCCCTTCCTTGAACTGCGCATCACTGCGCTGAGCAAAGAAAACAAGACAGAATAATACCGCTGCTATATATTTGAATCGTGTAAATGTCATATGTCTAATGTGAATCAGAATGCAGAGTCTTCAAGAGCCTTGAGGAACCTCTGTACTTCTTCATCCGAATTGAAATGTATGGTCATAGAGCCTTTCCCGCTGTTAGTACGTTTAAGGCTAATGCTGTTTTCAAAATATTTGCCGACAATCTCCAGAACTCTCAGGTGCGCGTCAGGAAGATCCTGTACGGCTTTTTCTACGGATGGTTTCCTCTCTTCCGTGAGTTTCTTCAGCTTGTCTTCAAGTTGCCTTACAGAAAGATCCTCCTTGATGACAAGGTCGCAGAGTGCCTCCTGCATATGTCTGTCCTCCACCCCGAGCAGAACTTTTGCATGTCCTACGCTGAGAAGACCCGCCTTCAGGTCGTGCTGCACCTTCGCAGGAAGTTTGAGCAGTCTGAGATAATTGGTAACTGACGCTCTTTTCTTTCCGACTCTGAATGCCATCTGCTCCTGTGTCAGATTACATTCTTCTATAAGCCTCTGGTAGCTCATTGCCACTTCGATAGGGTCGAGGTTTTCTCTCTGGATATTCTCGACTATGGCCATCTCCAGCATTCCCTGATCGTTGGTGTCACGGATATATGCCGGAATCATTTCCATGCCTGTGAGCCTGCTTGCGCGGAAACGTCTTTCTCCGCTGATGATCTGATATCTGCCTGATGATGTCTTGCGGACAGTGATAGGCTGGATAAGTCCAAGTGTGCGGATCGAGTCTGCAAGTTCTTCCAGCGCCTCCTGATTGAAATTCATACGAGGCTGATAAGGATTCGGCTCTATCAAGTCGGCCGGAATCCTCAGAATATCTGCAGCTGAAGCTGTCTTGGGCTTGTCTTCCGACACAACTTCCTTATTTACATAGTCAACAGGTTTGCGGATGCTGCTTATGTCTGCATCTGTTCCCAACAAGGCGCTCAGGCCTTTTCCTAATCCTCTCTGCTGTTTGCTCATGTGTTAACAATTCTTTTCAAGAACCTCTTTTGCGAGGTTGAGATAGTTGGTTGTACCGTTACAGATTACATCGTACAGAATGATAGGCTTTCCATGAGACGGGGCTTCACTCAGACGGATATTCCTCTGAATGATTGTGTTGAACACCATGCTTCCGAAGTGTTCCTTGAGCTCTCCCAACACCTGATTGTGAACTTTTGTCCTGCCGTCGAACATGGTGACTACAAAACCTTCGATTGTCAGCTCCTTGTTAGGACCAGCCTGAACGAGCCTTATGGTGGTAAGCAGTTTGCCAAGGCCTTCAAGAGCAAAGAATTCAGGCTGAACAGGGATAATCACAGAATCAGCAGCAGTGAGCGAGTTGATTGTAATAAGTCCGAGCGAAGGAGAGCAGTCAATGATAATGTAGTCGTAATTGTCTTTTATCGACAAGAGTGCGTTTTTCAATGCCGACTCTCTGTCCGGAGCTTCAACAAGCTCAAGTTCGGCTCCAACAAGATTGATGTGAGACGGTATCATATGCATATTGGCAATCTCGGTCTGGATCAGTGCGTCAGAAATGTCGAGCTTGCCTATCATCACTTCGTACAATGTCCTCTTCTGGTCATCCTCTGGGGAGAAGTTGAGACCGGAAGTCGTATTTGCCTGAGGGTCAGCATCAATGATAAGTACCTTCTTCTCAAGTACCGCCAATGATGCAGCCAGATTTATAGCTGTGGTAGTCTTGCCTACACCACCTTTCTGATTGGCTATTGCTATTACTTTTCCCATATGCGTTTTATTAAGGACATAATCCTTGCAAAATTACAAAAAAATTTCAGAAGTTCTTGGGAATTGTTACTTTTGTCGGGAATTTTTATCAACAGTCTATAACCGTCATCATTATTTGCAACAAAATTATGGACGAAACATCCAAAAAACATGTATGGTTTGCTGTAATCAATGTATTTGCGGCCTCTAAGACAGCATCGGACAGCTGGAAAAAGGCCGAGAAGAGACTCCGACTAAAGGGAATCGAGTTTCACGGCAACCGGACAGGAAGGAGCGGAAATGCTATGGAAATCACATTCGATGCTTGCATGGCCGGTTACAGGCGATTCATTGCAGTAGGAGGTGACGGAACAGTCCATGATGTGCTAAACGGTATTGCGTCCTATCTTGATTGGGCTAAACGGAATTCTTCACAGCTCAAGTTCTCTGATTTTACTATGTCGGTAATCCCTCTCGGTTCAGGAAATGACTGGATAAAGTCAACGGGAGTTCCGAAGAATATCAAGAAGGCTGTAGATCTGCTTGAGAATCCTATCATTGCCCCGCAGGATGTAGTGAGAGTGAGTATCCTGGATGATCAGGACAACGCGCTGTCTGTGTCATATATGGTGAATGTCGGGGGAATCGGTATTGATGCCCGAGTGTGTGAAAGGGTCAATGCCCAGAAGTCTGCAGGAAAACGAGGTAAGATACTTTATGTGACATCTCTTTTGAAGGCAATAAAGGAGAGAAAGCCGATGTTGGCAAGAGTCGTCTGTGACGGCAGAACTGTCTTTGACGGTGCCTATCTGTCAATGGCCTTCGGTGTCGGTAAATATTCAGGAGGAGGTATGAGACAGACTCCGGAAGCTGTCCTGGGGGACGGTCTGCTTGATATGACTATCATTCCTGACCTGTCGATATGTAGGATTGCACGCGAAGTTCCAAGATTGTTTACAGGAACCTTCCTGAAGGTGCCTGAACTCGTATGTTCGAAGAGCAGGTCGATTTCCGTATATCCTTATGACAAGTCATGTTCGGCGCCGGCAGAAGTTGATGGCGAGGTTATCGGAACGGTGCCGGTTCGTTTCGATGTGCTTGACAATCAGATAAATATCGTTGTGGGGAAAAGTTTATGACGGGTCTACATCAATAATTATGTGACCGTCGTATCTGTTTTCTTTTTCAAAGGAAACTATCAGCCTTTTCAGAAGGTCTTTGTTGGATGCAAGTTCTCTGTCTTTTTTGAATGAAAGGCGGATCTTCATGATGTGCTGGTCAGCAATCTTATCTACGACCGGTCTGTATGGTGGCGTGACAGACGATTTCATCATGAGTTTTGAGTTCAAAGTTTCTGACAGGCGGGCAGACATCCTTTCTACCCTGTCTTCAAATATATCCTTGACAGTAATCTCGATGATTCTCGTATATGGAGGGAAATCAAAGTTCCTGCGTTCCATCATCAGGTTGCCGGAGCAGATGTCAGACGGGGTTGTGAGCTGTCTGTATATAGGATGGTCGGGTTGGCATGTCTGTATTATGAATTTGCCTCGTGTCCCTCTTCTGCCGCAGCGACCTCTGAGTTGCTCCATGAGTTGAAGTGCCTTTTCGTCTGCTCTGAAGTCCTGTATCCCGAGAATTGTATCTGCTGCAATGATGGCTACAAGGCTCAACTTGCTGAAATCGAACCCTTTAGCTATTATCTGTGTGCCAATAAGAATGTCAATCTCTCCATTGGTAAAATCCTTTATGACCTTTGATTCGTAGGATTTGTTCTGTGCACTGTCGCTGTCAAGCCTGGCAATTCTTGCTTCAGGAAACAAGATGGCTGTCTCTTCTTCTATTTTCTGGGTTCCAGACCCGAGGTAAGCCAGTTGTCCATCACATTTGGTACATCTACCGCTGTATGCAGCTTTGTGTCCACAGTAATGACAAACGATCTGATCCGTTACTTTGTGATAGCTCATACTTACATTACAGTGAGGACATTTAAGAATCTCACCGCAGTCGTTACATTGCAGAACTGAGGACCAGGCGCGTCTTGAGCGAAGTATCAGCACCTGACCTTCATTCTTCAGGGTCTCCTTGATATGGTCGATTAGTTTTCTTGAGAAATTTCCGACCATGCCGTTCTTTTTCCATTCCGCTTTTGTATCAATGATTTCGATTTCTGAATCCTCGCTTCCGTGAAATCTTTCCTTCAGTTCCACAAGAATATGTCTTCCGACTGATGTGTTGTAGATTTCTTCGAGTGATGGTGTCGCTGAGCCCAATATCACATTGCAGTCTCTATGCAGACTGCTCAGTATAAGTGCAGTGTCTCTTCCGTTATACCTTGGGGCAGGGGAGTCCTGCTTGTAGGAACTGTCGTGCTCTTCGTCAACTATTATAAGACCGAGGTCATGATGAGGAAGAAAAAGACCGGAACGCGTGCATAGTACAATATATCCCCCTTTGTCAGCTGTCATGTTTCTGATGACCTCAGCTGTGTTGCGTCTGGAAGCAAGGCTCTCTGCGGAATGAAAGACGAGAAGCCTTTCTCCGAAATGTTGATGCAGCCTTTCCTCGAGCTGTCTGCTCAATGCTATTTCTGGAACAAGATATACTACATTCCTGTTCTGCTCCAGCGCTTCAATAGCCAGCTTGATATAGATTTCTGTCTTTCCTGCTCCTGTTACGCCATGCAGCAGTACCGGTTTTGCGGACAGGAATCCATTCATAACTCCGTCGAAGGCTTTCTGCTGTGCCGAAGAGAGATTTACAGGTATAGAAACAGAGTCATAGCATGCTGCAATGCCGTTTTCAGCTGCTTTCAGACTCCTTGCTGCCGCCTCCTTTGCAACTTCACCAATAGTAATCTCAGTCTTGATCTTTTCTATATCTTCGAGGCATTTAGCCTTGATCTTGGTGCCGTCCTTTGCCTTTTCCGCCTGCAAGGTCTTCTTCTCGAGCCTCTCATTCAGTTTCTCGAGTTTTAGAACGATGGCATCAAGTGTCTTCTTGCGGTTGAGGCATACTTTTCGTCTGGCTTCCGCCCGTGCCTGTTCCAGATTGATTTTTCCTGAAGGATATGCAGCCTTATAGACTTCGCCTACTGAGCACAGATAGTAATCGGCGACCTTTTGCCATAATTCAATCTCAGTCCCGAGGATTCTCTCCATATCTCTTTCCACCCTGCCGACTTTACGTATCTTTTCTTCAGCTATATCAGGGACGGCATCTGTCCTGGCTACTACACCGGTGTATTCCTTTCCTGCAAACGATACCGTAACCCTATCTCCAACCTCGATATCTTCGTCAGTCCAATAGCAGGGCAGCCACTCAAGCTTGAGTGGCAGTATTACAGATATGTATCTCCTTTTCTGCATGTTTATGACTATCCTGCGAAGATACGAAATTATTGAATAATCTCAGAAAATTGAATAATTTTGAGGAAAAGTATAAAAAAGTCCAAGAAAAGTTTGCAACTAAAGAAAAAATGTCTACCTTTGCAATCCCAAACGAAAACGGTGCCATAGCTCAGTTGGTAGAGCAAAGGACTGAAAATCCTTGTGTCCCTGGTTCGATTCCCGGTGGCACCACAAACAAACCGCAATAGAAGTACTTCTGTTGCGGTTTTTTCTTGTTTTACGATGATTTTTGTATCACTATATGTATAACTGTTTTGCAACTTCCTGCAATTAAATTTTCAGAATTTTTAATTTTTCTCGTTAAAAAATCGCCAATACAGGTACTTCTAAGGCCGATTTGAAAAATTTTCAAAATTTTTTCGACCCCCAAAATCCGTGTATAACTATTTGTATAACTGTTTGTATAACTGTCGTGATTTTTGACCAAAAATCGGGAAATTTTAAAATTTTCGCCGGGCAGATTTCGAACTTTTGTATAACTATTTGTATAACTGTTTTTGCCGGATTTGGTTCTGGTGCTATAAACGCAAATCCTGCCCTTGTATAAGGACAGGAAGTGCATTTGTATAACCACATCAGATATTGAATCCGAAGGGTTCGCTGCAAAGGTACGAAAATATCTCTGCATTCCAAAAACTGCCTGTATGTCGTGTTTATATATCATTTCTTGTATCTGCTTCTGCCGTATTTTATGATCTTGTTCTCGGAGATTGCGAGAATTACTTCCTCTGTCTTCAGCAGTGACCTGCTGCCGAATTTATATATTCTGATCTTTCCTGCCTTGGCATACCTGTGTAGAGTTGGTATCGTAACGTTAAGCAGTCTTGCAGCCTCTTCCCTTGTGATGTACTCCTTGTTTATGATTTCCTTCTTCTGCATCTCACCGATTATCTTGTTGACTGCTTCATTGATGGTCGTTTCAAGCTCGCTTCTGGTGAGTACAACTAACTTGTCATCCATAGCCCCTTCATTTAGTCGTCCATACCTGTCTCGAATACTGACTTCTTGTGATTGTTCCTGAAGAAGTTCTCGATGTCTTCATCTGTGTAGTAGTATGTGTTACCCACTGCTGAGTATCCGATCAGCTTCTGATCTCTCCATTTCTTCAATGTTGCAGAAGAAATTTCAAGCAGGTCTATCACCTCCTGGTTTGAGTAGTGGGTTTTCCTGCTGTTGGATAAGATCATTCTGATGCGTACCATCTCTCTTTTCATATCTTCGATGGTTTCTGTCAGATATGTGAGTCTGTAGTCGAGTTTCTCTTCCATAGTTTATAGTGAGTTTTTGATTGATATCTCGTTGATGTCGTATCCCCGGCAGTTCTGCAGCATTTCATTCAGGTCTTTATGCTCGGAGTATAGTGCTGACATGTCCTTTACTTCTTTGTTGGGAAACATCTTTCTGATGTCTTCGAGACATTTGCGTCCTGCCTGGTCGTTGTCGAGGAAGCAGATGTATGAGTCGTGCAGCCTGAGATAGCCTGTCGCCTTGTCGAGATTATTGACAGAGTTCAGGACCAGCACATCCGTCGTGGGGGTCTTTGCGTTCTGCAGTACCTGCCAGGACAGGAAGTCGAAACTCCCTTCAAAGATCGATACAGCCCTTGTTGACGGCATTACGGTCCGTTTCCCTTCTGTGTCTATGGTTGTGATGCCTCCCTTGCTGCATGACTTGAACCCGTACGGTGCACTGAGGTTGTAGCCTCCGGAGTTGTTCTCAAATCCGAGTGTCGTGTAGTCCTTTCCCTTGACATGGTTCCTGATTATGACCTCCTTGCAGTATCTGTCAGCTATATTTATTGGTATCTTCCTTTCTTCCAGATATCGCTTGAGATAATAACTCCATATAGGCTTCACCTTTATAATTTCCGTAGTCGGAAGTGACCTTGCCTTGGAAATGACTTCTGTCTTGGCTGCCAAAGCCGGATCCAGCGATTTGATGAACTGTTCCGCCTCCTCGGTGCTGCATTTTCTGACGGCCATGACCAGCTGCACATTTGTCCCTCCGATCCCTGCACCGTGATCAAACCAGACATTGTCTTTCCGGTTGACGTGGAGTGAAGCAGAAGTCTCTTCTCTCAGTGGAGAATAGAACATTCCCTTGCCTTCCTCACGAGAACCGAAGTGTGAAAGGAGGGCTTCAATCGGGTAGTTATATATCGGATTGTCAAACATTTTGATGAAATTTCGTCTAATTTTATCGCATTTAATCGAAATTTATATAACTTTGTGCTGTAATACTTACCTATTGGTAAATATTTACTCTTTGTTGGTTGTCGTTATTTACCACTTGGTAATGAAATAATACCACGCAAAGAAAAGAATTATATTTCAGAAAACCAAATAACGGGATAATTATGCCTAAAAAAATGACTTCAGATACCCCTGAAACCCCTAAGAAGCCTACCGTTGTGATCCCTCAGAGACAGAGGACACCTATCGAGATGCAGACTGGCCCGAGACTTAGCGGAATACGCAAGTACCTGGCAGAACTTGGCATCACCGGTGCCCAGCTGGGAGCGATGTGCAAGGTAGACCGTCATATCATGAGACGCTGGTTCCAGTCAGATGACTGCAAGATGTCCGAAATGGAGAAGATGGCCAATGCAGCCGGTTACCGTTTTGAATGGCGTTGGGTGAAAGAGGAGGAATAACAGTTATTTCTTTCCCTTTGACAGCTCGTCTCTAATCAGATTTACTATCTCCCTTTTGATACGGAGGTAGTTGTTCGAGATTTCTTCCTCAATCTTGTCCTCGGGCAGATTGAGGATTTTTGGTATGTCTTCATCATGCTTGGACGGTGGCGGCAGTATGACCTCGCCGCAGAATATCTTCGGATTTACTTTCTGCTTGAAGGTATCTGCTACATATCCGCAGAATGTTCCCTGTGAAAGAGACTCTATCTTATGGGCCGGCAGCAGGTCCTTCAGCTGATACGAATATGTCACGTGGTCGCTTATATCACTTTCCTGATATGACCGTGTCTCCCTCTCCTCCTTTCCGAAGGATTTTGATAGTGTCTCGGCAGTGCTGCCCTTCACTGCTCCGGCAAATACATTCCCGACCGTGTTGAAGATCACATCAGATTCCTTCTTGTCATAATCCTTGACCAGCTGTGTCTTGTCCTGTGCTCCGAGAACAGTTGCCACCATGTTCGACCTGGCAGTATTTATAAGGTGGTCCAGTCCTTTGAGAAGAATGGTCGGCAGCTCATCTATCAGAACGGCACTATGCATCCGGCCGGGTTTGTTTATTGTCTTGAACAGCCTCGAAGTAAGCATGGCCAGAGTCGTTCCGTATATAGACTGCCTCATCGGATTGTTGCCCACACAGATAATCTTCGGTTCTTCCGGATTGTTGATGTCCAGACTGAAGTCGTCTCCTGATAATGTCCAGTATAGCGTCTTTGAAGCAAACCTGTTCAGAGGAACTCTGGCAGAGGCGATCTGTCCCTGCAACTGCTCGAATGCCTTGTCCTTGATGGCATCCGCAAATGTGTTTCTCTTGACCTCCAGCTCGTCAAACTGCTTCAGCACCTCGAATACATCCCTGTAATCCTGCCCCATGAGCTCGATCAGATGAGGGAATGTGCAGTACTTTCCTTCGTCATATATCCTCAGAAACCATATCAGAAGATCGATATAACATACTGCTGAAGTAGAGAAGAAGTCCTCTTTCTTCTCCTTTCCTCTGCTGACATTGCTCATGATGATTTCCGCCACCTCTGTACTGTCAATCGGGTCAGTCAGATATCTGGGATGGATAGGATTGAAGCGGTGTGAGTACAATGGATCATCGAAGTTCACCGTGTAGAACTTAGGCTTTACCTTGAAACAATGGTAATTATCCAGCAGTTCATTCAGTACGATTCGGGTAAGGTCAGGATATTTGTAGTCATAGACGAACATCGCATATCCTTTGCTGAGCATCTGCCGGATGAAATGCCGATATATGGCCGCAGTCTTTCCGCTTCCTGGAATACCCAGAATCAAAGTCGCCCGTTGCGGTGAGACCACATTTGCATATCCCTCATGTATCTTCCCATTATATTGGTACCGGAAAGGGATGTTCACGCTCAAATCATTCTCTATCAGTTCCTCACACTGCTCGAATGTATCCCAATAGTCCGGGAGATTTGCGTTGAAACTGCGGAACTTCCTTCCCAGAAGGATCGATCCTGCCAGGAACATCATATATCCGGAGAATGTGGCCAGCAGAAACATGCCTCCATTCTCCAGAAAAGCAGATGCCATGAATACGATCAGTCCGGATATCAAAGTAATGAGAATGTCAGCCCAGCTGGAGTCCTTCGAATTTCCGGAACGTACCACGAATGACATCAGACAGAAAAACAGGCATACCGCCCTTACCCCGACCTGTGAATTCAAGGTGCCGGACCTGTAGATCTGCACCATCAGATTATCCGTCATCGGTGATGACATCCCCAGGCGTACCCAGAACGGGTATGCATAATAATACATAATGACAATCAAGATGAC